>NZ_LUKG01000005.1:29902-50318 GCF_001601815.1 Flavihumibacter sp. CACIAM 22H1
CGAGAATGATTTGAGTATTTCAGTAATACATCACCCCTTCAATTGGCAACAACCTACTGTTTCAAAAGCATTGAGTAATGCCATATCGAGCACTTCCGAAATTGTGATTTCCGGTCATGAACATGTAGGTAGGACGGCAATTGTTACTGATATTGATGAAAACTATCAATCTATTTTTATTTATAGCGATCCACTTCAAGATTCAACATCTGAGAACTTTAGTTGTTTCAATTTGATCACCTTTGATTCTGTTTTGAAGAATATTAGAATAGAAAAATTTAGTTATGATTCAAGTAACGCAGAATATAAACTTGAAACGCCAATAGCGTCTAGGGAAATTGTTTCACTTAAAAAGCGCAAGTCTAAGGATTATCAGATCAAACATAAGTTTGAGTGTCTTTTAGAAAATCCGGGGGCAACACTAACTCATTCAGGTGTCGATGAAGTTAAGCTAAGTGACATTTATACTCCTCCATTTTTTAATAACGTGTCTTTAGAAAAGGTAAAGAAGACATCTTTTTTGAATTTTGTACATGCAGATACTGCGTTGGATATTATTGATTCTGAGTTGCCGTTTTATAATTTGGTTATCGGTACAGAAGGGTGCGGCAAGACATCCTTACTGAAATATTTTTATTTGAAATTCTTTAAGAAAAACTATGTTCCTATCTACATTGATAGTAGAAATATTGATGGTTATAGCATAGAAAAAGTTAAAGAATTAGTTGAGCAGCGATTTTCAGAACAATACGACGAGTTGGACAAAAAATACGTCGAAGTTGATTATAGTCGAGTAGTGATAATGATCGACGATTTTCATAAGCTGGATTATACAAAAGGGAAAATTAGATTAATTGAGTCAATAAAAAATTTGTTTCAGCATATATTGATTACTGGAAATGAAGTTATGTTATTTGAAAAGTATTTTACTAGTGAAGGATTGTCAATTGAGCTTTTTGAAAACTTCAGTACCTATGTAATTCAAGAGTATAGTCCAAGCTTACGTACGCAACTTATTAATAAATGGTGCAGACTCGGTAAGGAATACCTAGATGAAAATGAAAAGCGAGAATATTTTAAAAAAATTGATTCGATTTCTAGTAATATTTCAACAGTTATAGGAAAGAATCTTATTCCATCCTATCCAATTTTTATAATCTCTATCATTCAGGCTTTGGAGTCCGGCGAGACTGAAAGTTCAGATAACAAATTACACGCCTATTATTATGAGTATTTGATAACGTCGAGTTTAAAGAAGGCATTGAGCGACAAAGGTGATATTGGTTTTTATATGACATTTGCAAAGGAATATTTTTATTTTTTGTTCAGTAGTAAAGTTAGATTTTCTCCAATTGACTATAGTGATTTTCTGAAATTCGTCGAGAGTCATCGTAGGAAATATGCTGTAACGAAGGTTTCAAACGAAACGATTAGGAAAGCTTTGGCAGATGGTAAGATACTGCGGTTTGATAGCGATAATCAAGTTCATGTCACTTATAAGTACTTGTATTACTACTTTACAGCAAAATATTTGTCCGATAATTTGGATGAAGAATCAAGCAAGCAAACAATAGATTTAATGGCTGATCGCGTTTATAGAGACGAGTACTCAAATATATTAATATTTCTGACCCATTTAACAAGAAATCGATATGTTACATATAAACTTGTGGAGAAGTCTAGAGAAATATTCCGCGAATTTGAGCCAGTAAAATTGGAAAAAGACATTGATTTTATTAATAGGCTTCAAAAGGAATTGCCTGGGTCTATTTTGAAAAGTATTGAGGTAGAGCATGCGCGTGCAAAGACAAATGAGATAGAAGATGAAAATGAGATAATTGAGATTGAAAATGAAAATAGGAGTTTGCTTGAGGATTATGATTTAAATGAAGATATAAGCGGTCTTAGTGAAATTGGATGAGTGACGAAAGCGTTACGTACAATGTCTATTCTAGGACAACTTGCGAAAAAATATTGGGGTGAATTGGTAGGGCAAGAAAAATTTGATCTTACTGAGGAGATTTTTTTATTGGGCTTTAGGACTCTTAAGTTTCATTACACTATTATTGAATCTTGCAGAGATGAGTTAATTGAACATGTTGCGAATTTGATTAAGAAGAAATCTCTTAGGGAAAGTTTAACTAAGGAAGAAGTGGAAAATATAAGTGGCGATTTTGTCTTTACGTTATCAAGTTCAAGTGCATTTGGAATATTAAAAAGGCTCGTCAACGCCGTAGGGACTACTAAGTTATCTGACACATTTGAGCATCTGGGAAATTGTTATCCTACAAATGCTATGAAATTAGCTTTGATTGGAATTAAATTAGATCATTATTCGGAGTTGCCTTCTGCGGAAATTGGACAGCTAGCAAAGGATAATAGAAGTAATCCATTAGGGTATTCGACACTTCAGTCATTTGTAATTGATCATCTTTATATGTATCCTGTCCCTTATGATAAAAAGCAACAAATATGTAGTCAATTGAATATTAGACTTGAAGATCAAAGGGTAATTCAGCAAACTTCTCAAATAAGGAAGTGACTAGTTTTCGAAGTTCTTGTATTAGTCGAAGAGCTTTTTTTTCATCTTTAGTTTACTTATATATTATTGGAATGAATTGAAGGTGGTTATTGTTTTACCTATCTAAAAAGAATTAATGAAAGTAAAATTTAAAAAGGTCTATAAGCTTAATCATGAATCTACTAAAGTTGAGGAAATTAAGTTGTCTGAGGATAAAAATGACTTCAATGATTATTTGGATGAATTAATCAACGACGTCGTTTTTGACGAACGGAGTAAACAATTCAATTTTCCTGAGGAAGAGACAAGAATTATGACAATAATTCGGTCGACTCGAGATAGACGAGAGGACGAGCAGTTAAAAAAAATTGCTAATAAACTACTAAAGGCTGAATCGCTGGCACAGCAAAAGATCGAACATTTGGATAGGGAAATTCAACGTGGTATCCTTTTAATTGCTTCCGTTATTAGTAGCGACACGTCATATTTCGTTATTTGTAAAGCTGAACATTTTGATTTTATTAGCGAAGTTGACAAGAGAAGGGCACAAGGGTTACCAATAAAAAAGAAGATATTTAAGTCGTTTGTTGCGCATTTAGGGAAGGGTGGTAAGTTAAATCGTGCTATGGTGGGGGATTCTAAACCTAGGATTTCAAGTTACTGGTGGAAGGATTTTCTTGAACTAATTGAAGTATATACTTCGGAATATAATACTGAACGTATTTGGGATGTACTTGATAGAAAAGTATTTAGTCCCATGAAGGATAGATTTAAGGCGGATAGAACATATCTTAGAAATGCAACTGTTCATTTCTTTCGGAAGAAAGATGAGTTTATTCTTACTGATTATTTGAGTGAAGTTATAGACAGTTATAAGCCTGAAGACAACGATTTAGATATTAAGGTTATTTCTGAAAAAATTAAGCAGCTTCCAGAGAAGGAAAGTTTTGATAATCGCTTCGAAATTGCTAAAGATAAACTTAAAAAGAAAGTAAGAACGTCGATTAAGCTTTCTCCGGAGTTACGTCTTGAGATACTTAATTCTACAGACTTAAGGACGTTGGTTAAGGCTGAAATAATTAGAGGAGTAAAAACTATTCTTATCAGATCAGACGAAGGTTATGATCATTTTGCGCTAGAAAAATGAAAACGATTATTGATATACTAACTGAATTATTCGTAGATTATAAAGAGATCACAAGGACGGAGACGATTGGTTTATTTGAAATTTCCATAAACGTTATTAAAGCAAATAATTTTGATGTAGGCATTGCTCAAAATGTTAAAGATATTGTTAGTTCGAAGGATGTTTTGACAATTGGAATCAATATAAATGAATCATTTTATTCTTTTGATTTTACGTCAGGCGACAATTTGGAATTTATTGAATCATGGAATCAAGCCGTTTCTCCTGAAGAGAATGATGTGTTTAGTTTTGTTTTACGAATTGAGAAGGATCATAGTATTTCAGGGCCTGTTAGTTTGTATGATTCATTTACCTTTTTCCAATACTTAGAGAAATTGGATATTTTGGACTTCATTGGTATCTTTAATGATATATTTGTTGCAGGTGCCAATTCTCCCTGTTTCATTTTGATTGGTAATCAATCTATTCTCACGACATTAACACTACACTTTGGAAGTATTGAATCTGCTTCTTTCAGCAAAATATCATATGCAGAAAGGCTTAAGATATTAGATAAACAAGTTTCCGTGTCTCATTTTACAAGCATTTCAAATCTTGCAGTAATACCAGATGATTTTTTTATCCTAGAATTTGATGAAAAATTTCCACTTTCTGTACGCCATAAGTTTGAACAGGCATGTTTCGTCACTTCAATTGCAGCTATATTCGATTATACTAATTTGGATGGATCTAATCTTACAGTTAGGTTAAACGGTTACAAATCTAGTAGAAATGTTATTCCTATTGAATCGATTAATAGAGAAATGGTGAAGACGTACTATGACATTTATGCTTGGGTTTATCAAAATGGAGGATTACATGATAAGATAGGGTTAGCGAGAAATCTTATTTCTCTTCATTTTGAAAATGGGGATGGGCACACATTGTCGAAGTCTGTATTTTCTTCAATAGTATCTGGTTATAAAGTGTATGAGAAACAGAACGTCAAACAATACATAGAACTTCGAAATAGAATGTCTGACCATCTGATTAGTTACAATGAGAAGGCATCTAAAATTACTGAAAGTTTTGCGTCAAGCTTTCAGAAATCAGCATTGACATTTGTAACTTTATTTTCTTCAATTGTAGTAGTTAGATCTTTAACAACTGGAAGTATAAGTGGTGCTTTTTCTTTTAATGCTGTTATCCTTTCACTTGCTTTTTTGTTTTGTTCATTCTTGTACTTCTTGGCGTCGCTATGGGAGATTAATCAGCAAAAAAAGAGATTTGATAATAGTTATAAACAAATGAGAAACAGGAACGAGGATTTGTTGACAGTGGAAGATATAGATCGAATTTTGAATAATGATTCGGAACATATCGATAACTTGAAATACATATCCTCCCGGCGATGTATTTATAGTTCAATTTGGTTGGGAAGTATTTTTATTTTTTTCGTTTCAGTTATTTATCTAAAGGATAGGAGGTCAGGTGAACAACAAAAGTCGTCTGCTTCGGGTGGTGCAATTTTGGATATTAAAAGTGATACTTTAAAAATAGATGGCAAAAATTGGGATTCGCTTAAGATTGAGGAGATGGAAAAAGAATCCAAAAGGCAATTTGGCCCTTGATTGTTATTTTTCGAAATTGTAAGATCTATTCAATTAGGTCAGGTGATTTTAAATATTTGAGCAACGGTTTGCTTTTTACGAGATGGCTTTTAGCTTTCTAAAAGTAAATCCTTACAAGCGACAAAATGGGCACCTGTTGTTGATACGTCATCTATCAGTGCAATTGTTGGTCGAATATCTTCTGTCAACCTGACGTTGATAAATAGATGCTTTTGAGTTCTTCAAGATATGGACGATCAGTTGTATCATGAGAATCAGTCATCGTTTTACGCAATAAAAGCTCTCACAGTTTGAAGCGGAATGAAGTGATCAGATTACGCGGAATTTCCAATTGGACGTTGTTTCATCGACAGAATATGCGTAGCCTGCAGAAATTTCTCTCTTTTGAAAGATTAATAAACTTCCCGGAGCATTAGGGGGGGATATCTAATACCTAATTCAGATGCTTTGCTTAATGTATTAGAGTTAGCTGCTCCGATTGAAGAAGCTGGAAGTAAGACAGTATCCGTTTTTTAATGACGGCGAGATCAAACATGTCTCCATTTCTAAAAGTAAGGTTTCCAACGATGATTTCATTAGAATTGTAATCCAAATTGGGTTTAATTATTATATCACAATCTATTTCAAAGGATGAATTGTCTGCCCATGCAAAAACCTTGAAATATTTGAATTCATTGTTGATTGTAAGTTTTCTTTGAATCGTTGAATGTTGAGTAGTAATTGACATCCTAAACTCGCCAATCATCCCATCCATTGAAAAACTCCAATTAACACTTTCATTCTCATGATATGGTGCCATGTTTTCAAGAATATGCTCTTCCTCTGGTATATTGTATTGACAAACCTGAAGTCTTTCACTTGCGCTCCATCCAGGATTATTAAAGTCTCCGACACTTAAATGAATGTCGATATAATTGTTTTCAGATTCAGTGTTTCTGTATCGATGATCTGGGTGAAAAAACTTTATTTTAGGCGTTTTTGACAAGCGAATTCCCTGACGCCAATATTTACATTTAGGATTGATTTCAAATCGATACTCATATCCTTCTAAAATATAGGGATGACCTGATTTAACAACGTCATTATACATAAGATCTCCCGTATTTTTAAAAGTGTTTTTCTCAATAATCATAATAGTAGTGCTAATTGCAGAAATTTACGAATTAGTACAATAGTAAATATGGTTAATTTCATAATTTGTTATTATGAATTAACCTTGGTGAAGCATCAAAGCATTAGTTACTTCTACGAGGGATTTAGTTCACCCTACGACGGTAAGTTATCCCATTGCCAGGGAACTGTTTTCCATTTGCCATCGGGCCGAGGTTTGGACGATCGTATGGAAAATACGGGATAATATTCGAGGGCGGTGGGTGGTATTTCGAATTGCAAAAGGGATCGATACTTTTCGGAGGATAAGTTGTCATCTAACCATTCCTGAGCAAGGTCAAACGGTAGAAAAAGAGGCATTCGGTAGCGATTGTCGCCATCGTTGTGAATGTTTCTCATTAACGAATTCGCTGAGCGGGTAAGCATGCCGAAGGTTTTTCGTTTAATCATTTCTCCCGTGGAGGCATCTACCGTTTCTGCCACCGAATACAATCCGGGCAGAAAAAATACCGGGGTATCAATAGGCCGAATCAAATAAGGAACTTTCTTCTTCCACCCTTGAATTGTGCGGTGTTCAAAGATGCCGGTAACAGGAATCAAACAGCGCCGATTTTTGATTTTATACCAGTAGCTAGTTGGGTCGTCAATAATCCGTTCGGAACGGATATTCAGGTATTTATTCCGCATGACAACGGGTGGCTCAGCTTTTTCATAAAACGGAATAATCCCCCATTCGAAGCGGCTGCAATGAGGTGTCCAATCGGTTCTATCGATGTATACAATCGGGTGCCTTGCAAACACCGCTACGCCCTGGATATGATCTATTGGACCAAAGTCCATATCCAATTGATCATCAAACACCAGATCGGGAAAATAATCTTCAATAGCCCGCACGTTCACCGTAAAAGAAATATCATAACACATGTACTTACCCGTTTAATTCAGCAAGTGCAATTCGCTGCTGCTGACCCCGATAATGCATAACAAGATATAGCTCGCCGAAAATTACTTCTAAATGTACGAGTAAGCTGTCTTTCCCGGCAATTTGCCATTTGGTATGATTTCGCAGGTACCGGCGGATTTCAGGTTCGAACCGATCTTTCAGGGTTTGTTTCACGCCGGCTTTATCGGCCAGAAAAGCGGAATACACGCGATAGGCGGAATTCGACTGGAGCAGTTCGGCCAGTTTGAACCGGTGTTTCTCGTTTTCCAGGTTCAAGATGGCTTTGAAGCGATCGTCCTGCAACGCGTTGAAATGAATTTTCGCAATGTTCTCCTTATCATAATCGCTCATGAGCAAGATGGTTTTGCCCATTGGGTCAAAATCGTGTAGGTAAGTTTGAGATACAAGGTAGCGGTGCCCCATTTTTCGTAAACGGTCAATCATTGCAAAATGAAATGGGAAAAAGGGATTATATCCAGACATGGAGCAGTTCATTAAAGTTGGTGGTATACCGTTGGGAGAGGTGATTTGATTTGAGGCGATAGCGCCGTTCAAACCCCTGTACGGCATATTGCACCGTATCTTTTCCGTAGGTTTTATTCAGGGCATCCAGAGCGGTGTTCAGCAATCGGCCACGGGCTCTATTACTGAGGTCGAACAAACCCATTTGCGCTTCCGAGTCATTAACGAGGTCCAGCATTACCACACCGCATTTATTGTAATTGTACCCGGGCCGAAAAATGAGGTCGAGGCCTTTCAGTGCATATTTAATGAGTTCGGGCGTGTCGTTGCTCGGAACTTCCAATTCAAGTATAATCTGGTGGCTGTACTGCCTGTCTTGCTGGCGAAAAACATTTGTTTGGATCAGCACCTGCAATTGCCTTGCACTACTGCCCTGTTTGCGCAATTTAGCGGCCGCAGTGGCGGTGTGGTTGGCAATGGCTTCTTCCAACAGCGATCGATCTTGCGTAACCTGGCCGAACGACCGCGTAGTGGCAATGTTTTTCTTTTTAGGCGGCTCCAATTCCCAGGGTGCGCAAGGCGTGCCGTTTAACTCCTTCAACAGCCGCAACCCCACTACGCTCATGTTTGTGCGAACCCAGTCGGCCGGGGCTTTTGCGAGGTCCGCAGCCGTTTCAAATCCGTTGATGGTTAAGAGCCGGGCGTACTGGGCACCTATGCCCCAGATGTCTTTTACGTTGGTGGCGGTCAAAGCCTGGTCAATTAGTCGGCGGTTGGCGAGGTAATGAACCCCCAGGTCTTTATGAAACTTCTTGGCATAACGATTGGCTAATTTTGCCAGGGTTTTGGTAGGCCCAATTCCTACGGTTACCGGAATACCGGTGTGTTGAACAACTGTTTCCCGAACAGCTACACCCAATTGCAGTAAATTGGTGTAGGGCAAGCGGCCCATATCCAGAAAGGCTTCATCAATCGAATACACTTCCATTTGTGGAACAAACCCTGCCAGTGTTTTCATAACCCGTTCGCTCATATCGCCGTAAAGCGTATAATTGCTGGAGAAAACAACTACCTGATGGTTTCGAACGATCCCTTCCATCAAATGAATTGGTGCGCCCATTACAATACCAATTTGTTTCGCTTCTTCGCTACGGGCAATAACGCAGCCGTCGTTGTTGCTGAGCACCACCACAGGCCGGTTCAGGAGCTGCGGTTGAAACACTCGTTCACAACTGCAGTAAAAATTGTTACAATCTACCAGGGCATACATCTCATCTTTCTTTTGGATCAGAGATGATTTTGGTAACCACGCCCCATACGACCAGCTCCATCTCCGGGGTGACCTCAATGTCGGGGTACTTCTTATTGCCGGATAGTAAACGGCATTTAAAGTCGTTGCGTTGGAGATATTTAACAGTGAATTCTCCATTTAGGTGAGCGAGCACAATGTCGCCGTTTTGCGCCTTAACCGACCGGTCGACTAACAACAGGCAGGTGGGTGGTATGAAGGCATTGAGCATGGAATCTCCGGTACAACGTACAAGGAAGGTGGACTCGGGGTGGTTGATAAGCAGGTCATTGAGGTTAAGTCGCTCCTCTAAATAGTCGTTCGCTGGAGAGGGGAAGCCAGCCTGAACCGACATATCAAAAAATGGAATGGTTCGCACCGTCCGTGTAGGGTAACTCATAATACTAAAATATTTAGCAAAACTACAAAGTGCTTTTCACTCAAAAAAATAAAGCGATCAATATGGGGAAATTACAACGTCCAAAGGAGAAGTGCTAGTTGCCATTGGTTGTAGGGAGAACGTATTTATAATCAGTGCGTTGTGCAAGCTCCAAGAGGTGTTTTGCGGGGCATTTATTCGGAAAATTAGTTTTTTAGGTGGGCAAGAATTTGATGTAGACGATGGTGGTCGATCGATGTTGTTTTTCCCAACTCTGGATGAACTCTGGAAAAGGGATATAGAATTGTAGATACTTTCATAGGTCAGTGGATAACATAGGGTGTTTCCTGAGACGTGAGTTGAGCTCTGTTGTAAATGAAAGAATAATATTGCAATGATGAATTTGGGCAATCGAAACTTTGTCTTTTTTGAGGCAGTATCATTTGCAAGCACCATTTTTTTCAACAATTTTTCCCTTTGATGTCCTAAGTAAAAACATCATCAATTACAATCAGCTTTTAATATGCAACAGGCGCAGGTTTTAGTTTCTATGGAATTAGACATTTTTTGGAAAAAGATGCGGGCCGTTGTTGAAGAGGTATTGCAGGAACGGGATCGGAAAGCACAGCTGACTACTGAGGCGTCAACGCCGCAACTGTTAAAAGTAAAGGACATTTGCGAGTTGTTTCAAATGTCAAAACCTACTGTCTATGATTGGATACGACGGGGGAAATTACATACGGTCAAGATTGAATCCAGGCGTTTCTTTTTGGTAAGCGATGTAGAAGAATTAATCAAAAAGCACCGCTTGTTTCTTGATACAGAACGTGTTGCAGCGCTATAGGGTGCTTGAAGTGGCTGGGAATGCTGGAATAAGGATTGGACCTTTATTGACTAAAAGATGGAACGAACTGTTGCAATTAAATCACCTAGGCCACCAACAGCCGGAATGCCGGAGCAATAGTCAAGGCGGGCCTTTGGAACGTTGGTGGGCAGCAGCGGAAAGGGCGCTTGTATAGCCTTTACTATTGTGGAGGCATAGCTATATTTGACTCAGGTGTTCAATTTATCTCTTCTTTTGCTGACCTGTAAAAAGGCGAGCACGTTGGCGACCTGATATTCTCCTACGAAATGTGTCTAGGTGTTTGTTATGCAACAATCTCCGGTGTAAGTAGTTATTTTTTTGACGGTCTTTTGTCATTTGCCTCGTCGGTCTCTTTTTCCCAAAAAGGAAAACGGCATGCGGGAATTGACGGCATGATTCTCAACTCTTTTTTTACTTCGCGTGACTCCTTTTTTCTATTAACACCGCAAGTGCCGCTCAGAGAGCATCGATTTACTATGAAAAACATCTGAGCGATAGATTCGACAAACAAGGATTCACCGTTACTCTATACGATACAAAACTCTCTCTTTCATTTCAGCAGAAAAAACCAACCGGTAACGCGGTGCGAAGGAAGTACTTATACCAGACAATGATAGGATTGGTGTCGGTCCTCGCAACGGGACTATACGGCCGATTGCGGCGGGCCGCAACAGTCGGTCCCAGCCGTCTATGTCAAGCTCGTTCCTCAGGAAGACAGCAGGCGGTGTGTCGGTAGGGTGGGTATTCGTCTGGTATCGGTGGATAAATTGATGGATACCGTTCTGTGTGAGTAAGGTCGTCAGTGCAGAAAAAGGTAATGCGGACTGGTCATGCGGACGATGCAAGTCACTAAAGGATGGTGCCTTAATCCGACCGTCGATAAACAATTGTTCCTTCAAGTAACGGGCACTAATAAAAGAACAGCCAAATTCTTCGATTGGTATCTTCCAGTGCTCGGACAAAGATTCGTTGAAGGTTGGGTCACTGTAGTGGTTGTACAATAAATAGACAGGAAGGCCGCCTGTGCGGGTTGCGTATTCCAGCAGCAGGTCGAGCTGAAGCTGCCCTTGGACCTGATGATTGATGCCGCCGTAACGGTTGTGTTGATGGAGGATTTTGCATTGACAGGGAACGTGCAGCCATCGGTTGTCTACTTCGAAAACCAGTTCAAGGTCGTTGCCGTTGCGGCGTTCGTGAGCCGATTCGTATACCGTGACTCCTAGCCTTGCCCGTTTTCCTAGTTGATAGAATTGGAACACGAGATTTTGAGTGAGCGTCGTTTCAAATACTTGAGTATGGGGTTGACGTCGGCAAAATGCGATGCGATCCCACACCGTTATGGCTTGATAGCGGAGCCAGTCCGTCAATGTCGAATGTTCATTCATCTGTTCGCGGTAATAACACATAGCGACTATTTGCGTGAATATACCGATTGTTCGCGGCGCGCGTGCGAAGCTGTCTGTTTAGGTTAAGGCCGTCGTGAGTTCATGTTTTCGGTATCAAAAGTTTTATTCAGCAACCTCTTACTATTGCCAATTCTAAGATGTGGACGGTCCGAGGTTCAAGACTTGGGCTCATTCAAAGTATTAAATTTTCCGCCAGCTATCATGTATTTTAAAATTTATTAATATATTTATGAACCTAAACCTAACTCCTAATTTTCCAAGAAATGCTTTTTTTTACGGCTATTGCCGTTGTTATCTTACCTGAGCTGGTGGCCAAAATTGGCACAAATCAGCTCGTTACAACTGTTAAGGTATGCGCCACATTCATTACAACCATAGCTTGTTGCCTTTACCATTCTCCTAGTTAATTCAAAAGATTTATGAAACATCTTGTTAGCTTATGCGCTCTACTCTTGACGGCTGTTTGTGGTAACTGCCAAGATCTTGAGACCGTTGAAGTGGATTCAATCTCCCTTGTTCCTCGAAAAACTATTCCGTTCGACAAGCCTTTTTATCTGAAGTTTCGCACTGACGAGTTGCCTGTCTCTGTTTATATAATCGAACATGTGGGAAGTAGGGGATGGACGGGAACAATACACCATGCCTTGGATAAACGCAAACCCTACGAACTAGAAGCTATTCCCCCAGCGAACTATCGTATGGTTGAGGAGGGAGGAAAAAAGTATTTGCTGATCAAATTTGGCGAGCATCCAATTTCTTATGAAAGCAAAAAAGTTCGGAGATCGTGGTTCGGAAAGAAGGAAGACCGATATGTTTTAGTCAAGCCAAAGAACAATATATTAAAACCTCGAAAGAGTTATACAATTATCCTCAATAAGATTTCGAAAGAGGGAATTGCCGTATTTGATCTTTTGGCAGAGGGAAAAACGCTAGAGAGTCAAAAGAGAAGGGCGGAAATTGCCACTTTATCCGAACAAAAATTCGGATTAGAATATTACATTCCCACGGATGGTAAAATTGCTACTCTATACACTTCAAGTCTCAAAACATTTTATGATAAGATTGCAACGAGCAAACAAATTATTTCGCAACCGACCAATGAGTTTAAAAATTTTGTAGAGAGCAAGGGTTTGAAAGACTTGAAAAACAGTTTGACCATCAAAAAAAATTTAGATGTGCTCGCGATGCTGATGGACGTGAAGCAATTGCGATTAGAGTTAACGATATTGGGAAATCTTACCTCTCAAGAACAATCAGATTTATTAAATGGCATGGTATCGCTTGAAAACGTTAACGGAAAAATGGAAACGAATAAAACGAAACAACTTGCAAATGTCGAGAGCACTTTGCAAAAAATGAATCGCGTGCAAGAATTAGCAGACATCGCCACAACTAGAGGCTGGGTGACTTTTGAAAGTACCTGGTATGATGGAAAAAATAGCTACCTTAAGAAAGTTATAAGCACAATTGAAGGAAATCTTACAGCTGAAAAAGATATTAAGGAGCAGTACGTGCAAATCGAGAAGACGATAATAGAGAAGGAAAAGTTTTTCGACCCACAAATAATTACCGGCAACTCATACGTGTATAATCTGGAAACCCGTAGTAAGTTTCAACTAAGTCCTGATTTTGGATACGTTGTATACGGTTTCCAGAAGGGCTTTACCAGCTTCACGCCTTATCTTGGCTTTCAGGTTAACTTCCGATCTATCGACAGGGATATTCCATTCAGCATTTTTAAAGGCTTGAATAAATACCCTAATAAAACGTTTTGGCACTATTTATCTTTTATGACAGGATGGAGTTTGTCGAAAACGTCAGAAGCTAACAAACGAGAGGACTTCTTTGAATCCGGGTCACTGCTGACTGGTATTGGTCTTCGGCTTACCAATTCGGTCAAGATCACATGTGGTAATCTTTGGTTCTATAAACTAGATGCAAGGCCAGAAGTAAAAGGCCGGAAATTAGCGATTACTCCTTTTGTTTCCTTATCGCTCGATTTAAGCTTAAAGTCTCTGATGAATGATATTACAAGTTTAAAACCCAGCAAATGAAATTCAGATACCCATTCCTATTCGTTTTTTCTATATTACTGGTCTATTCCTGTTATAAAGAAAGTGACTATGATGAGAAAGAGATTAGCGCCGATCGGCTCTTCGAAAAAATTTCGATTAGTAAGGATACCCTGCTGGCTAATGATGCTGATGAGGCGATATTAACCGTTCGCATTCCGTTAGACTTGAAAGATTCATATAACCTGGTTAAAGTGAAAACCAGTCACGGTGTTTTCACAGAGACTTCGAAAAATGAGGCGGAAACAGGTGCCAAAATTATTTATGAAAATGGGGAGCAACAAAGGGTTGCCATTTTTCATCTGAAAAGCAGCTTAACCCCTGGTAAGGCTAAAGTAGATTTTTCCATCAACAATGTGTCCACCCAAAAAGAAGTGACCATCGTAGAAAATCCTGCTACCAACATCAAGATTATTCCTTCGGCTTTGTACATGATAGGTGGGCCAGCCGGAGAGCTTTCGTTCAAAACGTTGGTAGGTTCGGATAAGGGCAAAGTTACTCCTGGCCAAATTGTGCAGATTTGGGTAAAGGATGAGGACAATCTAGATAAGGGAACCCTGCGCGTCAGACCATCACGAAGTGATGCTGCCGGGGAAAACAATTTTATCTATTCAATTATTCCGGATACCTCATTCACAGGCGTGCTGATAATTCGGGCCGAATGTCTCGGTCACATGGATAGTCTTAATATCGTCGTCGTAAAATAATAACAATATGCCTAAGAAATCTGCTATTACCACAAGAAAAAATGCCGCTTCATTCCGACCAAAAGTTTCCGATACAGACATGCAATTGTTGATGGAGAAACTGCAATCGCATATGGAAGAGATTGGATATGGTCATGTTGAACTAGCCCAACTTGGAGTCCGGAGAAAAGTAAACTTAAAAGACAACTGTCGGGAAGAATGGAGATGTGTTTGGGTTGATGGTCGCAATGGCCCAGAAAGGCGTTGTCGATATGTCCGTGTATGTGATTAGTTAGAACTACAAAGTGAAAAATATGAAGTTTTCGCAAGTATGCATTACTGGATATAGCTCGGCGGATATTGCATCAATTAGGATTGTATTTTAGCAGTCTATTCAGTTGAGATTACAGCTGTTTAATTATTTTGTATTGAATTCACAATCAATACTTGAGTGGACCAATTGGCTCCGACTTTTCCGACATGGTTAAATTTCAATTATCCTGAAGGATGAGGCAACTTTGACTTTGTAAGCTGGGCTAAGGGCCCAAGTTGAACACGTTTTGGATGCTTGTGTTTGATAAAATTTGCTACCTTAGATGTGCCGAAAGGTTAAACTAAGTTAGT
The DNA here is from genome assembly GCF_001601815.1 of Flavihumibacter sp. CACIAM 22H1. Taxonomy (GTDB): domain Bacteria; phylum Bacteroidota; class Bacteroidia; order Chitinophagales; family Chitinophagaceae; genus Flavihumibacter. The sequence goes on from NZ_LUKG01000005.1 coordinate 45,016, forward strand.
TCTTGTATAAATGAGTAAAGTTTGGTTTAATAGTTGGAAAATCGTTTTTGATGTTGCTTGTATTCTCTCTGTATCTCGATTAGTTTAAGTGTTTCTTATTCAACAAACAATATTTACTGCATCGGCAAATAAGCCCGGCCATTATGCACCCGAATACCTGCCGATCCGGCAGGAAGGAGCGCATAGGGTCAATGCGGAGATGTTTAGATGAGCGAGGCACGGCAGAGGAATCCTGAAGAAAGCTAATCTCTCCTATCCGGCGCCAGAAATCCCTTTTTTCTGCCTATTTTGGAGGGTATTAAATTTTATTACTCGCCAAAATACGCATTAAAGCATATATTTTGGCGAGAATTAAATTTTATTGCTCGCCAAAATCAGGAATTTGCTATTTTCGTGGCATAAGAAAACGATGCATGGAAACCGTTGTCGGCAGGAAAGAAGAAACGAAAATTTTAGACCATAAACTCTCCACAGCCAGCCCGGAATTAATAGCTGTTTATGGAAGAAGGCGGGTTGGAAAGACCTACCTGATCCGTACGCATCTAAAAGAGCACATCGTCTTTGAATTAGCCGGTATTCATGAGGCTAAGATGGATGAGCAGTTGAAGAACTTTAGCCTGGCACTGGGAAGGGCGATCAACAGCCCTGCACCTATTGCAACAGCTAAAACCTGGATCGAAGCTTTTTATGATCTGGATAAGTACCTGCTGGATAAAATAGCTACAAAAAAGCCGGCGGTTCTTTTTTTTGATGAGTTTCCCTGGCTGCACACCCATCGGTCAAATTTTCTTCGTGCGTTTGATCATTGGTGGAATAGCTCAGGAACAAAGCGTGCTAATCTCAAAGTTGTAATATGCGGGTCTGCGGCATCCTGGATGATTGAGAAAATTTTAAATGACCGGGGAGGTCTTCACAACCGGGTCACCCAAACAATAAGGCTTCTGCCGTTTACATTAAGTGAAACAGACGCATATCTAAACTATAAAGGTATTCAGCTCGATCAGTATCAAACATTGCAGGTCTATATGGCTATGGGGGGCATTCCCTACTACTTACAACATATTGTGCCGGGAGAAAGTGCAGCGCAGATAATAGACCGGCTCTGTTTTACCAGGAACGGCCCACTAAGAAACGAGTTTAAAAACTTGTTTGAATCACTGTTTACACATTCTGATCAGCACGAAAAAGTGATACGGGCCCTTGCTCAAAAAGCCAAAGGGCTAACGAGAGGTGAAATCATTATTGAATGTGAGCTGACCACCGGAGGAGGAACTACAAAAATGCTGAAAGAACTTGAAGAGTCGGGGTTTATTTCCACCTATATTCCGTTTGGCAAATCAGTGAATGAGAGCACCTATAAGTTATCTGATGAGTATTCTCTTTTTTATCAGAAGTTTATTGAAAATGCCAAAGCCACTGGTGAAGGAACATGGCTCAGGCAAATCCAAACGCATTCGTATATAAGCTGGAGCGGGTTTGCGTTTGAATCAGTTTGCCACAAACATAGCAGACAAATTAAAAAAGCCCTTGGAATCGGCGATGTGTTAACAGAAGAATCTTCCTGGCGATACCTACCGTCAAAGGGAAGCCGCGACAAAGGCGCCCAGATAGACTTATTGCTGGACCGGCAGGATCGAACAATTAATGTTTGCGAAATGAAATTTGCAGGAGATGAATTTGTGATTGATAAGAACTATGCAGAGGAACTAGACAATAAGGTGAACGTGTTCAGGCGCGAAACCGGTACAAAAAAAGCACTATTTCTTTCCATGATCACAACCTATGGCGTTCGGAAAAACAATTATTATACGGGTAGGGTGATGAGGGAAGTTAAAATGGAGGATTTGTTTAACTGAAAAGCCAGTATTCAACGTCAATAAATACAACCAATAGAAAGTATTCCAGCGTCAAAACGATGTATTAATTAGCCAGGCTTCGTACATCCTGCAGGCTTTCTATGCAACCAAGGAACTATTGCCTTGCTCAGCCATATTACCGGACATGTGTTGTTGCGGGCATTCCGGCAAAAATGATAAGATCTGTATAGTTCTTTCTTTAAAACTGTCTAAATATAATTTTGACTAACTATGTTGCTACAGTCCATCAACCCGGCTACAAATCAAACAATTAAGGCGTACGAAAGCCATTCGCCACAAGAAGTTCAACAAAAGATTGAACAAACACAGCAGGCCTGGAAGAACTGGCGACTAACGGATATGGAGCAACGAAAAGAGCTGCTCACCCGGCTTGCGGCAGTTTTAAGAAAACACCGAGAATCACTGGCTGTTCTAATGGCAAATGAAATGGGGAAACCTATAAAACAGGGACTAGCAGAAGTAGAAAAATCGGCGCATTGCTGTGCCTATTATGCAGCCAATGCCGCAGCGCAACTCCAGGATATGCTAATTCCTACAGAAGCTGCCAGGTCTTATGCGAGCTTTCAGCCCCTGGGAATTGTACTGGCCGTGATGCCCTGGAATTTCCCTTTCTGGCAGGTATTCCGTTTTCTGGCGCCTGCACTTGCAGCCGGCAATGCCGCATTGCTTAAACATGCTTCAAACGTTCCTGGTTGTGCCCTTGCTATTGAAGCCCTGGTAAAAGAAGCCGGTTTTCCACCGCAGCTTTTTCAAACCCTGCTTATTGGCAGTAAAGAGGTGGAAAAGGTATTGGAGCATCCGTATGTAAAAGCGGCTACATTAACCGGTAGTACGCCCGCGGGCAAACAGGTTGCGCAAAAAGCCGGATCACTCTTGAAAAAAGTAGTGCTTGAACTGGGTGGTAGTGATCCCTATATTATTTTAAAAGATGCGGACCTCGAACTGGCGGCAGAAGCCTGTGTTACAAGCCGTCTTATAAACAGTGGACAATCCTGTATTGCTGCCAAACGCTTTATTGTGGAGGCCTCGGTTCAGGAAGCGTTTACTCGGCTCTTTGTTGAAAAAATGCAGGCCAGAAAAATGGGCGATCCCCTAAATCCTGCAACGGATATTGGTCCGCAGGCCCGTACCGATTTAAGAGATGAATTACACAGCCAGGTAACAACTTCAATAGAAAAAGGGGCTGTTTGCCTGTTGGGAGGAATACTGCCCCCGGGAAATCATGCCTATTATCCGCCTACTGTTTTAACCCATGTACAACCCGGCATGCCTGCTTACGAGGAAGAATTGTTTGGCCCGGTTGCTGCTATCATTACAGCAAAGGACGAGGCCGATGCCATCCGGATTGCGAATGATACGATTTTTGGGTTAGGCGCTGCAGTGTTCACCAATGATTCCGCCAAAGGAGAACACATTGCCCGTACTCAACTTGATGCAGGGGCCTGTTTCGTTAACAGCTTTGTTCAGTCCGATCCCCGGTTGCCTTTTGGCGGAATCAAGGAATCAGGGTTCGGCAGGGAATTGGGCTTGTTTGGTATCCGGGAATTTGTCAATATCAAAACGATTTCGGTTCGCAACTACTAATTACCTATCGATTGAAAAAATCAGAGATAGTTCAGTACAGAGCGGCAGTTTACACCGCTAAGGTCGCGGAAGGAATTGGTACAGAAAATATCGTCTACCCCCGATAGCTGGGTACCTTTGCTAAAAATACCATGACTTACCACCAGTATTACGCGGGCGGCCGCTTTTGATTTCAGTAATTGTGCAGTTCCGGTAAAAGTGCCACCGCCATCACAGATATCGTCAATAATAAAGCAGGTTTTTCCCTGAAGGTGTGTGGCGCTGGCTGTTGTGGTGAAATTAGTAAGGGCACCGGTTTTAACATCGCGCTCTTTCATACATTCCACTACATCTTCCACCTGAAGAAACTGTGCCAGCTGGTGAATTTTTTTCAGGGCACCTGCATCAGGAGAAACCAGGCAGAAGGGGCCGGGTTGATGGCGGGAAAAATAATCTTGTAATACATCCTGTACAAATGTATGATTGGTAACCGGGTAGGAGCGGTCGATCAAAGCGGTACTTACTTCTGAATGCGGATCAAAGATCCTGATTTTTTTAAAACCTGCCTGATTCAGTAATTGTGCAATTACTTTCAGTGAAAAAGGTTCGCCGGTGGTCATTACCCGATCCATACGGGCCGCCAGTAAATACGATATGTTTAATACTACCTGCTCAAACTCGAGATAATCGAGGCTGTTTTTTATAAATAGTACCAGTAATAGATCATTTGCAGTAGCAATGCGACTGATAATGTTTAGCGGCTCTTTCCGATCTATATTTTCGAGAGATGTCATATCCAGTTTAATATGTGGCTGTCCATCCGGAAACTGAATTAGTTTATAGGAGATATCCGAGTTGGCGGCATTGATCAGGTTAATTGTTTTCATATATATTTCTGATAAGCTTATTTGTTGCGACCTTTTTCATGTGGATAAAGCAGGCTAACTTTTTCCGATTGAACAATAGTTTTAGTTTCAATTTCTATGGCACTGAGGAGGCCGGTGAATCCGGCACCTGTATCGAGGTTCCAGAGGTTTTTCCGGTTTACCGGTGTGCTGATGCCATAGTTGGTAGTAGGGGTATGCCCGATATAAATTTCCCTGAATTGCAGTAAACGCTTAGGATAAAAGGGATGCCCGGGTTCTAAGGACGGATCCATGGACAGGGCCATTTCCCATAGGGAGCGATCCCAATAATAATTGGTGACATAATGTTCTTTGAGCGGACCATGCATGGATGCAAAACCGGCATGAATAAAGAGGCGGTTTGAGGCATCGATGTGGTAATTTTCCAGTGATTGAAAGAAGTGCAGGTGTTCTGCTTTGGCGGCAGCCCCAAATCCTTCATAGCTTTTAATGGTTTCATAACCGCCGGAATGCAGCCATTCGGGTTGGGATGCCTTGTTCTCCAACCAGTGCTGGCACCATTGATCATGATTGCCTCGCAGGAAAACGCAGTTGAACCTGGTGCGAAAATTAACCAGAAAATCGATGGTAGCGGCTGATTCAGACCAGCCATCCACATAATCGCCGAGGAAGATGAAGGAATCGTCGGGCAAAGGATGTATTTGCGCTATTACCTGTTCTACAGCCTTCAAGGCACCATGTATATCTCCGATTACAAAAGTTCTTTTCATTGTGTTAGACGGGGAACTGAATATAGTGAGGGGCAACTGCATCGGTTAACCATACATCGTTTTCCGATTTATAAAAAACTAAGCCATCGTCCTGCATTTGCCGGGCATTGATTTCCAGTATAACCGGTTTTCCTTTTCGTTGTCCTACCAAAAAGGCACTTGCTTCATCAATGCTTAAATGCACGTGCAGGCGGTTCATTTTTCTGAGTCCACCTGCTTTTATGTCC
>NZ_LUKG01000005.1:50866-74313 GCF_001601815.1 Flavihumibacter sp. CACIAM 22H1
CCTGGTTGGCCCTGATTTTTGTTCCTGTTTCATCAATGATGAATCGTTTTTTAGGGTTGGTGTTTACCAGTAGTTCCAGGGTAGGTTTGTCTATTTTAACGGGCCCATTCCATTTTTCCAGCAGTTCATCAATAGTTGCCCAGCCTTGTTCGTTCAGCTCCAGTCCAATCAACCCCGGTTCGTGTCTTAATAAAAGGCTCAGGTATTTTCCGGTGGTTACAGCTTCTTTTTCAGTCATTCAATATTTTTTTATAGATGTTAAAGTTTATTTCTTCAAAACAAACAAAACAGACCCGTTCTACACCGTATTCATTGGCGGCTTGCTGAATTGTTCGAATGGCAATAGATGCAGCAAGTTCTTTCGGAAATTTATATATTCCTGTGCAACCCCACTTCCTCCCAATAAGGAACTATTGGCAGCGTTTACAATTGCATCTACCCGCATTGTAGTAATATCACCTCGCAATAGATCTATTTTCATCGGCTTTTGTTTGTTTAAGAGCGGTTGAAAGTTCTTGTTTAATACGTTGACGAATTTCTTCCAGGCTCCATTCCTTTACCAGTGTACCATTCCGAAATACGGTTTGCAGTTCACCCTGTGCTTCTTCTTCCCAGCTGCATTCATCCTTTACAGCCAGTTTACCGGAAGAAGCATCTCTGTACACCTGTAGCAGGCCCTTTGCGGATTTTTTGGTTCCATCATCCGTTTTAGGATCTTTAAAGATAGCTCTTCCTTCCCCATCCACTTCGCCATAGGTTGCTTTCATGGCAAACCCAAAACTGTCACGGGTTACATATTCATAGGTAAAGGAGCCGATACCAAGTACTACATTATAACTGGCAAACCCTTTCTTCATCAATCCCGATAATATGGCTTCCTGTCTTTCCAGGGTAATACTATCACCATAAATAAGCCCGATATGTGCATCCAGTAATTTAAATCCCTTGGGTGTTATAGTGCCGCCAAACAGCTCCCACATACATTCAATGGCCCCTTTGTATTCCGGGCTTCCTACGGGTGCATTTTCATCTCCAACAATAATTTTTACCGGGTCGCCACTGTCTGGTCGGATAACTACTTTGCCATTCCTTCTAAGGATTTCCGCTTTCAATTGGGGTAGGAAAACGGTTATCACCTGCCAGAAATCCCAGGTATCGCTTACAATAGAAACTACACCACCCGGATAAATTTCATTGATCAGCCGGCGGAAAGTAGCAACTTCATCCTGTTGCGTTCCCATACACATTACACTGTGCTCGGTGGCAGGAACAGATCCGCCGATGAGGGATGCTTCGCAATTGGCATTATAATAAAGCTCCAGGAAATCTATTGCAGGAATGGTATCGGTTCCGGTAAAGCAAAGAAGGTGGGCTGCTCCGCTCAGTACGGCATCTTCCATCCCACTCATGCCGCGGAACGAGAAATCATGCCCTTGCCAACCGATGAATGAATCATCCTCGCCTACTGTTGCTGCAGCATATTCATGAAATCTTTTTAAATACTGAAAAGCGGTGGTGGCAGAGGTTGAGGGCTTCCATAAAACAGCGCTCATCAGGGTTTCTAACATATTGGTTAGCCAAAAAAATGCTGGTTTGGTATTTCGGATGGTAAATACCGGTACTCGCATAGGTACCAGGCATCCTTCGGGCAGGGCTTTTATTTCCAGCGGCAGGTAACCCAGATCGTGCAGGGCTTCGAGGTGATCGAGTGCAATGGAATCAGGTCCCAGGTAATAATCCATCCTTCGTTTGTAGGCGGCTAAGGCTTTTTCTTTGGGTTGATCAAAAAAGCCTTCCCGGAACTGCTGTTGTAAATATTCCTTTATAAAATACTGAAGCCCAAAAAAAACAATTTCATCGATCTCTGCATTCCTGGATTTTCTTGGCGTAAGGTTGGAATAGACCAATCCTGTGCCGGCAGGATATTGAAAACGATGGCCAACTTTATAACCATCTTTCAGGAGAAGGGGTAAAAATTTCATAGTGTATTTTTATCAGGAGATGTTTAAATGAAATTGATGAGGGGTTATTGCTTTGTTGAACTGATAAATATCGGGATGCCGGTTTTTTGCACCTGTGCGTTTTTGACCGGTAGCGATAATATAACCCGATTCAAGAATTTTTCGTCTGAAATTGCGCCGGTCTATGCTCACTCCTAAAACCGCTTCATACAGCTGGTGCAGTTCGGGTAGAGTAAACGCTTCTTCCAACAATTCAAATCCTACCGGGTGGTAAAGAATTTTTGCTCTTAGCCGCTTGAGGGCAACCGACACAATGGATGCATGATCAAAGCCGAGGGGGGGCAGGTCTTCTGTTGGAAACCATTGCACATCATTTGCCATGGCACCGGCAGTTGTAGTATAACTGGCCGGGTTAATGAGGGCATAATAACTAACAGATAAGGCTCTGCCCCTGGGGTCGCGGTCTAACGCATCAAAGGAATAGAGTTGTTCGAGGTAGAACCGCTCCAGGCCTAATTTGGTCCGTAGAATGCGGTGGCAGGTATCCTGAAACAATTCCTCCATTTGAAGAAAGGCGCCGGGTAGGGTCCAGCTATGCTGAAAAGGGGCTTCTTTCCGGTTTAATAAAAGGAGGTTGAGTTTACCTTCGCGGTAGCCAAAAACCACCAGGTCGATGGCTACAGAGGGGTTGGGATACTTGTTGAAGGCATGCATGGCTTAATTGCGTTATTATGACGCAAACATACGGCAATTTATTTTAGCTCAGCAATAAATACCCGGAAACCCTGGTTGTAAATTTTAATGAAGGTATCTATGCAAAAAATACCGTAGATCCTTTAAAATTTGCAAATTCGCAGTAAACCTAATCCGCTATCCTCCGGTATTGCCGGGGGCATTAATAAATGCTTATGAATGCAGGTAAACCGCAGGCTGCTGATGAATATATTTTATGCCCGCTACAAAGGCAACACTGGCATGCTGCTCCGCAGGCAGGTTTGTATACCGGCGGCAGCAAAAGCAGGTTCAATAGCAGTCGCCCGACAAATTTTAGCAGTTCATCCATTCAAGCACTAGTTATGGTAGTAGCGTTTATTTCACCTGTGCAAACTGTAGTAGTATGAAGCCTGGCGTATTTAAAAGGAAAGGTTATCTGGGACTGGCGATTTCCATTTTATTAATAGGAATTGGAGGATTTTTATATCTAAATAACCTGTTGTTTCAACAGGAACTGAGCAGGCAGTTGTTTGTCAATGAAAAACAGTACAACTCCATTGCAGAATTAAATATTCTCCAGTTAAAAGCAATAAAAGATAAGCGGGGCTACCAGATTCGGCAAACAACGGAACTGCTTGGTTCCTATAACCGCTACAAAAAAGAATCCATTGCAGTTTCAAGAAGAATAGCGTTTCAGTTTCAAAACGACTCCCTGAAACAGAAAGCTGATTCGGTTTTGTTGCTGGTTAAGCAGCGATACGATAACCTTGATTTGCAGATTCATTACCTAGGTTCCCTGCCGCCTGAACTAGCCGGTAAAAAAATCAGTGAAAACCTGCCGGTTTCAGAAAAAATTTCCGCTCTATGGGAAGAAAAATTTGCACAACTGCAAACCCAGCTCCAGTTAAGAAGTATACGGATTGCAGAGAAAGGAGAGCGGCTGGCCCGATGGAATAATTTCAGTTTCATTCTTTTGTTGGGAGTAACTGTTAGTTTACTGGCCTGGTCCTTTATTTCAATAAAAAAGCAGGATGCATTAATGCAGCAGCACGATTCCACTATGCGCATCAATACCGCCGTACGGGCCAGTGAAAAAGTATTCAGCGCTGCTTTTGAATATGCGTCTATTGGAATGGCATTGGTTAGTCCGGAGGGTGTTTTTATGCGGGTAAACAGCAGTCTTTGTAAGTTATTGGGTTATTCTGCCAAAGAATTAAAGGCCCTTAGTTTTCAGGATATTACGCATCCGGATGATCTTAATACGGATTTGGACTATGTTAAGCAAATGCTGCAAGGCGCCATTGAAAATTATTCTATGGAGAAACGCTATTTCCATAAAAATGGCCAGGTCATCTGGATTAATTTGAGCGTATCTATGGTGCATGATACAGCGGGCAAACCGAAATATTTTATTTCACAGATTGAAAATATTACCGACTGGAAAAATACCCAATCAGCCCTTGAAGAAAGTGAAGTTAAATACCGCTCTCTTTTTGAAAATTCTCTGCATGGAAAAATTCTGCATGATCACTCGGGTCAATTGCTGGATGTAAATGAAGCAGCCTTGCAACTCTTTGGTTACAGTTTCGATGAACTCAAATCCATGCATTTCGAAGCGCTGCTGGATCCTGCAGACAACCGCATAATTTCTTTACTGAACCTTAGAAATACTGCAGATAAGGTTCAGGGAGAAATAACGGGGATGCGAAAAAGCGGGGAACGGTTTCCCTTATTGTATTCTTCCATTGTTTTTATAGATAAAATGGGCGCCTCTTTAATAAGTAGTACGGTGGTAGACCTGAGTCGACAAAAGGAAACCGAAAAATTACTGGAGCAGAAAAATGAAGAACTGGAGAGCTTTGCATATACAGCTGCCCATGACTTAAAAGAACCACTTCGTATGATCAGTAGTTTTATGGGGTTGCTAAAATCTAAATATGGGGGGCAACTGGATGAGGCGGCCAATAAATATGTTGATTTTGCCATAACCGGGTCTTCCCGTATGAACCAGTTAATTACTGACCTGTTGGATTATGCCATGGTTGGGAGTGATCAGGCTCCTTATATAGAAATAGATCCTGCCGCCTTACTGCTCGATATTATTTCCATGAACGATTCTTATGTGAGTGCAAAATCGGCTACAATAAACTGGGCCAGCTTGCCTGTAATACGGGGACAAAAAACACCTATTCAGCTGCTGTTTCAGAACCTGGTCATCAATGGATTGAAATATCAGCCAGTGGGCGGTATTCCCGTAATTAAGATCTCGGGTCAGGAACTGGAGGATTACTGGATGTTTTCGGTAGAAGATAATGGTATTGGTATTCCGGAAGAGTACCACCAGAAGATTTTCCAGGTTTTCAGCCGGTTGCATTCCAAGGACAAATACGCAGGTACGGGAATGGGACTTGCAACCTGTAAAAAAATTGTGGAGTTACATGGTGGAAAAATATGGGTAATCTCTAAAGAGGGGGAGGGAAGTTGCTTTTATTTCACTATTCGTAAAAATCCGATCGCATAAACCCTATGCCAATCACCGGATAAAATAAGTATTTTCAAGTGCATAAATTCATTAAATGTGAAACCCACTGACCTGAATACCTACCTGGAGGAACTGACACATCCGCTTAAAGAGGAAATCATGGAAGTGCGTCAGATTATTCTAAACTCTAATAAACAGTTAACAGAGCATATTAAATGGAATGCGCCAAGTTATTGTTTTAAAGGAGAAGACAGGATAACTTTTAACCTGCACGGAACCAAGTTTTTCCGGCTTATTTTTCACTGCGGCGTAAAAATCAAAGCCCGGAAAATAAAGGGGAAAATGGTGTCAGATAAAGACCAGTTACTGAACTGGGTGGCTGATGACAGGGCAGTGCTGCAATTTTCCGATATGATTGAGGTAATGCAAAAAAAGAAAGCAATTGGCCTGCTTGTAAATGAATGGATCAAGCACACCACCTGAGAAGCACTGCTTGCTTAGTTTTTTTTGAGGAAGCGGTTACGGATAAACTTCTCCAGTTCCACTGCATGAAATACAATGGCAGCCAGCCCGATGCAGATCAATAGATCCTTGCCACTTAAAGGGGCCGTTTTAAACAGTTTGTTTGCGAATGGCAGGTAGATGACGCCCAGTTGAATGATAAATGTTCCAATTACGGCAATGGCTAGGGATGGGTTGGAAAAAAGGCCGATCTTATAAATAAACCGATGATCGCTCCGTATGGCTAAAACATGTCCCAGTTGTGCCAGCGACAATACGGTAAACACCAGGGTTTGCCAGTTTTCGTGTTGCGATTGAATGGCCCAGGCCTGCGTGCCCAGGGTTACGGCCGCCATAAGGATGCCTACCCAGATTATATGATAGCCGGTACCTTCTGAAAACAATCCTTCATCGGTTTTTCTGGGCGATCTTTTCATAATATCCTGTTCCGCTTTCTCGGCACTGAGTGCCAAACCGGGTAACCCGTCGGTTACAAGATTTATCCAAAGTATATGAATCGGTAGTAAGGGAATAGGTAAACCAATGATAGGTGCCATAAAAATTGTCCAGATTTCGGCACTATTACAGGTCATAATATATTTTACAAACTTCCGGATATTATCATAAATCCTTCTTCCTTCTTTAACTGCTTTTACTATGGTGGTGAAATTATCGTCCAGCAAAATCATGTGAGCAGATTCTTTACTAACATCTGTTCCGGTAATTCCCATGGCAACGCCAATATTTGCGGCTTTCAGGGAAGGGGCATCATTCACCCCATCGCCCGTCATAGCAACAAAATGTTTTTTTCGCTGAAGCGATTGTACAATATTCAGTTTTTGTTCTGGTGAAACCCTGGCATAAACTTTAATCCGTTCTACGGTATTATCCATTTCCGTTTCCGAAAGCAAGGCCAGTTCCTTACCTGTAATAGTTAGATCATCCTTGCTTAGTAAGCCAATTTGCCGGGCAATGGCTGCTGCTGTTTCAGGATGGTCTCCGGTAATCATCACTGGCTGAATACCGGCTGTTTTACAATCTGTAATAGCCTTTTTCACTTCTTCCCGGGGCGGGTCGATCATGGCTGCCAACCCGGCAGGGATCAGCCCGGTTTCTACCGTATCATACTCGAAGGGTTCAGGAAGCTGGTTGACTAGTTTATAGGCATAAGCTATTACGCGTTTCCCTTCTTTTGCCATTTGGCCTGCCTGCTGCAGCCAGGGGCCCGGGTCTGTTTTTTTATCTAATCGCTGGGAGATCGATTCCGCAGCTCCTTTGGAAACCAGTAGAAACTGCTGTTGATACCGGTGAACGGTGGTCATGCATTTGCGGTCGGCGTCAAACGGTAATTCAGCAATACGCGGATAGTGCTGGTTTAACTGCCCGAATAGGGAATGTGCATTATTTTTTTGTACATATTCCACCAGTGCAATTTCTGTGGGGTCACCTATCAAATTACCGGGTGCAGCGCTCTTCACATCCTGGTTGATGGCCATACAAACGCTTAGCAGATCGGCGGCTAAAGCGGGTTCTTCCTTACTCCCCTCATAAGGTATGGTGTCCACCACCGTCATCTTGTTTTGAGTAAGGGTACCGGTTTTGTCGGAGCAGATATATGTTACCGAGCCCAGGGTTTCTACAGCAGGCAGTTTGCGGATAAGTGCATTTTTTTTTACCAGCCTGTTGGCGCCTCTTGCCAGTGCAATGGTAATAAGGGCGGGCAAAGCTTCGGGGATGGCAGCCACGGCCAGCGAAATGGCTACCAATAACATAGAAACTGGTTCTTCTCCTCTCAATAAGCCGATCCCAAAAAGGGCTACGCAGATCAACAGGATCAGGTAGGATAATTTTTTGCCGAACTCATTCATCCTTTTCTGCAGGGGCGTTTGCGTTTCGCCCTGCTGAAGCAGGCCGGCAATTTTTCCAATTTCAGTTTGCATGCCGGTGCTCACTACAATTCCTGCCCCTCTTCCGGCACTTACCTGGCTGCCTTTATAGGCCATATTTATCCGGTCGCCCAAACTGGTATCCTGTTCTTCCAGTGCTTTGATCGATTTGTCAACAGGTACGGATTCACCGGTAAGGGAGGATTCTTCTATTCGCAAACCATGCACTTCTGTTAGTCGTATATCAGCTGGTACCAGGTTACCTGCTTCCAATAAAACCAGGTCGCCGGGTACTATTTCTTTCGAAGAAACCTGCACCGGTTGACGGTCTCTGATTACGGTAGCATGTGGGGTTGCCAGCTGGCTGAGTGCGTCCATAGCTTTTTCAGCCCGGTATTCCTGAACAAAGCCCATAATGGCATTCAATACAACTATGATCAGGATAATAATAGTGTCGGTAAGGTCTCCGGCTACGCCTGAAACGATGGCTGCCGCAATCAATACCAGTATCATAAAATCATTGAACTGCTTTACAAAAAGCAGCCAGGCCGGTTTTTTCTTTTTTTCGACCAGTTGATTCAGCCCATGTTTTTCCAGCCTGGATCTTACTTCCGCCTGGTTTAGCCCATGCAGGTTGCCAGAAATTTCCTCTAACACTGATTCAATGGATTTAGTATGCCAGTTCATGGTTGTATCAGTTGTACAGGTTATACAATAAGAGCAGGTTCAGTGCAAATACCAGGAAAATGAGCAATGCATTTCCGCCGGCAAATTGCCATAATTAGATAATTTTTTGCCGGCGAGGAATATACTTAACACACAAAGAAGAAATCCGATTGGATACATTCTAGCATAAGTTACGTAATTTTGACCGTTGTAGATAGTATTCGATCCGCCCTCTCTAAACTAAAATCACGGCCTGGCTTGCATTTTCCCGTATTTTATTGTATTTTTTTAAAAAAATCCATCCTGTCATGAAAAAACACATTTCCCGCCCCTGGGGAATGAATTCAGTGTCGCCCGGTTTTCTCAAAACCGCTCTGCTTTGGTTGCAATCTACCCGCAACAAAGTGAGGCATTCGTTTATTAAACAGGATGTAAAAGAGAAAATAAACAATTCAAAACTAAGCTGGGAAGAACGGCTGCTCTTTATGGGGCTCATTATTGTTGCAGGTATTACCCTGTTGGGAATAAAGCTGTACGAAAATAACCGCACCTACCAGCAAGCTTATACGCAATTGGACCAGTCGAGGTTAGTGATGATGGAAACCGAACAGTTGAGAGCTTACCTTAAGGAAATTGAAATTGCGCCTGCAGTTGCTACCGTGCAACCCGCCATTTTCAGATCGCTCCACCAGATTTCTGTACGGAAGAAGCATTCTCTGATCCAGGCTAACCGGATAAAAACGGTACAGCAATTGGTTGAGTCTATCGGAGCGGGATCTGGTTTGGCATCAACAGATTGGAAATCCTTGTACAACCTGCTAGATGGAATAAAGACCGAAGAGTTGCGCAACATTGAAATACGGCAGGCTGATATTACCCTCGGGTATAGTATTGACCAGCGGCTTTATATCCTTCTATTACTAACCTTGATCATACTGGTAATGCTGGCGGGTTATGTGCTGTATAAAAACCAACTGGCTACCCTGCAGGCAAAACAGCAGTTGGAAAATAATAAACAGATTCTTCAATCAATTATCGACAACAGTTCCTCCCTGGTTTATGTAAAAGATATGCTGGGGCGCTTTATTTTCACGAATAAAAAATTTACGGAATTCTATGGCAAAGCAGGTGAACACCTGAATGAAACACCCGATGAATCCGTGCTGCAATCTCGGAAGTCAATGGAAACCCAGGAAGACCTGGTAATAAACCAGGAATTGGTTCATTTTTATGCTATCCGTTTTCCATTGCTCGACAAAAACGGGCAGGTTTATGCTACGGCCGGTATATTCACGAACCTTACCGATATGATCCGCAAGCAACAGGAATCAAAAGAAAAAGAGTTATTGCGGAATACCCTGGCCGTTCAGGAAAATGAGCGGTTGGAAATAGGAATGGAATTGCACGATAATATTACCCAGTTACTGGCTTCTGCTAAAATGATGCTGGATACAGCCATACGGCAAACCAATCAAAAGGACGAACACCTCGAAAAAGCCCGTGACGACGTATTTACCGCTATCCATGAAACCCGGAAACTTTCACATAGCCTGGTAGTACCCGGATTGGAAACCGAATCGCTAACGGATGCGATTATGCGCTTGTTAGATCGCTTAAAGTCAGATGGAACCATAACCGTGCAGCTAAAACTGGTTGCTAAAAAGAAACTGAATGCGCTTGATCCGGTTATACGGCTGGCCCTTTACAGGATTTTACAGGAGCAGGTAAACAATATCGTTAAACATGCACGCGCTTCGCAGGTGATCGTAGACCTCAAATGCCTGGCAGATACTATTCAGCTTACTGTTCAGGACAATGGCGTTGGTTTTGATACAAAAATTTATAGTCCGGGTATCGGGCTTTCCAATATCAATAGGAGGGTAAGCCATCTTGGGGGAGAGTGCAGGTTGCACAGTGTACCCGGACAGGGATGCCAGTTGAACATCCTTATACCACAATAGAATTTCCGAATGGGAGCTTGGTGATTTTTCTTAAATTCACCGTAAAAGCAAGCAATGGAGGCCGAAAACCCGAACCAGGCCTCCGAGACCCATTTAGCCAGGTCATTGGGCCCGGTAATGTTATGGGGGCTCGGAGTTGGATATGTTATTTCAGGAATGTATTTTGGATGGAATCTGGGGCTGCCCGAAGGTGGTACACTGGGAATGGCATTAGCCACCGCACTGATTATCCTGCTTTACATTACGTTCACCTTTTCTTATACCGAGCTTGCCTGTTGTATACCGAAAGCAGGGGGTGTTTTTGATTATGCGAATCGGGGCCTTGGAAAAAAATGGGGATTCCTGGCAGGTATGGCCCAGGTTATTGAATTTGTTTTTGCACCTCCGGCTATTGCTGCAGCCATTGGCGCCTATTTTCATATTTTCTTACCCGGTATTCCGGTGGTGGTAATTGCCATCTTTGCCTACCTGGTTTTTACCTTATTGAATATAACAGGTGTAAAAGCAGCAGCCAGCTTTGAGTTAATTATTACGATCCTGGCTGTAGTTGAATTATTATTGTTTGCAGGAATAACCCTGCCGCATTTTGAATGGGCCAATATGACAAAAAATGCATTGCCCAACGGTACGCAGGGTATCTGGGCCTGTATTCCTTTTGCGATCTGGTTTTTCCTGGGCCTGGAAGGCATTGCGAATGTGGCGGAAGAAACCATCCAGCCACAAAAAACCATCTTAAAAGGATTTGGCTCTGCGCTGCTTACACTTATTGTCCTGTGCGTACTGGTATTTATGTCGTCCATTGGTGTAGCCGGGTGGGAAGCAATCGTTTATGCATCGCCGGGAGCCGCCCCCTCTGATTCTCCACTGCCCCTGGCTATGGCACAGGTAACCGGCAACAGCGGTTGGATCTATCATTTATTGATAACAATAGGCCTTTTGGGATTGATTGCGTCTTTTCATGGTATTATTCTGGCCGCCGGCAGGGCCAGTTTTGAATTTGGAAGGGTGGGCTATTTTATTAAAGCAATGGGGCGGATACATCCCCGTTTTAAGACACCCGCCAATGCATTGCTTATTAATATGGGCCTGGGAATTATTGCATTGCTAACCGGAGAAACGGGCTCTATTATTACCATTGCCTGTTTTGGCGCAGTAACCCTCTATATTATTTCAATGGTTACCTTATTGCGGCTTCGGCGTAACGAACCTGAGCTGGAACGTCCGTTCAAAGTGCCGTTCTACCCGTATTTCCCTATTATTGCCTTGTGCATCGGGGTCGTATGTTTGATTGCTATGATTTCTCTCTACCCGTTATTAAGTCTATTTTATTTTGGTATATTAACCCTTGCCTATGCCTGGTTTCATTTTTTCGTAAAAAAATAATTGCAGATGAGCAACCCCCTAACAATCCAGGAACTTATAACTCACCTGGAAAGCCAATCGATCACTAAGGTTAAGGTAGCCGTTACCGATATTGATGGCATCCTTCGTGGAAAATTAATCAGTTGGGATAAATTCAAATCAATCGTAAAATCCGGTTTCGGATTTTGTAACGTGGTGTTTGGATGGGATTCCGGCGATGTGGCCTATGATAATGTTCGCTATACCGGCTGGCACAGTGGTTACCCCGACGCACAAGCCTGTATTGATATTGCCACTTTCCGACAAATTCCCTGGGAAAATAATGGTGCTTTTTTCCTGGCAGACTTTACCAATGAACAGGGACAAAGCCTGGATGTTTGTCCGCGTAGTTTGTTAAAGAAGATTGCGGCTGAAGCGCAGGCCATGGGCTTTTATCCTTCTTTCTCCCAGGAGTTTGAATGGTTTAATTATAAAAAACCTTCGGAGATCAGGGATTTCCAATCCCTGGAGCCCATTACGCAGGGTATGTTCGGTTATTCAGTATTGCGGGCTTCACAGGAAGCTGCTTTTTACCATGATCTCTTCGACCAGCTTACTAAATTCGGTGTACCTATTGAAGGTATACATACAGAAACGGGCCCGGGCGTATATGAAGCGGCGGTATTATATTCCAATATACTGGAAGCTGCTGACCGGGCAGTATTATTTAAATCGGGTGTAAAAGAAATAGCTCACCGGCATGGTTACCTGGCTACTTTTATGGCCAAGGTAAATGAAAACCTGCCGGGCTGCAGCGGCCATGTGCATCAGAGCCTCTGGACACTGGATCAGTCGGAGAACCTGTTTTATGAAGCAGGCTCCTCCAATCATATCAGTGAATTAATGCAGCATTATATGGCCGGACAATTGTATTGTTTGCCCTATATATTACCTATGCTGGCACCCACTATTAATAGTTATAAACGATTGGTGGAAGGAGCCTGGGCACCAACCACACTTACCTGGGCGGTTGATAATCGTACCACAGCTTTACGCGCCTTACCGGGTAGCCCTTATTCTACCCGCCTGGAAACAAGGGTGGTTGGCTCCGACAGCAATCCCTACCTGGCATTGGCTGCCTGCCTGGCCAGTGGTTTGTACGGAATAAAAAATAAACTGAAACTTGCTATTCCGGAAACTATCGGTAATGGATATGCGAATAAACAGCATGGCGTGCTTCCGGGTAATTTGCACGAAGCAACCCAGGCCATGAAAAATTCTCCGATTGCAAAAGAACTGTTTGGCGAAGCGTTTACCGAACATTTTACCGCTTCGCGAGAGTGGGAGTGGAGAGCATTTTCGAAAGTAGTCACCAATTGGGAAACGCAACGTTATTTAGAAATTATTTAATTGAAGTATATGATCCAGTTTGATATTGTTCGTCAGTATAATTTTCCTACGGTTATTCGTTTTGGCGCAGGCGCTTCAGCTGAATTGGGACCCCACCTGAAAGGACTTGGCTTTAGCCGCCCGCTGGTGGTAACGGACCCTACCGTTCGGGATCTTCCTTTTTTTAAAAAAATCATCAGTGAGCTGGAAAGGCAGGGACTAAAACCCGAGCTGTTTTCAGACATTCACAAAAACCCGGTAAAATCGGACGTACTGGCCGGAAAACAAGCCTTTCAAACGGCAGGCGCCGATTGTATTGTGGGTATCGGCGGCGGGGCTGGCATGGATGTGGCACGGGCCATTACATTAAGTATTCACCATCACCGCGATCTGTTTGAGTATGATGATCTTATCGGGGGCGATCAATATGTTACTGAAGACGTGCCTTATTTTGTGACACTTCCCACTACCAGCGGCACTGGCAGTGAAGTTGGCAGAAGTGCAATTATTTCAGAAGACGATACCCATCGCAAACGTATCCTGTTTTCACCAAAACTGCTGGCAAAAATGGTGTTTGCTGACCCGGTATTAACGATGGAACTGCCTCCCTTTGTTACGGCAGCAACCGGCATGGATGCACTTACCCATAATATGGAAGCCTATATAGCCAAAGGCTTTCATCCCATGTGTGAAGGCATTGCATTACAGGGAATGGCATTGATAAGTGAGTCGATTGTTACGGCTACCAAAGCACCCGACCTGGCCTCCCGCTCAAAAATGATGATTGCTTCATTGATGGGGGCCGTGGCTTTTCAAAAAGGCCTGGGCATTGTGCATTCACTGGCGCATCCCCTCTCTTCGTTGCTTGATACACATCATGGACTTGCCAATGCGGTAAACCTGCCTTATGGAATGGAATTTAATGCGCCCGGGCTGGAACTGCCGTTTCAACGGATGGCCCAGGCAATGGGCGTAAGCGGCTCCGATCCGGCAGCATTGGTTAACTGGTTATTTGAATTAAATACCCGGCTTGGGCTTCCCACCAGGCTAAATGCTATTGGCGTAAAAGAGGAACACCTGGATACATTGGCCGGGTTAGCAGAAGCTGATTTTTGCCATCCGAACAATCCAAAACCAGTTAGCCGGGAAGATTTTCTGCGTATTTACAAAAAAGCATTGTGAGCGGAATAAAGAAAAAACTGGGTATAAGTTTTACCCGAACCAATTTTCAGCATTACTGGAACTGGTTTACCAAGGCAGACCTGGGGGATGACCTGGAGCTGGTTCTGCTTTCCTTTGAAGACCCCGATCCTGCATTACTGCAGGCCTGTTCTGGTTTCGTACTTACCGGAGGGGTGGATATTGATCCTTCTTTTTACGAAGGCGCTGCAATTTACCCGAACCAGCCGGATTTATACCAGCCAGATCGGGATACTTTTGAAACGGCTGTGTACCGAATGGCTAAAGACAGCAAATTGCCGGTATTGGCAATTTGCAGAGGTATGCAACTGGTACATATTATTGAAGGGGGTAAGCTACTACAGGATCTCGGCGAAAAAAACAGCAGGCATAAAAAGGAGACGGATGAAGATAAACAACATGAAGTGCAGGTATTGCCGGGAAGCTGGTTAAGAGAATGGGCAGGCGCAGAAAAAGGATCGGTGAACAGCGCCCATCATCAGGCCCTGGCCCGGGAAACCTTGTCGGATCAATGGAGAATAAGTGCCGTAGATGATACCGGCATCATTGAGGCTATTGAATGGAAGGATACGGATACACATCCCTTTATTATGGCGGTACAATGGCACCCGGAACGAATGTTGAATAAGGAAAAAAATCCCTTGTCCCAATCTGTGAAAGAACATTTTTTACAATCTATCAGACAAATATCATGAGTACGTTTAATGTAATAAATCCCGCTACGGAAGAGGTGCTGGCACAATTGGAGGAAGACAGTGCAGCATCAGTTCAGGAAAAATTTGAATTGGTTAAAAAAGGCCAGCAGGAATGGGCGGCTATCCCCGTGGCAGAACGGGTAAATGCTATCCGGCGTTTTGATGGTTTATTAGGGGAAGAACTTGAAAAACTTGCAAAAATTTTAAGCGAAGAAGTTGGTAAACCATTGCAGCAATCAAGGAATGAGCTGAATGGCGCCAGGGGCAGGATTGCTTTTTTTATACAGCATTCTGAAAAATGGCTGGAGGATGAGTGGCTGGTTACCGAAGGTGCTACGAAAGAGCGGATCAGTTATGAACCCCTTGGTGTAATTGCTAATATTTCGGCGTGGAATTATCCGTACCTGGTAGGAGTAAATGTATTTATTCCAGCGCTTATAGGAGGAAATGCTGTGCTGTATAAACCTTCGGAGTTTTCCAGTTTAACCGGTCTTGCTATTCGTGATTTACTGTATCGGTCGGGTATTCCACAAAATGTTTTCCAGGTAGTGTTGGGTGGAGGAAAAGTAGGTAGTTATCTGCTCGATCTTCCCTTAAATGGTTATTATTTTACCGGTAGTAATAAAACCGGTAAACTGATTGCACAGCGGGTGGCAGAAAAACTAGTGCCCTGCCAGTTGGAATTAGGTGGAAAGGATCCATTGTATGTAACAGATGAAGTAACTGATATAGACCAGGTAGCCGGTGCTGCCCTGGAAGGTGTTATTTACAATAATGGGCAAAGCTGCTGCGCCGTTGAACGAATTTATGTTCATGAGAAAGTCTATGATCGGTTTATTGATTCTTTTCTGCAACAGGCAAAGGCATTGAAAGTGGGTGATCCGCTTACTGAGGGTACAGATATCGGGCCGCTTACCCGGAAAGATCAACTGGCATTTATCCTGGACCAGGTGCAGGATGCGCAAACAAAAGGGGCAACCTTAGTATATGGCGGTTATCGGATGCAGCAACCCGGGTATTTTATGATGCCTGCGGTACTAAGCGGGGTGAATCATTCTATGCGGGTAATGCAGGAAGAAAGCTTTGGCCCGGTTATAGGTATTCAGAAAGTAGGCTCAGACCAGGAAGCTGTTGAATTGATGAAAGATACCAGTTATGGGTTGACGGCGGCTGTTTATACGTCCAATAAAGAAAGAGCAGATCAGCTCTTACGACAAATGAATACCGGTACGGTGTACTGGAATTGTTGTGATCGTGTAAGTGCTAATCTGCCCTGGTCGGGTAGAAAGGATTCAGGGCTGGGTTCCACCTTATCATTCAGCGGAATCCGGGCATTTGTACAACCTAAATCCTGGCATCTCCGGGGTTGATTGTAGTATGCTGTTAATAAAAGTTTCTGCCGCCTGTAGTACGTTCTACGCGCGGCTTTGCTTCATTAACCTTAATGGACCTGCCTTCCATAGAAACACCATTCAATTCTTTGATGGCGGCTTCTGCCGATTCTGTACTTGGCATATCAACAAAACCGAAACCGCGACTGCGATTGGTGATTTTGTCCATAATAATATTTACCGATGACACATCTCCATAAGGGGAAAATAGCTTTTTCAGGTCTTCATTTTGAACACCAAATCCGAGGTTGGATACATAAATATTCATTTCAACTAGTTTTAATAATGAAAGTTTTCTGAGAAAAAGCAGGAGGTAATTGAAGGAAAAAGAGAGAATTCTTTTACAAGATGCTGATTGACTCAAATCATTAACTCAGACAAGGTAGCCTTAATTATTAACAACTACAGATCTATTTTTCAGGAAACATGGTTTTAAACGTGTTCCAGGGAGTATTTGGTTGCGGTTGCTGTGGGTTGTTTTTATTCTTTTCGTAATAGCCATTAAGAAAAGGTGTAACACCCGACCATACTGTTTCCATAACTCCCAGGAACCGGCCTTTTAGTGCGCCGGTGGCCGATTGCCGGAATTCAGCCATATCGCGTACCTGCTGTTGTGCAACCGCAGGTCTGTTCCAGGCACAGGTAATAACAGAAAATCCTTTCATTGCAAAGTATACTGCTGTTTTGTCGGCGCGTTCATAATGCCAGTCGCAAATGACTACATCTTTAGGAATCATGTCTATGGCCCGATGGGTGGAATTATAACTGCCTTCCCACATACCAATTCCGGTTGTTTTTCCATCAATGAGGCGATCTCCCCAGATCCATAGACTACGATTCTTCGTTGCCAGCCTGTTTCGGATCAAGGTTAATTCATGGGCAAATAGTTCTGCTTTATCTCGGCCACCGCAGCGGGGGCATTTATCTTCCCCTATATAAAAAACTTCGTCCATGCCGGCATGAAAAGCAGCAGCTTCAAAAACATCGCATAGCTCATCCATTAAATCAAAAACAATGGCGTGTACATCCGGGTGAAGGGGGCAATAACTTTTGCAATACAAACCGTCTTTATTGGGCCACTCATATTTTTCAGGAATGGGTATCCAGGGTGTTTCATCAAATTGCGGATATACCCGCAACAGTTTCCCCAATTTGGTTGCCCATGACTGGTGCCCCAGTAAATTGATTTGTGGTATGATTTCGATGCCGTTTTTTCGAGCAGTACTAACCAATTGCTGAACATCCTGTTTACTGAGAAAAGGTGTATCAATCAGTTCGGGATGCGATTTAAACTGGTAGTTGTAATCAACCCGTAATAACAACCGGTTAATATTCCTGGGAGCCAGTTCCTTTTGTATAAAAACCAGGAAAGAGTCCAGGTTTTCCCGGTTTGGGGCAGCTATGCTGAAAGCGCGTACAGGAAAGGAATCGATCAGGGGTTTCTGTGCCGTAGCAGCTGGCAGTTGTAAAAGCAGCAAGGCAAATGCGGTTAAGAAACAGATACGTAACATACAAATTAATATTTAGCAGGTTGATTAGGAGAAGGTAAACTGGAGCGAATGAATTGGCGGATGTCTTCATTACTGCTGATCAGGTCTTCTTTACGCAGGTACATCATATGCCCGCTTCGATATCCTTTCCAACTGATCCGTTGGGTAAAACGGTTGCCGGCATCTAATTGCCAAAGATTGTATTTAGCATTAAAATAATCGCAGGCACCATCATAATAACCGGATTGCACCAATACATTCAGGTAAGGATTCATAGCCATTGCTTTTCGAAGGTCTTCACCAGTTTGATCATTTTTTCTGTCCCAGGGGTATACATTCCCGAATACCTGGTATTTCAAATCCGTTTTGAATTTCAGGGTTTCACGCAGGTAGCTATTGATAGGTGGTGTAAATGAATGCAGCCAGGAATTTAGTTCTGCATTATAATCCGGGCTTTCGCCGGCATCCTGCCGGTCAATGCCCAGGTAGCGGGAATCGAGCCTTCCTACAGTAAATCCTTTATCGCGCAGGAGCTCCTTCCAGAAAAAAGAAACGGGTACATCGAGTTGATGCTGTAACCAAACCTGCTCGGAAAGGCCGGAATAACGGGCGGTTTTAGCAGCTATCGCAGCTTTTTCGGATTTGCTAAGTAATCCGCCCTTATGAAGCGCGGGTAATAATTCCTGCAGGGTAAACTGTTCAACTTCCGGCAATACCTGTAAAAGATCTTTCTGTTGCAGATCGGCAGGAAGTTTTTTATGGTACCAGGCGGTAGCTGCGTAATAAGGCAGGCGGAGGGCTGCATCGGTAACACTACCCCGTTCAATCCCTAATTCAGTGGGCGAAACCAGGATTACCCCATTAAGGTAGATCCATTGAGATTCCTGTAGTTCTTTTGCGAGGCCGGATACCCGGGTGGTGCCATAACTTTCCCCGATCAGGTATTTGGGAGAGGCCCACCGTTGGTAGCGCGATAAAAAACTGTTGATCCAACCGGCCAGGTATTGAATATCGGCCTGTACGCCGAAAAAAAACGATTTGGGGGTAGCAGAGTCCACAATGCGGGAGAAACCGGTATTAACCGGATCTATGAAAACAATATCCGCCACATCCAGAATACTGTAGGGGTTGTCTTTAAAACCATAAGGTTGAAGGGGATAACCTTCTTCATCAATATGCAGAACTTTTGGACCGGTATAGGCGAGGTGCATCCATACTGAAGCCGAGCCCGGGCCCCCGTTAAAGGAAAATACCAGGGGGCGGGCTGCACGGTCCTTTACATCGCTTCTTTCGTAATAAGTATAAAACAAACCGGCAACGGCTTTTCCCTGTTCATTCCATACGGGCAGGGTGCCGGCAATGGCTTTATACGGCAGTTTTTGCCCCTTAATTGAAACTTCCTGAAGAGTGGTAATACTTGTATCAGGATTAAATCTTATATTATTTCCGGATTGTGCAACGCTGCCATAGGTGAGGACTGTCAAAAGCGTTACAAATGCCATTGTATTTTTCATAATTCCATGTTTGCCACATGAAAATACTACAAATTAGATGTATGGGTTTCATCCTTTTGGAAACCCTGCTATTGGTTGGCAATGCATGTGTTTTTGCACAAAGTAGCAGCATTAGTTCCATAAGCACAACCGCTGTGGAACAGCAAACAATACATCAGTTGTTTGACGCAGCCGTAGGTAAGGGAAAATTATTGAATTATGGTGCAGCCTATTACAGAGTTGGTAGTAGAACCATCGGGCATCCTTTTTATAAGGCAGATTCCTTCTTTTTAGCGAATCTTTCCTACAATAAAGTTTTATACAAAGCTGTACCTGTGTTGTATGATATTCAGCAGGGTTGTCTTATCATAAAATCATCCGACGGGGAAATGCCAATCTGTCTTTTTCGTGAACTTATTGATTCTGTGGTAATTGATCGGTCCAGGTTTTTCCGTATAGATGCTGTAATTGATGGAAATCAGCTGCATGATCTCGTGGAATTGGTAGTAGAAGGAACCTATTCTTTCTTTGTCAGGCATAGGAAAGTGCTGCTATCGCAAGCAGCAGCAGGGGAAAATAGTCTGCCGGTTTATCACGAACGATTTGACTGGCTGGTAAAACACGATAAAAAATGGAGTAGCATAGATAGCGAACAAGAACTTTTATCGTTGTTCATCCGGGAAAAAGAGCAGCTCCGGCTTATGATGCGAAAGAATAAATGGTCTTTTAAAAAAGATCCCAGAAACACTATTACCGGGATATTGAACTATATAAACAGCAAATAGGCGCTATGCAAACTGGAAAATTTGTTTGTTTTTTTCTATTCTCTGTTTTGTTGGCGATGTCCTGCTTTAGCCAGTCATCGCCCTTATACACTGGTGATTTTAACAAGGTTCGTTTCATCGAATTGGTTCGGATGGTAGAAGAAAAAGAAAAGACCAGGATTTATTTCAGCTCTCCTGAATTGGATAGCCTTGTCGTTAGCTGCGCTGTTTCTGGAGTAAACAAGCTGGAATTATTAAAAGCTGCCTTAAGCGGAACAAACTGGTTTCTCACGGAAGATAGGGATAGTGCGGTTTATATTACAAAGGGAGCACCCTTAACGATCGATTTTTCAGGAATTCCCATAGTTGCTTCACCAGATAAAAGAAAGGAAAGGATCCAGGATAATGTTCCCACTCAAGAAAATGTACTCATTACAATTGGTCGCCAAAACGGTGGCGCATTGACAGGTACGGTTATTTTGTCGGGCTATGTTCGTTCAGCAGAATCAAATGAGGCGTTGGCAGGAGCGGAGCTGATAGTAGAAGGTAAAGCTATTGTAGTACCTACCGATTCCTATGGTTATTATACGCTCGCCTTGCCAAGAGGACGCTATCTGCTTCGGATTAATAGCGGTGGCAAAAAAACCACCAGACGGCAAATTCAATTAAATCAATCTGGATCAATGGATGTTTTAATGGAAGATGCGGTTCAAAATCTGACGGCCGTTATTGTTACCGGAGAAAAAAATTCGGTTACCAGAAATATCCAGGTAGGCACGAATCGTCTTACACTTCAAACAATTAAACAAGTACCTGTAGTATTTGGCGAAACGGATGTTTTGAAAGTAATTCTAAATTGCCCGGGGTTACTTCGGTAGGTGAGGCCTCCAATGGATTCAATGTGCGGGGAGGGGCAGCCGATCAGAACCTTATTTTATTAGGTGATGCTACCGTTTTCAATCCAACCCACTTATTTGGATTTTTTTCTGCTTTTCATCCGGATATTGTAAAACAAGTGGAATTGTATAAGGCCAGTATCCCGGAAAAATTTGGGGGCCGATTGTCTTCAGTTCTGGATGTGACATTACAGGATGGGAATGCAAATAAATGGACAGGGTCAGCCGGAATTGGTCCACTTACAAGTGCTGTTTCCATAGGAGGCCCGTTGAAAAAAGAAAAGGCGACACTGTCCTTTGGTGGCCGCACCAGCTATTCTAACTGGATTATGAAACAACTTCCAGATAAGGAATACCGAAATAGCAGGGCTTCTTTTTATGATATGAGCCTTCGCGTTTCAATAACGTTAAATAAGAAAAATTCACTTTATCTGACCGGTTATACAAGTAATGATGGGTTTAAATTCAACAGGGATACCAGTTTTCAATATGGGAATAAAAATATAAATATAAAATGGAAGCATGTATTCTCTTCCAGGCTGACAGGCGTATTTACAGGGGGCGTGGATAACTATCAATACGGCGTAACAAGTGAAAGCAATGATGTCAATGCATTTCGTCTCCGTTATACGATCAATCAGCAATTTTTTCGAACAGACTTTAATTATGTGCTGAATGACAAGCACCAGTTAAACGCCGGATTACAGTCGATCATGTATAGACTTTTTCCAGGTAACTATCAGCCGCAGGGTTCTGCGTCGTTAGTTCAGGCAAAGGAAATTGAGCGGGAAAAAGCACTGGAGTCGGCCATTTACCTGGGAGACCAATATCGGGTTAATTCAAAGTTGTCAATCAGTGCAGGTCTGCGATGGAATCTGTATAATTATTTAGGACCAAGAACTGTATTTCAGTATACACCCGGCGTTCCGAAAGATACAACCACCATAATTGATACGGTTTCTTATTCAGGCTCCATACAAAAATGGACGGCGCCTGAAATTCGTCTTAACCTACGATACCTGGTGGGAGAAAACAGTTCACTAAAATTAAGTTTTACAACTAGCCGACAGTTCATTCATATGTTGTCCAATACAGTAACACTGTCTCCAACGGATATATGGAAATTGAGTGATCGGAATATTCGACCACAGGAGGGCATGCAATTATCTGCAGGTTATTATCAGAGTTTTGCCAAGAATAAATGGGAATTGTCTATGGAACTATATTTTAAGCACATTGAACATTACCTGGATTTTAAAAGCGGGGCCCGCTTACTGATGAACGAACATATCGAAACTGATATTATCAATACAAAAGGAAAAGCATATGGTGTTGAATTATTGCTTAAAAAACCGGAAGGAAGGTTGAACGGATGGTTCAGTTATACCTATTCTCGGATCCTATTGAAGCAGGATGATCCATTGGCAGGGGAAACTATTAACAGGGGGCGCTATTATCCAGGAAACGCAGATCGTCCACATAATGCAAGTCTCATTGTCAATTATAGATTCTCACATAGAATGAGCCTGTCTGGAAACCTGATATTTACAACAGGTCGTCCTATTACGCTGCCCATTGCAGTATTTAACCAGGGGGGAAGTACGGGGCTATTGTATTCTGATCGAAATGCCTATCGAATACCGAATTATTTCCGATCAGATATTTCCTTTACATTGGAGGGAAACCATAAAGTTCAGCAGAGATTTCATAATTCCTGGTCAATTGGTGCTTATAATCTTACTGCCCGCGAAAATCCATATTCTGTCTACTACGTACAGGAAGCAGGTCAGGTAAAAGGCTATCAGTTGTCCATTTTTGGAACTATTATTCCTTTCTTATCCTACAAAATTAAATTCTGAAGTATGAGGGAAGGTCTTGTTTATAGTATTTTGTTGTTGTTGTTGAACCTGGCATGCCGCAAACCTTATATAGCGCCCATTCAGAAAAAACTAAATCAATATTTGGTGGTAGATGGCATTATTAACGCATCACCCCAGGGGGTTACCCGTATAAACTTATCCTATACTAAAAATATCGATGACACTGCCAGGCAAGTTCCTCTAAATGATGCAAGGGTACAGATTGAAAGCACAGACGGATCAATTTATGAGTTGGTGTTATCGAATGATTCAGGGCTGTATGTAAGCTCCCCTCTTTCACTATCTTCTTCTAACTCTTACAGGCTGTTGATTCAAACCGGCGAGCAGAAGTCTTATAGATCTGCTTTTACAGAGGTGTTGGCTGCTCCAGAGATTGACGACATTTCATGGATGGAAACGCCTGATCTTGAGCTATTCGTGAGTACGAAAGATCCATCAAATGAATTAAAATACTATCGTTGGCAGTATGAAGAAACCTGGCAAACCAGGGCACAAACCCCTTCCTTTTGGACAGTAGTGGACGGAAAAATTGTTGAAGCGAACGAATTCACTCAGACTGCTAACTGTTGGGTTACACAAAGTTCCACTTCTATACTTATTGGAAATACGCTTTCTCTTTCTTCAGCAATAATAAATAAAGCGCCCTTGGTCCGGATCCCGAAACCGGATAAAAGGTTGTCTATCCGGTATAGTTTTCTTCTTCATCAATTTGCCATTTCGGCTGAGGCCTACCAGTA
>NZ_LUKG01000005.1:74758-79040 GCF_001601815.1 Flavihumibacter sp. CACIAM 22H1
GCTTGGTGGAATTTTTGATCCGTTGCCTTCACAACTGATTGGAAATATTCAGTCGGATTCAGATCCGGATGAACCTGTCGTTGGATTTATTTCTGCTGGCCGTACTACTACCAAAAGGATTTTTATTCAAAATCATGAATTGAATGACTGGCCACTTGTATTGACGGGATATGATTGTATGGTAATTAATGTGCCGAGTAATCCGATTGACTATCAGATATATGACTACCCAAATCCGGAATACTGGATGTGGTATTTTTCAAGCGGTCAACCTCCCGGGCTTGTACTGAGTAAAAAAGTATGTCTTGATTGCCGCTTGTCGGGAGGTACCAATCAAAAACCTTCATTCTGGTAGTATGCAAAAGAGATTTATCGCAGTTTTTGGGTTATTGCTGCTTGGATTTTGTCCAATATTGAAGGCGCAGGCAAAAGAGGACTTGCTGGTAATAACAGACAGATCTGTTTATTTAAGCGGCGAATCTGTTTTTTTCAGTCTCTATTGTATTGATTCCTCATTGAAAAACTATGCAGAGAATAGTAAACTAGCCTATGTCGAATTAATCAACCAGGAAAAAACTGCTGTTGTTCAGTCTATTGTGCGCTTGGATAAAGGGCGCGGGCAGGGAGTTTTATATACAAATTTTCAGTTTTCATCGGGGATCTACGAATTTAGGGCGTATACAAACTGGATGCGAAACTGGGGCGAATCTTCGTATTTCAGAAAACCTTTACTGCTGGTGAATCCATATGATTCAAGTTTTTTTGTTGAGAATAAAAAGAAGCTGGCAGCTACGGTCTCAAGGAGTTCAGCTACAAGCAGGAACGATAACCAGTCTCCCGAAGCTATTATACAATTAAACGCACCTGTTATACCTTCCCGTTCACTTATTGAATGCAGGGTAAATTTTTCTACCTCAATTCCTGCATCTGGTCTTACGGTTACTGTAGTACCCGCCGATGAGCCGGAATTACCCGAGTGGGTTAATGAACCAAGTCTCTCGTCAGGAGCTACAAAAAACATAGAATTCCTTCCCGAGTTGGAAGGCCCCTTGATTAAAGTTGCAGTAACTGATATTACGAACGGGGAGCCAGTAAAGAATGTAATGGGAATATTAAATAGTACTGGTAATGCCATAATTGTAAGCGCTGCAAAAACGAATCAACAAGGAATCTGTTGGTTTAATCCGGGGTTAAGACTTCAGCGTGGAGCTATCTTTGCACAAATTCTTAATGCAGGTAAACGGGAAGATCAGCTTAAACTGGAAATTGAGCATTTTTTTGCTCCGGTTTCGGAAACGATTTCATCCGGATATCCCAGATTATCTGAAGAACAGGTGGAATTGCTTCGAAAACGATTCATTCATCTACAGCTGGCTGCAGATAGTCAGCCTACTATTAATTTGAATGATACGAGCCAGCTAAGGTTTTTGGATACTATTCCTTTTGGGAAACCCGATATGCGGTATAGGCTGAAGGATTATACTCGTTTTCTTTCTATGCAGGAAATCTTCAGAGAATTTATTCCGGAAGTGCGTGTTCGAAAAGTGGATAGCCTGTTTCAGGTTAAAGTTCGCAATAAATCAATACCGGGTTTTTTCGAGGGAGATCCATTAATCCTGCTTGATGGGCAGATTATTACAAACCCAAATTTTTTGCTTGAATTAAACCCTCTTGAAATTGAAGAAATAGAAATTCTAATGCAAAAATTGATTGTGAACGGGCTCGTAAATGATGGAGCAATACTGGTTAAATCCAATGGGAAAATTGCAAAAACCGGAGTTTTACCCGTTCATGCATTAACCCTTTTTTATCCTGGCATACAACAAGTAGTATCTACATCCTGGCCAGATTACGCAAAAAAGGTACCAGCTACAGATAGAATCCCCGATAGACGGCAGTTGTTGTATTGGAGCCCTAAGATTAGCGATACGGACGATCTCCATGAAATTAATATTAAATTTTTCTCCTCTGATATTCCAGGTAAATACAGAATTAGAATCAGAGGCCTGGATAGTAAACTTCATCCCGTGGATATTTCAACTGTTTTTACGGTTGAAAATTAACTTGGAGATCATTGGTTTTTTCGGATGAAACCCTTTCCCAGAAAGGCTTTTAGTAAAAAATTAAGAGTTTTAGAATAAGCAAATTCCAAAAATTTTGACTTGCAGGCCGAAGATAACCGGCCTAAGTTTGTAGTACCAAGCAGTTATACGAGCTGTTTCCGGATCCTACCGGTTGTTTTAGCCAATTTTCTTTCCGATTGCCGATTCCATCACCAACATTGCTTCCGTTTTTCGATTGCCACCAAAAGATCTTGTTATTGTCTAACCTCAAAAAATTTGTTATGAAAAACGTAAACATGCAATTAAAATCTATCGTGGCTGCCATGAGTGTAGCTGTACTTGTTGGCCTTAGCGCTGCTCCTGTTTTTGCGAATACAGAAAAAAAAGCCAAAGCAAAAGATGTTCCTGTTGAAGTAAAGTATATAGGTTCCAATGATCAATCTCCGATCGTTGAGCTTAGTCTTAACAATGAATCAGGTGAAGAAATTACTGTTCAGTTGAGAGATATGGACGGTTATGTACTTTACAGCGTTACTTCTTCCGATAAAAAAATTACCCGCAAATTCCAGATCGATAACCATAGCATGGAGCCCATTCAATTGAAAGTGGCAGTTGCTAAAAAAGGAAAAGTTCAGACAGACGTGTTCCAGATCAACCGGAGCCGTGTTGTAGTGGAAGATGTAGTGGTAGCTAAAATGTAAAACAGCGCCTTTACTAGTTTAAGCGTTAATCGGACATTTTATTCGATTAACGCTTTTTTTTTGGGCCTGCACAAGGGCTTTTTGTATTTTAGAACTATGAAAAAACGACTGCAACGATTGCTGCCCGCTATAGCCCTTCTTTTTTCGACCGCCGGGTTCTCACAACTAAAGTTGCCTGCCCTTCTTCAGTCGGGCATGGTATTGCAACAGAAAGATTCGGTTCAGCTTTGGGGTTGGGCCGGGCCGGGAGAAAACGTAACCGTTACTACCAGTTGGAATGCTCAACAGTATAGTACCAAAGTTTCTGATCTGGCTCGTTGGAAACTAAAAATTCAAACACCGGCAGCCGGTGGTCCTTATTCCATAACTATTTCCAGCCGCAACACAATTGTATTGGAGAATGTGCTTATTGGTGAGGTATGGGTCTGCTCCGGCCAGTCCAATATGGAATGGAGTTATTATAACGGCGTAAAAGATATCGCAGCGGAGTTTCCGCAGGCGGCCAATTCCAATATCCGCCTTTTTCAGGTAAATAAAACCGGTGCTGATTATCCTCAGGAAGACCTGAAAGCAGGTTGGACCAGTTGTGATTCCAACCAGTTGAAAGCGTTCAGTGCAGTGGGGTATTTTTTTGGAAAAAGAGTACAGGAGCAGCTAAACCTGCCAATCGGGCTGATTAATGTTAGCTGGGGTGGTACGCCAGCAGAAGCCTGGACGCCGGAGGAAGTGGTTTACAGCGATCCCGTTCTGAAAGAAGCGGCTGCTAAACTCACCAAGGTTGATTGGTGGCCTACCACATCCGGGAAAGCCTACAACGGAATGATAGCGCCCCTTACTAATTTCACCATTGCCGGTGTTATCTGGTACCAGGGCGAAAGCAATACGGGAACCTATACTACATATCGACAATTATTTACCAAAATGATCGATAGCTGGCGGGCTGCCTGGAATAAAAAACTGCCGTTTTATTACGTTCAGATCGCCCCGTTCAAATACGGCACCACCGGAATCGGGGCTCTATTGCGGGAAGCACAACATGCAGCAGCTGAACATCCGGCAACAGGTATGGTGGTTATTACCGACCTGGTGGATACGGTTACAGACATCCATCCGTCCAGGAAAAAACCGGTTGGAACAAGGCTGGCTAATTACGCACTGGCCGCAACCTATGGACTAAAAATAGATGGCTACAGAAGCCCCGAATACAGCTCCTCCGTCGTAGAAAAAGGAAAAATTCTGGTTAAGTTCAACTACGCTGAAAAGGGGTTACGGATAAATGGCGCTCAACCAATCGGCTGGCAAATTGCCGGCCTGGATGGTACCACCTGGTATAGCCCCCAAGTGAAAATCGACAAAAACAGCGTAGTACTCTGGCACCCCAACCTCAAGAATCCGGTGTATGTGCGTTATGGCTTCGGTAATACCAGCATTGGTAATATGGAGTCCTTGCAAGGCCTTCCGCTTTCCCCTTTCCGCACCGATAATTTACCGGTTGCACAGGTGCCTGAGCAATAAACC
>NZ_LUKG01000005.1:79389-82707 GCF_001601815.1 Flavihumibacter sp. CACIAM 22H1
GAGCAATAAACCAGGCGGCGAATTACAGGTTTTTTGAATACCGGTAAATTGTGAGGGTTTGTTCCTCCAATTCTTGTACACAGGTTTCTTTGCAATAGGCCGACAAAGCCAGCAACATATCCCTGCCTGCAAGTCGGTGAGGAGTGCTTAAAAGTACCTGCGTGCCTTGGTTGAGGTAGAAGCGTATCAGCTGTTCCACTGCTGCAAGATCTTGTGGCGAATAATTTGTGTCGCTCAGTAATAACAAATCTGCTTCCCAGTCTGGAAGTCCATGCCGCCAATTATACAATAAGGCCTCTATATTGGTGTAGGCATTGGCAGCAATAGACGCGTTCATACAGGCAATGGCTGCCGGCTGATAATCTGATACGATTACCTGTTTGGCTTCTTTCGCTGCCAGCAAGGCCGGTAAACCCAATCCCGCTGCAATTTCCACTACCCGCTTGCCTTTGTACAGTTCGGGGTGGTTGTCTAGGTAGGCTGCCAGTACAAGCGCAGACGGCCAGATCCTGGCCCAAAATGGAAAATCAATAGCGGGATCGTTTTTCCTGGCCGTTTCATAAGCCACTTGAATCTGCTGTTCATCCGGTACCTGGATCAGTAAACTGCCCAACCTGTACTTGAATTGCCTGAAAGACGCTGCCGTTGTTATCATTTGTATATGCAAATATCGTTGTTTTTCCGTAATTTTGGCCATGAATAATTTGCAGCAGCTTAAAAAAATGCAGGATGAGCTTCCGGAAAATGGGTTTCTTATGCCGGTATTTTTCATTGGACATGGCTCGCCTATGAATGGTATTGCAGACAATTCGTTCAGCAGGGGATGGGAGGAGAGTGTGCATGATTTGCCTCTGCCCCGTGCCGTATTGGTAATTTCAGCGCATTGGCTAACAAGAGGTTCTTTTATTACGGCGATGGAGCATCCGCGTACCATTCATGATTTTGGCGGTTTCCCGGAAGCTCTTTACCAGGTACAGTATGCAGCTCCGGGTGATCCCGCACTTGCCAGGGAAACAATTGAACTGGTACAAGCAACGCGGCTTGAACCGGATCATGAATGGGGCCTGGATCATGGTACCTGGTCGGTAGTACGGCATATGTATCCCAACGCCAATATCCCCGTTTTACAGCTTAGTATAGATTATGCAAAAGAAGCAGCCTGGCACTATCAGTTGGCGGCAGATTTATTCGAACTCCGTAAAAGAGGGGTATTGATTATTGGCAGTGGAAATATGGTACATAATTTAAGGATGGTGGCCTGGGATAAACTAAACGAAAGCAATTATGGATTTGACTGGGCGCACCAGATGAATGACACCTTCAAAAATTTCATTCGCGAAGGAGCGCATGATAAGCTGATTCATTATCAAAAAATGGGAAAAGAAGCATTACTGGCCATTCCTACCCCGGATCACTACTACCCACTTCTGTATATACTCGGACTTCAAAGAGGGCAGGAGCCCGTAGCTTTTTTCAATGACCAGGCTGTGGGAGGATCTCTTACCATGACCTCTGTAAAGATCGGTTAACCAGCGCCGGTAGATGCCCTTACTTTTAATTTAACCGGAAGAATTATTTTTTTTGGAACCAGGGGGGTATTTTTTTGTTCAATGCGTTCTATCAATAAACCGGCAGCTTGTTTTCCCATTTCAAAAGCGTCCTGCACCACGGTGGTTAAGGCGGGTGAAAAAAGTTCCGGTGCACTGAAATTACTGAAACCAGCCAGTGCCACTTCTTCCGGAATAAGTTTACCAAGCGCACGCAGATACTGGAAGCTAGCCTGGGTCATCCGGTCTGATGCAGCCAGTATGGCATCCGGTGGCTCCGGTAAGGCGAATAATTCATCAAGCGCGGTTTCAATTTCCTGCACAATGGCACCACCGTGGGCGCAATGTTTAAGAAGGGCCGGGTCAATGTCCACGCCTGCTTCCTGAACTGCGCGGTAATAGCCCGATAATCGATCCCTTGTCATAGGAAGATGTGTAGGGCTGGTAATATGTGCAATCCTGCGGTAGCCTTGGTGCAAAAGGTGTTTGGTGAGTTCATAAGCACCTCCCTCATTATCGGATTGTACCGTATGAGCGGGCAGGCCTTCTCCTATCCGATCAAAGAATACAATCGGTAGGCCACGGTCGTAATAAGGCTTTAGGTGCTCGGTATCAAGTGTTTCTGTTGAAACTGAAATCAGTAGTCCATCGATAGAACGCATGGTCAGATGATCCAGGGCCATTTTTTCTTTTTCGAGCGATTCATTCGACTGGGTGATGATGACCAGGTAGCCTTTGGAGGAAGCAATGGATTCAATGCCATTGATTACTTCGCCCAGAAAGCTATTCGGTATAGCGCATAATACCACTCCTATGCAACGGCTGTTTTTGTTTTTGAGACTTTGTGCTAACAGGTTCGGACGGTAATTATGCTCTCTAGCGTAAGCAAGCACTTTTTCCCTTACAGGTTCACTTATCTGGTAGCTTCCCTTTAATGCCCTTGAAACAGTTGAATACGAAAGGTTCAAAGCTTTCGCAATATCTTTTATGGTGATTGCCTGTATATTCAAAACATTTTCTACTGTATATTTAGAAAGTATTGCTCGCCTAAAATTACAACCAATGGAGAATAGAGCCGGAACTAATTTCGCTGTTCGGGTTTCACTGATTGCCGCTCTTGGCGGATTCCTATTCGG
Organism: Flavihumibacter sp. CACIAM 22H1; assembly: GCF_001601815.1. Lineage (GTDB taxonomy): Bacteria > Bacteroidota > Bacteroidia > Chitinophagales > Chitinophagaceae > Flavihumibacter. Next base: position 82,073 of record NZ_LUKG01000005.1, read on the forward strand.
ATTTGAAACAGCCGTTATATCGGGTGCCGAAAAAACTATACAATCACTCTGGTCCTTAAGTGCAGGCTGGCAGGGGTTTACAGTTGCATCCAGCCTTATTGGAACTGTAATCGGATCGCTGGTTGCAGGGGTTCCTGCACAAAAATTGGGGCGAAAAAAACTATTGTTCATCATTGCATTTCTTTACCTGGTTTCAGCAATAGGCTGTTCCCTGACTTCTGTCTGGGGGCTTTTTATTCTGTTTCGGTTCATTGGAGGATTGGCAGTTGGCGCATCATCAGTAGTTGGTCCGATGTATATTTCGGAAATTGCACCTGCTTGCGTAAGAGGGAGGCTGGCGGGCTCTTTTCAACTCAATATTGTAGCAGGTATTTTTGTAGCATATCTTACCAATTTTCTCTTTGTTGATATGGGAGATGATGCCTGGAGATGGATGCTGGGTATAATGGTGGTGCCTGCTCTGTTGTTTGCTTTCTTATTGCGCACAATACCGGAAAGCCCCCGTTGGTTATGGATCAATGGCCGGGAAGAAGAGGCTAAAAAAATATTTGGGCAAACAGGTGATATTGCTGCTGTGCAGGAAATGCAACGAGAAGCAATAGCCGAACATTCATTTGTGGCTGAAAAACTGTTTA
>NZ_LUKG01000005.1:83176-122699 GCF_001601815.1 Flavihumibacter sp. CACIAM 22H1
TGTTTAATCAGCTGGCGGGGATAAACGCTATTTTGTACTATGCCCCGAGAATTTTTGAATTAGCAGGCTTTTCCCAGGCAGATGCTTATCTACAGCCTGTTTATATCGGAGCTGCCAACCTCCTGTTTACCCTCCTTGCCATGACTGTAATTGACCGGTTCGGAAGAAAAAAATTATTAATTATTGGATCCGTAGGAATGATTCTTTTTCTTGGTCTTACAGCAAATGCATTTAGTGGCGACCTGGCGGCTAATCGGTATGTATTGCTTTATCTGATTGGGTTTATTGCTTTTTTTGCGTTTTCGCAAGGAGCAGTGATCTGGGTATTTATTGCTGAAATTTTTCCAAATTCTGTTCGTTCCCAGGGAGGGGCCCTGGGAAGTTTCACGCACTGGATTATGGCTGCGATTATTTCCTGGACCTTCCCGGTGATCGTAGAAAGCAGTCCGGATGGGGGCTATTATTCCTTCCTTTTTTATACTGTAATGATGGTACTGCACCTGCTTTTTGTAATCCGTTTTCTTCCGGAAACCAAGGGTAAAAGCCTTGAAAAAATTCAGGAAGAATTGGGTATTCAATAAAAAACGCAGAGGCTGTCGTGAAAACGTTTGCACAATTAAATTGCCTTCTTTTCCGGGCAATTGAAGCCTGATTCCTTAGTTTAGCCGGTAACGCTTAACGATATGGAGATCAGATTTCAGCATAGCCCCAATGAAACCCGAAACATGGGTACCGATGCACTAAGGCAGCATTTTTTAATTAAATCTATTCTACAACCTTCCGAAGTTAAACTCGTTTATACGCATTATGACCGCGTAATTATTGGTGGTATACAACCTGGTAACCAGCCTCTTCAGTTACCGGCCCCAGCCGAATTGAGGGCTTCCTTTTTCCTGGAACGAAGAGAAGCCGGTATTATAAATGTAGGGGGAAAAGGAATAATTAAGGCGGGTACGAAATCCTGGGAATTGTCAAAGCTGGATTGCCTCTATCTTGGAAAAGGTACGCAAGCTGTTGAGTTTGGTTCGGCAGATCCTGCAGATCCTGCTTTGTTCTATTTGCTTTCTTCTCCTGCACATATGACCTATCCCGATCGCTTAATGAAAAAGGAGGACGTTACACCCGTTCAGATGGGCGCTACTGCTACATGTAATCAGCGTACCATTTACAAATACATATTTGAAGAAGGCATTCAAAGCTGTCAGCTGGTAATGGGGTTAACGATCATTGCCGAAGGAAGTGTTTGGAATACGATGCCTGCACACACACATACCCGCAGAATGGAAGCTTATTTCTATTTTGATATGGAGCATACGCAACGGGTTTTTCATTTTATGGGCGAGCCCCAGGAAACCCGTCATCTGTTAGTGGCCAGCCAGGATGCGGTTATTTCTCCTCCCTGGTCAATTCATGCCGGATGCGGAACAGCAAATTATTCTTTTATATGGGGAATGGCCGGTGAAAATTATACCTATACAGACATGGATCCTGCACCGGCGGACACCTTGTTATAAATTAATTGTTCAAGATGTTAAAAAAAGCAGTCGTTTTTTACTCCCTTGCCGGCCTATGCAGCCTGCTGTTCCTGCCTGGTTGTAAGCCAGCTACTGCTTTAGTGTCTTTTGATGTGGAAAATCCCTCTGATATTTCCCGGGAAGCAGCATTGGTGGTTTTGAAACGTGCTGAAATTCAACGGAAATCGAATAGGAAAGTTAATGGCTATTTCAAAGTTATGCTTCACCAGGAGCCGGTTATCTGCCAGTTTGATGACCTGGACAAGGATGGTCAATGGGATGAATTGGCTTTCCTTCATGATTTCAGGTCGGGTGAAAAAATCAGCGTGCAGCTTTATGAAGCGGGGGTACCCGGCAACAGCGAAGTAAAGCCCCGTGCCCATGTACGTCATAAAAGAAAACTGGAAGGTGCTGTATTTGGCCCTTCTTTAGTGAAGGATTCAATTGATGGCTCGCAACAACCCACCGATTTTGCCAGGCAAGCCCTTCCACCCTTTTTAACAGAAGGCCCTGCCTGGGAAAATGACCAACTGGGGTTTCGGCTCTATTTTGATTGTCGGAATGGTAAAGATATCTGGGGCAAACTGACCCGGGAAATGATCCTGGATAAAGTGGGCACAGACACTACACAGAACTATCACAAACTTGCTGCCTGGGGTATGGATTTACTGAAAGTGGGCGGCTCATTAGGCGCCGGTGCACTAGCTCTGTATATGCCCGAGCTGGAAGGGAAAGATAGCCTTGTTCGGGTAGGCGGATCCAATATTAAACAAACCAGCTATGAGCAAATAGCAGATGGACCGGTTCGGGCAATTTTTCGAATGCACTATAAGAACTGGAATTTACACCCATCGTTGTTGCCGCTTTCGGTAACAGAAGAAATACATATCTGGGGCGGACAACTTTTTTATGAGTCCTATATTTCCGTAACCAATATGCCTGATCACGCACAATTTGTGACGGGAATCGTGAACCTGCACAACGCCGATAAGCATGAATTGTATGAAGGAACGGCGGCTGCTGTCTACACACATGCCCGGCAGAGTGAAAATAATGATGCACTGGGTATGGCCATCCTGCTTTCTAAAAAAGACCTGGCAGGTTTTTCCGTAAGTAAAAATGATGCAACGGATATCAGGAATACCTATCTTGTTAAAATGAACAGATATGCCGGCCAGCAGCAATGTTTTCGGTTTTATGCAGCATGGGAAAAATCTCAACCCTCTTTGGCAAAAACCACTGATTTCGAACATTACCTGGTGAATCAACTTAAACAGTTTCAGCAACCTCTAATTGTCCGTTAATGAAAAAAATTGCTTGTTTGGGTGAATTTTTATTGCGTATGTCGCCTGAAATGCCTGGTAAATGGATACAGCAGGCCTCGATTCCGGTTTACCTCGGCGGTGCTGAATTTAATGTGTCGGCTGCCTTGCAGCATTGGGGAAATGCCGTAAAATATATTTCAGCACTTCCTCAAAATAGCCTGGCTGATGACGTATTGGAAGAAATAAAAAAAATGGGGCTGGATGCTTCAGCTATTCAGCGAACGGGAGAGCGGATTGGTGTTTACATACTTCCCCAGGGAGCTGACTTAAAAAATGCAGGTGTTATTTACGACCGGGCGGGTTCTTCTTTTGCAAGCCTTCAAACAGGACAAGTTAACTGGAAAGAAATACTGGCCGATTGTTCTGTATTGCATTTTAGTGCTATCAGTCCCGGTTTAACCGCGCATACAGCTGCTTTGTGCCTGGAAGCAGTAGAAGCTGCTGCAGCATTGGGTTTGCTGATTTCGGTAGACCTTAATTATCGCAATAAACTCTGGAAATACGGTATTTTACCAGCTGATTGTATGCCATCGCTGGTGAGGCATTGTACCATTGTGATGGGCAATATATGGTCAGCGCATCATTTACTCGGCGCTCCTCTGAAAGACGGGATAGAAACAATTCATACCAAAGAAGCTTACCTTGAACAGGCTGGCAGAACTGCGGCATATATCCGAAGCCTGGCACCATCCTGTAAATGGGTGGCTAATACGTTCCGGTTCGACCAGCCTGGGGGCATACATTATTATGCATCGCTCGATACAGCTACGGCACAATATGTTTCACCGGAACTGAATGTATCCACCATAATAGACCGGGTTGGCAGCGGCGATTGTTTTATGGCAGGGTTATTACATGGTTGGGAGCAGCGTGAAAGTCCGGAAAATGCGCTTAAACTGGCTGCTTTTGCTGCTATTGGAAAACTACAGGAAAAGGGTGATTACACCAGGCAAACCATTCAATCTATTCATTCAAAAATGTTAGCTCATGACTGATCACAGTGCCCTTTATGCCGCCCTTCGCGAACAGGCTGTACTGCCGCTATTTTATCATCCGGAACTGGAAGTGTGTGAAAGAACCATACAGGCTTTATATGAGGGTGGTATTAGGCTGGTGGAATTTACTAACCGGGGGGAGTATGCGCTGCAGCATTTCAGTAGCCTTATTCAACGAAGAAAAACAGACTGGCCTGATCTTCAGCTTGCCATAGGAACAATTAAAACACCTGCACAGGCAAGTCAGTTCCTGGATGCGGGGGCAGATTTTATTATTTGTCCGGGTACGGTAAAAGAAGTCGGAGAACAGGTTCATGCGGCGGGCAAAGCCTGGATTCCGGGCGCTATGACGGTGTCAGAAATTTTAGTAGCGCAGGCAACTGGTGCCCGGTTCATTAAATTATTTCCGGGTAATATATTAGGTCCTGCTTTTATGGCAGGGATACGTGATATTTTTCCTGAACTCTATTTCATGCCAACCGGAGGTGTGGAACTAACGATTGATAATTTACAAGCCTGGTTCAGGGCAGGTGTTAGCGCTGTTGGTTTAGGTAGCAAATTTTTGTCTAAAGAAGTACTGAATGATCGAAACTATGCTGCTATCACCGAACAAACGCGCAGGGCACTTGACCTGGTAAAGCAGGTAAAATAAAGCACCTGACCATATGAAAAATTCAAAATCGAGTTATCGGTGGACGATCTGCGGCCTGATTTTTTTTGCAACAACCATTAATTATTTAGACCGTGCCGTTATAAGCTTATTAAAAGGACCGCTGGAACAGGAATTTAACTGGTCAGAATCCGATTATGCCAATATTGTAATTGCCTTTCAGTTGTCGTATGCAGTAGGCTTATTACTGATGGGCCCCTTGGTGGATAAGATAGGAACAAAAATGGGCTATGCACTGGCCATTATTGGCTGGAGCATTGCTGCGGGTGGCCATGCATTGGTGAGTTCCACACTGGGTTTTATCGTAGCCCGTGCAGCATTAGGAATTACGGAAGCAGGCAACTTTCCGGCGGCTATCAAAACAGTGGCAGAATGGTTCCCTAAAAAAGAACGGGCATTGGCAACTGGTTTATTTAATTCCGGGGCAAATGTGGGAGCCATATTAGCGCCCCTCACCGTGCCCTATATAGCTGCAGAATGGGGGTGGAAATGGGCATTTATAATAACAGGCGCAACAGGCCTTGTCTGGTTGTTTTTCTGGTTCAGGGGCTATGGCAATCCGGCTACTCATCCAAAAGTGAATAAAGAAGAATTGGCTTTTATAAACAGTGATTCGGTCGAAATCGACCAGGCTTCCCAGGAACCGGCATTGAGTTGGTTTAGCCTGTTGGGATTTCGGCAAACCTGGGCTTTTGTATTGGGCAAATTTCTGACAGATCCAATCTGGTGGTTTTATTTATTCTGGTTGCCGTCTTTTTTAAAAGCGGAATACCAGATGGAAAATACAGCCATAGCATTGCCCGTAGCGCTGGTATACCTGATGTCAACGGCCGGAAGTGTAGTAGGGGGCTGGTTACCCTTACAGTTTATTAAATCGGGATGGCCTGTTTTCAGAAGCAGGAAAACAGCCATGTTTATATATGCCCTTGGCGCGGTGCCGGTGATGGCGGCTCAGTGGCTGGGTAGTATAAATATGTGGTATGCTGTGCTGATAATAGGCTTGGCAACTGCGGCGCACCAGGCCTGGAGTGCAAACATTTTCACTACTGTTTCAGATATGTTTCCTAAATCTTCCGTTGCCTCGGTAACTGGGCTTGGGGGCATGGCGGGTGCATTGGGAGGTATGCTGATAGCAAAAATGGCCGGTCTGCTATTTGATCATTACAAAGCCCTGGGAAAAATTGAACTGGGTTATTTTATACTGTTTATGGTGTGTGCCGTAGCCTATCTTATTGCCTGGAGCATTATGCATTTATTGGTTCCCCGGATGAAGGAGATCAAAGTTTGATTATTTTAGGTTAGAAATCTTTTTGTATGACAACTGCCATTTGGGGAATTGATCTGGGAGGAACCAAAATAGAGGGTATTATTCTACCTTCTTTAACCAATCCTCAGCCTCTTTTTAGAAAAAGAATTGCTACGGAAGCGGAAAAAGGATACCGGCATATAGTTGCCCAAATTGTATTGCTGGTGAACCAGATGATAGGAGAATCGGGGCTAAGGCCGAAACGAATTGGAATTGGTACCCCGGGGGTGCTGGACCCTGTATTGCAGACGATGAAGAACTGCAATAGCACGGCACTCAATGGCAACCCTTTAAAGACAGATCTGGAAAAGGAACTTGGTATACCCGTTGTACTAGCCAATGATGCCAACTGTTTTGCACTGGCTGAAACGCATTGGGGCGCCATAAAGCAGGAAGTGCCGGATGCGCGCCTGGTATTTGGAATTATTATGGGAACCGGTGTGGGAGGTGGTATTGTTCATAATGGGCAGATCTGGAATGGCAAACATGGCATTGCCGGTGAATGGGGGCATATTTTTCTCGATGAATCAGGCGGTCCCTGTTATTGCGGACGTTCCGGTTGCGTGGAAACGGTGCTCAGTGGTCCATCCCTCCAACGTTATTATTTCAGCCTCTGCCAACAGGAAAAAACCCTGAAACAAATAGTGGAACTGGCGGAGGCCGGGGAGGCTGCTGCTGTAGCTACGATGGAGCGTTTACATATGTTTTTTGGAAAAGCCGTTTCTATACTTACTAACCTACTAGACCCCGATGCTATTGTGGTGGGTGGAGGAGTAGGAAATATTGCCAGCATCTATACCCGCGGCCGGGCCAGTTTGGAAAAATTCATTTTTAATAACCGGCTTGATACGCCGGTGTTATCCCCTTCGCTGGGAGATAGTGCCGGAGTTTTTGGTGCAGCTGCGCTGGTAGCTGACCAGAATTGATTAGTTTCCCCCCGATGGAAATTTTCTGCCAGTTGATATTTTGGATCAGTTTCCTGATCCTGGTCTATACCTACCTGGGATACGGCCTGCTGGTTTTTTTTCTGGCAAAAAGAAAGAAACAATTACCTGTTGCAGTATTACCGGAAGAGGAATTACCCGCTTTAACGGTGCTGATACCAGCTTACAATGAAGCGGGTTGTATTGGTGCAAAGATCCGCAATACACTGGAATTAAAGTATCCCCGTACCTTGTTTCGGGTGCTGGTGATCACCGATGGCTCTACCGATGGCACCGAACAGATCGTAAAAGCCTTTCCGCAGGTAGAGCTACTGCATGGCCAGGAAAGGCTGGGGAAAGCTATGGCCTTAAACCGGGCTATGGAAATGGTTGAAACCCCTATTGTTATAGTAACCGATGCCAATGCCCTTCTTAACCAAAATGCCCTTCGGCTGCTGGTTTCCGGTTTTGCCGACCCTTCTATCGGGGCCATATCCGGGGAAAAACAAGTGGGGGGAGAAAATCAAGACGAGTTATCGGCGGAAGGGGAGGGCCTGTATTGGAAATATGAATCCTTTCTCAAAAAAAACGATGCCCGGCTTTATAGTGTGGTAGGCGCGGCTGGTGAGTTGCTGGCTTTCCGGGCTGCCTTATTTCAGCCACTTGAACCGGATACCATACTGGATGATTTTGTTCTGTCGATGCGCATCTGTGAACAGGGGTATCGGATCGGATACGAACCTGCTGCAAAAGCGTTTGAAAAAGGCTCGCTAAGTTTGCGCGACGAGGAAAAAAGAAAAATTCGCATAGCCGCGGGTGGTTTCCAGGCTTTGAAAAGGTTACAAAAAAGCTGGTCCTGGCGCTTTAATCCCCTGCTTTTCTTTCAATTTATATCACACAGGGTTAGCCGCTGGGTATTTGCAGCGCCGGCCTTGCTATTGCTGGGGGTATCGACCTTGTACCTGGTAGTTAAGGGCAGTGGCTCAATCTACCAGCTTGCAGGTATAATCCAGCTCCTGTTTTATAGCCTGGCGGTGCTGGGCTGGCTGGGTGCTCGTACAAATACGAAATTGCCTTTCGTATATATACCTTATTACTTTGTTTTTATGCATTGGTCCATTGTGCTGGGGCTGTTCCGGTTTCTTACCGGCGGGCAGGATGCAAAATGGGAAAAATCAGACCGCATAAGGGTTTCCGTTAAAAATGACCAGGGGCAGTAAGGCGGGAAACAGGTAGTTTTACGCAGAATTAGAAAAAAAAACCGCCGTAGATTTCTTGGATTGGAAATATATATTACTTTTACTCCACGATTACCTAAGTACATCCCCTTAGGCCGCTTGCTTACCGTTCCACAATCCTAAGAACTCACCCCATTAGTAGTATTTTTCTGATTTGTCATCAGGCTAAGAACTGATGTTGATTGTTCCAAGTACCCGTTGAAAGCCTAACCGTTCCAATTGAATTCCTATTGAAAAATTGAGTTTCTAACAAAACTTAATTATTCAAGGATGAAAAGAAAAGTACTCGTAATCACAGCTAGTAAATCGATTCGATTTTTACTGCACACAGTTTTGAATGACCAATTCTCTGCAATTACTGCTTCAGAGGCTGGTGATGCCATGTATTGGCTGACCCGTTCTGAACTTCCTGCAGCTATTGTAGTAGATCCTGAGCTTCCGGATAGCAATACCTGGGAAATCGTGGAGTATTTCAAAACCAGTGAGTTGTATAAAAATATACCAATGGTGGTAATTTCTTCTTTGGAAGAGGAAGAGATTGCAACTGTTTGTACCCGTTATAACGTGGAAGCTGCCTTTCACAAACCATTTAATCCGGTTGACCTTACCAAAACCTTGGAAGCTTTGATCAAATCACCAGTAACCAGCTCCAAAAAGCTGTTGAAAGTGGTCTGAAATTTTCCTCGTAAAAAATCTTACCTGAATGGAACAAACTTTACCATTAAACCCCATAACCTCACCACAGCCCGTCTACCGCCGGTATTCGATTACCAGGGAAGATGAAACGGCTCCAGTGGCGGTTCTACATTCGAGGGAATTCTTCTTTATCGGAAAGAATACCCGTAATATCGACTATCTTATTAATTTATTTGAGGGTGGTTATGCTGCTGAATCGGTTGCAAAAGCCATTGCTATTTTACAGCGCATTGATTCCCAATCAAAAACCATACCACAAGTTATTATTGTGGATGGAAATTTGGATTTGGCGGAAGTTGCTAACCTGAATGCCTACCTGAAGTCGATAGAAAAGTTTATGGCTATTCCGGTTATTATGGATACGGCAGGCAATTCGGTGGATGCAAAAGATACAGCTATCCTGAAACGCCTGTTTGATGATGTTATTGATACCAGAAAACCGGATGGAAAACTGGTTCAACGGGTAGATTTTCTTTCTAAAGTAAAAAAGAAGAACTGCAGCCGTACTTAATTCAGAATGGATAAACTGGCCCAACAGGTAAGAATTACGCCTATCAGTATGGGCAGGCGCGCTTTTGATATTGCCATATCGCTGCTTGCCTTGATTTTGCTGAGCCCGGTTATGTTGCTCATTGCCATTGCCATACGGCTGGAAAGTCGGGGCCCTGTTTTTTATATCTCTAAAAGAGCAGGAAGAGGATATCGTATCTTTAATTTTTATAAGTTCCGTACCATGCGCATGGATGCCGAATCTCAAAAAGATGCGGTAAAACACCGGAATGAATACAATGAAGACCATGGCTGCGTATTCTTTAAAATAACCAACGACCCCAGAGCTACCCGCTTTGGCCGGTTTTTACGGAATTCAAGCCTGGATGAGCTACCGCAGTTCTTTAATGTGTTGTTGGGAGATATGTCTATCGTTGGTAATCGCCCGCTGCCTTTATACGAAGCTGCGATGCTGACCACCGATGAATGGTCTCAACGTTTTATGGCACCGGCAGGAATTACCGGCCTATGGCAGATCCGGAAAAAAGACCGGCATTGTATGTCGGTGGAGGACAGGATCAAGCTCGATATCGCATACGCCAGAAAACAGAATTTTCTTTTTGATCTTTGGATTATTGCCCATACCCCGCCCGCACTGATCCAGAAATCAAATATTTCATAAAATACTCGAAATAACTCAGTACCCAAAAGCCGGCAAATGCCGGCTTTTTAGGTTCTCTGTTAAATTCAGTTCTTTTTTTATATTTTTCCGTTTAACGTGGTAACTTTTTTATACATAGCTGGTTTACTTCTGTTTATCTACCTGTTTTGCAGCATTACCTATTTATTGGTAGTTGCAATAGCCGGACTTATGTATCGGGAGGAAGCGATTCCCCCGGCCACCAGTTTTGCCCGGATACTTATCCTGATCCCAAGCTTTAGAGATGATCATATTATTTGCCATACCGTTGAAGAAGCGCTGAAACACAATTACCCCGCCGAAAAATTTGATGTACTGGTGGTGGCTGATTCCCTGCAAGCAGGAACTATTGAGGACCTGCGCGCACAAGGAGCCCGGGTGCTGGAAGTGAACACGCGCATGAAATCAAGGTCCATTCATGCCGCGTTGGATACCATAAAAAGCGGCGAGTATGAGTTGATAATGCTGCTGGATGCAGATAATATTATGAAAGCAGACTGCCTGCAGCTGGTGAACAATGCATACAGGGCCGGTCATCTTGCCATTCAATGCCACCGTACCGCAAAAAATGAACAAACCAGCGTGGCCCTGCTGGATGCAATCAGCGAGGAAATCAATAATCATTTATTCCGCCTGGGACAACAATCACTTGGTTTTTCTGCAGCTCCTTCCGGCTCGGGTATGGCAGTTGAGTTTCATCTATTGAAAGCTATCTTTAACTGGAAACCCATCCTCGAAAACCCGGGCGAAGACCGGGAAATTGATATGCAGCTGCTGAAAAGAGGTATACAGATGCACTATCTCCCCGAAGCCTGGGTGTTAGATGAAAAAGTTGCCAGCCACGATGTCTTTGAAAAACAACGGCTTCGCTGGTTAGAAGCCCAATGGTACCACCTGGGTATGTTCTGGGAGCCCGATATGATCGGCATCCGGAAAGACCGGCATTATTACAATAAGCTGGTGCAAAATTTATTGCTTCCACGCTCGCTGTACCTGGTGTTTTTTTCCGCCATTATTGTGCTCGTTATTATCCGCTATTCAACCGGTTGGGCGTTTTTTTTCCCGGTTCCGGGCTGGTGGTTGAGCCTGCTGTTGTTCTTCCTGCTTACACTGGCTATTGCAATGCCATCGCGGTATTATTCGTCCCCCACCATTAAAGCTTTACTCAGTCTTCCCGGGCTAATGATAGCCATGCTGCGTGCCCTGCTTAAGGTAAAAAAAGGCAGGAAAGAGTTCATCCCTACACCAAAATCTTACACGGGTTTGAAAGAATCTCAGAAATAATCCAGGAGCCCTAATTTTGCTCCAAATTTGTCACATTCAGTTTGATGCTCAAATATTATCCAGCCCAATTGAATTCCTGAAAGGAGTGGGACCCTTGCGGGGCGATTTACTTAAAAAAGAACTCCAGCTATTTACGTTTAAAGATCTGCTGGACCATTTTCCTATTCGCCACATTGATAAAACCATGGTTATGACGATTGGCTCTATCCAATCCAACCAGGACTATATCCAGGTGGCAGGAATTATCCAATCGGTACAATTAATCGGCCAGAACCGGGCCAAACGACTGGTAGCAGAGTTAAAGGATGCAACCGGCTCTATGGACCTGGTATGGTTCCAGGGCATTTCCTGGATTCAAAAAAACATACAGGTGGGACAGGCTTTGCTGGTTTATGGCAAAGCTGGTTACTTCAATGGCAGCTTGCAGATTACCCATCCCGAAATGGAAACCTATACCCCTGCCAAAGCCGGGGGCAAGGCATTTCTGGAGCCTATCTACCCCAGCACCGAAAAACTGAAGGCAAAAGCACTGGGCGGGCGGCAATTAGGCAAACTAAGTTATACCTTGCTGGAAGCACTTCAGGAGCGTGATCTGCCTGAAAATCTGCCCCCTGCTATTTTACAGGCATACCGGTTTCCCTCCCGTTTTGAAGCCTACCGGCAAATCCATTTCCCCCAGTCTGAAGCAGCCTATCAAAAAGCCCTTGCCCGCCTCAAATTTGAAGAATTGTTTATCGCACAGCTCCGGCTGGCACTTATTAAGCTGGAACGTCACCGGTATTCCAGAGGCGTTGTTTTTAAACAGGTGGGAGAGCAGTTCAATACCTTTTATCATACCTACCTTCCCTTTGAACTTACAGGGGCGCAAAAACGGGTGTTAAAAGAAATTCGCCAGGATATGGGGCAGGGGCGCCAAATGAACCGGCTCCTGCAGGGAGATGTAGGTAGTGGTAAAACTATGGTGGCGTTGCTGTCTATGTTGCTGGCAGTTGATAATGGCTTCCAGGCAAGCCTAATGGCACCAACCGAAATACTGGCGGCACAGCATTATGAAGGCATTGCTCAGCTCCTGAAAGATATGCCGGTAAAAACGGCCCTGCTCACCGGCTCTACCAAAGCAGCCGCAAGAAGAAAAATACTGAAGGAACTTGCTGATGGTGAGCTGGACCTGCTGATCGGTACCCATGCGGTACTGGAAGATCCTGTTCAATTTAAACAACTCGGTTTAGCGATCATTGATGAACAACATCGTTTCGGGGTTGCGCAGCGGGCCAGACTATGGAAAAAAGCAACCATTCCGCCGCACGTATTGGTTATGACCGCAACGCCTATTCCGCGTACCCTGGCTATGACGGCTTATGGCGATCTGGATTATAGTATTATCGATGAACTGCCGCCCGGAAGGCAACCTATCACCACCGTTCACCGTTACGATTATGCGAGAGCCAGCGTAATGGATTTTATTAAAGAAGAGATCCAGAAAGGCCGGCAGGCCTACTGCATATTTCCCCTGATTGAAGAATCTGAAAAGCTCGACCTCGAAAACCTGATGCGGGGCTATGAAAATATAAAAGCTTTTTTTCCGGAGCCCAGGTATTGGATCAGTATGGTACATGGAAAAATGCCGCCTGCCCAGAAAGAAGCCAACATGCAACGCTTTATTAAAAAGGAGACTCAGATTATGGTGGCTACCACAGTGATAGAAGTTGGTGTAAATGTGCCCAATGCCAGTGTGATGATTATTGAAAGTGCGGAAAAATTCGGCTTATCACAATTACATCAGCTCCGAGGAAGGGTAGGGAGGGGCAGTGAAAAGAGTTTTTGCATATTATTAACAGGTGCCCAATTAACCAATGAAGCACGTGAACGGTTGAAAATAATGTGTGCAACCAATGACGGGTTTCTGATAGCTGAAAAAGATCTTGAATTGCGAGGGCCCGGTGATATTGAGGGTACCCGGCAAAGTGGTTTGTTGAACTTTAAACTGGCCGATCTGGTAAGGGATAAACAATGGCTTGATGCGGCTAAGCAGGAGTCGGCCAAACTGCTGGAAACGGATCCCGACCTGGCATTGCAGGAAAACAATGCGTTAAAAATTTACCTTCAGGCGCAAAAAGGAAAACTGGCATGGAGTAAAATATCGTAAATCTACTGTAACCGAATGAAGATAATTTGACGTAAATTCATTAGACCTTGATACGCACCATCCAAATAATCATCTTGACCCTATTTTCTTTTGCAGGCCTTGCCCAAAAGAATACCAATGGCCTTGAATTCATCGAAAACAAAGGACAGTGGGATAACTCTGTTACCTTTAAAGGAGAGCTGGGAAACGGCGCTTTTTTTCTGCAGAAAAACGGGTTTACCATAGTTCAGCACCACCCCGATGACCTTCGGAAACTTTCTGCACATGCCCATGGCGATTTTGATAACCAGGCATCGGGTGGAAATAATGGAGGCAAAAATAAAGCTGCCAGGGCCGCCAAAGCCGGTACCGAAGCACCCGTAGAAGGAGATGCCGATGCCGTGCTCTTCCGTTCACATGCTTATAAAATGGAACTGGTGGGCATGAATACCGCTGCCCGCATAGAACCCGGAAAAACCATACCAGGCGTAATTTCTTATTTTATTGGGAATGATGCTTCAAAGTATGCTTCCGATTGTCGTGTGTTCGGTACTGTTACTTACAGGAATGTATATCCGAATATTGATTTGCGTTACTATACCGATGAAGGTTTGTTGAAGTATGAGTTTATTGTAAACCCCGGGGGTAATCCATCTCAAATTGTAATGCGGTACGATGGGGTTACAAAACTTTCACTCAGCAAAGGTGAGTTGGTTATAAAAACCTCGGTTGGTGAGGTTCGGGAAATGCCTCCTTACACATTTCAAACAACTGCCAAGGGAAGAACTGAAATTCCTTCGCGCTATACGCTAAAGGGGAATGAAGTACGCTTTGCTATGGATGCATATGACAGGTCGGCTCCGTTAATCATTGATCCCACTCTTATTTTCTCCACGTTTACCGGCAGTAAGGCCGATAACTGGGGATACACTGCTACCTATGGACCGGATGGCAGCTTATACAGCGGGGGAATCGTGTTTGACGATGGTTTTCCTGTATCGCCGGGTGCCTTCCAGCAACAGTTTAATGCTTCAGGGGGGCAGAGCCCCTTTAATATGGGCATCATGAAGTTTGACCCCACCGGATCACAACGCCTTTATGCTACCTACCTTGGCGGATCATCCACCGATCAGCCACATAGTCTTATTGTTGACCCGCAAGGTGATCTGGTAATTGCAGGGAGAACCAATTCTTCCGATTTCCCTTCTCTGCAATCCTACGGTTCGCAGGGTGGTTACGATATTGTATTGGTTAAACTGAATCCTACCGGTACTGCAAGAGTAGGCGCTATCCGTATCGGAGGCGATGGCAGTGACGGATTAAATACCGGCGATAGCCATACCGGCGCTCCAAGAGGATTGCTTAACTTTTATGGAGACGATGCAAGAAGTGAAGTAAATATTGACCGTGCAGGAAATATCTACCTGGCATCCTGTACCATGTCTAAAAACTTTTTTACCACTGCCAATGCTCCTTATAAATCATTGGGTGGAACCCAGGACGCCGTGCTGATAAAAACCAACCCGTCCATGTCTACCATTCTCCTGTCTACCTACCTTGGCGGGTCAGATATGGATGCTGCATTTGTTTTAGGTATCAGCCCGGTTACCAATGATATCTGGGTTTGCGGTTCAACCATGAGCGCAGACTTCCCGGGCGATAAATCAGGTACGATCGGGCCTGCTTTTAATGGCGCCCGCACAGACGGGTTTATAGCCATTTTTTCGAATGATGGAAGTGTGCACCGTAAATCAACCTATATCGGGACCAGTTCTACCGATGCTGTCCTTGGCTTTGATTTTGACCGGGATGGCGATCCTTATATCATGGGCGTTACCTATGGCAACTGGCAGATTGTAAATGCAGCCTATGGTACGGCGGGGGCAAAGCAATTTATAGGTAAGCTTCGTCCTGATTTGTCTGCCTGGTATTACACTACTACCTACGGCACCAATAGTCCGCTGCCCAATATTTCGCCTGTGGCATTTCTGGTAGACCGTTGCGAAAATGTATATGTTTCCGGTTGGGGAGGAACCAATCTTGCCCAGTACCCCATGCAGGGCACCAATGGGATGCCTGTAACCCAGGATGCCATAAAACGAAATACGGATAACAACGACTTTTACTTCATAGTCATAAAGCGCGATGCTGCTGAATTACTCTATGCTACCTTTTTTGGGCAGGTCGGAAATTTTTCTGAGCATGTGGATGGAGGAACCAGCCGCTTTGACCAGAATGGGGTGATTTATCAGGCTATGTGTGCCAATTGTTATGGATCATCTATGCCGGGTGGTGGAAGACCCCGCTTTCCCGTAACCCCGGGAGCCTGGTGTTGCTCGAATGGATTTTCCGGTGCAAACGGAACCGGAAGTGGTGCTGAGTGCAACCTGGCGGCCCTGAAAATAGCGTTTAATTTCGCGGGTGTAGGTGCTGGTGTTACCGCTGCTATTGGCGGGGTATTTGATACTTCCGGCTGTGTACCTTTAACGGTTACCCTTAGAGATACGGTGCGTAACGCCCAACAGTACGAATGGAATTTTGGAGATGGTTCACCGGATGTAAAAACCACAAGTTTTGAAATCCAGCACACTTATACCAGCGTCGGCGACTTTAGGGTTCGTCTCATAGCAATTGACTCTACCAGCTGTAATATTCGTGACACTGCATATATCAATATGCGGGTGCGGGCAGATGAAGCAAGGCTTAATTTCGACGCTGTTAAATTAGACCCCTGTGAATCGCTTTCATACCGCTTTGACAATTTATCCATCCCCCCGGCATCCAAACCCTTTTCCGATACCAGTTTTCTTTGGGATTTTGGAGATGGTACCCGCGTGGTAGCTGGCCCCGAGTCGGTTACGCATAGCTACCAGGCCGCTGGCTCCTACAAGATCCGGCTTATAATTAAAGACACTATTTATTGCAATAGTGGTGATTCCATTATGAAAGAGTTTAACCTGGCACCCCTGGTGGTAGCAAGGTTTGAGCTGCCCAATGGTTGTGCCCCTTATACCGCCCAGATTCAGAATACCAGCATCGCAGGCCGCACCTATCTCTGGGATTTTGGGGATGGTACAACCTCAACTGATCAGACACCACAGAAGGTTTTCCAGAATCCGGGAACCTACCGCGTAACCCTTACCGTTACAGATCCGAATACCTGTAATATTGTGGACCAAACATCCAGGGATGTGCTGGTACAGGGGGCGCCTACCGCCGCCTTTACCTATAGCCCGGTTACAGCATTGGAAAATACCCCCACCACTTTCCGTAATACCTCTTCTGCAGATGCCATTGCTTTCTCCTGGAGTTTTGGCGATGGAGAAACCCTGAATACCGCTAACAGGTTACCGATCGAACACCAGTATAACCGAACGGGCCAATACGATGCCTGCCTGATTGCTGTAAATAGCTCAGGTTGCGTGGATACGGTTTGTACACCGGTAGATGCTATAGTATCTCCACGGGTGGACATGCCGAATGCCTTTACACCATTGGGAAGCTCTCCCAATAATGTGGTGAATGTGCGTGGCTTCGCCATCGGCAGAATGCGTCTCATGATCTTCAACCGGCTTGGACAAAAAGTGTTTGAGTCGAATAGTATGAAAATAGGATGGGATGGCAGGTTCAACGGTATTGTACAACCGATGGATGTGTATGCCTATGTACTCGATGTTGAATTCACGGATGGAACCAAGACAACCAAAAAAGGTGATATTACCCTGATCCGATAACACAAAAAGAGTAGAAGATGAAACGTGGTTTGCTAATGTGGCGCTTTGGATTAAGCTGTTTGCTTGCTATTGGTTCATTGAATGAACTAAGCGCGCAGGATTTACGGTTTTCGCAATGGTTTAATTCTCCGCTTACCACCAACCCTGCAAATACCGGATTTATTCCGGATGCAGATTTCCGGATCGGAGCCAACTATAGAAGCCAATGGATTAGTGTGATGGAAGTCCCCTACAAAACCATCAGTGTTTTTGGCGATGCCCAGTTATTTCGCGACCGGATTGAAAACGGCTGGCTCGGAGTGGGTGGTGTAATCCTCCGGGATGTTGCCGGCAGTGGAAATCTTACTTCTACCAAAGCCTACGGTTCGGTAGCTTACCACCAAATGCTCGGTTTTTCCAGTTTATTATCCGCCGGTTTTAACCTGGGATGGGCCAATAAACGCATTGATCCCACCCGCCTCAAATTTCCGGACCAGTTTAATTCGGCTACCGGCTTTTTTGATGCAGGAGTACCTACCAGCGTGGTATTTAATTCTACCAGCATCAGTTATGTAGATATGCAGGTAGGTATGAACTATGCCTATTTCCCTACAGAGGATATGTACCTGAATGGTGGTTTTTCTGTACACCATATCAATCGCCCGCGCGAAACCTTTTTTACGGAAACCGGTTTTGATAACCGGCTTAGCCCTCGGTATATCGGGTTTGTAAATGCAAGCCTTAAGTTAAACCAGCAGGTTATCATAAATCCAATGGCCTATTATACCACCCAGGCGAGTGCCTCGGAACTGGTAGGTGGTTTAAGTGCCAACTACAACCTTAGCGGCGACGGAGAAACGCAGGTAATAGGGGGTATGTATTACCGGGTAGGGGAATCCCTGATTCCGCTTATAGGATTCCAATGGAAGAACTTTCGAATGAGCTTCACATATGATGTTACTACATCCCCTCTTGCGCAGTACAACAATGCCCGGGGAGCTATTGAGTTTTCATTGTTGAAACATGGGTTTTATTCCGAAGGAACCGGAAATCTAAGACAATCGCTCTGTCCAAGTTTTTAGAGTAAATTTGTACCATGAGGAAAAGAATGCTGTTGGCAGTATGTTGCCTTTTTGTTTTTATGGGTACCGGATGGGCGCAGGATGACGCCACTAAAGAAGAAGCACCCAAAGGCTTTGATAGAAGCAGGTTATTTGTCGGGGGAAATTTTGGACTGACTTTCGGAAATTTCACTTTTATCAATGTTTCCCCGCAGTTGGGCTATCGGTTTAATGATATGTTTGCGGCTGGTATTGGAATAAACGGGCAGTTTTCCCAGTTAAAATATAAATCCGGCGGTACTACTCTATATAAAGAAAGATATGGTGTTGCAGGTATGAATGTGTTTGGACGTTTTTACCCTATTCAGCAAGGATTTATACAGTTACAACCAGAAATGAATTATATCTGGGGAAGCCGGGCCGATTATACTCCCCAGGAAACAAAATCCTCTATCAATGGTAAAATTTTGCCCTCCCTGCTTGCGGGGGTGGGTGCCTACCTGCCGGCGGGTAGAGCAGGTGGACTGGTAATTATGGCGCAATATGACCTGCTGCATAAATCCTCTAACTATCCTAACCCGGCTACTCCCTATGGAAGTAATATCTTTTTGACCGTAGGATTTAATGCGGGTTTATAGCCTATTGGATTTTATTGAATAGTTCTACCGGGTTATCACAAACGATGATCCGCTCTTCTACCGGTTCATATAAAAAATGCTCTTTTTCAGCCTGCCGCATAAAAAGTATCAGGTGCTGAAAATAACTGCCAGAATTCAGCAGGTAAATTTTCTTGTCATGAATTTTTAGCTGATTCCAGGTCAGCATCTCAAAGAATTCATCCATGGTACCGAATCCGCCTGGAAGAATGATCGCAGCATCGCTCATTTCATACATCATCTTTTTACGGGTATGCATATCTGGCACCACCGCCAGTTCCGTTATACCATCGTGTTGCTGCTCCCATTCGGTTAATACTTTTGGAATTACGCCCATTACCTCTCCGCCATGAGCCAATACGGAATCAGCAATTACACCCATTAAGCCCTTTTTGCCTCCTCCGTAAACGAGTTTGATCTGTAGCATGGCCAGAAGTTTGCCTAGTTCTGCCGTGTGTTTAGCAAATACTGGGTTGATGCCAGCCTGCGATCCGCAAAAAACAGCAATAGCTTTTATATTCATAGTTATTCCTGTCAAAGTAAACGTATTCCTATTTACATTGTGACAATTTATAAAATCTTTAGCGCATGTCAACAACCCTGCTTTTCTCTTTTGTAATTGCCTATTTCGCCATTTTGCTTGTTGTTGCCTATATAACTTCCCGGAATTCAACAAATGAAAGCTTTTTTATCGGGAATAAAAATTCCAACTGGATGCTGGTGGCATTTGGTATGATTGGAACCTCCTTAAGCGGGGTAACTTTTGTTTCCGTACCCGGTACGGTGGAAACCAATGCGTTTTCCTATATGCAGGTGGTTATCGGGTACCTGCTCGGCTATATCGTAATAGCCTATGTATTGTTGCCTATCTATTATAAAATGAACCTTACTTCTATCTATAATTATCTGCAACAACGTTTTGGGTTTATTGCCTATAAAACCGGTGCCCTGTTTTTTATTATTTCCCGAACTATCGGAGCAACGGCAAGGCTATACCTGGTGATTAATGTGCTGCAAATTTTTATTCTGGATAAACTGGGGGTGCCATTCGTAGTTACTGCGCTGATTATTCTGCTGATGATCCTCTTATACACTTTCGAAGGTGGTGTAAAAACCATTGTTTATACAGATACCCTGCAAACCAGTTTTATGTTAATTGGTTTGCTTGTTTGCGTTATTTATATCATGAATAACCTGGGCCTGAATTTTGGCGATACCATGGCTACCCTGTCTGCCAAAGGATATACGAATGTTTTTAATACAGATGTGAACAGCAAGGGATTTTTTCTTAAACAAATCCTCGGAGGTGCTTTTATTACCATTGCCATGACGGGGCTCGACCAGGAAATGATGCAAAAAAACATTTCGGTAAAAACCCTGAAAGACTCCCAGAAAAATATCATGACCTTCAGCGTTATTATTGTTTTTGTAAATTTTCTTTTTCTTCTGCTAGGCGGGCTACTATATATTTTTGCTGAGCAAAAAGGATTGGCAGTAAAAGGAGATGAACTGTTTCCTACCATTGCGCTTACCTATCTTCCGCCTATAACCGCGGTAATCTTTATCATTG
Source organism: Flavihumibacter sp. CACIAM 22H1 (assembly GCF_001601815.1). Classification (GTDB taxonomy): domain Bacteria; phylum Bacteroidota; class Bacteroidia; order Chitinophagales; family Chitinophagaceae; genus Flavihumibacter. The sequence goes on from NZ_LUKG01000005.1 coordinate 103,442, forward strand.
CCCTTATATCGGCCTTGTTCCCAAGTGCAGATGGCGCCCTTACCGCCCTCACTTCCTCTTTTTGCATAGACATGCTTGGCATAAAAAGAAACCCCGCACTTTCTGAAAAAGCCCAGAAAAGAATCCGAATGACCGTACACCTGAGCCTGACCCTGGTATTCATGCTCTGTATACTGGTGTTTAAAAAAATTGATAACAAGTCAATTATTGGGGTAATACTCGACCTGGCAGGTTATACCTACGGTCCATTATTAGGCCTGTTTTCATTCGGAATACTGTCGAAACGGAATTTTGCCGATACTTACCTGGTTACCTTTATCTGTTTGCTGTCTCCGGTTCTTAGTTATTTTATAAGCCAGCATGCGCATAATTGGCTGGGTGGTTATCAAATTGGCATAGAACTCCTGTTAATCAATGGATTGATCACTTATTTCGGGCTGTTAATGATATCTAAAAAACCGGCCGGCCTATAAACTAAAACCCGAAAATCTACGTTTTAAGAAGGTAAACATACCATGCCATCCACGGTACCAAATGGATGGCATTTTTGTCTCCTAACCTTAAAACGAAGACTATGAACGACACGATCCGGATGACCAAACAAAGAAGGTGGAGTGAATCAAAAGCTCATTCAAGCTGGCAGATTTTTAAAATAATGGCCGAATTTGTAGACGGGTTTGAAGCACTCGCTAAACTCGGGCCCTGTATTTCTATATTCGGTTCAGCTAGAACCGAGCCCGGACATCCCGCTTATGAACTAACCGTTGATGTTGCCAAACGCCTGGCTGAAGAAGGATTTGGAATAATCTCAGGAGGCGGCCCCGGAATTATGGAAGCAGCCAATAAGGGTGCACAACTGGGTGGGGGTAAATCAGTAGGATTAAACATCGAACTTCCTTTTGAGCAACACGCCAACCCTTATATCGACCGGGATGCCAACCTGCATTTTGAATATTTCTTTGTACGTAAAACCATGTTCACTAAATATTCTCAGGGTTTTGTAATGATGCCCGGAGGTTTTGGCACCATGGATGAATTTTTTGAGGTGGCAACCCTGATACAAACGGGTAAAATGCTGCAGGTTCCACTAATACTGGTAGGTTCCGCTTACTGGAATGGTTTAATGCAGTGGCTACAGCATACTATGTTAACAGAAGGCTATATTTCTCCGGAAGATATGGACCTGTTAAAAATAGTAGATACAGCAGAGGAAGTGGCTGAACAAGTGCTCCATTTCTACAGTAAACATCCATTACAGCCTAATTTTTAAACTTTTGGGCCTATTTTTGCACAAATTGTCCCCTTTTGACGGAACTGATAGACGATCAAATACAGGTATACGCCGAGCGGTTTAGTGCCGATGAGCCTCCTATTTTGGAGGAGATCAATACATTTACCCAGGCCAACCACCCGCATGCCCATATGCTGAGCGGTCGTTTACAGGGCCGCTTTCTTTCCATGATCAGCAGCCTGCTTAAACCGGTTCAGATCCTGGAAATCGGAACCTTTACCGGGTATAGCGCGCTTTGCCTGGCAGAAGGATTAGCACCCGGGGGCAGCCTTCATACCATCGAGCTCAGAAAAGAGGATGCTGCTGCCGCCCAGGCTTATTTCAACCGGTCTGCCTATGCCGATCAGATACGTTTACACGTAGGGGAAGCAGCTTCAATAATTCCACAACTTCCCTTTACCTGGGACCTGGTTTTTATTGATGCCGACAAAACAGGTTATGTAGAATACTACGAACTGGTATTGCCCCGTTTGAGAAAAGGGGGGCTGATATTGGCCGATAATGTACTCTTTCACGGACAGGTGCTGGAACCTGTTATCAGTGGAAAGAATGCCAAAGCCATTCATGCTTTTAATGAACACGTAAAAGCGGATAACAGAGTAAGTACCAGCCTCCTCACACTCCGAGACGGGCTTTTATTAATCCGGAAAAAATAAACTATGAGATCATCGACCCTATTGTTTGTAATAGTACTGTTTACGTTGAAACTTTCTGCGCAACAGAATCCGGCGGTACTGTCCTATATACAACAGTACAAACAATTAGCGGTGGATGAAATGCTGCGTACAGGTGTACCTGCTGCTATAAAGCTGGCACAGGGAATTCATGAAACAGAGGCAGGCAGGAGCGACCTGGTACTTCGATCCAATAATCATTTTGGTATAAAATGTAAATCTACCTGGACGGGCGATAAAGTTTACCACGATGATGATGCAGCAGGAGAGTGTTTCCGCAGTTATGGAGAAGCGGCCCTCTCTTATCGCGATCATTCCGATTTTCTTAAATCCAACCAACGTTATGCCTTCCTGTTCAAGCTCGATCCAACAGATTATGAAGGCTGGGCATATGGCTTAAAAAAAGCGGGTTACGCTACCAATATAAAATATTCCCATATCCTGATCCGGCTGATTGAAACCTATAACCTGCAGGATTATACGCTGATTGCTATGGGTAAAAAGGCACCCACAGGCGATTTACTGGTCGGTATTCGTGCCCCTGCAGCAAATGAAACCCTTGCTATTCAACCTCCTGCTATTACCAATTACCCCAGCGGCATTTTCGAGATCAATGCTACCAAAGTGCTTTTTGCCAAGGCGGGTACAAGTTTACTGGCATTGGCAGATGCGCATCAATTGTCGCTTTCCCGGTTGCTTGATTTTAATGATATTACACCTGGTGAGGGAGATCTCCTGGTGGAGGACCAGTTGATCTACCTGCAACGCAAAAGGAAAACCGGCGCTGGCTTATTTCATATTGTAGCAGGCGAGGAAAATCTGTATGATATAGCCCAGGCGGAAGGTATCCGGTACGGTACGTTACTGGAACTGAATCACCTGCAACCAGGCATGGAGCCCGCAGAGGGAGAGCGCCTGTACCTGAAAGAAAAATCGCCCCGCCAACCCTTACTGGCTGGTTCAAAACGCCCGTTAACCAAAACAGCAACCGTGTATACTCCCGGACCCGCAGAATCGCTGATTCAGCAAACATCGGTGTCGGTGAAGCCGGTAAAGCATATTGTACAGGAAAAGGAAACGCTTTTCGGAATTTGTAAAAGATATGGAGTTACGATAGACCAGGTAAAAGAGTGGAACCGCCTCAATGGCTCAGGATTGCGGAAAGGGCAGCATTTACTCATTTACAGCAATTGATTATGTCTTTCTTACAGGTAAAAGATAAAACGTTTGAACCCTACCTCACTGCCAGTGATATCAATGGCCAGGTACAGCGGCTTGCAGCAGAAATAAACCGGGATTATAAAGGAAAGAGGCCCTTGTTCATTGCCATCCTGAATGGTTCCTTTATGTTTTCATCGGATTTGTTCAAGGCGGTTAATATTGAAGCGGAAATCTGTTTTATAAAGCTTGCTTCTTATAAGGGCACAAAATCAACGGGCCAGGTAATTACCGCCATTGGTTTGGACATGGACATTCATGATCGCCATGTAATTATCCTGGAAGATATTGTTGATACCGGTAAAACCCTGAATGAATTTTTACCCCAGCTCCACCACCAGCAACCCGCTTCTCTGGAATTGGCTGTGCTTTTACATAAGCCGGAGGCTACCAGGTACCCCGTATCCATCAAATACCTGGGTTTCAGTATCCCCGATAAATTTGTTTTAGGGTACGGACTAGATTATGATGGGCTCGGACGCAATATTCCGGAGATTTACAAGTTAAAAGAAGGAGCTGAGTAAAACCATCGACTCAGTTTCAAATTAACCCGGTTCTGAAAACTGTAGTTGCCATATTACTCATTCTGCTGGCAGGGATCCAGGCAAATTGCCAGTATTATTTTCGAGGCGAAATTCGGGATGAAACCCAGAAATTGCTTCCGAATGTAAAAATGACCCTGCATTCCACAGGCTACCTGTACTATTCGGGGGCTTCGGGTGGGTTTGGGATCACGTCTGCAAAAGTCGAGGATTCAGTTACGCTGCAATTGGATGGCTATAAGGTTTGCACTTTCCTGATAAAAAGTACGAAAGAGAATAATTTTGTGCTGCCTTTATTGGTAAAAAAAGCATCCCAGCCGGAAAAGCGGCTGATGTCGATCACCCGCGACCTGAAGCCAGCTGATCTTGCCCGCTTTTCTGTAGGTGGAGAAACTTACAGCAGCCTGCGCGAGAACGATTATATGGATGCGGGCAAATTTCCTACCATTGATTTCGCCGTAAATACCGATAAAGCGTCCTATAGTAATATCCGACGTTTTCTGAACATGGGCAGTACCGTTCCGCCCGATGCGGTGCGAATTGAGGAAATGCTTAATTATTTTACGCTGGAACATGAAACTCCTGCGCCCGGCGAAGATTTTCATATCAGTACCAACTTATCTGAATGCCCCTGGCGCCCGGCTAACCAGCTCTTTTATGTGAAAATCAGTGCTAAAAAACTGGATTTCACACAGATACCTCCCAGTAACCTGGTTTTTCTGATTGATGTATCCGGCTCCATGGATATGCCCAACCGGCTGCCTTTGCTTAAAAGTGCGTTTAAATTAATGGTGGATAATCTTCGCCCCATTGATACTATCTCCATTGTAGTATATGGTGGTACAGTGGGGGTATGGTTACAGCCCACATCCGGAGGAGATAAGGAAAAAATACACAAGTCTATCGAGGAATTAAGTCCGGGTGGCTCCACGGCTGGTGAATCAGGGATCCTTGCTGCCTATAAACTGGCGGAAAGCACCTATATACCAAATGGTAACAACCGGGTTGTGCTGGCCACTGATGGCGATTTTAATGTTGGTCAAACTTCCGAGGAAGCGCTGGAACGGATGATTGTAACCCAACGACAGAAAGGGATCTATCTTACCTGCCTGGGCGTAGGAATGGGTAATTATAAAGATTCCAAACTGGAAGTACTGGCAAAAAAAGGGAATGGAAATTTTGCCTATCTCGATAATGAAAAGGAAGCAGAAAAGGTGTTGGTAAAAGAGTTGACCCAAACCATGTATTCTGTAGCAGACGATGCATTGCTGCATGTCAGCTTTTTCCCGGAGAATGTAAAAAATTACCGGTTAATAGGCTTCGATAACAAATTCAGTGCATTATCTGCAGAAGGGGAAGGCATGCTTGAAGGGGGAGAAGTTGGAACCGGCCATACCCTAATGGCAATTTTTGAACTGACACCTGTAGAAAAATATGATTCCTCCGCTTCACTGGCCACTATTGAATTGAGTTATAAACTGCCCAAGGATTCTGTACAGCATAAAATGTCAAAGCTGATAAAAGACAGCCATATTCATTCTTTTCAGACATTGCCGGATACTTATCGGATGGCTGCCGGCATTTCTCTTTTTGGTTCGGTTCTGAAAGAATCCCGGTTTGTTAAACCAGCTAACCTGCAAGACGTGCTTACCATTATTCAGCCGATTGCCAAAACAGATAATTTACTGCAGCAGGAATTAATCGGGATGGTAGAGAAAGCAAAAAAAATCTACTACAAAGGCAAGGCATCCAAACTTAAAGCGAACTTGTTCTGGTAATCCGGTTCATGCACAAAATACATATCTATTTCCCCGATATTTTTGGCAGTTATTTTACCTCTGTACGTACATGGGTAATCCTCTTTAATTAGTTCATATACATAGAACTAAGCATGCTGATTACACCGAGAAAAAGCAGGTTCAGCGTTCCGGTATAAGGTACAAATAACAAAGCCATGGTATACCCGATAAACTTGGCCGGAATATCTCCGGAACTGATAACGCCAAATAAGCGTTTGCTCTGCCGGATATTAAACAACCTTGACGCAATGCCCCAAAACTCCAGGTTATTCAATAAATAAAGGACGTAAAACCAGGCAAGGCTTACATAATAGAGCCAGTTGTCGGTTATAACGGTACTGCCTATTCGTAATAAAAGCATGGTGCCTGCCATAAAGAGAATAATCCCTTCATTGAATTTCTTAAAGGGAATATGGTGCTCAAGTATAGTGTAAGCGAAACCTGTTATCCAAAGTAAAAAGGCGGATAACACCATTACCCAGGGGAGTTCATGTACTGGAAACTTCTCTAAGAAACGGGCAAATTCTGCCGTAAAAAAGAAGGAAATTCCTGCGCCCTGAAAGAATTGCAACCAAAATAGCTGTTTCACTACCGGCCATTCATTTCTTTGTATGTTCAGTAGGTTCAACCAGAACCGGTTGGATTTCATTTCCCGTCGTTGTTTTTAGTTAGGTTCAGATTTGCCTGCTTTTGTTTGAGCTGGTCAAGATGCTTCATCTTTACGGGTTGTCGGACGGTTCGGGAATTATTGGTAAAGTATACATGCTTTTCAAAAAATCCGATTTGAATAGGATCCCATTCTGCTTCAACTTTTATAATTCCATACACCAGGAATTCTTTCATAAGATGTTGACTGATGGGAAGAAAATCTTCCCGACCGAGGTAATCCAGGTCAGCATCACAGATAATTTTCTCCAGTATTCCCACCGGCGATTGGGGGATCCTGGTGGCCATTATCATTCCTTTAATGGTTTCAAGGGCTTGCGGGGAAAGACTTCCATTTTGGAGGTCCTCCATCATTATTTCACAGGAACGGAGTTCATGTCCGCTATAAGTATCTAAGAAACCCGTATCATGGTAGAGCGCCGCAATCTTCAGCAATAACAGTTGTTCGGCGTCTTCAATTTTTTCTTCCCGTGCAATCCGTTCCGCTTGTTTCAGCACATCGATGGTATGTTGCACATTGTGGTAGGTTAATCGTTTATCCAGGCCTTTTGTGAGGCGCTGAATAATCATTCGTTCCAGGTTTTTAAAGCCTGATTCCGTCATCGGTTAACCGTTTAAAAATGGAAAGCAATCGTAATTCAGCAGAAATATGGCAAAAAAGCCGCAGATGTTTGGTCTGCGGCTTTGTATTATGAAAAGATTTCTCTGACTTTATCAAAAAAACTTCGTTCGTTCTTGTCGGGCTTTGGATGGAAATTATCCGATTGCTGCAATTTTTCCATGATGGATTTTTCTTCGCTGTTCAGGTGCTGGGGGGTCCATACATTTACATGAATCAGCTGATCGCCTTTTTCATAGCTATTAACTGCGGGAAATCCTTTGCCTTTTAACCGGAAAATTTTTCCGCTTTGGGTACCGGCCGGAATCTTGATTTTTGCCCGTCCATCTATAGTCGGAACTTCTACGTTTGCGCCAAAAATGGCATCGGGTATAGAAATATAAAGGTCATAGGCAACATTCAGCCCATCCCTATGCAGTTCTTTATGGGTATCTTCTTCGATTAATACGATAAGATCTCCTGGTGAACCGCCTCGCTCCCCGGCATTTCCTTTTCCGGAAACATTGAGCTGCATGCCTTCCTGAACCCCTGCAGGTATATCAATGGTTACGGTTTCTTCCCCGTAAACACGACCTTCGCCTTTACAGCTTCCGCATTTGGCTGTAATCGTGGATCCCTCCCCGTTACAAGTTGGACAGGTAGTAACTGTTTGCATTTGTCCCAGGAAAGTGCTGGTCACTTTTCTTACCTGTCCTGAGCCACCACAGGTACCGCAGGTTTGAATACTGCTTTTATCCTTAGCCCCTGATCCTGCACAGGTACTGCAACCCACATATTTTTTTACCTTAATGCTTTTGGTTACTCCTTTGGCGATTTCTTCAAAATTCAATTTCAGTTTTACCCGCAAATTACTACCGCGGGTACCCCTGGCTCGCTGTCCGCCACGGCCTCTTCCGCCTGCTTGTCCGCCAAAGAAAGAACCGAAGATATCATCCCCGAAAATGTCACCGAACTGGCTGAATATATCATCCATATTCATATTGCCACCGCCGCCAAATCCACGGGCTCCGTTTCCAACTCCGGCATGCCCATACCGGTCGTACTGGGCCCGCTTATCTGCGTCGCTCAGGATCTCATAGGCTTCTGCTGCCTCTTTGAATTTTTCCTCTGCAGTTTTATCACCCGGATTTCTGTCGGGGTGATATTGCATTGCTACTTTACGGTAGGCTTTTTTGATCTCCTCCGCTGATGCCGATTTCGCAATACCCAATATTTCGTAATAATCTCTTTTTGCTGACATTTGCTTGCTTATTTACCGACTACCACTTTTGCGAAACGGATAATCTTATCATTCAGGTAATACCCTTTCTCTACTTCATCAATTACTTTACCTGCCATTTCCGGCACTGGTATTTCTGTAATTGCTTCATGCAAATCTGGATTGAAGGGCGTGCCAATGGTTTCCATAGCTTTCAATCCCCGGCCATTTAACACAGTGCGTAGTTTATTGAATATCAACATAGCGCCCTCTTTTAATGCGGCAATATCCTGGCTGTTTTCCATCTGCTTCTGAGCTCTTTCCGTATCATCCAGTACTTCCAGCAATTGGCCAATGACCTCCTTGCCGGCGGTTTGAATAAGCTCCAGCCGCTCTTTCGCTGTCCGCTTCCTGAAATTATCAAATTCTGCTGCCTGCCGTAGGTATTTATCCTTCATTTCGGCTAATTCCAATTCCAGTTTTTCCAGTTCACTTACCTCCTTTACAGGTTCATTCAGATGGGCTGTACCCGGTACATCACTGTCCGCATTAATGTCCATCTCGGTGTCTGTTGGCTTAATATCTTTTTCTTCCATATCGTACAAATTGGCAGCAAACCTAGCAATTTTTGCCATTATTGGCGGAAAACCGCCCATTAGCCTGCTTAGTTTGCCTTGTTTTTTGATCTCGATATAAGGACAATTTTTTTGCCATTGCTCTAATTCGGGACAATTTGTCGTTAACACGATGGCCTAACCCTGCTCAATCCGCCCTACCTTTGCCGCCTATGACGAATGTATTCCTGAAAAAAAAGATCAGCAGAAGAGTAGAAAACGGCCATCCCTGGATTTTTGCCAATGAAGTAGGATTGGTAGAAGGACCACTGGAGGGGGGAGATATTGTGAACCTCTTTACCCATGATAAAAAATTTGTAGGAAGAGGATATGCCAATCCAAAATCCCAGATCCTGGTTCGGTTACTGACCCGTAAAAAGGAGGAAGCCATTGATGATCAGTTCTTTTACAACCGGATCAAAGCCGCCTGGGAATACCGTCAAAAAATTGGGTATACGGAAAACTGCCGGCTGATTTTTGGAGAAGCGGACTGGATGCCTGCATTGATTATTGATAAATTCAATGATTATTTTGTACTCCAAACCCTGGCCCTGGGTATGGATCGTTGGAAACCTGCCATCGTTTCAGCCCTGCAGCAAATTTTCGCCCCCAAAGGCATTTATGAAAGAAACGATGTGCCTGTCCGGGAACTTGAAGGCTTACCCCAGCTAAAAGGCTTTTTATCCGAACCCTTTGATACAAAAATTACCATCCAGGAAAACGGCCTGAAATTCCTGGTGGATATTGAAAATGGTCAAAAGACCGGTTATTTTCTCGACCAGCAGGACAATAGAAGAGCCATTCAGCATATTGTAAAAAATGCAGATGTATTAGGCGCATTTACCTACACGGGTACTTTTGAAATACATGCAGCCCATTATGGGGCAAAATCTGTGCTGGGGCTGGATATTTCGCCTTCTGCCGTTGAGCAGGCGAATCGAAATGCCGCTCTGAACGGGTATGCCGACCGCTGTCGGTTTGAAACGGTCAATGCCTTTGACGTATTAAAGGTTTGGGCGAAAGAAGGGCGTCAATACGATGTGGTTATGCTTGATCCCCCCGCCTTTACCAAAAGCCGGGAGAACCTTCAGAAAGCTATCACGGGCTACAAGGAAATAAATCTTCGTGGTATGAAACTGATTAAACCAGGTGGTTTCCTGGTTACCACTTCCTGTACTAACCTTGTGCAACCCGAACTTTTCCTGGAAATTATCCAGATGGCCGCTAAAGATGCAAAACGCACTTTACGTCAGGTTGTTTACCAGACACAGGCCAGTGATCATCCAATCGTTTGGGGACAGGAGAATACACATTATTTAAAATTTTTGATTGTTCAGGTGGTTTAGGGAAAGCAGAAGGGGAGAAGGGATTATTTTGCTACCTGGAAACGGCCGGTTTCGATGATTTTTCCGGTTTTGTCGCGGAGCTGAAAAATATAAATACCCCGGTAATAATCGCTCAGGTCAATAGTGGTTTTAGGCTGCAGGTCTTTTTGTTCATGAACTTTTTTGCCTAAAAAATTATATACCTGAAACGTGTAGGTTCGTTCCACAAGTTTTGGGAAATCAAAGGTGATTTGAGTAACCGCTGGGTTGGGATAAAATCGAATGACCGGGCGGTCAGACGCAGGTTTACCCGACTGGCTATAGCCAGCACAAGTTAAAAGCAGACTTATGGATAGTGTAAAAAATATCCTCATAGTCGATTTCGGGTTTCAGCGTCTAGCACAAAATAAATCATTTTTTTCAAACATACAATGGCGGGCCGTTAAAATAAAGGGCCCAAAAAATCGTTGCGAATGAAAGGAGAAACCAGTCCGCGAAATTCACCGACCAGCTTCTCCCACCTCTGCTTATTGCAGCTTTTCCAGGGTTTGCTGGATGGCAGCAAAATCAGGAATATCGGTTACCTTATCAAGAATCTCTGCATAGCGGATAACCCCTTCTTTATCAATGACAAAAGCGGATCTTTTGGAGACACCTTTCATGTCGAATACAAAGTCTTCTATAAGAGAATCATAACTGGCCGACACTTCTTTGTTAAAATCACTTAATAACGGAAAATTCAGTTGCTCTGATTCTTTAAACTTCGCCAGCGTAAAAATGGAATCCACGCTGATACCGAATACCTGCGCGTTGGTAGTATTGTATTGACTGATCGAATCCCGTACAGAACAGAGCTCAGTTGTACAAACTCCGGTAAAAGCCTGTGGAAAAAACAATAACACAACATTTTTGCCCTTCTGATCTTGAAGAGAAACTTTGTTTTTCTCAGAATCATACAAACTGAAATTCGGTGCGGACTGCCCAACAGAAATACTCATATAGTTTAATTTTTGATTAATTACAAACGTATTTATAAAAGGTTAACTAAAATCCCGGCCAATAGCCGGGATTTTTTTTCTTCAGTCGATAACCATTTCGGTTTTACTGAGGGACAGATTAAAAACGGGGACAGAAAACTTTCTCCCTGGTAGAATTATCTCTGTTCAGGAAGCCAATATACGTTACAGATAGTTCAAAACCTCCTCTTCCCTGACTGGCAGTTTTTAATTGCGACACATTCACATCATAACTAAGCCCGATGGAAAAGGGATTGTAATCAATTTTAATGGCAGGTATCAGGGCATCGCGAATTCGCATAAAAGCGCCAAAATGCACAATATAGTCCGGCATTTCCGGATCTCCGATTTTATAACCATACATGGCACCACCAACTATTTCACTGGTTGGCCCCTGTTTGGAATAATCGGCCTGCAGGTTAAAAAATGCCTGGTCGCCCACATCAAATTTTACACCTCCGGAGGCTACCCATTTGGGATAAAGAGCTGCGTTTACGTTGCGGTAAAACGAGTTCCTTGGGCGGTTTACATGGTGGTAGGCTAAGCCCAGAAACATATTGTTTTTCTGATCCTCTCCAAAACTGCTGTTAAAACTTGCGCCTACACTGGCATCCAGGTTGCTATAACTGGCATTGATAAAGGTTTCACCATCAGAAACTGCCGGATTATAGGCGCCTCCTACATATTGATTGTCGGTAGTGATTTTTGAACGATCCAGCCTGCGTTGCACCAAACCTCCCATAAATCCTACCGAGAGATACATATTTCTTTCACTGCTGAGCGATTTATGATAATTTATGGCGGGCAGCAAATGTGTCGTAGTTAACGCAACTGTGCCGGCTTTATCAAACAGCATCTGTAAGCCTGCAGTGATAAAATCATCTCCACCACCTACCGGCATTTTATATTCAGCATTTACCGATCCGCTTTTAAAGGCATTGGTAACACTGTTCCATTGATCACGGTAAACAATCTGTGCTCTTACATCGCCCGTGAAAATTCCTGCGAGGGAAGGGTTTCTTAATAAAGGCGCTTCATAAAACTGCGAGAAATGTATATCCTGTGAATAGCCGCTTTTGCTTCCTGCCAATAAGAGCAGCAGTAACAGGTGAATAATATGGTTTTGAATCTTTTTCATAGGATTATCTGAGCAGCGTAACATTACCTTTTAATGGAACTACCTGTCCGTTATCGCAGATGATTTCAATTATGTAAACATAGGCATCAGAAGCTGCCTGTTGTCCACGGATCATGCCATTCCATCCATCTGCCTGGGAATTCGCAGGGAAATTCTTTTTTTCGAAAACCAATTCGCCCCAACGGTTGAAAATGCGCATCGACTGTATACGGTCCAAACTTCTTCCTCTCGGGTAGAATACATCATTTTGACCGTCATTATTAGGACTAAAAGTATTCGGAATAAAATAGTTCCTGTTTTCGCAAAGCACTCTCACAACAATATTGCTGGAGGCTCTGCATCCATTGTCATCCACCACCGTTACTTTGTAGTTGGTATTGAATTTGGGGTTGGCAATCGGCGTGGGACAATCAATACAACTCAAAGAAGTTGGCGGCGTCCAGTTCCATTGCACCACATTATCACTATAAGTAATCGGAAGGGTAGTTTCAAAACCTAACGGAATAACAATTTCCGGTACATTGGTAATAGTAGGTAAGGGCCAAACTGTTATGTTTTTTGAAACAGTGGTAGAGCAACCGAATGCTACCGAAGCCGTTAGATTCATCACAGCTACACCGGAATTGGTATACCTTATTGTTACATCCTTGGTATTCGCATTTAAGCCATTGCCCAAAGTCCATCTCCAGATCGTAGCGGTATCCGGAATTACGGTGGAACCTTGTTGGCCCAGTAATTCGAACAGGCATATTTCATCCGGCCCGGAAATAACCGGTACAGGTGTTCGGTAAACTCGTACAGTATCGGTAAAACTATTTTCGCAGCCCGTTTCTGTAGTTACATGCTGGGTTATAACATAGCGGCCGGGTTCCGTAAAACGGTGCGAAGGATTTAATTCATTAAAAACATTGGGTGATCCGTCTCCAAAATCCCAGCGGCGAACAATTACACTGTCATTCCCAATACTGAAATCACTCAATTTAACATCTCCGTTATCACAGAACTCCCGTACATCCGTGTTGAAAGCAGGTATTACACCTTTTACCATGATGGTAGGGCGGCTGCCAACTGCAACCTCACAGTTCAAACTGTCGATCAGCCGAACAAAGGGTCTGTAAAAATTGGGGAAGCGGTAAGTATGTGAGATTTGGTGCGCTTGCGATGAATCAGCATTACCATCATTGAAAACCAGGTAGTATTTGGTATTGGGTGGTGGCACCACATTGAAGTTTACAGTGATCTGGTTGCATTCTTCAATAGGATTATAATTGAATACGAGGTCGGTGAACGGATTATAGATGTTTACAGTGCCAATAGCGGTATCCCTGCATCCTCCATAACCGATGGCATGTAATCTCACGGTATACCTGCCATAGGTATTGAAGAAATTATTGGTATTGGGAAGGTTGCTGGTATTTCCATCTCCGAATTCCCAGTACAAGGAATCGTAATCTGCTGCAAGAGAGGTGAATTTTGTTTCTAAGGGCGGACAGATAGCAGAAGTGTCTATCATGGAGAAAGCTGCTTTCGGAGAAAGTATACGGATGTATTTCTCCCGGATAAGAGAGTCCGTACAACCCTGTGCATCGCGCACAAATAATTTCACGGTATAAACAGAATCGGGCCCTGTGTACTGATGAAGCGGGTTGCGGTCGGTAGATGTACTGCCATCTCCAAAATCCCAAACATAGCTAAGATTGTTGCCGGTAGAGGAATCGCGGAATTGAAGATCTATATCCGGGCAATAAATAGTTTTAGCTGCTGCAAATTTCGCAAATGGTTTGGTGATATTGGCAGCGGCGATTTTGGTAATGGTATCCACACAACCAATATTATCGGTAGTGGTTAACTTAATAGCATAGGTACCCGGATTGCGATAAATATGATTCAGCGGTGTAGCGGTGAAACTGGCGGATTCGCCATCGCCGAAATTGAAATCCCATTTGGTTATTGAACCGGCAGGTGTGGATTGATCCGTAATGGTAACTTCGCTGTTCACACAGCCACCATTATTGGCCACGGAGAAATCAGCAACAGCACCCACTACCGTAACCATATCATTAATGGTTCTGGTTATGGTACAGCCATTTACATCCACCATCGTGAGGGTTATATCAAAAACTCCGTTTACAGGAACCCTTGTTTGAAAGATTGATCCGCCATTTACAGGTGGCTGACCCTCAATTTCCCAGGTATAGGAACTTATGAATTGGGTAGATGTACCACCTGCTGTTAGCGTAAACAATTCATTTCGGCAAACAGACGGTTTACTGATGGAAAAATTATTGATGAGTTCAAAAAGATGAATATTGACGGTTCGGGTATAGGTACAAACCGGATCTGTAATGGTTAAGGTTATTGGATAGGTGCCATAAGCGGCAAAAGTTACGGTTGGATTAACCTGGCTGGAAGTTTGCCCGTTGCCGAAATTCCAGGAATAGGTGGCTGCTCCGTGTGTAGGATCCAGAATGGAGTTGTCCTGGAACTGTACCGTAAGCGGATTAGTACAGGAATATTGCGGGGTAAAACGGGCCACTGGTGCCATCACATATACCAGGTTGGCTTTTTCTACGGTATCTGCACAACCATTATTATATGCAATCAAGCGAACGGGAAAGTAGCCGGTATCCTGGTATTTATAAGCAGGATTTTCAGCTGTTGAAGTTCCTCCGTCGCCAAAATCCCAACTCCATTCATCGGCAGGGGTAGAACTGGAACTAAACTGGAAGGGTTCGCCTGCACAGGAATTTGTTTTATCTACCGTGAATTCAGCAACTGGTTTGGTGCCAACTTTAATGGCATTGTTAACGGTAATGGTTTCGGTACAGCCCCCTTTTGTTACAACGGTTAAGCGAACGGTATAAGTACCCACACTTGAATAGGTAACACTGGGCGTTGCAGAAGTACTGGTAACCCCGTTTCCAAAATCCCATTGGTAACTTGCAATCTCTGTAATCGTAGCCGGATCCAATTGAGGCGAATAAGTGTACGGAACACAACCGCCTGCATTTCTGTTAAGTAGTACAGGCAATACCGGTGCTGCAATTTTAATAAAGGCAGGTTTCTGAATAGTAGAGGTACAACTATCTGCCGTAGTCATGGTTAAACGCACATCGTACTCACCAAAACTGGTATAGGTATGCGTTGGGTTCTGTTCCGTGGAAGTACTGCCATCACCAAAATCCCATAACCATTTACTGGCACCGCTGGCCTGGCTTTGGAATCGAACCTGGTGCGGCGTTTTACAACCACTGGTATCGGTGGAAATAAAGTCAACAGCGGGTGGGTTTGTTATGGTAATGGTACGTGTGGTGGTACCTTCACAGTCTGCATAGCGATTCGTTAACCGAACCGTATAAGTGCCTGGAGTCGTAAACACTTTTACAGGGTTGGTCTCAAATGAAAAAGTACCATCGCCAAAATCCCATTCCGAATTATTGGGCAATGGATTACTGGTATTGATAAAGTTTAATGCTTTATTCGGGCAAGAACTGGCCGGCGCAGCAAAACTGGTAGAGTTGCCCGTTACGGTTATTGCCTTGGTAATACTGTCGGCGCAGCCATAACTACTGTTAACCACCAGCTTAACCGTATAGTTGCCAGTAGCGGTATAACTGGTAGAAGGATTTTTGTCAGTGGAGTTTCCCCCATTTCCAAAGCTCCAGGTATAATTAAGTGCACCCGGACCGGTGGATTGATTATTAAAATTGATTCCGATGGGGGTATTACAGGCATCCAGGCGGGAAAAATCAAAGTTTGGTGTAACACCGCCTATAATCCGGATAAAACGGGTTCTGTTGGACGTTACGGTACATCCGTTATCCGTGGTAATTGTTAGGCTTACGGTGTAAAAACCAAGTGTGGTATAGGTTTTAACAGGGTTAGCGTCGGTAGACGTAGTACCATCCCCAAAATCCCATCTATAGGACGTTATAGTGCCGGGGCCCTGCAAAACGACACCGTTCTGGAACCGAATTACAGCAGGTATACAGGACACCGTGGTATTGGCAGAAAAATCAATTCTTGCCGAAGGAAATACTGTTATATAATTGGTTTTAACGGTTCCATTTACGCCTCTGCCATTTTGAACGGTTAGGCGCACCGTATAAACACCCGGAGTGGTATAGGTAGCGGTTGGGTTCTTTTGATTGGATAATTGTCCGTTTCCAAAATCCCAGGCCCAGGAAGTGGGGGAATTGGTGGATAAATCCGTAAACCGTACGGTTAAACTGGCACATCCCTCCGTGACACTGGCTGAGAAGTTAGCAACAGGAGGCTGGGTCTGCGCAAACAGACGACCTGTTGCCAGTAGCAAAAAAAGAAATAAAAGGTTACGAGTCAACAAGCTGGTTTTTGTTTTTTCAGAAAGCAACTTGTTTCCAAAGGGATTCGGAATATATACGGATATCAGATTTTTCATGGTTCTACTTCTTCTTCAGATGCAACAGATTTTTCTTACCCTGGACCGTTGTTTCTGCTTTTACATAGTCCCACGTATTATTGGTAATTTTCCATTCTGCATTTAACTTTTTGATCGGATCATTTGCATCCGGAAAATTAGTGGTAATCGAAAGCGTATTTACATTTCCCACCCATGTTCCCTTGTCTTCGGTATCCGTTGTAAAACCGCTTAGTTTCCCATCTCGATAAAACTGAAATGTATAAGGAGTAAATGAATTGGAAAGGTCTATATCACCTTCCCGGAACGAATATATGTACCACTGGCCGTTGGTGATAGCATTGAGGATAATTTCCTCCTTTTTGTCTTCGATGGCTTTTTTACAAGACACCAATAGGCAAACAGCCATGCTTATCAAGGCCAGTTTTTTCATAGTGTTATACCCTCCAGTTTATATGCATAGATGAAACGGTATTTGGCACTGGCATATTGCATAAAATCTTCCGGATCTATGCCCTTGCCGGTAATTCGTTTGCAGAGTTCTTCACTTGTATACCGCCTTCCGTGAATATATATATTATCTGATAACCAGTTTTTTACGACACTGAAATCGCCTTCTTGTAGAAATTTTTCGATTTTTGGAACCTGCTTTCTTAGGGTGGCATAAAATTGGGCCGCATAGATACTACCCAGGCTGTAAGTGGGGAAATAACCAAAGCTTCCATGACTCCAGTGCACATCCTGCAGGCAACCGTTGGCATCATCCGGAACCGTTACGCCGAGGTAATGCCGATACCGTTCTTTCCAGAAAGCGGGCACTTCGGCTACTTCCAGGCTTCCTTCGATCAATGCTTTTTCTACCTCATACCGGATCATGATATGAAAATGGTAGGTTAACTCATCGGCTTCGGTCCGAATCAGGGAGGGTTGCACTTTATTAATGGCCCGGAACAGGTCTTCCGAACTATACCCGTTTAATTGTTTTGGAAAATATTCCCGGAGAACCGGAAAAAAGCAGGCGCACCAGCTTTGGCTTCGCCCAATATTATTTTCCCATAACCTGCTTTGCGATTCGTGGATGCCTAATGAAGCAGCTTCTCCCAGTGGTAATCCATATTGTTGCTTAGGCAGTCCCAATTCATACAGTGCATGCCCCAGTTCATGAATGGTGCTCCAGGTCATATAGCTGATATCATCTTCCCGTACCCTGGTCGTTATCCGAACATCATCACTACTGAAATTAATGGTAAAGGGATGGGCCGCTTTGTCTTGCCGGCCAAATTGAAAATCATAGCCCATTTTTTCCAACAGCTCCAAACTAAAAGCCCATTGCTGTTCTTCGGGGTAGGGCTGCAACAAGATGGCGTCGTCCACCTGTGGTTCTTGCCGAATGGTTTCAATCAATTTACCAAGAGCTGGCTGCAGTTTAGCAAAAAGCTGGTCAAGTAATTGAGTGGTACATCCTCTTTCATACTGATTCAACAATGCGTCGTAAGGGTGATTGGTGTAACCAAGGAGGGCGGCCTCTTTTTTCTTCAGGGTTACCAGTTTTTCCAGCCAGGGGGCGAAAACGGGAAAAGAATTATTTTTCCTGGCTTCCGTCCAATGCGTAAAAGCGTGGGAAATGGTTTCGCTTAATTCCCTTACATAACCTGCGGGTAATTTGCCCTGTTGCGCAAAATCATAGCTGCTTAAAACCAGGTTAGCTTGTTGTTCTGCTGTGAGGTCGGCCCGGGAAAGCAGGGTATCTATTAGTTCGCCGGTTGCAGGTTCGGTAAATTTAACGTGTGCCAGTTCGGAAAGAGTAGCAATTTGCCTTGAGCGGGTGGCAATGCTTCCGGGTGGCATATAGGTCTCCTGGTCCCATTGTAACAGTGCGGTAGCATACCGGATATCGGCAATTTCCTGCAGCCGGTTAGTATAGGTTTCGTATAGCGATGAGGTAGTTGACAGTAGGTCCATAGGCAGGAATTCTGCTGCAATCTAAGGAAAAATCATGCAGAGGGGGTATTAGGTGAATAAATCTGAATGTATGGCAGAGGGGGAAGAGGAGGTATATTTGAGGGATGAAAATTTCAGCTGTTACGGAACTATTGGAAAAACTGGCTCCCCTGGCTTTACAGGAGTCCTATGATAATGCGGGCTTAATTACCGGCAATCCGGATTGGGACTGTACTGGTATTACCATTGCACTGGATGCTACGGAAGAAGTGGTATTGGAAGCAAAGGCAAAAGGCCATAATCTGATCGTTGCCCACCATCCCATTGTTTTTTCCGGACTAAAGAAGTTCAGCGGTTCGGGTTATGTGGAAAAAGCCCTGGTGACAGCCATCCGGCAGGATATTGCATTATATGCGATTCATACCAATCTGGACAATATCATAGCGGGTGTTAATGGGAAAATGGCGGATGTTCTTGGGCTTAAAAACCGTTCTGTGCTGCTTCCCCGGCCGGGACTTCTTAAAAAACTCGTCTGTTTTGTACCAACGGCGCAGGCCGAAATGCTTAGTGAGGCCTTGTTTTCAGCAGGTGCCGGCTCCATCGGTGCCTATAGTGAATGTGCTTTCCGGCTGGAGGGGGTAGGTAGTTTTAAGGCAGGGGCGGGTACAAAACCCTTTGTGGGCGAAATAGGTCGCCGCCACCAGGAAAAAGAAAGCCGGGTTGAGGTCATTTTTCCAGGTTTCCTGGAAACCGGAGTGCTTGCTGCTCTCCATGCAAACCATCCTTATGAGGAACCTGCTTATGACCTTTATATACTT
>NZ_LUKG01000006.1:0-13339 GCF_001601815.1 Flavihumibacter sp. CACIAM 22H1
CAACCGTAGCAGGACTTTCCCTGCCGTCTTTAAATGGTTTATATGCAGGTCCTCAAACGATAGAATTAGCAGCACCAAACTATCGTATTGCAGCTAATGACCTTATTCGAATCGGGGTTATTGGCATGGGAATTATGGGACATCGCAACCTGCGTACAGCGCTAAAAGTACCCGGCATTTCATTGGCAGGAGTATGTGATCTGTACCAGGGTAGATTAACCCGGGCAAGGGAACTGTATGGGAATACCCTGTTCATTACCAATGATTATAAGGTACTCATAGACCGCCCTGATATTGATGCAGTAATTATTGCCACCAGTGATCATTGGCATGCCCCCATTGCTACCTATGCACTTAAAAAAGGGAAAGCCGTGTATGGAGAAAAACCGGTGGTGCACCAGATTTCAGAAGGCTTACCCCTGATCGCTGCTCAGCAGCAATCAGGAAAAATAATGCAGGTTGGAAGCCAACGGGTAAGTAGCCTGCTTTATGCCAAAGCAAAAGAATTATACCAATCCGGAGCCATAGGTAAACTGAACTTAGTGGAGGCCACGTATGACCGGCAATCGGCCCTGGGCGCCTGGCAATATACGCAGCCCTCTGACGCTTCATTGGCTACGATCGACTGGGACGGTTTTCTGCGCACAGATAAAAAAGCCGCATTTGACGCTAAGAAATTTTTCTGGTGGCGAAACTACCGGGCATTTGGAACCGGTGTTGCGGGCGACCTATTTGTACACCTTTTATCCGGCGTTCACCTCATAACCGGATCTGTAGGACCCGTTAAGATTTATTCAAGCGGGCAATTGGCATATTGGAAAGATGGGAGAGATGTTCCGGATATAATGACGGCTATCATGGATTATCCGGCAAGCAGCGAGCATCCGGCTTTTCAGCTAACTCTCCGTGTTAACTTCATCAGTGGCGGAGGCGATACCAGCTCCATCCGGTTTGTTGGAGAGGAAGGCGTGCTTACATTAAACGGGCGCGACTTGGAGTTGACACATAGCCTGCTTCCAAAAGCACCCGGTATCGGTGGTTGGGATGCGTTGGAGACCTATCCTGCCGTTATGCAGGAACAATTGCTAAAATCCTATGAGCAGCAATTTTCCGCAACTGATCGGCGGAGGCCTGTAAAAGCACCTTATCGGTTTGTAAATCCGGAAGGATACGATGATCACCTGGATCATTTTATAAATTTTTTTGAAGCCATCCGAACTGGAAAACCGGTAGTGGAGGACGTAGTATTTGGTTTCAGGGCGGCTGCTCCCTGCCTGGCTTGTAACGAAAGCTATTTCCAGCAAAAAACTATTTATTGGGATCCCCTGACTATGAAATTGATTAATCGTAAATAATAATTCAATGTATTCGGCTAATCCTGATCGTTATACCAATCAAACTTATCGCCGCTGTGGTAATAGTGGATTGCTGTTGCCGGCTATATCCTTTGGCTTATGGCAAAATTTCGGTGAATTGGATGCACTGGCAAAGTGTAAAACGATCTTGTTAAAAGCGTTTGATCTGGGCATCACCCATTTTGACCTGGCGAATAATTATGGCCCGCCTCCCGGTGCAGCAGAAACCGGATTCGGAAAAATCCTGAAAGAGGAATTGGGATCCTATCGCGATGAATTAATCATTTCAACGAAAGCCGGCTGGCCTATGTGGCCGGGTCCGTATGGAGACCTTGGATCTAAAAAATACCTGGTGGCCAGTTTGGATCAGAGCTTGCGTAGGATGAGACTCGACTATGTTGATATCTTTTATCATCACCGTCCTGATCCGGATACGCCGATGGAAGAAACCATGGCTGCATTGGATTTGCTGGTAAGGCAGGGAAAAGCCTTGTATGTTGGTATTTCGAGTTATTCTGCAGAAGAAACCCGGAAAGCTGCAGCAATCCTGAAAGAGCTTGGAACTCCTTGTTTACTTCATCAGCCAAAGTACTCCATGCTGGATCGTTGGGTGGAAAACGGCTTATTAGATGCTATACAGGAAACTGGAATGGGATGTATTACCTTCTCTTCGCTGGCACAGGGATTACTCACCAATAAATACTTAAAAGGTATTCCTGATGGGTCAAGAGCGGCAAGGCCATTGGGTAATGGGGCCATCGAGGCCGGGCAGGTAACTTCTCAACATATTAACCAGGTACAGCAACTAGATCTGCTGGCACAGGAACGTGGTCAAACCCTTGCGCAAATGGCATTGGCCTGGGTTTTGAAAGATCCCAGGATTAGTTCTGTTATCATCGGGGCCAGCAAACCAGAGCAGGTAGAAGATGCCGTCCGCTGCCTGGATAAACCGCTGTTCAGCAAGGAAGAGCTCAACCGGATCAATACCATCCTTGCTTCCTGAAGCATTCCATAGAACCCGTTATGCGCCTACACCCAGTGGATATCTGCACCTGGGAAATCTTTATTCATTTATCCTGACAGCAATACTGGCCCGGGACAAAAAATTAGAGATCCTTTTGAGGATTGATGATTTGGATAGGGAACGCTTTCGGCCTGCGTACCTGAGGAATATTTTTGCTGTACTGCATTACTTTGACCTGCCCTGGCAGCAGGGACCAGAAGATGAACAGGATTTTGAAAAGAACTGGTCGCAGTTAACACGAATGGCCTTGTATAAAAAGGCACTGCAACAGTTACGTACAAGTGGTTATTTGTATGCCTGTTCCTGTTCGCGATCAGACCAGCAACAAAATAAACTCGAAACGGGCTGTGTAAAAGGTTGTCGGGATGCTGCGCTTGATTTTGACGGGCCTGGCGTAAACTGGCGTTTCAGGACACCAGAAGATCCTGCATTTCCAATAGCAATGAAAGACTTTATAGTACGGAAAAAAGACGGATCTCCGGCATACCAGTTATGTTCTGTCATAGATGATCTGCATTTGAAAGTAGGCTGGATTGTACGGGGCCGAGACCTGGTGAACTCCAGTATTGCGCAGCTTGCACTTAGTAACGCATTAGAAGTACCTGACTATAGTCAAATCATGCATTTTCACCACGCCTTGTTGCTGGGAAATTCTGGCAACAAATTATCCAAATCGGCCGGTTCTGATAGCCTGCAATCTATGATTCAAAACGGACTTTCCGCCGAAGATATTCTCAGTTTGCTGGCCAGGCAATTGGGCATTCATCGAAGAATTTCTCACTGGTCGGCCTTTGATTGGGATGAATTGACAATTAATTTGTAAGAGGGGCCACTGGTTTGTATGGCTGGCTGGTACATAGCTTGTATGCTGTAAATTCCACTATTGAAATTGCCCGGTTTGGTAAGTTTCATTTCATACATAATTTCAGAGGTTCCGGTTGGTAAAGAACTGATGAAAAAATGATGACCGATATCTCTTACGGAACAATAGTAAAAAAAATCATTCGAATAACGCATACCACTTAATACTTCTACGGGTTCCATGGTAGCTGGGTGCCGCTCGTTTAACACCAGGTATTGCAGTGGTTTTTTGGTGGTGAGTTGAATCTTAATACGAATCCGGTCTCCCACAATGCAGATGGTGGAAGAATCAACGTTGACCCAGGTATTTTTCTGGGCATCCCAACGCTCCAGGTGTTTGTTCAGTTGTATAGTATTGTTGGATTCGTTTACTGCTGTATTTGCACTGAAGTAATAGTAGTGAACCTGTGCGGGCTGTGGCTTTCCCTGAGTGTGTTCCTGTAATAATCCCTTGAAACTTTTTTCCTGTACTGATAAAAAAGTAGTGCTACTACCCGTTGCAATACCATTGCTTACCGAAAGCTTTTGCTGATCGTATACAATGGTTTTTTCTGTTTGGTTGTCCCTGTCGTTGTAAGGGGTTGTGGCGAGTTGGTATATCATAGAAGCGGCACCTTTTGTACTTCGCCATTCATGGCTGTTTCTGTCTTGCAAGATCCATTGCAATATTCCCTGACTAACTGTAGGGTATTTTTCTGACGAATTAAAAGCCTCCTGCAAATCTGCCAGCAACTCTTCCTGGGTTGAATTGAGCTCATCGTAATTTGATATAATTTTCCACCGTATACCTTTTGCCGGATCGGTTATGCCTGCCTGTCGGATGAATTCTAATAACGCTAGTGCTTCCTGATAGCAACTATCTGAAGTTTTGAAATAATTAAGGGTTGCCGTAATTAACTTTGCTTGCCTGCTATAGGAATAACTTGCAACCTTTTTCCAGTGAAAATGGTACATGGCAAGCAGTTTTGCTACCGCGCTATCTGCCAAAGGGTATCTATTATGATGAAAGCTTCGTGCATATAAATAGTCGATTTCATTGAAGTTGGATGGGTTGGTATTAATAGCGTTGTCACAGAACCTGATAAGGTTTTGCAGAAATTGATTAATATCTTCCAACTCTTTTTTCTTTAACGGAAGCAGGTATCCGTCTTTCTGCATCTTGCCGAAAGAACCAAGGACATAATTGGAAATAAAAAGGTCCGGGTCACCGCTTTTAAACCAGGGCAGTGCTCCGTTTTTCAGTTGCATATCAATTATTTCTTTAAGGTATTCGCCCGCTTTTTCAATAGATTGGGCTGTATCTGTAAGCAGTTTTAGTTGTTTTTGAAGCAGCTGCTGTTTTTCTGTCAGTTCCAGCCAGGGCATGGCCGCTGATCGTGTGCCTGCCGGAAGATTGCCGGCTTTCTCATTGGAAATAGATTGGTTAGTTGTTGTTTCCGTAGCTGTAAGCAGCTCTTTTTTTACAAGATGTACAGCAACCAGGTGAGCAAGCATTTTATTGGTTGTTTGCTCGGCACAGTTGAAGGAATAATTTGCTAAGCCTGGTAATGAATTGATCAGGGCGGCCTGTGGTTGCTCTGCAATGCTTAGCCCGATACCAAAGGGAATTGCATCGGATGGCAATACCGGCGGATAAATCGGGGCACTACTATTCATTTCATTTAATTCAACCGATTGGCGGATCAATTGCTTTTTTGATAATATAGGTAGCAAGTGCTCTTCACCGTCGGAATATGTAGCAGATCGACCAATGAATTTAATACGGACAGGATGAAGAAACTGGTCTGGAATACTGACCTTAAATGTTCCGTAATTGGTTTGTTCCGTTCCTACGGTTATGGTTTGCAGGCTATCCTTTAGAAATAGGTGGGTTATGTTTTCTCCGGTAAGTTCATCAAGCAATTCACATGTTAACAAAACGGTCATAGATGTGGTATCAAGGTTGGCAACACGGGTACTGATTTCAATACTGTCTCCCTGGTAAACGAACCTGGGAAGATCGGGTAACACCATCAAGGGGAGTTTAGAAAAGATGGATTTTTCCAGGTATTGAAAGCGGGCATCGGGGGTATGTGCCAATACTTTCCATTTCCATTCAGTTGCAGTTTGCGGTAGAGTGAAGCGAATTTGGTAGAGCCCTTTTTTATTAGCAGATAGTTGCGGATGGAAAAAGGCTGTTTCGTTAAAGCTTTTCCGGATTAACACAGGAGGCGGAGGGGCACTAGGCAGTTGTACCACTCCAGTGGTACTTAGCAGTACAACCCCATTGGCTGCTCTTGAGCCATATAGTGCTGTAGCTTCTGCCGACTTTAGAATAACTCCGTTCTTAATGGTTGAAAAGTCAATTTTTGAAAGGTCTTCGGTATAAGGTACGCCATCAATAATAATCAGACTGTTGGCGTATGCATTCCAACTAATACTGCCACGGATTTGTATTGCGGACGTTGAATTCAATGCTTTAGATACACCATAACCAACCACAATTACTTCTTCCAATCCAGGTGTGTTTAAAACCTGGATACCTGCTACCCGGCCGCTTAACGTCCTGGAGACATCCTCCTGAACACTATTTAAGATCACATAATCGTATAAAATAGGATACAGGTATTCATTAGGCCGCCACCATAATTTGCTGCGCCGGGTTACCACTGCTGGCTGGGTAGATTCTAAACTGCTGTTGCTGTACTCATTTATTTGGGTAAACCATTTACTGGTTACATAGCGTCCACGACCTTCTTCAGGTAATTGCCAGGAATGCTCTTGAAGTTTATCGAGGCTGGCATCATACATTGTAGTCATTAGTTCCGCTACTGCCTTTTTATTGGCAGATATAACCGAAACGACGAACTCCTCTTTCGCGCCGGGTGTAAGCGTTGTTCTAAATTTTTCTACAATTATTTCCAGGGACTTGCTTGATTCAGGAAGGTGATAGCGTTTTTCTGTTCTGTGAAGTTGATTGTTTTTCAGGTAAATTCGGGTTATAGTAAAAGCACCCGTTGCATCAACTGGTATAGGAAGTTCAATGTTCTGCAGACCTTTGTTTTGATAAATAAAATGATATTTGTCGAAGTATTTATCCTTTTTGTTTTTATACCTGATATGGAAAATGCAATAATTGCTGTCCTCTCTAAACCCCTCAATCCATTGAATAGTGGTCTCCCTACCCGTATGTAAGTGGGTTTCCACAAAATCTTCCTGGGTGTATGGAAATAACCTCTTACTTGAATTGTAAACCTTAAATGTTGATTTTTTATAGCCGTTCAACTGGTTTTCTTTGTAATAGAATAATTCAATCTGGTAAATTCCAGTATCAATTACCTGGGTTTCAAGCGGTATCCATTTGTTTGTAGTATCAGTTTTGTCTGTTATTAGTAGCAATTCATCGCCGTTTAGCCGGCAAATTTTATACTGCACAAGCCTTCCGGGTAGCGCTTCGTAATTGCTTTGGGCAGTCAGGCGAAACTGAATAGGGGTTGCTAGATCCAGGGTTAAAGGAATACTATGGCTAAGTAAAATAGGATGTTTATTGAGCTGGATATTATAATTCTTTTCCTGTTCTTCTCCAGTAGGGGATAAAGCCTTCGCTTTTACCACATATTCCATTTTATATTCGCCATTTTTGGCATCGCCCAATTCTTTACCGGCTGGGTCTGTCAGCAGAACAATAAATTCGCCTGTTCCATTCGTAGTAGTATCAATCTTTAATAGAGGAAATTTCATATTGGGTCCATAAGCTTCAATAGAAACCTGAACAGGTATATTATTGAGCACAGCTCCAGAGAAAGAGTGAAGTTTTATTTTTACAGGAATTGTATCTCCTATGCCATAGGGTAGTTTTGGATGATCTATTCTTATTTCATAGGAAGGACGCTTGTATTCTTCTACCTGGAATTCATTCTGTACAAAGTTTGTTTCCAGCGGGTAGGTATCAAAACTGTAGCTACCGGTAGCTGCAGTTTCCGGAATTTTAAAGGAACCGCTGAATGATCCAAATTTATTGGGAATAATGGTACTGCTGTCTACTGTCCTGTAAAAAGGATCTTTGATAATGATTTCCAGTTTTTCTTTCTTTATTTTTTGCAGAATTTTTAGGTAAAGCTTAGTAAAAGGATCAAATTGCAGGTTGTTCCAGTTCAACATCAGCGGGTCACCTGTTCGTTTATCCTTAATAAGGATAATTCCTTTATAATGTACAGTTTGCCCCGGCCGGTAAATGGATCTATCAGTGTAAAAATAGCAACTGGCATTTTCTTCGTAATACTCCAGGAGATAATCGTAGTCCTCTTTTGAATAAACCTCACTATTGTAGAAGTTTTGATTATTATTATACCAATGTCGTACCGAATCATTCCCCCTAAAAATTAAGAGATCTTCCGCTTCTTTTAATGACAATGTTTTCCTTCCATTAGCTGTTGTTTTGCTGGTTTTTCGGGGTTTATTTAGTACCTGAATGCTCGCTTTTTCTACCGGATGGCCTGTTTTCCGATCCAGTACAAAAATATCTTTGTCGTGCTGGATTATACTTAACTGACTTACCTGTAACTGAGCAAGTTCGCCAATAGTTCCCAGCGTATCAATAGGAGCATATGAAATCTGTAGACAATAATTGCCGGTTTTTAGAACTGGTAATTGCCATTGCCCTGTATGAAAGTTTAAATCGGCGGAGAAAGGCGTAAAAATTACCGTATCCAGTATTGAGCTGGAAGTTGTGTAATAATTCCATGATTTATTATTGGATATAAAATTGGTTTCTTTTGTGGCAATAGGTACAAGGCGTATATAAATAGAATCTATGTTCCGGTAATTGAGGCTAAATTCGGGGGGTGTTTCCGGTAGAAAAATTTGCTTCTTTGATAGGGTAAATTCCTTTTTTCAATATTGCCAACTGCTTTTAAAATTATTTCCTTTGCCATAAAAAAACTGTCGAGTACCTGGTGATGTGCCCGGTAAATGGATAGAGCATTTTTATAAGCAAAGCAGTGACTGCTATCTGCTTTTATTCCTCTGCTGCTGTTAAAGGATTTTCCATTTTTATGGTCGATAAGAAAAAGCTGAAAGGCAGTAAAAGCACGAACACAGGAAAATTTGCTTGTTATATGACACTGTAAATAATTCTTGTACAGGTTTTCCAAACTGTCGGAGTATTCGACGCCTGCATACAAGTTTTTTGTCAGCTGAATTTCAAAAAAATATTTCTGTTCATCATTTAATATATCTTTTTCCTGCCACTGTTTATGCCATGCCAGAACTGGTGCAAGGGCTGTATCTGTTATTGATTCAATTCTGATAGGAAATTCTTTTTTCTGGAGCCATTCCATTACCATTTGAGGTAAAAACCCTTTATGGAGGAGATTGATACCTTCTCCATATACTATTGCAGCCAGGTCGGGTTTAAACCAGAAAAACAGCGGGTCACCGGAAAGCCAGAGGTAATCTGATAATGGATAGTTTCCTATTTGGTGCAAGACGGCTTTTGCTGCATAAAGGGAGCTTTGGATTTCCTGCTGAAGGCTGTCTTCGGGCATTTGAAGCCACCGGATTGATTTTTCTGTGGAAAGGGCGACTCTTTTTTGAATATTGATTCCCAGGTTCAGGTATTGCCGAATTCGTTGCGCCTTTAGTAACTGCACAGATAATTTCAGCGCCGGGCGATTTTGGGATGTTTTCGCTAAGCTGTCGATATAAAGGCTATTGGTAATAAATGAACTGTCTTCTTTGATTTTATCCTTGATCAGCATTTCGAGGTAAAAACTTTGGGCCAGCTTAAAATCATTGGATGCCTGTATTGCTTCTTTACGGCGCATTAGTATTTCCGCCAGTTGATCGTTGTACGGTCGTTCTTTTTTATGGGTTATATCCGGATTTTTGAACGTCTCGTATATGTTGATCTCCTGCGCAAGTGCAGTTTCACCGAGTATAAAAGAGCTGATTATAACCGAAAATAGTAATAGGCAAATTCTCATGGTGCTTAATATAAGCATTGGACACCAAAATGCATAGCTTTGCTGCTGACAACTATTTATTTGTTTTGAGTAGTAGACTATTACTGATTGTAGTGCTCTTCGGTTACACGCTGGCAGGTTGCTTCAGCGCCTGTTCTGATCCTGAACCTGCCAAAGAACCGCCAAAAAGAGATTATATCAAAAGAATTGCAGGTGCCAATGACAGCATACCTGTAGCAGCAGCACAAAGGGGAGAAGTATTAATTGCCTATGCTGATTGTTATACCTGTCATGCCCTTGAGCACAGGGCGAAGGGACCCGCATTTAAAGACATTGCCGCAAGGTACCCGGTTAATAAGGGCTATATCAGCCTGCTTGCGCAGCGAATTATCCTGGGTGGCTCCGGCGCCTGGGGAAATCCGGTAATGACACCACATCCAGCTCTAAGTAAAGCGGATGCTGAATTAATGGTTAGTTATATCCTGTCCTTAAAATAGGGGTGGATTTTGGATAAAGACTGCTGGTTCGGGGTAGAGTTTCCACAGCTTTCCATAGTAGCCACGGGGCATAGTTATTTTATACAGGAGCTAAAGCTTACAAGCTATTTCTTAACAGTTAAATTTTACAATATGGAAGCGTGGAAAGAAAAAATTGCAGGAAACTGGAAAATCCTCAAAGGAAAAATTCAGCAACAATATGGAGAATTGACCGATGATGACCTGGTCTACGAAAAAGGCAAGGAAGACGAATTAGTTGGTCGCATCCAGAAAGCATCCGGTAAAACCAAAGAGCAGGTTATGGAATGGATTGATAAATTATAGATCGTCCTAACCCTCTCCAAAAACGGTTGCCACTACGGCAACCGTTTTTGGTTTACAGGAGTTTAAATATTTCATATTTTTATAGCATAAATTGTCAAAACCGAACATGCTATGAGATTAATCAGGTGTTTCCCTTATGCTTTTTTGCTAATTCTTCCATTCACTGGTTTTTCTCAAAAGGAGTCAAAAAAGAACCCATACCGGTTTTACAGTCTAAAATTGCACAGCGGCAGCCATTTTTATACGGGTACTGAACTAAAAGAAAAGCTTAAAAACGGGTATGCATCCATTGAGGTTAGAACCGGCTGGCAGGCTGCCGGAAAAGCCCCCTGGCAACAAGAGCACCTGAATCCTTCCTATGGAATTGGCTGGTATTCCGGGTATGTGGGCGACATTGATATATTCGGTAACCCGCACGCCTTATTTGGTTTTATCACTTTCCCGGTTATCAAAAAAAGAAGAAATACCCTGCAGGTGGAACCCGCCCTCGGCCTTACCTACAACTTAAAGCCTTATAATGTTGACCACAACGCCATTAACGATGCTATCGGGTCTAAGTTTGCGGTTTATTTTGCCTTGCACGCGGGGGGCAAATACCAGCTTAATCGTGAAATGGACCTCTTATACGGACTTGATCTGACTCATTTTAGCAATGGCCGCACGGTTACACCCAACCTGGGATTAAATATGATGGGGTTTAGTGCCGGATTTCGCTATAATTACAATGCGCTGCAACGCAAGGTCGACAATTCAATATACCCTACTAAACTCCTGGAAGCAAGGCCTCAACTCCCCCCAGGCCGATCCCCCAGGCGAATCCGTTCCAATTCCCTGGCAGTGTACCAGGCTATCGGAACGGTGCAAAACAAGGATGATGCAGGTACCAATCACCGGTATATTACGTCCTCTACGGTAGTCGAATACCAGCATTCTTTTAATACAAAACATGGATTCAGTGCGGGTTTAGATGCATTTCTCGATTACAGCGCACGAGATACCGCGGAATTTGTAAAGAATAAGGATGCGATGACCGTTTTTTTTCCAGGGCTGCACGCAGGATATGATTTTCAATTCTGGCGCCTGGCTATCCGTTTGCAAATAGGCGCCAACCTTAGTGCCGTAGGAAGGGAAATCAAAGGCAATACCTTTATTCGGCCGGCAGTTCGCTACCTGGTAAACAAACGCCTGTATGCACAGGTTGGATTAAAGACCTTTAACGGTGCAACTGCCGATTGGGTAGAAGCGGGCTTCGGATTTCGTTTCTATCACAAAGAAAATTGATAAATCTTCCAGTCATACCTAAATGTTTTCTTATGCTTTGTTCTAAAAATGTAGTTCATAACCTGTATATCAATTGCTGCAGCCTGTTACTGGTGGCAGTTTTTTTATCCTGTAATAACCAGAAAAATGCTGAAAGCGAGGCGGTAGCCGAGAAAGATACCCTGGCAGTGGCAACAGCTCCGGTAAGCCCGGCAGTACCGGAACTTCCTGCCAGCGTAGTATTTAAAAATTGGGAAATGGGTGATCCGCAATACATGGCAGTGATAGCAAAATTGTACGAGGCC
Organism: Flavihumibacter sp. CACIAM 22H1; assembly: GCF_001601815.1. GTDB lineage: Bacteria > Bacteroidota > Bacteroidia > Chitinophagales > Chitinophagaceae > Flavihumibacter. Next base: position 11,569 of record NZ_LUKG01000006.1, read on the forward strand.
TGGGATACGGAATTATCAACCGATATGATTGAATATTTGGGCGATACTACAATTTTCGATTGGCCCAATGGAATTCGTTCCAGTACTACCAAAGAAACCGTTGAACCAATTTTGCGGAAATGGAGAAATAACTATAAAGCCACCACTAATACACCGGTTTCATTGATTTCCCTGCACAATAAAGATCTGAACCAGGATTGGGTAATAGCCTGGGTTTGGAATAAATGGGAAAGTGCCCAGGGCAAAAAAGATTCCAGCTTGTTTTGTGATAACTGGCGCCTGGAAAAAGGAAGGGTTGTATATATGAACAGTTCGGAAAACAGAACCTCCGGACCTCTTTCAAAACTGCTTAATTCAATACCGGCTCAATAAGAATTGCTTTCCATTTTTAAACGGATGGCCTGCTCATAAATGGCCTGCGCATAATTTCTCGTAACCATTTTCCTAGTTGCTTCAGGAAGCGATTGCAGGTTAGTATTGGGTTCCGTACATTCCAGCTCACATAAAACCGTTTGATGGTTGCTGTGCAGGAAATCTATGCGGGTCCGGGTTAATGCAGTAGCATGGTACAACTGCTGCATATATTGAATAATTTCTTTGCCGAAAGAAAGCATGCCGGCGGGCAATTTATCTTCCGGAATATAGCGGCGTTCCCGAATTGAATGGTTTTTAAAACCGCCTTTTTTTTGAATGGCGTGGCTAAACCGATCATGCAGAAATACCAGGCAATATTCGCCTTCTTCTACTGCTTTAATATAGGGCTGAAGAATAATTCCCCTCGATGAATGGCGGAGCAACTGTTGAAAAACCTGTTCTGCTTCTTCTTCCGCAATTAGCGTAGAATCCGGTATGGCAGATTCGGAATTGACTAAAGATGGATGGTATAAGAAAGTGTTGTTTCCATCGGCCGATACAATGGGTTTCATCACCACCGGTCGGTTTTCCCAATTGGCTGGATCTGCCATTGCCAGTTCTCTGCAAAGGCTCGTTAAGTTATGGTTTCCCAGGGCGTTTGTACTGTCTTCTGCAGACGCTTTCAGGGCAATAAAACAACTTGGTGTTATGGCCGCTGATGCACCTGGTTGATGGCCAAAATATTGAATCAGGCGGGATAGATACCTTGACTTAATTACATTATCACAGATAAGCTGCCCGTCGTTGATAGTTCTTTTTTTGTCTGCATTGCAGGTACGGATCCAATGCATGAATTCTTCTCCATAGGAAGGAATATCCCAGGTGCTGCTTATAAAAATAGCGTCAAATTTTTGCCAGTTGATTCCCGCTTCCCTCCAATCAATTATTTCAACGCTGGCCCTCCTATCCTGCAGCTCTTTTAACAGGTCCTGATCATCCTGAAAAGGGCTTTGTGCTCCGGGAATATGCGTGGAGTCGGAAACAATGGCAATATGTATGCCTGGCTGGTATTGCATGTGAAATTTGACTTGTAATTATACTACTTTGAACCAATCTTCTGTATTCTCCTCAGAAGAGGGGCCTTTTGGGGTATTGTTGGCAGCATCTTTTTTGGGTGATATGCCGGTCGGTGCAGCGCTTGTTTCCCGTTCTTTTAATGCCACCCATTGAGGTAATTGTTTCAGCGAGTTTAGTTCCGTTAAAATTTTAGCACCTTTCACCGGGTTAACCATTTTTACAAACGCTGCAAAACCTTCTATATGAGCTGTCAAGGTACCATTTTTCCATACCAGTTGATCTGGTCCGTTTTTTTTGAACTGATGCAGCATAGCTCTGAATTTCCGGAGTTTTTCACGGT
>NZ_LUKG01000006.1:13480-18012 GCF_001601815.1 Flavihumibacter sp. CACIAM 22H1
CGGTTTACGGACATTTCTTGATTCACCACAATGCCGGTAACTTCCTGCCGCTGGCTCTGCTGCATGATCCTTATTTTCTCCGGATGTAAAATAAATCCTTCTTCTGACAGTATTTTTTTGATTTGCCAGACTATACGGGTGGCCGTATTGTGCGCGAAAGATCCGCTTATGGTTATGTCATCTGCATAACGGGTATAGGTACCATTGAACTTATTGGCTACCCCTACTAAACGTTTATCAAGTCGATAGCAGAGAATATTGGTAATAGCCGGACTGCTAGGGGCACCCTGCGGTAAAACCCGTTCGCCTTTTTGAACGAAATATTTTTTCCCATCCAGCTCTACCTGCTCTGTGGGTGCTTCGGTACAGAGCAGGGCCAGAATAGTGGCTATTTTATCAGAATAGCCTAAGTTTTTAAATAGGGCGCGTACTCTCCTGAAGCTGATAGAAGGAAAAAAGTCTTTTATATCCATATTAATGACCACCTGCTTTCCTGTATGAGGCCAGGCATTGGAAACAATACTTTTTGTAGGTACAAATCCATTAGCTGATGTATGAAGTGGAATTTTATACAAAATAGTTTGCAGGATCCAATGCTGGGCCTTTTTGAGCCGGGGCATGGGCGCCGAAATCAGGCGTTTGCCGCCAGATTTTTTGGGCAGGTAGAATTTTTGGTAATGAGTAAGTTCGGATACCCGTCTGGAGAAAGCGAGAAAAGCCAGTTCTTTTACCGTACAATTCATTGCAAGCGCAAGTTGCTGTTCGTTTTCAAAAACAGGTAGTGCTTTTTGGTTTAATAAGGGGTGGTTGTTTTCGGCGTAATGCAAGCCTGCAGAAACCTCTTCTCCCAGGTAAAAAATTTCTGTTTCCTGTTTTTTTCTCCAGGCGGTAGTTTTTTCGAATCGTTCTTTTTCTTTCTTCTTCTTGTTGTCTTCTCTTTTCAGTTTGGTTGCTTCCATGCGTTTCAGGCGCATTTCTTTCAGGAGAGCTTCCCGGTTCTGAAATTTTTGTTTTTCTGCCAGCAAGGCATTTAATTCCTTATGAAGGTTGGATTCTTTTTTTATCAGTAACTCGGGCAGGGTAGGGGAGGATTCGTTTTTATTCCAGAATCCTAGGCGCTTCATTTCTTCCAGTATATATTCATCTCTAGAACTTTCCCTGATCCGATCATAGATCTGTTGGCGGGTGAGGTGGTTATCTGCCATTTGCTTGGATAGAAGGCTGTTTTAAAATAACAGAGAGCGGCGGCCCTTCGTGCCTGCCCAGACCAGATTGATCAACGCAAGGCATATATGTACCTATGTACTATTATGGCACATAGTGCCTGTACTGAAAATAGTACATAGGTACATATATGCCATAGTAAAGATCACATTTGGTGATGCATGTACTGGTCATGCTGTATGAACGACGAAACATCGTTCTTTCCTTTCGGAAGCAAGGTGCTGCGCCAGCTCTCTGTCAAAGAATCTAAAACAAGGTTAACAAAAATAGTTGTAAGTTTTTAATTATTTAAGTTATGCCAGCTCTTTTAATTGAATCCTTTTTTGATTATAGGATTGTCTGATTGCCAGCATATGTTCACAGGGGCCTTTATAAAGTTTATGTTCAGTATAGAAACTACAATCGCAACTGGCAGTCTGAAGTTTTTCGTCTGCATCTATGACCAGTTTTGCATGGTAGGTTCTTTTTTTTGATCGTACAGTTCCGGTCAGGTGATGTTGGTTGTTGTCTGTTTTAACCGACTGGTGATGAATTTCTGCAGTTTTCAGCAAAGTGGCGGCTAATTCTTCTCTCGGGTTTAGAAAGCGGAGCTGCTCAACAGGTAAAGGATCTTGGCTTAATTCGCGCAACTGGTAACAGGTATGTTCAAGGTCATAAATTACCCTGCCAGCCTGTGTGTATGCGCTCAGGGCGCCTGCAACTTCGGCCCTGGAAAGGGACAGTGTTTTGGCAATGCCCTCAACCGATCCCCGCCAATCCTTTTTGAGAGCAGCAAATACTTGCTGTTTTACAAACTCTGTAACTTCCATTCTTGGCGCCAGGAGGTCGAAATTGCCTGCATGGCTCCAATCGTTGCTGGTCCACCCGCTTAAGCCCAAGGTAAAGCTCATATCGTACAAATCAGCCACATAAAAAGCCGGTAAGCCGGTACCCATCAGATATACCGTAAATTTTTTTGCTATCGGAAGTAGGCGCTCCAATAAAACCAACCGTCTTCTTCCCCAGGTGCGGATTTCCTGTTTACTGTTTCCCGTGTAAATGCTTCTGTGACAGGTGATTTCTTTCCCCCAGGGTTCCAATACCAGTTTAATGGGTTCTCCCGGCGTTAACAGATAGCGAAGGGCGCGGGGCCCCCTTGTTTCTTTAAATCTTCTTAAGAGCAGGCAGATGTTGTAGATATCCATTGGATGGAGATCAAACTGAATGCCTGGCATGGTCATGGCACTGCTTACTTGCAGAAAGCCCCTTACCCAGCTTTCAGGCAGATCAATTTTTACTTCCTTATAGCGCTCTTCGTCTGTGGTTTCAATACTAAATCCGGATGGGTCGATCTTAAGTTCTGTTTCTTTATAGTTGCGGATTTTCTGAAATTCCTGGTAAAGGCTGGCTGAATAATCAATATTGGTGGTGCCGCACTTAAAATCATCCAGTTGGTCAAATACATTGTAGTTGCAGGAAAGTTTTCCATAGGTAGATTCATCTTCACTAAAACATTCAAAAAACAACTGATCCGGATGAATGGTGATCACTGGGTCCAGTACATACCAGGCTTCCCTGTTTTTATCATACAGGTAATCGAAATACGCGCGTTTTGCTTTATCAAAAGGTGCCAGTAATTGTTGTTTTTGCACCATTACCTCTTTCAGGTCTTTTCTGATTTGCTCAATTTTTTCGTTGGTTTGATCCAGGTTAAAGCCCACCATATATTCTCCCAGGAACAGGGCTTCGTTTTGTGCAACCCATTCTTTATAGGCAATCTTATCTTTGGGTTTGAATCGAAAATCGCTTATAACTACATCATTTAATGCAGAAATGGCTTCCCTGAAAGCAATTTTTTTGTTGAGTTTGCCTACAAACCAGGTGCTTTCCCGAAGGGTGTCCGGAGCAAAACTAAGTCCGGTTAAATGCGCAGTACTGGTTACGGAAGAAGAGCCTGCAAATCGATACTTGAATAACATAGGAAGAGGTTTAAGGGGTTGCCGTTTTTTCTGTGAGGGGAATAACTTTTAAGGGGGTTTCAATAGCATAGATGGCTTGCAGACGCGTTAACAGTTCAATACAGCGGGCCCTGTCTTCTACGGCTGCTGTGGCAGAAACATCGGTGACGATGGCTGCTACAAACGCTGCTGCTTCTGCCGATTGCAGGCCTTCCCTTGTTAGAAAATTCAATACCCTGTTCTTGGCTATCCTGCCTTTATTTACCCGGGTTAGCACCGACCGGAAATAAAATTCCAATTCCCGGATCTTTGACAGGTCATTTGCTGCATAATTTTCGAGATAATTGGTTACAAATAATTGCATTTTTTCTCGCGGATGCTGGCTTAGTTGTAACAGGTACTGTTCTCCGTTTTCGGATTGAAAGTGGGTAGTGATCAGTTCTCTTGCATAAGCTTCTGTTTCTTCATTGGTTGAATCAGCCAGGGAAATAAGCAGGTCCGGATCCCAGTCATTTGTACGGAAGATCCGTCGAAAATATTGCCGCGCAAATTCACGGGAGTCTTTCCATTTGCTGTTAAGGAGTGCTACGGCCGATTCTTTTTCAAAGGTAATCCGTGCCGCCTCTTTTTCAAAGAATGCCCAGCACCATTCCCGAACATAGAGGTTTTCATGCGATCCCATCTGAACAACCTGGGCTATACTCAAGGTTGCCGGGCGGCGATATTTTTCCAATAAGTGCAAGCCCGTTTGCTGCGCGGCAGGATACTTGGCATAGAGCAACTTAAGCGCAGTTTCCTGATTAGCATTGGGTAGGTATGTACTCAATTCACTACAAAGTAGTTCACTAATATCCTGGTGAATGCCTTCGCTTTTTTCTTTACGTAATAATAAAGGCAGTAATGCAGAAACTGCTTCGTTGCCAAAATCCGGATCCGCTGCTGCCAGTTTTTGAAGGGCCGGGCGCACGGATCGACGGATATCGCCATATACCGACAGGCAGGCAGCCAGTAGGGTCTTTTCTATTTTTTTAAGTGCAGGAACAGAAAGCTTGTTTACCAGCTTCATTCCTTCCATGCGTACAGGTTCATACCCATGCTGAATAAGTTCGGTTATAAATGTCTCCGGTAACTGATCTGCTGAAGTATCTTTTTGTTGCAGTTTAAGCACCTGTAAACCAAATAATAAAATTTCCGGCACCGGGTGTTGGAGCAGATCTGCAAGAACTCCGCTGCTTACCTGGGCTAATTGATGCTGACAAAGATCAAGCAGGTAATCTGTTCCATCTTTTAGTACCATACCGGGAAGCGCTGTGCTTTCTTTACAGGAAACTAAATAAGCAATGGCTTTTACCGCCAGTAGTTCCTTGGTAG
>NZ_LUKG01000006.1:18618-20954 GCF_001601815.1 Flavihumibacter sp. CACIAM 22H1
CCAGTAGTTCCTTGGTAGCGTCCGGTAAAAACTTGTTCTTCGGCAGGTCTTTTCCCCAGTTCCTGGTATCATCCTGTATGGAAAAAAGCACCGGTATCATAAAATCGGCGGCAGTAATGAAATCGTTAGGCTCGGCTTCTACCCATCTTCTTGCAGTTGCCCGGGCATTATCAATAGGGCAATTTAAGAGCGCAAGCAGGAGGTTGATGTCTTTTGACCCTTGTGGAAACCTTGCTTTTACCAGGTTAAAGCCAAACTCTGCAGGAAGGGCAAAGGCTGAACCGATTAACCTGATGGCGGTGGATACATCAATTTTTTGGATTAATTCTGCATAACGGGGGTGTTGCGCTAATTGATGGGCTGCAAATTGATGCACCTGTTCCAGTTCTGCATCTATCAATAATTGAATATAAGCCTGCGGCATTTGGTTCCATAAATGCAGGAATGGGATGGCTGCATCTTTTTCTGAAACGGGTGGTATGGGGGGAGTTGCAGGTAACTGGGCAGCTGGTTTATTTCGCCGGAATAGGCGGGTTATAAATTGTACAATTCCCGAAGACTGTTCATCGGGGCTTTTGGCCGTACGGACAGCCTCCGTAATGAATTGGTAGCGATTTCCGGAAACAAGCTTCATGGCAGCATTGTTTCCGTTAAGAATCTGGTGAAGATAAACAGCTTGTGCGTTGGCTGGAAATCGCAGTTCTATCCGCTGGTACCGGTTATTGATCCAGCTATAGGTATATTCTGTGTAGGCTTCTTTTTCGTCCAGGTTTTTGGTATAGGATATAAGCAGGGCAGTTGCCAGTTTAACGTAGTCGGTATTATTTGCTTTACCCGTTGCAATAAGATTCTTTAATGTTCGTCTATGGAGATAATTTCTGGTTTTATTGGAGTAGGCAAGTTTGGTGGTGGTCTTTGCCTGTTCAACAGAGAGTTTAACGTAGTCTTCCAATAGCGGTATATAGGTGTTTTTCTTTTTTCTTTCTGCAGCTGAAAGAAAATGGGTGTATTGTTGCGGCTCCCGTTCAAAGCGGCTGGACAATAAGCCGAGCACTTCAAAATCGTTCAGCATTTCTGCCCATTTATAAATAGTACGGATATGTTTAAAATAACCAGCTTTTAGTTCAATGCGTTGGAGCAGGTTTTTTACCACCGGGCGGATCCATTTTTTGTCGAACGATAACAGATAGAGTTTTTCAATCCAGGGATAACTGGGTTCCACCTCGCTGATCCGTTCTTGTACGAGTTTATCAAGTTCCGTTTCCTGGCGGCGGTCGATGATTGCTTTAAAAGAATCGGGCAGGGAGTTGTGGAAATGTTGAATATGCTGGTCTCGCTCCAATCCTTCGAGTAGCTTCAATAAGCCGGCTCCGGCTAACTGGCTAAGCAGTTTGGAGGGCTTGGCGGTAAAGATTTGCTGCAAGGCCGGAATAGCGGAAGGGTTGCCTGAACGGGCCAATGCCCAGCAACAGGAATATTGCAACATGCTCTCCTGCTGGTTGAACAGGTGGGTGAGATAGGGAACCGCGTCTTTGAGCTGTGCTGCACCGGCTTTCCATACAACCCGTGACAGTTTCCATTTTGTACGGTTGGATGCGGGCTGTTTTGTAACGGCGTTGTGCAACCGCTGCAGGATGGCTTTTTCTTTACCGGGAGGCAGCGATTGCCAGTCTAACGATACCGGTGGAAGATTTTGTAGTGTAAATACAGCTTTTGCAGCAATTGTGGAAACCGCCTCAGGGTTTGTGGTATACCCTTTTTGCATTTTTTCAGTTTCCACGGCATCAAAAATTTTTTCCGCTTCGGTAAGAGAAACAGGTACCGGTGTTTTGGAGCCTTCTTTTAGTTGGCCACCTCTTCGGCCATACCTGAAATTGACTATATAGCGGTCAAAGCCAAGTTCGCAGAGGTCGATTTCGTAGGTTTTGTCGGAATTGCCTTCTTTAAAATACAGGATCGTTTGTTTCACCAGCCGCATGGTATATTAGCTTAATGCAGAAAGATAGAAAAAACGGCCCTATTTTACGGTACAACCCAGCATCATTTTATTGGCAGTAAATTCTACATCCGGTGGTAGCTAACGATTTTTCTGCCGAACCAATGAATTGCCTGGTATTTCAACCACCAATCAGGTCGTTTTTTCATCAGCTTACAGGTAAGTTAAGTGGAAATGAAATAGTTTCATTTCGCTGAATAGCGACCGCCCTGGTGATCTTATGCTTATTGAAATAATTGCCTTCAGCAATTAGGGGAGCTATGTTGGTCTGTTGAAAATACGCTCAAAACAAAAAAGCGCCTCTGCTGAGACGCTTCTTGCGGACCGGACGGGACTCGAA
>NZ_LUKG01000006.1:21335-32191 GCF_001601815.1 Flavihumibacter sp. CACIAM 22H1
CAACAATCTGAAACTCTGCGTTTTACAACCCGTTGTTCCGAATTGGGATTGCAAAGATAATGGGAAAACTATTTTCAAAACAAACTTTTCCAAAAAAAATTTCAACCCTTAATTTTACACCACAACTGATAGTATGCCAGAGAACAAAAACAGACAGTTCCTTGATTTTGAAAAACCAATCAAAGACCTGTTCGACGATATAGAGAAGACCAGGCAAATGGCCGAAAAAAACAGCAAAGTGGATGTTTCCGGCTTAATCGCAGACCTCGAAAAACAGGTAATCGATAAACGCCGGGAAATAACTGAAAACCTCACCAGCTGGCAGAAAGTTCAGCTTAGCCGTCACCCAGACCGTCCCTATACCCTGAAATACATTGAAAAAATGACCACCAATTTTGTTGAATTGCACGGTGATCGCAATGTTCGGGACGATAAAGCCATGGTCGGTGGATTTGCACAATTGGAAGGAGAAACGGTTATGTTTATTGGTCAGCAAAAAGGGATCAATACCAAAATGCGGCAGCTTCGCAATTTCGGAATGGCCAACCCGGAAGGTTATCGCAAAGCCCTTCGCCTCATGCGACTGGCAGAAAAATTTAATAAACCCATTGTAACCTTAATTGATACCCCTGGCGCTTACCCCGGACTGGAAGCAGAAGAACGCGGACAGGGAGAAGCCATTGCACGGAATATTTATGAAATGATGCGGCTCAAAGTGCCGGTTATTTGCGTGGTAATTGGAGAAGGCGCCTCAGGTGGAGCACTCGGCATTGGTGTAGGCGATCGTGTTTTTATGCTGCAGAACTCCTGGTATACCGTTATATCGCCGGAAAACTGTTCCTCCATTCTTTGGCGCTCCTGGGCCCAAAAAGAAAAAGCAGCCGAAGAACTTAAACTTACCCCAGACCATATGCATCGCTTCGGACTGGTAGACCGCATTGTACCCGAACCGGAAGGTGGGGCGCATTGGGATTATGACCAATCTGCCGCTAACCTCAAAGAAGTATTGATTGAAACACTGAAAGAGCTGAAACAGGTGCCCGCAGAAGAGCGGGTGCGTTTGCGCATCGAGAAGTTCAATAAAATGGGCTTCTGGGATGAATTACCAGTTTAAATCATACTTTAACAACCAATCTTATATTTTTTCCAAATGGATCTCAGACATTCTCTTCGTGGTACCGGTGTAGCTATTGTAACCCCTTTTACAGCTTCCGGTGAGGTAGACTATACAGCCCTCGAAAACCTGATTAACTTTCAATTGAACAATGGCGTCAACTATATAGTAACTCTTGGAACAACCGGCGAAACGCCAACCCTTTCAAAAGAAGAAAAAAAAGACATCATCCTGTTTACCTATGAAAAAGTAGGTAATCGTGCCCCCGTAGTAGTGGGGGTGGGGGGCAATAATACCTACGAACTGGTAAAGGACCTGGCCGGTTTGCCGCTCGACAAAGCTGCGGCCGTTCTCAGCGCCTGCCCTTATTATAATAAGCCAACCCAGGAAGGAATTTTCCAGCATTATAAAGTATTGGCCGGCGCATCGCCCAAGCCCATTATTCTTTACAATGTTCCTGGTAGAACAGGAAGAAATATGGAAGCTTCTACCACCCTGCGCCTGGCACATGAAGTGCCCAACATTGCAGGCATTAAAGAAGCTGCTAATAATCTGGTACAGTGTATGCAGATGCTCAAAGGCCGCCCCGATCATTTCCTGATAGTAAGTGGGGATGATGACCTGGTATTACCCCAACTTGCCTGCGGCATGGACGGTGTTATCAGCGTAGCCGCTAACTGCCTGCCTAAACTTTTTACACAAATGGTGAATGCAGGGCTGGCATTCGATTTCGCCAAAGCAAAAGCACTCAATGATCAGTTGCTGGAAGCCTATAGCCTGCTTTTTGCAGAGAATAATCCTGCCGGAGTAAAAGGATTTTTGGCTGAATTGGGGCTTATCCAAAATACACTTCGTTTGCCAATGGTGCCGCTTACCCATGAATCTCAACAAAAAGTAGCGGCATACCTCAAACAGCTTTCCTGATGCGATCTCTTCTCCTCGGAGCTATTGGCCTGGTAAGCAGCATTCAAACAAATGCCCAATTTTCAACAGCCAGCTCCCAGGTTCAGATAATTGATACCGCTTTCCCGATCAAATCACTTGGTCGGGAAAGACGTATCTGGATTTACCTGCCTGCCGACTACACCAGCAGCCGGCAACGCTACCCGGTACTCTATATGCAGGACGGACAAAACCTTTTTGACGCAGTAACTTCTTTTGCAGGAGAATGGGGCGTGGACGAGGAACTAGACCGAAGCCGCCTCCCGTTAATTGTAGTAGGCATTGATAATGGTGGTGTACATCGCATGAATGAGTACAATCCCATGGACCACGAGCGGTTCGGTAAAGGAGAGGGCAGGGCCTACCTGGAATTTCTGGTGAAGGAACTAAAACCCTATATCGACCAGCATTACCGCACAAAAAAACAGGCAAAGTATACTGGAATTGCAGGCGCTTCCATGGGCGGACTTATTGCCTATTATGCCGGCCTCTGGTATCCCCAGGAGTTTGGAAAAATAGGGGTATTCTCGCCATCTTTCTGGATTTCACCAGGGCTCGAACAGTTGAGCGTCGCCACCCTTCGTAAACGCCGGCATGCCAGGCAGCAATACTATTTCTATGCCGGCAAAAAAGAATCACCCGGAATGGTGAGTGATATGGAAAAAATTATGGCTACCCTGGAGCCGATTCTTCCGCCATCTTCCCTCGTGAAGCGGATTTCGCCTGTTGGAGAGCACACCGAAGCCGCCTGGCGATCCGAACTTCCCCGCTATTTAAGCTGGAACCTGGAAAAAAAGAAATAGCCCGGCACAGACTTAAATGCGATAAGTGGTGCCTTCAATGGCCAGTTGGGTATTTTCAAATATTTCTTTGGCTTCTTCTTCGAATTGGTGCAGCTTTTCGTATTTGGAGCTAAAATGCCCGATCAATAATCGGCCTACACCGGCTTTTTGAGCAATAGTAGCTGCCTCGTGGGTGGTGCAGTGAAAACGCTTGGCAGCCCGGTCTGCCAGATCTTTCAGGTAGGTGGTTTCATGATAGAGCAGGTCTACTCCTTTCACCATTTCCACCAGGTTTTCATTGTAACAGGTATCTGCAGAATATGCATAGGAATGTGGCGCCGGGGCAGCATCGGTTACCCACTCATTGGCAATCAGTTGCCCGGTTTTTGTTTCATAATCTTCGCCCCATTTAAGCCGATCGTAAAACGCCGCAGGTACGCCCTGCTGAATCGCTTTCTCCGGATTTATTTTGCGGGGTGCTTTAACCTGATCAAACCGAAATCCCCAACAGGGAATCCGGTGGCTGGTGGCAAAAGCCGTAACCCTGAACTTATCGTTTTCTACCAACTTACCACTAGCGAGTGGGTGGAAATGAAGCGTATATGGTAAGGTTGTATCCGCCACTTTTAGTTGCAGTTCTATAATGGTTAAAAGATCTGCCGGTGCATAAAGGTGCAGGTCCTGCTCTCTTCCCAGCAATCCCATACTGGTTAGCAAACCGATCAACCCGAAATAATGATCGCCGTGCAGGTGAGAAATGAAAATGTGCTGGATCTTAGCTCTTCTTATCTTGTATTTGGCCATTTGCATTTGGGTGCCTTCCCCGCAATCAACCAGGAACAGTTGTTCATCCAGGGTCACTATCTGTGCCGTGGGATGCCGGTCAAATGCAGGAAGGGCGGAGTTATTGCCCAATATGGTAACAGCCATCATAGCTTAATCGTTGTTGAATAGAGGTTCATCGTCGTCGAGCAATTCCCGCTCAATTTCTTCCATTTGTACAATATCCCAGGCTTCCGATTCGGTAGGGGTAGCACTTAGTATTTCGAGTAATTGCTGTTCATCCAGGTACTGTTCCACCGCTGGTTGTATTTCACAAACTACAAAGGAAGCGTTGTTTTCATAATAAGACTGCTGCACTTTAATAAGGGTCTCCATGGCCGGCATTTCTACTGCTTCTACCTGGTTGAGGTTCAAAACCACGTTTTTAACGTCATTTTGCAGGTAGTTTGATAAACCGGAATGGATTTCTGCTGTCATATTAGCAGTCAATTTAGGTTCAAGGATCGTAATGACATGAAATTTCTCCTTGGTATCAATTTTGACCTGCATAAAGTTTAAAATTTAGCGTGGATTTTAACGTTATTAGGGTAGCGGTGAAGCAAACCTAAACTCAAAAATATTCGTTATTATTGTATAACACACAACTACTTATAAAATGGACAACAATTTTTCAGCCCAGGTTAAGGAGATTATCTCGTTCAGCAGGGAGGAGGCGTTGAGGTTGGGTAATGATTTTATCGGTACGGAGCACCTGTTGCTTGGGCTGATAAGAGAAGGTGACAACACCGCTGTCCGTATACTCAAGAGTTTCAATGTGGACCTGTATGAATTGCGCAAAGAAGTGGAATTGGCAGTAAAGGATAAAACCGGAAAAAATATTGCCAATATCAACAGTTTGCCATTAACCAAACAAGCAGAGAAGGTGATCAGGGTAACAGTTCTGGAAGCGAAGGCACTTAAAAGTCCGACGGTTGAAACAGAACACCTGATGTTATCGATTCTGAAGAACAAAGAAAATATTGCTACACAAATCTTAAATCAGTTTGACGTGGACTACGATTTATTCCGAAATGAACTGGGAGTAGTGAAAAGCAATGATGTGCGTAGTGAATATCCCGACGAAAACGACGACGATTTTGATGAAGAAAAAAAATACAGTCAGCAGAAAGCCAAACAAGCTGGCACTACTAAAAGCAAAACACCCGTATTGGATAATTTCGGCAGGGATATAACCCGGCTGGCAGAATCCGGTTCGCTCGATCCGATTGTGGGTCGGGAAGAAGAAATTGAACGTGTTTCGCAGATTCTTAGTCGCCGTAAAAAGAACAATCCCATCCTCATAGGAGAGCCGGGCGTTGGTAAAACAGCCATCGTGGAAGGCCTTGCCCTTCGTATTGTTCAGCGCAAAGTATCCAGGGTACTTTTTGATAAGCGGGTTATCTCGCTCGATCTTGCAGCGCTGGTAGCCGGTACCAAATACCGTGGACAATTCGAAGAGCGCATGAAAGCCATTATGAATGAACTGGAGAAAAACAGGGATGTTATTCTCTTCATTGATGAAATTCACACTATAGTGGGTGCAGGTGGAGCCAGCGGTTCACTGGACGCCTCCAATATTTTTAAACCCGCTTTAGCCAGAGGTGAATTGCAATGTATCGGCGCTTCCACTTTGGACGAATACCGTATGTACATTGAGAAAGACGGCGCATTGGATCGGCGGTTCCAAAAAGTAATGGTAGATCCGCCAAGTGTGGAAGAAACCGTTATGATACTCAATAATATTAAATCGAAATACGAAGAATACCACAACGTTAATTATTCAGCGGATGCGATTGATGCCTGTGTTAAGCTGAGCGACCGGTATATGACCGATCGGCTGCTTCCCGACAAAGCTATTGATGTATTAGATGAAGTTGGCGCGCGGGTACATCTGAAAAATATTAACGTGCCGGATGAAATCCTTGACCTGGAAAAAAAGATCGAGGATGTGAAGAATGAAAAAAACCGGGTCGTTAAAAGCCAGAAATTTGAAGAAGCAGCTTCTCTGCGCGATACTGAAAAACGGCTACAGGAAGACCTGGAAAAAGCGAAAGCGCAGTGGGAAGAAGAAAGCAAACACAAGCGCTACCCCATAGAAGAAGAGGATATTGCAGAAGTGGTAAGTATGATGACGGGGATCCCGGTTAAACGCATGGTGCAGGCAGAAAGTGAGAAGCTGAAAAAAATGGGCGAGGACATGCGTGGTATGGTAATTGGCCAGGAAGAAGCAATTTCTAAAGTGGTTAAAGCCATACAACGGAACCGGGTTGGATTGAAGGATCCTAAAAAACCTGTTGGTACCTTTATTTTCCTTGGCCCTACCGGCGTGGGTAAAACAGAGTTAGCCCGTTCACTGGCCCGTTACATGTTCGATAGTGAAGACGCATTGATCCGGATTGATATGAGTGAATACATGGAAAAATTTACCATCAGCCGGTTGATCGGGGCTCCTCCGGGTTATGTGGGCTACGAAGAAGGTGGTCAGTTGACAGAGAAAGTGCGTCGCAAACCCTACAGCGTTATTCTGTTGGATGAAATTGAAAAAGCACACCCCGATATCTACAACATTTTGTTGCAGGTATTGGATGATGGTCAGTTGACAGACGGACTGGGTCGTAAAGTTGACTTTAAGAACAGTATGATCATTATGACCTCCAATATTGGAGTGCGCCAGTTGAAAGACTTTGGAGATGGCGTAGGTTTTGCCACCGCCGCAAGATCCGCCAGCTCTGATGAAAACAACAAAGCCGTAATTGAGAAAGCGCTGAAACGGACCTTTTCTCCGGAATTCCTGAACAGGATTGATGATGTGATCATTTTCAATTCACTTGAAAAATCACATATCTTCCAGATAATTGATATTCTTTTGAAAGGTGTATTAAAACGCCTGAACAGTCTTGGTTTTACGCTGGAACTAACAGAAGAAGCGAAAAACTTCATAGCTGAAAAAGGATACGATTCACAGTTTGGCGCAAGACCCCTGCACCGGGCACTCCAGAAATACCTGGAAGATCCGCTGGCAGAAGAAATCCTGAATATGACAATTAAACAGGGCGATATTCTGATTGCAGACCTGGATAAGGAAAACAATAAAATCGTGTTTACTATCCGCGAGTCTTCACCCAAAAAGGAAAAATCAGCGACCTGAAAAATTCTAAGTAAATTCTAATAAAAAGGCTACCTGAACGGTGGCCTTTTTTTGTAAATTGTCGGTTATGTGTGCAGCTAAACTAAATCCTGAAAAGCCCGTTTATTTTACCATTCTGACAGCAGCTTCCATCATCCTGCTGCTGACCAACTGGATACTGGCGCTGATTGAATACCCGCAATTACCGGATACAATTCCTTCTCATTTTAATGCAAAAGGAGTAGTGGACGGTTATAGTAATAAAGCCACTGTTTTTTTACTGCCAGCAGTGGCAAGTTTTACACTGGCAATTTTATTGATGACGGGTCCGCTGAATACCCGGTTCAGGTCGGTTTCCTTCTCCAGATCGGTTCAATTGAGCCCGCTTACTGAAGCAAGGATAGTAAAAGTGATTTCGGTTTTATGTGCCCTTTTATTCCTGGTGATAGAAGTATTTATGATTTATTCGGCTAAAAATGGATCGTCGCCTGCTGAGTTTTACCTGGTGTTTATTTTAACGGGTATTATAGTTGTTTATCCTTTTGTTGAGATGGTATTGGACAAAAGAAAGCGATAAAATAGCAGTTTCCCATTCCCTATCTTTGCCCTATGTCTGGCAGAAAAAAAATCATCATCACCATCGACGGCTGGAGCAGTTGTGGTAAAAGTACCGTTGCAAAACAGTTGGCGAAGGAATTGAACTATGTATATATTGACAGTGGTGCTATGTACCGTGCCATTACGCTTTATTTTTTGAGAAATCATATTGACTGGACCGCTACCGAGGAGGTTAACGAAGCGTTGTCCAATATTCAACTCGACTTTCGGTTTAATGAACATAGCCAGCAAACGGAAATGTACCTGAACGATGAAAATGTGGAATACGTGATCCGTGATTTGGTGGTAGCTGAAAAGGTAAGCGAAATTGCAGCTATCCGAGAAGTGCGGAACTTTGCCGTGGCTCAGCAACAGGCAATGGGAAAGAAAAAAGGAATAGTAATGGATGGGCGCGATATTGGGACCGTTGTTTTTCCCCAGGCGGAACTCAAGATATTTATGACAGCCGACAATACGGTTCGGGTAGAAAGAAGATTCCGGGAGCTCTATGAAAAGAATCCTAATGTTACAATAGAAGAAGTCAAAAATAACCTCGAAATGCGGGATTATATTGACAGCAACCGGGAAGTAAGCCCGCTGCGCCAGGCTTCGGATGCCCTTGTTTTGGATAACTCCAAACTTACCATGGAGCAGCAATTAGAGATTGCCTTATCCTGGGTAAAGGAAAGACTACTGGCCTAAAATCCATTTTTGCTGTTTTTCCCGATCTCGTAAATGCTTTTCCTCATCGCGTAAATGAAAATTTTTACCGCCTTCTAACTTCGCGCCTTATAAAAACATAAGAACGAAGATGAGACATATAGTGCTGGTATTTTTGTTGATAGTCAATTTTTTAGGAGTATTTGCGCAAACCGGTAGTGGCATCATAAAAGGAAAAATCACTACCTCAGACAAAAAAGCGGCAGAAGGCGTTACCGTAGTGCTGGAACCGGTTCATCAAACCGTAACTGCCGATAATAGCGGTAATTTCATATTCACCAATCTTCCTGAAGGAAACTATACCATCCTGGTAAGCCTGGTTAGTTACCAGGATCTTTCCCGCAGCATTCAATTGGAAGCCGGAAAAACAAGTACGGTAGATTTTGAATTGACCCTGTCTGATCGGGAACTCAGCGAGGTAGTTGTAATCGGTAATAAAAACAGTTTTAAAACCAACCGGGTATCAAACTCGCTTCGCCTGGGCAGCAGCCTGCTGGAAACACCCCAGAATATTCAGGTTGTTACTTCCAAACTAATTAATGATCAGCAGATTTTCGATATGCTGGAAGGTGTTACCCGCAACGTGAGCGGCGCTTCGAGAGTGGAACACTGGGATAACTATGCGCGTATAACAATGCGCGGTAGTAATGTGGGGGCATTCAGAAACGGAATGAATGTTTCCACCACCTGGGGACCGCTGACGGAAGATATCAGCATGGTGGAACGGATTGAATTTGTTAAAGGTCCGGCTGGCTTTATGTTATCCAATGGCGACCCTGCCGGCTTTTACAATGTCGTTACCAAAAAACCCAGTGGTCGTAATAAAGGCGAAGTAAGCATGAGCCTGGGAAGTTTTGACCTCTACCGCGCTACCGCCGATCTGGATGGCAAACTGACCGAAAATGGAAAACTGTTGTACCGCATCAATGTAATGGGACAGATGAAAGGATCGCATCGGCAGTTTGATTTCAATAACCGGTATTCTATTGTACCGGTACTCAAATACCTGATAGACGACCGCACCTCAGTAACACTGGAATATACACACCAGTTTTCTGAAGTAAACCTGATTGGCTCCAACTACCTGTTTTCCAAAAGAGGCTACGCTGATCAGCCCCGAAACATGACCCTGGCAGAAGCCAGGATGCCGGCTACCAAAATGCTCGACCGGAGCCTGCTGGCTATCTTTGACCACAAATTGAACGATAACTGGAAACTGACCGCACAGGCAGCATATTTCAACTACAACCAGGAAGGCGCCTCTTTGTGGGCCGCAGGGTTCGATCCCAATAATGACAGTTTACTGCAGCGTTCTATGAGCAGCTGGGATGTATTGGGTACCAGCAAAATGGGACAGTTATTCATAAACGGGCAGGAACAACCGGATCTGTCAGCCATAAATTTCTGGCTGGTCTGGATATGAGCAACAAAGAATATTTTCACGACTGGAACCAATATGCTATGCTGGGGCTGCCTACGTTTAATGTATACAAACCCGTTTACGGACAAGGCACTATACTGGAAGTAGACCGTAGTAAAAATATTCGTGAAAGAGGGGTGCGTTATTACAATGGTTATACCGGTTATTACCTGCAGGATGAAATCGGTTTCTGGGAAGATAAACTACGTTTAACCCTGGCCGGTAGAATAACCCAGCTAAAAACGGGCGATGTGTATTCGGGTGATTTTAAGCGCAGCAAATTTACACCGCGGGTGGGTCTTAGTTATTCCATTGATGCCAATACCGCTGTCTATGCTTTGCTAGACCAGTCATTTATGGAAAACTATGGCGTAGATGAGGCTGGAAGGGTATTTGATCCTGTAACCGGCACCAATATGGAAGTTGGTATTAAGAGAGATTGGTTGAATGGAAAATGGAACTCAGCGGTAACTGTTTATCAGATTAACAGAGATAATGTATTAGCTGCTGATCCGAATAAGCCCAACCCGGCAGGTGGGTTTTTCAACACGGAAACGAAACAGGAAACCAAAGGAGTGGAAGTGGATATCAAAGGACAGTTGGTGAAAGGACTGGATGTAATTATCAATTATGCATTTACGGAAGCAAAAGTAACTGATCACCCGGAGAAAGCAGCAATTGGTACACAGGTTGCAGGATCCAGCCGTCATATCCAGAACTCCTGGTTGAATTACCGCCTCGACCGTGGTAAATTGGCCGGTTTCGGAATTTCCCTCGGCTACCAATACCAGGCCAAGCGGTCGCCCTGGTTTGTTTTTGATGGTACAGAAAACAGTTTGCCAGATTATTTCCGCCTGGATGGAAGTATTTCGTATCAGCGAAAGAATATTGGCTTGAACCTGGTCGTAAATAATATTTTGAACAAGTATTTATATTCAGGAGCGCCTTACGCCAATTATTTTTACTGGCAGGCAGAACCAGGAACCAATGTACGGTTCACCGTTGGATATAAATTTTAATTCTTTGTTGTTATATGGGCAATACCGTAGTAAAAAAATGGATTGGGAAACTACATCTTTGGCTAGGCCTGACGTCGGGTATACTGGTTGTTTTCCTGGGCATAACCGGATGTATACTGGCATTTGAAAAAGAGATCAGAAACCTGACTGAACCGTACCAGTTTGTTGAAAAACAGGATAAGCCTTATTTGCCGCCATCGCAGTTAAAAGCGATTGCGGCAAAATATTTAAATGGCAAACCGGTGGTAGGTTTAGAATATGCCGGTCCGGATAAAGCGGCATTTGCTGCTTATTATGATACGGTGGCCTATAG
>NZ_LUKG01000006.1:32700-33375 GCF_001601815.1 Flavihumibacter sp. CACIAM 22H1
GTATACCGGTGCAGTGCTGAAGGTGAAAGACATGACCAAAGATTTCTTTCGCATCGTACTGGATGGGCATTTTTATTTATGGTTGCCTCCCGCTATTGGCCGGCCAATTGTTGGTTCAGCAACACTGGTGTTTTTAATTATGCTTATCAGTGGTATTGTTTTGTGGTGGCCCAAAAACAAGGCTGCCATGAAACAGCGGTTTTCCATAAAATGGAACGCGAAATGGCGAAGAGTCAATTACGATCTGCACAATGTGCTTGGATTTTATATGAGCTGGATTGGCATATTTCTGGCAATCACCGGATTGGTATGGGGCTTTGACTGGTTTGCCGATGCTACTTATTATGCAACTTCAGGAGGGAAACAAAGACCACCACATGAACATCCGGTATCCGATCCGAAGATTGCAGGAAACACGGATCAGGTAGCTGATCAGTTATGGGCAGCACACCGGAGCAGGATGACGGATAAAGAAAGCATCACGGTGTTTTATCCGGTTACTGCAACCGATCCGCTCGAGATGGGAGTGAACCATCGCCCGGGTACCTATTATAAAGTTGATTATTACCACTATGATCGCTACAGTGGCGAAGAATTGCCGGCAACAGGCTCCTATGCCGGAGGGTTTGATGAAGCAAGTATGGCGGATAAACTTGTTCGTATGAACTACGATAT
>NZ_LUKG01000006.1:33913-70086 GCF_001601815.1 Flavihumibacter sp. CACIAM 22H1
TAGGCGCGATATTGGGATTACCAGGTAAATTCCTGGCTTTTTTTGGGAGCCTGATTGCCGCATCGCTGCCGGTAACCGGATTTTTGTTATGGCGAGGCAGGAGAAAAAAGAAAGCTGCTGCTCCCAGCCTTCGGCAAAAACCCGTTTTTCAGCCAGCCTGATAGTACTGACATAGGGTTGACAAAAGCCTGAGTAAATTTGTGACAAATAATAATTCAATGAGCCAGGCCATTTCTTCCCCCTTTTTAGTTGCCGGTATAAGTGTCAGAACCTCCAACGAAGCCGGTAGAGCAGGAACCGATATCCCGAACCTGTGGAATACCTTTATCAACCAGGGTATTGTAACGCAGCTCTCTAACCGAATTGCGGATACCATCTACTGTGTATACACTAACTATGAATCGGATTATACCCAGCCTTATACTGCCCTGATTGGTTGCCGGGTTTCAACAGTGGAGGGACTTCCGGAAGGATTTACATCCGTTGAAATTCCTGCAGGTACATACGAAGAAATAGTAGTGAAAGGGAATTTGCTGGAAGGGATTGTTTTTGATGCCTGGACGAAAATATGGAACCGTCCTTTAGCAAGAACTTATCAGGCCGATTTTGAAGTATACGACGAAAAATCCGCTGATAGTTCCAATGCAGAAATCAAGATTTATATAGGTGTTCAAAATTGAATGGTTGCCTGTACCGGTAAATGATCTGAATATAGTACGGGAGGAAGGTTTTTTTTTTCTGCAATGCCGTTGAGGTTTCGGGTAACAAAAATATAGTCAATTGTTTTTATTGGCGCTTCGGCCGGAAAACTGGGTTGATTCAGATCGTTTACAGGCTGCAATGCTGTTTTTAGCAGTTGTATCTCTTCCTGGTCGGGTGTTGCATTCAGATCACCCATAAAAACAGCAGGAAGGTTTTTCTTTTTTAGGTAATTCAATACTTCCCTGGCTTGCACTAAGCGGGTAGCAGGGTCCAGTGAAAAATGAGCATTGGCCAATAATAGGGTGCCTTTTCCGGGAATTGCTATTTCCGCAGTAATCAATGCAAGTGATTGTCGCAGGGTATCTGGTTTTAACAGGCTTAAGCGAATGTTTTCAATCTTTTTTATCGGGTAGCGCGATAAAATTCCTTGTCCATAAGCGCCTTCCTGAAAAGCAAAATGACGTACAAACGCATAATGCATGCCCGTTATTTGGGCCAGTCTTTTCATCTGGTCTGTTTTACCGGATCGCTGGCAAACACTGTCTACCTCCTGAAGTCCAACGATAGCAGCGCCGGATCCACGAATAAAAATTCCCATGGAATCGAGCGTGGCCTTTTCATCCTTATCAGTGCCATGATGAATATTGTAACTCATCAGGGTAAGGCTGTCCTTCCCGCTATTGTTGTGCACAGGTAAGGAAAGCCATAGGAAAAAAACGATCTGCAACATAGCGTGTTAAGCTTCCAGTTTTTTTACTTCTTCCCAAACAAAATCTTCTATTTCATCAAATAGAAAACGTTCGTGTTTCCCTTTGGTTTGCTCTTCAAATTTATTGGTAAGATCCAGCGCCAATTTGTACAAATCTGCTGTGGCCGACTGATCAATTGATTCATTAAAACTTGTTGGTTTTTTCCCTTCTTCAAGACTTCGGATATAACAAAGTACTTCCACTACTTCAAAATGTGTTTTTTGCCAGGATTCAAATCCGTTCGGAAATTCAGGAATAGTCATAGCTTGTTTTTTTACATGGAATAGCAGTATCTTAAATATAAGGGTTTTGCCGGAAAGCAATCACTAGTGCAACGTTAATAATGCCAGTACCAGGCTTCCTGCAATACCCGGTTGTTATTTTTATTGTACATTACTGTAGTTACCATAAAATTTATTCCATGAAAACAAGTTTTAAACCAGCAGGATATAACTCGGTATCGCCTTATTTCATTATAAAAGATGCGGAGCAGTTTGTGCAGTTAATGACAGCAATTTTTGATGCCGGCCTGCTAAGAAAATACAATCGGCCCGATGGATCTATCATGCATGCAGAATTAAAGCTTTACGATTCGGTTATTATGCTGGCTGAAGCAACTGAACAATACCCGCCTGTTCCCATGGTATTGCATGTTTATGTGCAGGACCTGGATACGGTGTTTACCCGCGCCAAAGAAGCGGGCTGTAAGGTGCTGGAAGAACCAAAGCAACGAGAAGGCGATCCGGACAGAAGAGCTACATTTATGGACTTTGGAGGAAACATGTGGTCGGTAGGAACCCAATTGGCTGTTTAAAAAAATAAACCATGGAGGCAACATTTAAAGCCTGGAAAGCAGGCAGGAAGTTATTTGTGAAATTTTTTGAGCAGTATAACCTGGATCAGTTGAATGCAATACCCGCCGGGTTTAGTAATAACCTTATCTGGAATATAGGCCATATTATAGTGGCGCAGGAATCGCTGGTTTACCGGGGTTCTCACCAGGTTATGTCAATTTCGGAAGAGCTGATAAATGCCTATAAACCCGGAACCAGGCCACTGCGGCCTGTCTCGAAAGAGGAAGTAAGTCAATTAAATGACCTGCTGATAGCACAGATTACCCGCACGGAAACTGATTTTAAACAGGGGATTTTCACCTCTTACATAGAGCGGGAAACAGTTACCGGCTTTCACCTGGGGTCTATTGAAGATGCGCTGGAGTTTAATAATTTTCACGAAGGCTTGCATTTAGGGTATATGATGAGCATCCGAAAGTTTATATAGTTAAGCCAAGGGGCCGAATGCTCCGGGTAGGAAATACGTAACAAAAAAACCCGCCAAATGGCGGGTTTTTATAGGTCGTAAAAAACGATTCATTAGCGGATGAAAAGCATCTCTCTGTACTTGGGCAGGGGCCAGTTGGCATCGTCTACCAGGAGTTCGAGCTTGTCTACACGGTAACGGATGGCATCGAAGAACGGTGCTTTTACCTGGCTTTCGTAGGCAATAGCTTTGGTACGGGTATTGTCCATTGCATTGCAAACTTTGCGTGCTTCAATCATTTTCTCTACCAGGTCAGATAGGATATTGATATGCTCGCTGATCTTTTCCAGGATTTGCAGCTGGTTGGCATAGCTGCTTTCTTTCAGCCCGATTTCTTTTAATCCCTTAATATTATTGATAAGTATATTCTGGTATTTTACCGAAGCGGGTAATACATGGCTGGTGCAGAGTTCGCCCATGATCCTGGCTTCGATTTGTACATTCTTGATGTATTTCTCCAGCTCAATTTCATGGCGTGCTTCCAGCTCCACGTGCGAAAGCACTTCGTTGCTTTCAAACAGGTGTTTTGCTTTTTCTGTAACCATTGCATCCAATGCAAGAGGGGTTGTTTTCAGGTTGGGCAAACCGCGTCTTTCAGCTTCCTTAGCCCATTCATCGCTGTAACCGTCGCCTTCAAACAATACTTTGTCACTGGCTACAATGTATTCCCGGATCACGTGCATAATGGCGATCTCTTTTTTCTCCCCTTTTTCAATCAGGACGTCCACGTCTTTTTTGAATTTTTTAAGGGTATCAGCCATAATGGTATTTACGGTAGTCATTGCATTAGCACAGTTTGCGGTAGATCCAACTGCACGGAATTCAAACTTGTTACCAGTAAAGGCGAAGGGCGAAGTACGGTTACGATCGGTATTGTCAAGCAGCAGTTCAGGAATGCTTCTGTGCAGATCCAGTTTCAGAATTGCCTCATCCTGCTCATCAAATTTATCCCCTACACGCTCTTTGATTTCGTTTAGTACTTTGGTCAGGTATTGGCCAATGAAAACGGAAATAATTGCGGGGGGAGCTTCGTTGGCGCCCAGGCGGTGATCGTTGCTGGCAGAAGCAATGCTGGCACGCAGCAAATCGGCATAATCATGTACCGCCTTAATGGTATTTACAAAAAAGGTCAGGAACATGAGGTTGGTCTTCGGCGTTTTACCGGGAGCCAGCAGGTTAACTCCGGTATCGGTAGACATACTCCAGTTATTGTGTTTACCGCTACCATTGATTCCGGCAAATGGTTTCTCGTGCAACAGCACCCGCAATCCATGACGGCGGGCAACCCGGTTCATAACATCCATCAGAAGGGTATTATGGTCTACCGCCACGCTAACTTCTTCAAAAATCGGTGCACATTCAAACTGAGCAGGCGCCACCTCATTATGGCGGGTTCTTAATGGAATACCCAGTTTATACGATTCGTTTTCGAAATCGCGCATGAAAGCATATACACGCTCGGGGATGGAGCCAAAATAATGGTCTTCCAACTGCTGTCCTTTTGCAGGCGCATGTCCGAATACAGTACGGCCGCTCAGCACCAGGTCAGGGCGCGCATTAAACATGCCTTCGTCAATAACGAAATATTCCTGTTCCCAGCCCAGGGTGGCAGAAACACGGCTTACATTTTTATCGAAATAATTGGCAACTTCTACTGCACTTTTATTCAGTGCTTCCAGTGATTTCAGCAGGGGGGCTTTATAATCGAGCGTTTCACCCGTATATGAAACAAAGATGGTTGGAACACAAAGGGTTTTGCCTTCGCCGATTTCCATAATAAATGCAGGAGAAGAAGGATCCCAGGCAGTATATCCGCGGGCTTCAAAAGTTGCACGGATTCCACCGCTTGGGAAGGAAGATGCATCAGGCTCCTGTTGAATCAGGGCAGCCCCGTCAAATTCTTCGATAGCAGTACCATCTCCTTTTAACGTAAAAAAGGAATCATGTTTCTCAGCTGTCGTTCCGGTTAATGGCTGAAACCAGTGTGTGTAGTGAGTTACCCCTTTTGTTTCAGCCCACTGGCGAATACCTGCAGCAATTTGATTGGCAACTGTGCGGTCGATTTTTTTGCCGCCTTTAATAGACGTTAAAAGGCTTTTGTAGGCTTCATCGCTCAGGAATGCCCGGGCTTTTTGAAGCGTAAATACGTTTTCGCCGAATAAAGCAGTGATTTTGGCAGAACCGGGACCCTTCACTTCCTTTCCCTGGCTGATGTTGTTGATAGCACTAACACGTAATGACATGAGAAATAGTTTTTAGCTGTGAATTTTTCCGTTTAAGAATAAATTTCCGCTAAGTTGCTTAAAAAATTAATAATATTCTAATGGAAGTCTAAAGATTTTCAGGAGTTTATTCGATTTTTATAAACATTGAAAAAATTGTAATATATAACCTCTTTGCCCAGCGCTCCAATGCTCAGCAACCAAACCAGCAAGGTTTCGGGAATTACCCGGTAGCGGATTACCGCTCCGGGAAATGGTATCGTATAACCTATTGATAAATAAAAGGTAAAGCTGAAAAAGGCAAGCGCCCAGATCATACTGTGGGGTACCAGTTCAACCCGGCCGGGAAATCGTTTCAGTACTAAGGCCAGCAGAAGACATATTATGAAAATATTTTGTGCAACCATGCCGTATTGTAAGATACCCTTGGCTTCCCAGGGATAAGGGCGAAGAAAAATATTATCCAAAGCAGCCGGTAAATTTCGCATATAACTAACCGGGCTGGTAGTTAAGGCAGGCAGGGCTACCCGGGTATTTCCTTCCAGGGCAAAAAAATCCTGTTGAACGGATAAGACGGCGCGGGGCAAATTAAGGGCGCCGGGCAGTAATCCCGATAAAAAGAACAGGAACATGGCAATTAAATGAACGCCAAAAAACGCTTTATACAACGATGCTCCTTTTTGGCTTACCAGCCACCAACAGGTAATTGGAAGCAATAACAAAAACGCGAAACTGGCTTTTACAACAATTATTCCCAGCCAGGCCAGTATACTGATAAACCAATGAACAGGCCGCCCTTTACCCGAGAAAATAACGGATAAGCGGGCAATAAGCAGGCTGAAGAAGAAAAACAAAACAGCATCGCTGCGGATACCACTTAGCCAAAAAAGGGCGGGCGGGTAAAGGAAAATGACCAGGAATGTCCAGCTTTTATACTTTGGTACTAAATGGGCCAGGACCTGGTATAACCAAAAGCCACCCCAGAAGCTCATAAAACTAAAAGCCACAACATTTATATAATAGTTGCCCTGGGAATAAAAGTTAAAAACGCCCAATGGTTTATTGATTAATGCTTTTTCCAGTTTCATACGGAAATAGGAAAGCCCTTCTTTCCAGCCCCAATCCTGGATATATTGATCCAAGCGTATGTCATAAGTAAAGACCCGTAGCGGGTTTATCTTCATCTGCGCCCATTCTGCCAGCGTATCGTCATGGATTACCCAGGTATCATCGCCCCCATACCATGTTAGGAACAACCATCCGTAAACACAACCCATAATGGTTTTCAGGGAAAATACTAAGGCAAGTTGGGCAGGGCTTAGCCGGAATGCTGCATTTCGGGTAAGGCGTACCAGCAGTAAATAGAAAAAAAACCAAGCCATTAAAAATAGAACAACTGGCAACATCCCGTAATTGATTTGTATTCAAATCTATACATTTGAAATATTAATAATAGTTTTTTGTGAGAATCAGTAAACGAGTGAAGATTGCTTTTGTATCAAATAATGCCTGGTCGATTTATAATTTCAGATTGGATGTTATTAAAACCTTGCTGGAAGATGGTCATGCGATCACCATTATAACTCCGTTTAACGCCTATGTAGAGAAGATTATTGAATTGGGCTGTGAGCATATTGCGATTGATTTCGATAATAAATCGATCAACCCATTAACCGATATCCGTTTTTTCCTGCGTTTAAACAGGTTATACAAAAAACTTCAGCCGGATTTAATTTTTCATTATGTGGCTAAACCCAATATTTATGGCACCCTTGCCGCCAAGAGAAACAATATAGCTTCTGTGGCCATAGTTACCGGGTTGGGTTTTGCATTTTCAAGAAAAAACCTGCTGTATGCCGTTGTTAAGTTGTTGTACCGGTTTTCGCTCAACGGAGCAAGAGATGTACTGTTTTTGAATAATGATGATGCACAGCTATTTGCAAGGGAAAAAATAGTTCCGCTGAAAAAGATCAATGTACTGCCTGGCGAGGGAATTAACACCGATTATTTTGCTCCCCAACCCAGCCGGGAAAACAAGAAGCGGTTCCGCTTCCTCATGTCTTGCAGAATGCTGAAAAGTAAAGGGGTCGAAGTTTTCGTTGAAGCAGCGCGTCTGCTAAAGTTAAAGGGACATGTTTTCGATGCTATTATCCTGGGTTTTTTTGAGGAAAACCATCCGGACTCTATTGCTCCCGCTGTAGTGGAATCCTGGCAACAAGATGGACTGGTAAATTATCTTGGTTTCCGGGACGATGTACGTCCGGTTTTGGCAGAGGCAAGCGCTTTTGTATTTCCATCTTTTTATAACGAGGGGGTTCCCCGGAGCTTACTGGAAGCAGCCAGCATGGAATTACCCATTATTACTACCCATAACAAGGGGTGCCGGGATGTGGTGGTTGACAAGGTGAACGGCTTTCTTTGTAAACTGGAAGATCCCTTTGACCTGGCGTCAAAAATGGAGGAAATGTTGTTGATGGACCCGGTTGCCCGGGAAAATATGGGGCAAAAAGGCCGGGAATTGGTGCGTTCAAAGTTTGGTATGGAAAAAGTAATTCATGAATACCGCCGGATCGTTGCTCAACTAGACGGATGCTGACTGCCGCTTATATTTTTCCAGAAAGGCCAGTATACCTGAATTTTTCAACTGATAATCAAGGGTCCATTTGCTGAGGTCGGGAAAATGGTAAGAAAAACTCGTTAATGCCTCCCAGGTCGGTGCCTTTTCCCCGTTAAGAAAAAAATAAGTTCCCCCATAGTTCCGCTGGAACTCGCGTACCCAGGCATAGTCTGTACTAATTACAGGCAGTTTTGCAGCCGCATAGGCCAATAATTTAGCAGAAGGCTGTTGATTAAAGGGCGCTGTGTCTGGTTGAAAATTAAGGCCGAACCTGGCCTGTTGCAGGTAACTATCTACAGCTGTAGGGGGTACCGTATCCTGGAAATGTATCCATTGGTAAGGAAATTTTTTAACGAGTTGCTTTCGGAGTGGCCCCAATACTAATAAGGAACGCCCTTCCAATTTTCCCCCGGGTGCAAACCAGCTCAGCCATTTTTCCGGTTGCCGGCTGGCTTCGGTAGTACCGGCATAAACGAAGTCATAGATCTTTTCCGGGTTACCGCTGGGCTGGTCCACAGGAAAATATATGGTAGTCCGGATTCCCCAGGGCAATTGGTCGGTAAAGTTCAATCCTGCCCGGGTGTATTCATTTAAAAATAAGCGGAAATCGGGCCGGATATTGATCCATTTCTTGAGTTGGTCTTTTAGCCGGCCAAACCTGCCGGCAGAACGCGAGGCATATTCATGTATCAGCAGGGCAGAAGGGTTGGTTCGCCGGGTATGGATGCCCATGAAATGCCATTCGATATCTGCGGGATTTTTGCTGAGTTCAGCCAGGGAGCATTCGCGTGTCTGGTAGCCCAGGTTGGTAAAATACTGTCTGTAGGCAGCAATTTCGGGCAGAATAGCAGTGGATGCATGAACAAAAGCGATGGTCATAGAGATAACAAATTACAATAAACAAATAAATCCCTTCCTATTTTACCGGCTCGGTCCGGTACCTTACCTTTGCGCTTTCTTACACTATCTGCCAAAAAACATGGAAGTAACCGTAAAAACAGCCCAGCAACTTCGATTAACTGCCGAAGAATTTGAATTAATCAAAGAAAAGCTGGGTCGCACTCCCAATTTTAATGAACTCTGTGCTTTCTCCGGGATGTGGAGTGAGCATTGCAGCTATAAGAATTCGATCAAATGGCTCAAAACCCTGCCACGTGAAGGTGGAAAAATGCTGGTAGCGGCGGGCGAAGAAAATGCAGGACTAATGGATATGGGCGATGGTTTTGGGGTGGTTTTCAAAATTGAAAGCCATAATCACCCCTCCGCTATTGAACCTTTCCAGGGGGCTGCAACCGGGGTAGGAGGAATTCACCGCGATATTTTTACGATGGGGGCTCGCCCCATTGCCGCTTTGAATTCACTGCGTTTTGGAAAGCTGCAGGAAAATAAAACACAGCACCTGCTGGGCGGCGTAGTACATGGAATCGGCCATTATGGCAATTGTTTTGGCGTACCTACAGTTGGAGGAGAAATCTATTTTGAACAATGTTATCATACTAACCCGCTGGTGAATGCAATGAGCGTGGGTATTGTAAAAGCGGGCGGAACCGTAAGTGCTACAGCGGAAGGAACCGGAAATCCGGTAATGTTCGTGGGTTCAGCAACCGGAAAAGATGGAATTGGAGGGGCTTCTTTTGCTTCGGCTGATATTACAGCAGAAAGTGCTGAAGAGCTACCAGCCGTTCAGGTAGGTGATCCTTTCCAGGAAAAGAAACTGCTGGAAGCCTGCCTGGAGGTTATTACTACCGGTGCAGTGGTGGGCATGCAGGATATGGGTGCTGCCGGCATTATTTGTTCAACCGCTGAAATGAGTGCAAAAGGCGGCGTTGGCATGCGGATTGATTTAGATAAAGTACCTACCCGCCAGGCCAATATGAAAACCTGGGAGCTGCTCTTAAGCGAAAGCCAGGAGCGCATGCTGATGGTGGTAGAAAAAGGGAAGGAAGCCCTTGTGGAAGCTATTTTTGAAAAATGGGATCTGCCCTGCTCTGTGATCGGTGAAGTAACGGATGATGGCTTGCTGAATTTTTTCATGAACGGAGAATTGGAAGCCTCCATACCAGCAGACGTATTAGTACTTGGAGGCGGTGCGCCACAATATGACCGGGCGTATGAAGAACCGGTTTATTTTGAAAAAATCAAAGCATTTGACCCCGGCACAGTTCCTCAGCCGGCAGATTATAAAGCAATTGCCGCTCAATTGGTAAACATTCCTAATATAGCTTCCAAACGCTGGGTGTACGTGCAATACGACAGTATGGTAGGTACGGGTAATACCTCTACCAATGCGCCGAGTGATGCGGCCGTGGTGCTGGCTAAGCCGTCTGAAAAAGCATTGGCGGTAACGACCGATTGTAACAGCCGGTATGTATACGCGGATCCCTATAAGGGAGCTATGATAGCGGTAGCAGAGGCCGCGCGCAATATCGTTTGTTCCGGAGGAGA
This sequence comes from Flavihumibacter sp. CACIAM 22H1, assembly GCF_001601815.1. Classification (GTDB taxonomy): domain Bacteria; phylum Bacteroidota; class Bacteroidia; order Chitinophagales; family Chitinophagaceae; genus Flavihumibacter. The sequence continues at coordinate 43,969 of NZ_LUKG01000006.1, forward strand.
ACCCCTGGGCGTAACCAATTGCCTGAATTTTGGAAACCCGTACGATCCACAGGTCTATTACCAGTTTGTGCATGCTATCAAAGGAATGGGTGATGCCTGCCGGCGTTTTAATACCCCTGTTACCGGCGGTAACGTTAGTTTCTATAACCAGAATCCGGATGGACCGGTGTACCCGACCCCAACCATCGGTATGGTAGGGTTACTGGATTCTTACCAGGATAGAATGACGCTGGGTTTCCGGGAAGCAGGTGACCTTATATACCTGATCGGGAAATCAACCAGCGATATCAATAGTTCGGAATACCTGAATAAAATTCTCAGCATTGAGTTTTCTCCGGCTCCTTATTTTGAGCTGGAAGAAGAAGTTGACCTGCAGGCAACAGTATTAAAGCTGATCCGTTCCAAACAAATCCTTTCCGCACACGATGTAAGCGAAGGCGGACTCTTTATCACCCTTCTGGAAAGCGGATTTGTAAACGGACTGGGATTTGATATCCGCACTGCTTCTCATATCCGCAAAGATGCCGACTTGTTTGGCGAAGGCCAAAGCCGCGTTGTAGTATCCGTACAGCCATCGCAACAGGCCGAATTCGAAGCTGGTTTAAAGGGTACTGAATTTCGGTTATTGGGTACTGTTACCAGTGCCGAACTGAACATTGACGGAGAAGCCTGGGGTTCCGTAGACGATTGGAAAAACCAGTATGATACGGCTATTGAGAAATTACTGGCCGGACATGAATCTGAACATGCGCTCAGTGCATTATAACCTGTAACGCCACCCATGCCTTCTGTTAGTGATTTGTTTCAGTTGTTTGAAATGACCCCCGACCTTGTTTGCATAGCGGGCAGAGACGGATATTTCAAAAAAGTAAACAAAGCAGTGATTGATAAATTGGGTTATACGGAGGAAGAGCTGTTTTCCCGTTTGATTTCCAGTTTTGTACATCCCGATGACCGCGAAGAAACGGCCCGTACCAGAGCTGAATTGATCAGCGGTAAAAAACTACTCAACTTTGAAAACAGGTATATCACCAAAAACGGGGGAGTTGTTTGGCTGGAATGGACATCTATTTTTCATTCCGGTAAAGACATGGTTTTTGCCATCGCCAAAGATATTACCAAGCGAAAAAAAGTGGAGAAAGATATAGAGGCGGAATACCATAAGTTTAAAAGTTTGGCGGGCCATTTTAAAACCAGCATGGAAGCAGACCGAAAATTCCTGGCGGCTGAATTACACGAGGAAATGGCCCAGCTTGCCTCGGTTATCAAAATGGATATTGACTGGGTAGGAAGACGGGAGGATGGTTTATCCCCTGCCAGTAGAAACCGCCTGGAACATGCGGCCGGCATAACGGAACTGCTGATTGCGACCATACGACGCATAACTTTTAGCATCGGGTCTACCATGCTGAGCCATGTCGGTCTGAAAGCCACGCTCGACTGGCAGTGCAGAGAATTTTCTTTGTTAACGGGCATTCCCTGTAAGTTCCTGAGCACCGTGGAAGAGGATAAAACGGTGGGGGAGGTAGAGCTGGATTTTTTACGGATCAGCCAGGAAGCGCTGACCTCCATTATGATGAATACGGAGGTTCGGCAGGTAGGCCTGGCCCTGGACCATATCGGGGCTAAAGTGTATTTAACCATACAGGTAGATTATAAAGTGATTATTAATAGAGACCTGTTTTCCGAAAGCCTGGAACGGATACGTGACAGGGCCAGTTATATAAACGGTCAAACCGAAATTGATCTCGATCCTGCCGGGTGCACAATTATTCGGGTTATCGTAGACAAATAAATTAGTTTTTCCCCAGTACCTTTATTGCATGGATAATAAAACGGTCATTATTGTAACCGGAGCTGCCGGGTTTATAGGCAGCTGTCTAGTAGGTTTTTTAAACCTGAAAGGCTATACCAACCTTATTTTGGTAGATGAGTTTTCGAGTGCCGTCAAAGAGGCAAATCTATCTGGTAAATTATACATCGATAAAGTTGACAGGAACCTGTTTTTTGAATGGTTGCAGGAACATAAACCCACTATTTCGTTCGTGTTTCATATCGGGGCCCGAACAGATACTACGGAGTTTGACTATTCCGTACATCAGCGCCTGAACGTGGAGTATTCCCAGAAATTGTGGAATTACTGCGTAGTACATACGATTCCATTGGTATATGCTTCTTCCGCAGCTACTTATGGAAACGGGGAATTGGGCTATCAGGATTCACATGAGCTGCCTTTTCAACTGGAGCCCCTGAACCCCTACGGTGTTTCCAAAAATGAATTTGATAAATGGGTATTGCATGAAGCCATGCACCCGCCCTTTTGGGCAGGCCTGAAATTTTTTAATGTTTATGGCCCCAATGAATACCACAAGGGAAGAATGGCTTCGGTGATCTGGCATTCCTTTAACCAGATCAGGGAACAGGGAAAAGTGAAATTATTCAGATCGCACCGGCCCGATTTCAAAGACGGGCAGCAACTGCGTGATTTTGTGTATGTGATGGATGTTATTAAGGTTTGTTTCTGGCTCATGATTAACCAGCCTGCCTCGGGTTTGTATAATCTTGGTACCGGAAAGGCCAGAAGTTTTGAAGACCTGGTTAAAGCCACTTATGCAGGACTGGATAAAGAAGCCCTGATCGAGTTTATCGATATGCCGGAAGATATCCGGGAAAAGTACCAGTATTTCACCGAAGCAGCCATGCATAAATTACAGGCAGCGGGTTATTCAGAGCCCTTTTACAGCCTGGAAGAGGGCGTGGAAGACTATGTACGCAACTACCTGGTGGGTGGACACTACTATTAAAGCAAGCAACTATCAAATATGAGCAAAACCATAGCCATAATCGGCGGGGGAAACCTTGGTATCTCCATTGCAGAAGGATTAACGGCAGGGGGATTTTTATCCCCCTCACAGATTACAGTTACCCGCCGAACAACCACCCTGCTACAGCCTCTCCAACAAAAAGGGATGCAGATCACCAGCGATAACCTGGCCGCAGCCGCCGGCAGTGAAGTGATTCTATTGGCCGTAAAGCCCTTCCAGATTAAAGAAGTGATCCGTGAAATAGCACCTGCATTAACCAGTGATAAATTGCTGATATCCGTAGTAACCGGAGTAAGCATGCAGGAAATGCGGTCGGAAATAGGCATAGCTAACTCACCGGCTTTGTTCAGAGCCATGCCTAATACAGCAGTTGCCATCCGGGAAAGTATGACCTGTATCAGCCATTCCGGAGCCAGCCAGGCACAGGTCGAATGGGTATTGGAGCTGTTTAACCAGGTAGGAAGGGTGGTGGCCATTGATGAAAAACTTATGGACGCAGCTACCGTTTTGGGGGCCTGCGGAACAGCGTATGCCATGCGGTATATCAGGGCAAATATCCAGGGGGGTATAGAAATCGGGTTTGATGCTAAAACGGCCAGCCTTATAGCTGCCCAAACGGTTAAAGGAGCCGCAGAACTGCTTTTGCAGAAAGGTACCCACCCGGAATATGAAATTGATAAGGTAACCACCCCTAAGGGCTGTACGATTGCCGGGCTTAATGAAATGGAACACCAGGGTTTCAGCTCATCCCTTATTAAAGGGATATCAGCCAGTTATGTGAAAATTCAGGCAGATAAATAATATTTGATTCAAATGTTCGTTTATTAAATCAGCGGGTATAAGGGATTTCCCCTAGATATTAGGAATTTTTTTATACCTTCGCCTTTCCTAAACCTGTGAACAACCCAGAATCTAATAGTATGAAGCGAAATTTAAGTGTATGGATCCTTTTTGTAGAGATTTTAGCCATCGTGGTCATACACGCAAATAAAGATCAGGCGGAAAAAATTAAAGAAATCTTGTTGAAACGTAATCATTCAGCCTTTATAAAAGCCACTCCGATTCAACCGTCTGCTGTTTCGCAGCTGACGATCAAATAATAAGCAATAATCACCAAAAGGAAAAAATAGGCATCCGGGATTCCGGGTGCCTATTGTCTTTTTATCCTATCTTTGCATGACCTCCCGGATGAACATATTGCAATTTTCCGCAAGGTCACATCAACCTGGTTCACAATAAATGATTTTGTATGTTTTCTAGCACAACTGGCCAATTGGTCTGGGGTGTTATTATTTTTTTAGAACCCAGGGGTAATGATTAAAATTTGAAATTGAACCGATATGGCCAAGTACATTTTTGTTACAGGTGGAGTAACTTCTTCCCTGGGTAAAGGAATTATTGCTGCATCACTTGGAAAACTGTTGCAGGCAAGAGGGTTATCTGTAACAATCCAGAAATTTGATCCCTATATCAACGTGGATCCTGGAACACTGAATCCTTACGAACATGGAGAATGTTATGTAACAGAAGATGGTGCGGAAACCGACCTCGACCTCGGGCATTATGAGCGCTTTCTGAACATCTTCACCAGCCAGGCGAATAATGTTACCACAGGGCGTATATACCAGACCGTTATCAATAAAGAAAGAGACGGAGCTTATTTAGGCAAAACAGTACAGGTAGTTCCGCATATTACCGATGAAATCAAACGTCGTATGCTGTTGTTGGGGCAGGGGGGATTTGATATTGTAATTACGGAAATCGGGGGAACTGTCGGGGATATTGAAAGCCTGCCTTTTATAGAAGCAGTTCGCCAGTTACAATGGGAGTTACCGGAAGAAGATTGTGTGGTAGTACATCTCACCCTGATACCTTACCTGAAAGCAGCGAAGGAACTTAAGACCAAACCCACCCAGCACAGTGTTCGGATGTTAAGCCAGGAAGGCGTTCATCCCGATGTAATTGTATGCCGTACAGAAGAACCGCTGGGGCCTGAAATAAAGCGGAAAATAGCCCTGTTTTGCAATGTAAAAAAGGAGGCTGTTATTGAAGCCGCGGATGCACCTACCATCTATGAAGTGCCCCTGGCCATGATGCGGGAAAAGCTAGACCTGATTTGTCTGAAAAAGATGAATATCACCCAGTATTCAGAGCCGGAATTATCTAAATGGAAAGAATTCCTCGATAAGCTAAAATATCCCAAGAGCAAGGTAACGATCGGGCTTATCGGGAAGTATATAGAATTACAGGATGCGTATAAGTCCATCCTGGAAGCATTTATTCATGCTGGAGCAATGAATGAGTGTAAGGTAAATATTGTCAATGTTCACAGTGAGTTCATTACCGATGAAAATGTGGAGGAAAAACTGGGGCATTTGGATGGTTTACTGGTTGCACCAGGTTTCGGACACCGGGGTATTGAAGGAAAAATAACAGCAGTAAAATATGCCCGTGAACAGAAATTACCATTTTTTGGAATTTGCCTGGGCATGCAGATGAGTGTAATTGAATTTGCAAGAAATGTACTTAACTGGCCGGAAGCGCATTCCACGGAAATGGATCCGGCTACCAATCGTCCGGTTATCGATTTAATGGAAGAGCAGAAATCGGTTACCGCCAAGGGAGGAACCATGCGCCTCGGAGCCTACCCCTGCCAGATTACCGAAGGTACCCTGGCCCATCAGATCTATGGTGCTACCCAGATTTCAGAACGGCATCGTCACCGTTGGGAGTTTAATAATAAATACCTCGCTGATTTCGAAGCTGCCGGACTGGTAGCCAGTGGTAAAAATCCGGAAAGCGGGCTCGTGGAGATCGTGGAATTACCCAACCATCCCTTCTTTTTGGGCGTTCAATATCACCCTGAACTAAAAAGTACGGTGGAAAATCCTCAGCCGGTATTTGTTCATTTTGTAAAAGCCGCCAAAGAATACGCGGAAAAAAAGGATGCGGTACGCAACCCTTTGCTTCAAAATGAAATGATTTAGGAAAAGGGAACCGCCGGTTTACCATTTACTATTCACTATAGACGCAATATTATTCAGCCACCTTTTCCTTTATCTTCGCAACTCTTAAAAATATTACTGGATGCAAAGTATGGATCGGAATACGATAATCGGTTTTGTGCTGTTGGGGGTTCTTTTATTTGTTTATCTGTTTATTTCTTCCAAGAATAGCAGGGAATTAGAAGCCCAACGCCTCCGTCAGGAAGATTCCCTGGCAAAAATTGAACTGGTTAAACAACAAGCTGCCCAGGCCAAGGCAAAAGACAGCATTGCGGCTTCTGCCCAGGTACTTGATTCCAATGCTACCGGATGGGCCAGGCACCTGGCTGGTTCAGAAGGCTTTCATACCGTTGAAACAGACCTGCTGAAAGTACGATTCAGTAATAAGGGAGGGCAACCGGTTCAGGTAGAACTGAAAAAATACAACCGGGCAGACAGTAGCCTGGTATCAATAATTGAAGACGGAAGTGATCAGTTTAGTTACCCCGTACTAACAGCCACCAATCAAAGTACCCCTTCTGCTGAGTTGTTTTTTCAACTCAAGTCTGCCCAGCAGGATGCCAATGGCAACCATATTGTGGTATATGAAGCGGCCGGTAACGCGGGTGAATCCATTCAACAGGAATACATCATCAAACCTGGTTCCTATTTAATCGACTTTACGATTCGGCTTAACGGAACCACTTCTATGATTGCCCAGCAGAATTTCCAGTTGCAATGGAATGTAGCAGCGCAGCAGCAAGAAAAAGATGCCAGGTACGAAAGAGAACAATCCCAGCTTATTCTGGTAGAAGATGGAGAATACGACTATTTTAACCTGATGTCCAATAACCAGAAAAGCTTTGAAAATACGGTTCATTGGGCAAGTATCAAACAGCGCTTTTTTAATGCTACCCTCATTAATAAAGACAAATTTGACAAAGCAAAATTTGACTGGACAACTCCCAAAGAAGATAGTGCTCGTTTAATTGTTGCTACCAAAGCCAGTTTTGAAAAGAAACTGCCCGCAGGTACCCAGGCCACTATTCCGCTTCAGTTCTATTTTGGTCCGAACGACTATAAAATTCTGCGCAATATCGGGGTAGAAAAAATGGATAAGATTGTAAATCTTGGACAGGGACCCTATGCTTTTGTACGACCCATCAACCAGTACATTGTAATGCCCGTTTTTGATTTTATCAAAAAATATTTTGTTTCATTTGGGTTGGTTATTGCCTTGCTGACCATCTTTATCCGGCTGATTACATCTCCCCTGGTGTACTCAAGTTATCTGAGTGGCGCTAAAATGAAGGCATTGCGCCCTGAAATAGATGCACTTAAAGCAAAATATGGCGATGATCAGCAGACATTTGGGATGGAGCAAATGAAGTTGTTCCGGGAGGCCGGCGTTAACCCGCTGGGCGGATGTATTCCCGCTTTACTGCAGATCCCGATCTTCTTTGCATTGTATAGCTTTTTTAACTCTTTTGTTGACCTGCGGGGAGAATCCTTCCTCTGGGCCGCTGATTTGTCGACCTACGATGTAATCACCCAACTGCCGTTTAAGATTCCCTGGTTTGGTGATCATATCAGCCTGTTTACCCTTACGGCTGTTATTACCAGTTTCCTGATCTCCCTGTATAATATGAATATGACACCGGATCAGAATAATCCGATGTTGAAATACATGCCTTATTTCTTCCCGGTATTGTTGCTCTTCTTCTTTAACCGGCTTCCATCGGCCCTTACCTGGTATTATACGGTTTCCAACCTGATTACCCTGGCATTACAGTGGGTGATTCAAAATTATATTATCGATCACGATAAAATTGTAGCGCAGTTAGCAGCCAATAGAGCTAAACCGAAGAGCAAATCAAAATGGCAGGAAAAAATGGAACAAATGCAGGAAACGCAGAAGCGTGTGCAGGAAATGCAGAAAAAAGGCAAATAAGCCAACTAAAAATGGTTATTTTCCGTCTGATTTACAGCAAGATCAACATGAAAATAGCATTTCTTAGCCTCCTGGGCCTCTTCTGCTTTACCGGAATCCAGGCGCAAAAAAGAGTTTCAGACCTTACCATCGTTTACGATGCGGTTATTACTACCGGAACCGCTGAACCCAAACTGGCGGATGCGTTCGACGGTGCAACCACCACCGTTTACCTGAAAGGTGGACTGAGCCGGTCAGAGATGCAAAGCGCCCTGGCAAGTTTTACGACCATACACGATGCCCGAACCGGCAGTGCGGTAGTGCTACAGGAAGTGGGCGGACAAAAAGTCCTGATCCGGATGACGGCAGAGGACTGGAAGGATAAAAATCGCCGGTACGAAGGAATCAGTTTTACTACAACCGACGAAACCAAACAATTGGCAGGGTATACCTGTAAAAAAGCGGTGGCTTCTTTGAAGGACGGGTCAACGTTCACCGTGTATTATACCGAAGAATTACAACCGGAAAACAACCACTATAACTCCCAGTTTACAAATCTTCGGGGCTTACCCCTTGAATATGAATTACAACAAGGTAAACTTACCATTAAATACGTAGTAGCCCAGGTGTCTCTGAACCCGGTACCAGTTTCGAAATTCGATATCCCCAAATCAGGTTTTCGTGAAATGAGTTATGAGGAGAGTAAGAAGGGGAGGAGGAATTAGGGGGAGGGGAATGAAGAAGGACAAGGGGGAATAAAAAATGCTCCATTCGGAGCAGCAGCAAGAAGTTCTTTTAATAGGGGAAAAATTATTTGTGCATCCGCAACTTCAGGTTCAACATCTGCGTACTGTTACAAGCCGTTGTTTTACCAATTGTAATGCGACTGCTATACGGCATAATGTAAGTGGTATTCCCTTTTTGATAGGTAACCAGGGTGTTCACACTCAGCTGATTCTGGTTAATTTTCGTAGTCGAAAAGCCTAAACTTCCTTTGTAAGAAGGGCCTGCTTTCAATGTAAAACCAGTAGTGGTTTTAATCGGAACAAAATGTTCAGTTGGTTTGCTGGCTGTTTTTTTGGCTTTTTTCTCCCCTCCCATACTGGCAACCGCTAAACCGGTAATTCCTAGTAAAACCGCTGCCGCCAGCAGTTTTCTACCGTGTTTAGAGATTCTTGTATGGAGGTTTAACAACATATTAGTACAAAAATAAACAAAAAATTTGGACAATTCCTAACCATTCGTCACAAACTTTATAATCTATTTAACGCTCGTTTATAAAAAATGTTACAGAAACTTGGAATTTTTTTTTGTTTAAGGTAAATTAGGAGAACCTATCATTCATGAAAGAATACCCCTTTCGACAGGATAAAGAGGATATGGAGGAATTATTGAGGTTGTATAACGACAGGAAATCCGGCCGTTCCAGCAGCTTTCTCGATGAGGAATCCTTCGAAAAAATCATTAATTATTTTGATGAGAAAGAAGATTTGGCCCAAGCGCAGGAAGCCTGCGACATGGGGGTAGAGCAGTTTCCCTACTCTTCTGCACTGCTTTTCCGCAAAGCGGATATCCTCATTGCTACCCGTAAATACCGGGATGCACTGGATGTGCTGGACCTGGCAGAATTGCTGGATAGCAGAGATATTGATCTATACATACTTCGTACCGACGCCTACCTTGCCCTGGATGAGCAGGAAAAAGCAATTCATCTGCTAGAGAATGCATTGCAGGAATTTGAAGGGGAAGAGCGGATTGAACTGCTTTTTGAACTGGCAGATGTCTACGACGATTACGAACAGTTTGAAAAGATTTTTGATTGTCTCCAACTAATCCTGGAACAGGAGCCTACCAATGAGGAAGCGCTATACAAAATCTGTTTCTGGACAGATTTTACCGGACGAAATGAAGAAAGTATACGCCTGCACCAGAAAATTCTCGATGAACACCCCTACAATGAACTGGCCTGGTTTAACCTGGCTGCCGCCTACCAGGGGCTCAAACTTTATGAAAAAGCAATCGATGCCTATAAATACGCTATTACTATAGATGAGAAATTTGACTATGCCTACCGCAATATGGGCGATGCCTATATCCGCCTTCGTAAATTCAAAGAGGCTATTGACGTATTGGAGAAAGTGCTGGAACTATCCAGGCCAGAAGATGTAATTTTTGAGGCAATTGGGCATTGCTATGATAAACTTAAGAACTATGCGCAGGCACGGATTTATTACCGTAAAGCTGTTCACCTGAATCCGGACGACAGCAAATTATACTACAAAATTGCCTGTACCTATATTAATGAAGAACAATGGCCCCAGGCTGTAAAACAACTGGAAACAGCGATGCAGATCCATAAATCGGTTCCTGAATTTAACCTTGCTATGGGAGAGTGTAAAGTTCAACTGGGAGAAACGAGGGATGCGATCTTTTATTTTTCCAATGTGGTACGGTCGCGTCCTAAAAGTGTGCAGGGCTGGGAGGCATTGATCCGGTGTTTGTACCTGAATAAGTTTTACGAGGAGGCAATGGAACAGGTGATGGCTGCCCTGCAGCATACCGACGGTAAACCCTTGTTCATTTACTATAAAAGTGCCATCCTCTTTGCGTTGGGTAAATCCAAGGAAGCCCTGCTCTACCTCGAACGAGGGCTTCAGAAAGCGCCCAAACAGTTAAAGGAATTTGTGGCGCTACACCCTACTATACTGCAAAATCAGCTGGTAGTTGACCTCCTGGCAAGACATCGGAAATCAGGAAAAGCATAATGTGGCGGCTGTTTCCTATTTTTGCGCGGTTTCTCTACAAAAAAAAGTGTAAATGAATTTTAACTTATCGCAGATTCCGGAACGGGTAGCCAAACCCCGTAAGAGCGGAATTACCATGGTTATGGATAAGGGGCTGAGTATTGAAGAAGCAAAAAATTTCCTCAGTGTAGCCCACCCGCACGTAGATATTATAAAGTTGGGATTCGGAACCTCCTTTGTTACCCCTAATCTCCGGGAAAAAATAGAAGTTTATAAATCCTTCAACCTGCCCGTTTACTTCGGGGGTACCCTATTCGAAGCCTTCCTGATCCGTAATCAGTTTGAAGATTTTATTGCCGTCTGCAAAGATTATGCAATTGATTATATGGAAGTAAGCGACGGGTCGATTACCATTCCACATGCAGAAAAATGCGGTTATATAGAGAAATTGACCAAGCATGGCACGGTTTTGAGCGAAGTGGGCAGCAAGGATGCAGCACATATCATCCCGCCTTATAAGTGGATAGAACTGATGCGGGCGGAATTGGAAGCCGGATCAAGCTATGTTATTGCGGAAGCCAGGGAAGCAGGTAATGTGGGCATTTACAGGGGAAGTGGGGAAGTACGGGAAGGATTGGTACAGGAAATCCTGACCCAGATACCTGAAGAAAAAATTATCTGGGAAGCACCGCAAAAAGCACAGCAACTCTACTTTATAGAACTGATTGGCTGTAATGTAAACCTGGGAAATATTGCCCCCTCCGAAATGATTTCGCTGGAAGCCATGCGGGTAGGTTTACGGGGAGATACATTCCATCTTTTCCTGAATAAAGAAATGGCCTGATGCGGTTATTCGGATTAATCGGCTATCCACTTAGTCATTCTTTTTCAAAAAAATATTTCACCGAAAAATTTGAAAAGGAAGGTGTGGAGGCGTTGTATGAAAACTATCCGATTTCTTCCATTGAGCAATTTTCCGGCTTGCTGGCCCAGCAACCAGCACTGGAAGGCATCAATGTAACTATTCCCTATAAAGAAGCGGTTATTCCTTTTTTACACAAGCAATCCGAGGTCGTAAAAAAAACCGGCGCCTGCAATTGCATCCGCATTCGAAATGGTGTGCTGGAAGGTTTTAATACGGACGTGGTCGGGTTTGAACAATCGCTCCTGAAATCGCTCGATACCGATCATAACAGGGCATTGGTATTGGGAACCGGTGGCGCTTCCAAGGCAGTTCAATATGTTTTGGAAAAACTCGGCATACCTTTTACCCTGGTGAGCCGGAAAGCAGATCCGTCGACGGGCAGTAAAACCTATGCAGAACTGAGCTTTTCGGAACAGCAAGCTGCCAGGTTGTGGATCAACACAACACCGCTTGGAATGTTTCCGGATATAACAACCTGTCCGCCGATGCAGTATGACAGCATCACCCCCCGCCATTATTTGTATGATTTGGTGTATAATCCTGCCGAAACAGCTTTTCTCACCAACGGGAAAGACAGGGGGGCTATCATTGAAAATGGGAAGGACATGCTACTGATACAGGCAGAAGAAGGCTGGAAGATCTGGAATTCGGACTAAAGCGGCTGCCTGGTTAATTCTTCTTTGGCGCGTACCGGCAATGCGGCAACTTTTTTGGCTGTATAGTTATAGCAAACCATGGCCGTTTTGGCCAATGCCACCAATACGGGCTTATCAGGTCCCTGCTTTTCCAACTGGTAATAGAGTTCAAATCCCACGCGGCTGAATTCGGTGGCTGCCAGTTTTACCAGAACCGTATCTCCATAGAATAATTCCTGCCGGAATTCGATTGCTGCATCACTCATTATCAGGCCAACTCCTTCCATGTTCAATTCAGTGTAGCCGGCTTTGCGCAAAAATTGAATCCTGGCTTCATGAAGCATGCTTAAAATGGTATCGTTGCCCACATGACCGCCGTAATTCAAATCGGTTATACGAACCGGTATCGCTGTTTCAAAATGAAAATCAGGGGGCATTGCCAGCTTAATTCTTGCCATGGTGAAAATGCTTATTGTTCCTCCAGGATTTCTTTAAAATGGAGCAGGTCGAACAGGTTTCCCGGATCGGGTATGTAATGTGATTGCAGCAACTGTTTTTCAATGCTGCTAAAGGGATGATTCAGGGCATTATAAGATTCGTTGGTATTGGTAAGCTCATAGTATACAGGCGCGTATTTTGCCGAAAGGCGAACCTGGTTTCCGTTTTGCGAAGCAACCCGGATATACCGCAAATCTCTTTGTTGAACCGGAAGGCTTTGCAGGGAAGAAAAATTCATTTGCCTGGAAATTTCCTGCTGCCAGTTACTGCTTTGATGAGCAGCATAAAGGGCCAGCCTTTTAACCATTGAATAGCCTGGATCTTTTCGTTTGGAGGAGCGGCCGGGCCTGTTGCCGGGAAGCGCTGGCCCGACATTGGACTCGACAGGAGCCGAATCGGTAAAAACGGTGTTTTCGGCGGGGCTGTTAACCCCGGGTGGAAGGGCCGGTGCTGCTTTTTCTGCCGGAATGGGAAGGGCTGCCGTGGTTAATTCATCGGCCCCTGAAAAGGACCGGCTGCTGACCAGCCAGACGATACAACCAATAACCGCTGCCGCCGCACCATAACGGACCAGGTAGGGAAAGAGCGGGCGAACCGGAACATCGCCCCGTTTAAAAGCAGGTACCGGCGTTTCCTTCTCAATAGCAGCTGCAATGGTGCTCCAGGCAGCAGCTGGTGGCGTTGCTTCCATAGATTCCATACGCAGGGCCAATCTTTTTTCGGCATTTACTTCTTTTAATTCCCGGGATACAATTTCCCAGGAGCCGGGTGGTGGACTAGCCTCCCATTGGTTCATTCTATTGCTCAGCGGATCCATCATTTGTTGGCTTGTTTACGTTGTTCTCCTAAAAAGCCGGCAACCTTTTTTTGCAAAATGGCTTTTGCCCTGGCCAATTGCGATTTGCTGGTTCCTTCACTTATGGAAAGGAGCTCGCCAATTTCTTTATGTGAATATCCTTCAATCACATATAAATTAAATACAGCCCGATAACCGGGCGATAATTCCTGTACCAACTGCACAATATCCCGTTCGGCCAACTGGTCGAGTACAGAAACGGAAGCATCTTCAATACCTCTTTCTTCCTGGTCCGAGATACTGTTCATGTGCACCTTTTTGCGGTATTGCTCGATGGATGTATTTACAAAAACACGCCTCATCCAGCCTTCAAATGAGCCTTCGTGTCTGAACTTGTCCAGGTTTCGGAAAACTTTAATAAAACCCTCCTGCAACAAATCCTGGGCATCATCATTATTTCCGGCATACCGTAAGCATACCGCATACATTTTGGGTGCATACTTGCGGTAAAGTGCTTCCTGCATTTTAGGTTCACCTGCAATACTACCTTTGATTAAGTCGCTATCATTCATAGTTTGGTTGCCTGTTCTACTAAAAAATCCACCAGTTGGTCGGTGGCTTTTCGGCGGTGACTGTATACCTGTTTCTCTTCCAGCGACATATCGGCGAAACACCGGGATGCACCTTCCGGAATAAACACCGGGTCGTATCCGAATCCCCGGTTTCCGCTGGGGTGTTCACTGATCCTGCCTTCACAAATTCCTTCAAATTGATATTCCTTTCCGTCTAAAATTAAGGAAATGACCGTTCTGAAGCGGGCGCTTCGGTCTTTTTCCTGCCCAAGCTTTTCCAATAGAAGCCGGATATTTTCTTCCGCGCTCGCATCCGGGCCCGCGAAGCGGGCGGTTTTGACACCCGGGGCTCCCTTTAATGCAGTCACTTCCAATCCGGTATCTTCGCTAAAGCAGTTCCTTCCTGTTAAGCGGTGGATTACACCCGATTTTTCGCGGGCATTCTCTTCCAAACTGGGATGAGGCTCGGGAATATCCTGCCCGATACCTGCTTCCTCCAGTGTTTTTAACTGAATATCAATCGGTAATAAAGGCCGGATTTCTTCTATTTTATGACGATTATTGGTGGCAAAAATTAACTCCATCGGTGATTAAGGTTTTGTTGTTAGATACCAAGCATTGCTTTCAAGCCCTCCCATAGTTGTCGTTTAAGCGGTTTTACAGCTTCACTGCTCTGGTTTAACTGGTCAAGGCCGGGCGCTATCATATAAGCTACCGAATTTATGCGGGTAGGGCTGAGCAGGGGCGTATCGGCCGGGAGGCCGGCCGGAACAATGCCGGTAAAGTTCAATAGAAGCTCGGGCAGCAGTTCTTCGGTCAGTTGAGCCAGATCGGGAGTTTGTTTGGCCAGGTTCACAATAGCAATGTCTGCTGCATTCAGTTGGCAGGCTTTCAGCACGGATCCCAGAAATTCAAAAGCCGTTTCGGAAATATGCACTGCCTCTGGGTAGTGAACCAGCACTACAAAGCGCCGGCTGTTCCGACCGAGAAATTGTATGGGCGGCGGCGGTGTAGGAGCTGTTTCGGGATGGGGGCCGGGAGCGGGCGCTTCTGCAATGGGGAAGGCGCCTGATGGCCGGGCGCTGTCACCTGTAAGAACAAGACTGGAGGAATAGAGTCCGGCCAGTTGTGTTCCGGTAAGCTTAATAGAGTTCAATGACATGAAAAATTCCGGGAATTTAGTGCTAACAATTGTTAGTAATTTAGGCTGAGTAGTTTGGTTACCCAGTAAATTCGTTGTTTCTTTGCAGCAAATGTACCAAATATGATTGCAGCATTTGATATATCGGTTACTAAAATTGAACGTAGCCGCCTGAACGAAACGCCACTGGAAAATATCCCCTTTGGCCGCTATTTTACAGATCATATGCTGGAGGCTGAATATGCTGATGGTGAATGGAAATCGGTTGAAATTAAGCCCTACCAGCCCTTGAGTTTGGATCCTTCCCTGGCCGCGCTTCATTATGGACAGGCAATTTTTGAGGGAATTAAAGCCTACCGGGATGAGGCTGGAAATGCGTTTGTTTTCCGCCCCTACGATAATTACCGCCGCTTCAATACCTCAGCCGCCAGGATGAATATGCCGGAAGTGCCGGAAGAACTTTTTATGGAGGGAATGCGGAAGCTTATTTCCCTGGATAAGAATTGGATTCCGACTATTAAGGAGCACTCTCTTTATATCCGCCCCTTTATGTTTGCGACCGATACCATGTTGGGCGTTCGTCCTTCTGCCACTTATAAGTTCCTGATAATTCTGAGTCCAACCGGCCCGTATTTCGCCGCTCCCATGAAAATTCTGGTGGAGGAACATTATACAAGAGCTGCGCCGGGTGGTGTTGGTTTTGCGAAAAATGCGGGTAATTACGGAGGCAGCATGCTGGCTGTGACGGAAGCGCAGAAACAAGGCTATGACCAGGTATTATGGACCGATGCGTTCGAACATAAATGGCTGCAGGAAGTAGGCATGATGAATGTGTTTTTTATCATCAATGGCACCGCCGTAACCCCTTCCCTGGAAGAAGGCACCATCCTGCACGGGGTAACCCGCGATAGTGTGCTGACGGTATTAAAGGAGATGGGGTTAAAAGTGGAAGAGCGCCGGATTAATATCGACGAATTGCTGGCAGCGTATGGCAAAGGGCAATTGCAGGAAGTGTTCGGAACTGGTACTGCAGCGGTTATTTCCATGGTGAAAGAACTGAAATACAAAGAGTTTCAGATGAGTTTTAATGTTGATAACAGTCCTGTTGCCAAAGAAGTGAAAGAACGCCTTACGGCTATCAGGGAAGGTAAAACCGCTGATTTACATCAGTGGATGTGGAAAGTTTAGAATTTAATTTTGTTTTTTCGGTAAGGGGTTCTACCTTTGCCGTCCCAAATAAATAAGGTTAGAATGCCTACAATTCAGCAATTAGTAAGAAAAGGTAGAGAAATCATCAAGGCAAAAAGCAAGTCCAGAGCGCTGGATGCTTGTCCTCAACGCAGAGGTGTTTGTACCCGTGTGTACACCACTACGCCAAAAAAACCGAACTCTGCACTTCGTAAAGTAGCCAAGGTTCGTTTAACTAATAAAGTAGAAGTGATCGCCTATATTCCGGGTGAAGGTCATAATCTGCAGGAACACTCGATTGTTCTTATCCGTGGTGGTCGTGTGAAGGATTTGCCAGGTGTACGTTACCATATTGTTCGTGGTAGCCTTGATACAGCCGGTGTGAAAGACAGAAAGCAGAGCCGTTCTAAATACGGAACTAAGAGAGACAAACAAACTGGTAAAAAATAATATAAAATAGTTCTCCGATGCGTAAAGCACAAGCCAAAAAACTTCCTCTGGCGCCCGATGCCAGGTACAATGATAAACTGGTTACCCGTTTTGTCAACAATATCATGTGGCAAGGGAAAAAAAGCGTAGCCTTTGAAATTTTCTATGATGCCGTTGACAAGGTGAGCAAAATCACCAATGAAGATGGGTATGAAATCTGGAAAAGAGCAATTGCCAACGTAACGCCTGCTGTTGAGGTACGTAGCCGTCGTATCGGTGGTGCAACCTTCCAGATTCCTTCTGAGGTTCGTCCGGATAGAAAAATTTCCTTAAGCATTAAGTGGCTGATCCGTTTCAGTCGTGAGCGTAATGGCCGTAGTATGGCTGATAAGCTGGCGAATGAGATCGTTGCTGCCAGCAAAGGTGAAGGTGGAGCTTTCAAAAAGAAAGAAGATACACACCGTATGGCTGAAGCAAACAAGGCATTCTCACATTTCCGCATCTAACAACATTCTAACATACCTTTTCGTAACCGGTCTGTCTTGGGCAGACCGGTTTTTTTTGTGCCTGTCGGTTATACATATTTCGTACTTTCATCGTCCTATAATAACTACCCAAAAACAGAATGCTATGTCTACCAGAAGAAGCTTCCTGAAGCAGGCTGCCCTGCTTACCCCGGCTGCTTTAGCCTTACCCGATTTGTTATTTGCAGAGAAAAAGCTACGATCTGTAGGAATTCAATTGTATACATTGAGAGACCTGGTTGCCAAAGACCCCCGATCTACCATTGAGCAGGTAGCGGCGGCAGGGTATAAGGAGGTGGAATTGTATGGGTTTGGCGGTGGAAAATTCTTTGGAATTCCGGTAGCAGAGCTTGCTTCTTTTATGTCCAATTTGGGCCTCTCTGTGCCAAGTGGCCATTATATGCCGTCCAAGTTTTTATTCACAGAAGAGGATGCGGGAAAGGCCGAATTAGAGGAACATATCCAGGCAGCCCTTACTATGAAGAGCAGTTATCTTACCATTCCCTATTTACCCGGAGATAAAAGAGCCAACCTGGATGATTATAAGAAGATTGCCGCAAAATTGAATATTGCCGGGGAAGCTTGCAAAAAAGCAGGTATTCAGCTGGCTTACCATAACCATGATTTTGAGTTTACCAATCATGGCGGACAAACGGGGTACGATCTGATGACTTCAGCAACTGATGCCGACCTGGTTAAATGGGAATTAGACCTCTACTGGGTTGTGTATGCCGGGCTGGATCCGGTTCAGCTCTTTACAAAATTAAAAGGGCGGGTTCCGATGTGGCATGTAAAGGACATGGATAAAGCCAATCGTTCGCAAAACACCGAAATAGGTAATGGAACGATCGATTGGAAACGGATTTTTAAGGCCGCTAAAACCTCCGGCTTGAAGCATTTCTTTGTTGAACAGGAAAACAACTATGCACCGGATTATATTAAAAGCATCCAGCGCAGCATTGGGTTTATTAAAGGAAACCTGGTATAAGGTATAAAGAAGTGATTCTAACCGAATCACTTCTTCATTATTTCCCGGATTCCATTTTCCACATGCATTAGAAACTTCTCATCCTGGTAGGCTTCACTGGTATGGCCGAGGCCGGTATAGAACATTTTTCCCCCATCAAAATCCTGGTACCAGGCAATTGGGTGGTAAGAGCCCATCTTTCCGCCCTGATAGGATTTTTCATCCAACTCCAGCAACACTTTAATGGCTGGTGATACTGATTTGTAATTGTACCATTCATCTTTATGGAGCCAGTTGGAACCAAGATGGGCTGTAGCCGGGTGTTTTTCTTTTACCAGGATACTGGCTGTTTGTATAGCCGGATGCGATTCAAAATAACCGCCTATCAGTTGGTTGTACCAGGGCCATTCATATTCACAATCTGCTGCGGCATGAATACCTGCTACACCGCCGCCACTCCGAACATACTGCTGCAAGGCCGCTTCTTCGTTTTTGCCAAATACATTGCCAGTGGTATTGAGTAATACTATGGCATGGAATTTCTTTAAATTTTCAGCATTGAAAACCAAACTGTCTTCCGTTGCGGTAATATCCCAATTATTACGGGCTCCGATTTTCTGAATGGCCTTAATTCCATCCGGAATGGATGCATGGCGAAATCCCCGGGTGGCAGAAAATACCAGTATGGATTTTCTGCTTTGCTGCACGGTGGTACTGCCGGAACCTATTGCCTTTGGGCTGGGTAGGGGAGCATCCTGCAGTAATAAGGCCGCTGCAAGTACCGGAGAAAAGAATAGCAGATGCAATGATTTCATGATTTCATTGTTTCAGATGAAAAAAAGCTGCTTCTTTCGAAGCAGCCTTTCTTTATAACTTTCGGATTTTGATGTTTTTATACCATACATTGTCGCCATGGTCCTGCAAGGCAATATGACCACTGTGGAAAGTTCCGAAATCTTCCATGTTTCTGAACTTGCTGTTCGCCAGCAGGTTCTTCCAGTTCTCATCCCAGAGCGTGGTTTTTACAACGGTGGTTCCGTTTAATTTTAATTCCAACTGCCCATCTTTCTGAATAATTTCAGCCAGGTTCCATTCTCCAACTGGTTTTACTGTTTCTACAGACGATTTAATGATGTCGTATAAATCACCTGCACGGTGTTTTTGAATTTTACCATCATTATGGCCATCGTTGTCAAGAACCTGCATTTCCATGCCGGTATGCCAAACATGTTCGTATTTTGAACGGTCGTCTTTAATGTTGAAGATGATACCACTGTTTCCTTTGGGAGATATTTTCCATTCTACTTTGAAGTGGTAGTTCTCAAAAGCATCGTTGGTTACAATATCACCACCGCCGGACGTTTGCCAGCCAGCTTTATTACTGGCGTCCAGGTACAAAGTACCATTGGCTACTTTCCAGGCAGCGCCTACTTCATTTTTACCATAGGTATGCCAGCCATTGGTAGTAGTACCGTCAAATAGTAATACCCATCCTTCTTTTTTTTCTTTCTTGGAAAGTGTATTATCTGCTGTCAGCTCTTTTGAGCTGGAGCAGGCACCTGAACCAATCAATGCCAAACCAACCAGGAGTGTGCGGATCATATTACTTGGTTTTTAATGACAGGATATATTTTACCATTGTTTTTGCGTCGTCTTCCGATACCTGCGGGTGCGGGGTCATAGGTACTTCTCCCCATACGCCACTGCCACCTTTGATAATTTTTCCGGCCAGTTCTGCAATTGTTGCATCATTTGCCGTGTATTTATTAGCAACATCCTGGTAAGAGGGGCCAATTGCTTTTTCATTTACTTTATGGCAGGTAAGGCAATCGCTTCCTGCAATCAGTTCAATTCCTTTTTCTTCGTCTGCAGAAGGGCCTGCAGTTGCCGCCTGTTCTGTAGCCGGAGCATCGGCTTTCTTCTCTTCCGCAGCCTGGTTTCCACAAGCAAAGGCGATGGCGCTAATGCCTGCCAAAATCACATACTTTTTCATGTTTGTTTGTTTATTGAATACCTAAAATCTTTTTATTGAATGCTTCATCGGATCCGGTTCCGGCAAAATCGTCGAAGGCTTTTTCCGTGACCCGGATGATATGATCCTGTATAAAGATAGCACCTTCTTTCGCACCATCTTCCGGATGTTTCAGGCAACATTCCCATTCCATAACGGCCCATCCTTTATAATCGTAGGCAGCCAGTTTGCTGAAGATGCTGCTGAAATCTACCTGTCCGTCTCCCAATGAACGGAATCGTCCGGCCCTGTTAATCCAGCTTTGGTAACCACCATACACCCCCTGTCTTCCTGTGGGGTTAAATTCCGCATCTTTTACATGGAACATGCGGATTCGTTCGTGATAAATATCTATGTAGTCGAGGTAATCGAGGCATTGTAATACAAAATGGGAGGGGTCGTATAACAGGCAGGCCCTGGCGTGGTTGTTTACTTCCTTCAGGAACAGCTCATAGGAAACCCCATCGTGCAGGTCTTCTCCGGGATGTATTTCATAACAAAGGTCTACCCCGTTTTCATCAAAAACATCCAGGATTGGTTTCCATCGTTTTGCCAGCTCCTTAAAACCGGTTTCTACCAATCCGGCCGGCCGTTGCGGCCAGGGATAAACGGTATGCCATAGCAAGGAACCACTGAAAGTAGCATGGGCATTCAGTCCCAGGTTCTGCGAAGCTTTTGCTGCATACTTTAGTTGTTGAACTGCCCATTCGGTACGGGCTGTTGCATTACCATGAACGGCCGCCGGAGCAAATCCGTCAAATAGTTCATTGTAAGCCGGGTGTACAGCCACCAGCTGTCCTTGTAAATGCGTCGATAATTCTGTTATGGATAGCCCGCATTCTTCTACCGTGCCGCGTATTTCATCGGCATAGGTTTTACTTTCGGCTGCTTTTTGTAAGTCAATGCATCTTGCATCCCAGGTAGGGATCTGAACGCCTTTAAAGCCGAGTGCTTCTGCCCACAGGCAAATAGACTGTAGGTTATTAAAGGGGGCCTGATCGCCCAGAAACTGGGCTAAAAATATACCCGGACCTTTTAGTGTTGTCATGGAGGGGTGTTTGTGAATAGTGAATAGTAAATGGGTGAATCAGAGGGTGGTCCATTTTAATTCGCTCTGGCTGCTTTCCACCACTTTTTCGATGAATAGCATGCCCCGGATTCCGGCATCAATACCCGGAAAATCGAGCCACTCCTGTTTGGGTTCGGTTTCATTGAGTCGGCATTGTAAAGTAAATGCAAAGTTCCGGTAGATATTGGCAAAAGCTTCCAGGTATCCCTCCGGATGCCCCGGAGGCGTTCGGGTTCCCAATTGAGCAAAACTGCTGAGGTAGGGAGAACCGGCCCGGTATACCTGGGTAGGTTCGTGTAACCATTTTACCAGAAGGGTATTGGCATCTTCCTGTTTCCATTCAATGCCACCTTTTTCTCCATACACACGGATCTTCAGGTTATTTTCTTCACCTGCTGCAACCTGCGTGGCAAATAGGTTGCCGGTTACGCCATTTTCCATCCGCAGTAATACAGAACCATCATCATCCAGCAATCTGCCTGGTACGGTTATCTGCAGGTCAGCACAAATAGCTTCTACTTTCAAACCGGTTACATATTCTGCCATATTGAACGCATGGGTGCCAATATCACCCATGCAGCCCGAAATTCCACTACGTTTGGGGTCCGTTCTCCAGGCAGCCTGCTTATAGTTACTACCTTCTCTAAATTCGGTTAACCATCCCTGTGGGTATTCAACATACACTTTGCGAAGTTTCCCGATTTTTCCGGCTGCCAGTAATTGCCGGGCTTCCTTGATCATAGGATAACCGGTATAGGTATGTGTAAGACAAAACAGTGCGCCGGTTTTTTCGATCACCTGTTTCAGTTCCACTGCCTCTGCATAGGTGAACGTGACAGGCTTATCCAAAACCACATGAAAACCGTTTTCCATGGCTAGTTTGGCCGGCCCGAAATGCATATGATTGGGCGTTACTATAGCTATGAAATCCATTCGCTGATCCGCGGGTAATTCCTTTTCTGTGCGGATCATTTCTTCGTAAGAGGCATAACTGCGAATAGCTGGTAAGCGCAGGGCTGCGCCAGTTGCTTTGGATTTTTCCGCACTGCTGCTGAAGGCTCCGCATACCAACTCAATTTCACCATCGAGCCAGGCTGCCATGCGATGAACAGCGCCAATAAAAGCATCCAGGCTGCCACCTACCATGCCCATTCGTAATTTTCTTGCAATCGCCATGTAATCGTATTTAATTAACGGATCGTCTTTTTATTTATAACTGACGCATTCCTTGTTTTCTTTTTCGGTGTAGGCCAGGTTGTATTGTTTCAATACGTCTTCTGGCACTCCATTCCACTGGTTGGGTTTATTACCTGCGTAACCGATGTCCTTAACACCGATTTCTGAGGTATAAAAACCGGTACAGGTAAGGTCTCGCATCAGGTTGAAAAAATTTACCCCGGGCCTCATTTCTGCTTTTGCTTTATTAGGATATGCTATCTGATCTACCATGGCAATCCGTTGTTGCTCACTGCAATCCTTAAACGATTTTTCAAATTGGCGAAGGCATTGTAAATCAAGCCAACGCAAGCCTCCCCGCATAGGGGTTTGATGCTCGGGCATATCCTTAACAATGAATTCTATAAAATCAGGCACTTTAGCATCTGTTGCGCTGCCGCTGACTTCGTCTTTCGGAATAATGATATCGGCAAGAAGGGCGATCGTTGCCATTTCGTGTGCATTAAAATATTTTTCCGCGTTGATTTTATTGAAATGCTCGGTTTCCTCCGGCATCCGGTCAATTTTGCCTGTAGTTCCTTCGGTTTTGGCGGGTTCGGCTTTTTTGTCTGTTTCTTTACAGGCATCCAGCAGAAGTCCGGTAGAAATGGTTCCCAGTGCAATTGCTTTGAGTGATTTTCTTCTGTCCATATCAGGGGAATTTTACAGGTTATTCTTTTTAAGCTGATCAACAATATAGTCGCTGGCGCGCATGGACAAGGCCAGGATTGTCCAGGTTATGTTTTTATCGGCCTGTGACACAAAGGGGGCGCCGTCTACTACAAACAGGTTTTTGCAATCATGCGCCTGGTTCCATTTGTTGAGGGCAGAGTTTTTCGGATCGTTGCCCATTCTTGCGGTACCTGCTTCATGAATGATTTTTCCCGGCGCGTGCAGGCCGTAATTATTTTCCGGACCATCGTCGCCTCCCCAGGTAATAATGGCTCCCATGGAGTGCATAATTTCCTTAAAGGTTTCCTTCATGTGTTTTGCCTGATTGATTTCATGCTCGCTCCATTTTACATTGAATTTCAGCACAGGAATACCGTATTTATCCACCACATTTGGATCAATTTCGCAATTGTTATGACGGAAGGCAACGGCTTCTCCACGACCTGCCATTCCGATGGATGCACCATAGAAAAAGCGCTGGTCTTCTTTCAACGAAGCACCATAGCCACCTGCTTCTTTTTGTTTTCCGTGTACAAGGAATTTTCCATTCATGCTCTGAATACCCATACCAAACCCATAAGCAGGTTGTCCTTGTCCGCCCCAGTATTCGATGTGGTATCCCCGGGGAAAATCCAGTTTTTTGTTATCCAGCCACCAGGGAGAATATACGTGCATACCGCCCACACCGTCTTCGTTGTAGCGTTTCCGATCAAAGAGCTGTGGTAATACACCACCCATGTCTGCACCGGTAGAATCGTGCAGGTATCTTCCTACTACATCCGAGGAGTTTGCCAGTCCGTTCGGATGGCGTTGCGATTTCGAGTTCAGCATCAGTCGGGCACTTTCACAGGCACTGGCTGCCAGTACCACTACCCGGCCATTTACCTGGTATTCCATCATATCATCCTTACTCACGTAGGAAATGCCGGTCGCCAGTCCCTCTTTGTCGGTAAGTACTTCCCTTGCCATGGCATTGGGTATTACGTCAATATTACCCGTTTCAAGCGCTGGTTTTACCAATACGGAAGAGGAAGAGAAGTCGGCATATACCTGGCATCCGCGTCCACACTGGCCACAATAGAAGCAGGCGCCTCTTTTATCATTAATAGGTTTGGTAAGCATAGACATCCGCGAAGGGATTACCCGAACGCCTGCTTTGGTTGCGGCATTTTTTATAAACAGTTCATGCAGCCGGGGTTTGGGAGGCGGAAGGAAAACGCCGTCCGGATCATTATCCAGTCCCTCGTTGGTACCGAATACACCAATCAGTTCGTCTACCCGGTCATAATAGGGCTTAATATCATCATAACTGATGGGCCAGTCTTCTCCCAAACCATCGATACTTCTTCGTTTAAAATCCTTCGGTCCGAACCGAAGCGAAATTCTGCCCCAGTGGTTGGTGCGGCCACCCAGCATTCTGGCTCTGAACCAGTCCCATTGGGTACCCGCTGCCTTGGTATAGGGTTCGCCATCAATATCCCATCCCCAGTAACAGGCATCAAAATCGCCGAAGGGGCGAAAACGTGTTGCTGCGCCCCGGCGCGGAGACTCCCAGGGATTTTTTAACTGAGTTATATTTTTGGCAGGATCGTATAATGGCCCTGCTTCCAGTAAACAAACTTTCAATCCGGCTTTGGCCAGCATGTAAGCAGCCATTCCGCCGCCGGCACCTGAACCAACAATAACCACATCGTATTTTACCGTTTGTTTTTTAATCTGTAATTCGCCCATTGTTTGCTTGCAATTTGAATTAAGTAGGAGGGTTAAAATTAGGGGATAAAACCAAAAGCGGCCTGAAAATACGGAGGGATTTGGATACTTTAATCATCTGTTTTGGATATGATAAATTTGTTTAACCTAACAACTGTTATTTCCTTTTTTTTAACCATTGGCCGATTCCCTGATTGAAATATCCATGAAAGCCATAAATTTATGACTGCTCTATAGTTAATAACCTTAATGATATGCAAGCCAACATCAATCGAAACAAACTGTTTGTAGCCAGTTGTCTTTCCCTCTTAGTTACATCTTTATCGTTTGGAATTCGTGCCGGTATCCTGGGCACATTAGGAACACAATTTAATTTAGGGGCTTCTGAACTGGCCTCTATTGCAGCTACTGCTTTCTGGGGTTTCCCGCTTGCCGTTGTCATTGGGGGAATGGTGGTAGACAGCATTGGCATGAAAAAACTTTTGCTGATTGCCTTTCTTTTTCACCTTGCCGGAATTTTGCTAACCGTATTTGCCGGTGGTTTCTGGACATTATTTTTATCAACACTGTTAATCGGCATTGCAAATGGTACGGTCGAAGCGGCTTGTAATCCGCTTGTAGCAACCTTGTACCCCGATAATAAAACAACCAAGCTCAATCATTTCCATCTTTGGTTCCCGGGTGGAATTTTTATCGGAACACTGATCGTGTTTTTGTTCGAGAAGCTCGGTATTGGGTGGCAGGTGCAGGTGGGCATGATGCTGATTCCGACCGTGATTTATGGATACCTGTTTTCCAAGCTCGATTTCCCCGTTACAGAACGGGTTGCCTCGGGTGTTTCAACGGGGGAAATGTATAAATCTGTATTGAGCCCCCTGTTTATATTTATGTTTATCTGCATGTTTGGTACGGCCATTACCGAGCTCTTTACCGGGCAATGGGTAGGAGTACTTTTAGGAAATGTGAGTGATAACCCGATCTTAATCCTCACCATCACTACGGGCGTAATGGTAGTTGGCCGTGGTTTGGCTGAACCCATTGTACATCGCTTTTCACCACAGGGCGTATTATTGATGTCTGCAATTATGGCGGCTATCGGCATTTATATGATGAGTACGGTAACGGGTAGCAGCTTGTATATTGCCGCACTTATTTTTGGTATCGGGGTATGTTATTTCTGGCCTACCATGTTGGGCTTTGTAGCAGAAAATATTCCCAAATCAGGTGCCTTGGGCCTGAACCTGATGGGCGGAGCCGGTATGTTTGCGGTTTCTATTTACACC
>NZ_LUKG01000006.1:70514-71574 GCF_001601815.1 Flavihumibacter sp. CACIAM 22H1
GAACCTGATGGGCGGAGCCGGTATGTTTGCGGTTTCTATTTACACCCTGTTCATGGGTGGATTTTATGACCGCCTCATCGCTAAACAATTACCGGAAGGAGCTTCTATGGAAGCCTATCGTACGGCAGCTCCGGGAAGTTCAGAAGCCGGACAGTATGCCGCTGCACAGTTAACAGCAGGGCCGGATGTATTGCAGGCAACCGCCGTTATACCCGTTATTCTTATTGTAGCATTTGCCGGGCTCGTATTTTTTATGCGCAACAGGAAAAAAGTGCAGGTTGTAAGTGCCTGAGTCAACTATGGAAAAACAACCTACAAGAAGAAAAGCAGTAAAGCAGATCCTGGCTGCCGGAGCAGGTATAGCACTGGCGCCCATGGCCGGGTTCTCTGCTGATCAAGCTGCATCGCCAATTATGAAAGGAAATATAAATCATGCGGTATGCCGCTGGACCTATGGTCATTTGAGTTTGGATGAATTGTGTAAAGTAGCCAAGGACATTGGCATCAAGGCCATTGACCTGGTCGGCCCCCATGAATGGGAGGTGCTGAAGAAATACGGGCTGGATTCATCCATGTGCAATGGTGCCGAAATTAACCTGGTACATGGCTTTAATAATACCACGTACCACGGTAAGCTGATCCAGCGCTATTCAGAGATGATACCCCTGGTTGCCAAAGCCGGTTACAAGAACCTGATTTGTTTTAGTGGCAACCGGGATGGAATGGATGACGAAACCGGTTTGCAGAATGCCGTCATCGGACTGAAGAAACTGCTTGCCCTGGCCGAAAAACACGGCGTAGTGCTTACCATGGAGTTGTTAAACAGCCGGGTAGATCATAAAGATTATATGTGTGATCGTTCTGCCTGGGGAATTGAGCTATGTAAACGGCTTGGAAGTGAAAATTTCAAGTTATTGTTTGATATTTACCATATGCAGATAGATGAGGGAGATATTATCCGTACTATTCAGAAAAACTACGCCTATTTTGGTCATTACCATACAGGCGGTAATCCTGGCCGGCACGAGATAGATGAAAGCCAGGAATTGTATTACCCTGC
>NZ_LUKG01000006.1:71864-77064 GCF_001601815.1 Flavihumibacter sp. CACIAM 22H1
GAATTGTATTACCCTGCTATTATGAAAGCAATTCATGGAACAGGGTTTAAAGGATATGTTGCCCAGGAATTTATTCCTGCTGCATCGGATAAAATTGCCTCGTTAAAGAATGCGATTGCAATCTGTGATATTTAATAATCAAAACGCTACACTCATTTCAAATTATTGTTATGGCTGAAAATACGTACGACGCCATCGTAATTGGCTCCGGAATCAGCGGTGGATGGGCCGCCAAAGAACTGACCGAGAAAGGATTAAAAACCCTGCTGCTGGAAAGGGGAAGGGATGTAAAGCACATAAAAGATTATGTCAATGCCAATAAACACCCCTGGGAGTTCCCGCATCGGGGAGGCAGAACGCAGCAGATGATTGCAGATTACCCGGTTTTAAAAAGAGATTACCCGCTGAACGAAACCAATCTTGATTTTTGGGTCAATGAGAAGGACTGCCCCTATACCGAAGTAAAACGATTCGACTGGTTCCGCGGTTACCAGGTGGGCGGCCGTTCCCTAACCTGGGGAAGGCAGAGCTACCGTTTCAGCGACCTTGATTTTGAAGCCAATCTCAAAGACGGGCACGGGGTCGATTGGCCTATCCGTTATAAAGACATAGCTCCCTGGTACAGCTATGCAGAAAAATTTGCAGGCGTAAATGGATCCAAGGAAAATTTATGGCAGTTACCAGATGGTGATTTCCTGCCACCGATGGAGTTGAATTGCGTGGAAAAAGATGCCGCCGAACGTATCCGGCAGCATTACAAAGATGCCCGCCGGTTGATCATCGGAAGAAGTGCTAACCTTACGGCGGCCCTGAATAACCGAAGCAATTGCCAATACCGTAATAAATGCTGGCTGGGTTGTCCGTTTGGGGCGTATTTCAGTACCCAATCTGCTACACTTCCGGCAGCTATGGCAACCGGTAATCTTACCCTTCGCCCCTGGTCGATCGTGACTAAAATTATTTACGACAAGGATACCAAAAAGGCAAAAGGAGTGGAGGTGCTGGATGCGGAAAACAACAAGACCTATGAATATTTTGCCAAGATTATATTCCTGAATGCATCGGCGCTGAACAGTACCTGGATTCTAATGAATTCTGCCACGGATATTTGGCCAGATGGGCTGGGAAGCAGCAGTGGTGAGTTGGGGCATAACCTGATGGACCACCACCTGGGTGTTGGGGCAGGAGGTATAGTGGAAGGATATGAGGATAAATATTTTAATGGCCGCCGCCCGAATGGTTTTTATATTCCCCGGTATAGGAATCTAAAAACAGACGATGGAAGAGGATATGTTCGTGGTTTTGGTTACCAGGGATCTGCCAGCCGGCAAGGCTGGAGCCGTGATATTGCTGAGCTAAATATTGGCGCAGAATTAAAAGAAGCCCTGACTGAACCAGGAACCTGGACCATGGGTATGGGTGGATTTGGAGAGATATTGCCCTATCATGAAAACAAGGTTTCGCTGGATAAGACGAAAAAAGACAAATGGGGATTGAACGTATTGGCGGTGGATTGTGAATTGAAAGAGAATGAGCTGAAAATGCGGGAAGATATGATCAATGATGCCGCGGAGATCCTGGAAGCAGCAGGTGTTAAAAATGTACAGAAGAGAAATGGGGATGGCACCATGGGACGAGGAATTCATGAAATGGGTACTGCCCGTATGGGAAGAGATCCCAAAACATCTGTGCTGAATGGATGGAACCAGGTGTGGGATGCGCAGAATGTATTTGTGACAGATGGTGCCTGTATGACTTCAGGCGCCTGCGTAAATCCTTCGCTTACCTATATGGCATTAACTGCAAGGGCTGCAGACCATGCTGTAACTGAGTTGAAAAAAGGAAATTTATAATAGAAAAATTAAAGCTTATGAAACGCAGACAAGCCGTTTCAACCATGGCCGTAATACTTGGTGGATCAATGGTAGGATCCCAATTATTTCTTACGGGTTGTAAACAAACGGATAAAAAAGCCGGCACAACTGATTTTACGGCAGAGGAGCTGGCACTGTTGGATGAAATAGGTGAAACCATTATTCCAACAACAGATACACCGGGTGCTAAAGCAGCGCAGATTGGTGCGTTTATGAAAATTATGGTAACCGATTGCTATGATGAAGCTGCACAGAAAGTATTTGTAGAAGGAATTGACAAACTGGAAGCGGCCAGTGATAAAAAATTTGGGAAAGGGTTTATGGCATTGGACGGCGCGCAACGAAAGGAATTGCTGATTGAATTAGATAAGGAGCAGCGTGAATACCAGAAAACCAAAAAGGAGGGAGAACCGAATCATTATTTCAAAATGATGAAAGACCTGACCCTTCAGGGATATTTTACCTCCGAAATTGGTGCTACCAAAGCGCTGCGGTATGAGGCTGTACCAGGAAGGTACGAAGGTTGTGTACCGTATAAAAAAGGAGACAAGGCCTGGGCTACCTGAGAAGAAGGCTTATACGATAAAAAAGAATACCCGCCAGTTGATTCCGGCGGGTATTTTTGTATTAGGCTTCTGAACCACCTTCTATTGGGGTGGAATTGTTGTCTGGCGTTGGTGCTTCTACCACAGGAGCTGCTGGAGCTGGAGCTGGTGCTTCCTTTTTAGCGGCTTTGCGGCTGGCTTTTTTAGCGGCTTTCTTAGGAGCAGCCTTTTTAGGAGCAGCTTTTTTGGGAGCAGCTTTTTTGGGAGCAGCTTTCTTGGCGGCTTTTTTTGCAGCTTTTTTAGGGGCAGCTTTTTTAGCGGCTTTTTTGGGAGCAGCTTTCTTCGCGGCTTTTTTAGGAGCTACCTTTTTAGCGGCTTTTTTGGGCGCTGCTTTTTTAGCGGCTTTCTTAGGCGCTGCTTTTTTAGCTACTGCTTTTTTCAGCCCTTTTTTGGGAGCAGCTTTTTTGGCAGCTTTTTTGGGAGCGGCTTTCTTTGCGGCTTTTTTAGGGGCGGCTTTTTTAGCAACCGGTTTTTTTACTGCCTTTTTGGCCGGCGCTTTCTTTGCGGCCTTCTTTTTTGTGGGCATATTAGTTCGTGATTTTGAGTGAATAATGGGTTAACAAGAAAGATTTCTAAATTTACATCCCTTGCGCATATCTACCAATATGTCAGTGACTTTTATGTGGATATTTTTTAAAAGGTGGTAATCTTTTTCCCTTTTTCTGTCAATTTGGGTAAATCCGACATTTTTTGTGCCTCCCTAAACAAGGTTTCGTATTTCCGGCAGAATACTTACCTTTGCGTCCCAAATTGGGATTTTTGGCTTTTGACGCTTAACATTTTTAACATACAACAATGGCAGACTTAAGATTTCAAAGAAACTTTGGTATTGCGGCCCATATCGACGCCGGTAAAACCACCACTACAGAGCGTATTCTGCGCTACACAGGTATGATTCACAGAATCGGTGAAGTGCACGATGGTGCGGCTACAACCGACTGGATGGAACAGGAGAAGGAGAGAGGGATTACCATTACTTCTGCTGCTGTAAGCTGCCAGTGGAATTTCCCAACCGATAAAGGAAAGCAGACTGCTGATTCTAAAAAATATTCTTTTAATATCATCGATACCCCAGGCCACGTGGATTTTACGGTGGAAGTAGAGCGTTCTATGCGTGTATTGGATGGTCTGATTGCTTTGTTCAGTGCGGTGGATGGTGTGGAGCCGCAATCCGAAACGGTATGGCGCCAGGCAAACCGTTACCGGGTACCCCGGATCGGATTTGTCAACAAAATGGACCGTTCCGGTGCAGATTTCCTGAACGTAGTTCGCCAGGTAAAAGAAATGCTGGGTGCCAAAGCGGTTCCCCTGCAGCTTCCAATCGGTGCAGAAGATAACTTCAAAGGCGTGGTTGACCTTATTAAAATGAAAGGCATTATCTGGCATGCCGAAACGGAGGGTATGACATTTGATGAAATTGATGTACCTGCCGATATGTTGGAAGAAGCGACTGAATGGAGAGCTAACCTCGTAGAAGCAGTAGCCGAATATGATGATACGCTGATGGAGAAGTTCTTCGAAGATCCGAACCTGATTACGGAAGCTGAAATGCATGAAGCCATCCGTAAGGCAACCATCGATCTTAGCATTGTACCGATGATGTGCGGATCTTCTTTCAAAAACAAAGGTGTTCAAACTGCATTGGATGCGGTATGTCGTTACCTGCCCAGCCCGGTAGATATCGAAGCCATTGAAGGTACTCACCCCGATACAGGTGAAACCATTACCCGCAAACCAGATGCAAAAGAACCTTTTGCTGCCCTGGCTTTTAAAATCATGACCGATCCCTTCGTTGGACGGCTGGCTTTCTTCCGGGCTTATTCCGGTCACCTCGACGCTGGTTCTTATGTACTGAATGTACGCAGCGGTAAAAAAGAGCGTATCAGCCGGATCATGAAAATGTTTGCTAACAAGCAAAACCCAATCGATTTCATTGAAGCTGGTGATATCGGTGCCGCAGTTGGATTCAAGGAAATCAAAACCGGTGATACGCTTTGCGACGAAAATCACCCGATTACCCTTGAAAACATGTTTATTCCAGAGCCGGTAATTGCGGTTGCTGTAGAGCCTAAAACCCAGGCGGATGTAGATAAAATGGGTATGGCAATTGCTAAACTGGTAGAAGAAGATCCTACACTTCGTGTAAATACAGATGAAGAAACCGGACAAACAATTCTACGCGGAATGGGAGAATTGCACCTGGAAATTATCATTGACCGGATGCGTCGTGAGTTTAAAGTAGAAGTTAACCAGGGTAATCCCCAGGTTGCATACAAAGAAGCATTCTCCGGAAAAGTGGAACATCGCGAAACCCTGAAAAAGCAAACAGGTGGTCGTGGTAAGTTCGCCGATATCTATTTTGAACTGAGTGCAGCAGACGAGGAGTTTATTGCAGCTAACCCCGGCAAAAGCTTCCAGTTTGTGAACGATATCTTTGGTGGATCTATTCCTAAAGAATTTATTGCTCCCATTCAGAAAGGATTTGAATCAGCAATGAGCACCGGCGTATTGGCAGGCTATCCTGTGGTAAGCATGAAAGTGCGCATTTTTGATGGAAGTTTCCACGCCGTTGACTCGGATGCCATGTCGTTCGAATTGTGTGCAAAACAAGGATTCCGTGAAGCGGCCCGTAAAGCTAAACCAGTATTGCTGGAGCCGATCATGAAAGTGGAAGTAGTAACACCTGATCAGTATATGGGTGATGTTACCGGTGACCTTAAC
>NZ_LUKG01000006.1:77089-80646 GCF_001601815.1 Flavihumibacter sp. CACIAM 22H1
GTATATGGGTGATGTTACCGGTGACCTTAACCGTCGTCGTGGTATGATGGAAGGTATGGATAGCCGTAATAACGCACAGGTTATTAAAGCTAAAGTTCCGTTGAGTGAAATGTTTGGTTATGTAACGCAATTGCGTTCCCTGTCTTCCGGACGTGCCTCTTCTACCATGGAATTTTCTCACTATGCTCCTGCACCTAATAATATTGCAGAAGAAGTGATTGCAAAAATCAAAGGAAAAGTAAACGCTTAATAGTAAAACCGGCTTCGGCCGGTTTTTTTATGCCATTTTCATTTATGCATCATTGTTGCATAAATAATTCAGGCCCTCCCTCTTGACAATATGCACTGCCCTGAATTACTTTTATGCCCTCTACCAGATTGTTCTCCTCATCCATTCCTGAAAAATCCCCAGAAACGTTTTTTAAGGTTCCGTACCAAGCATCCTTCCAAAGCCATATCGAACAGTATATTTTCTTAACCTAAACCTGGCTTATATGGCTATTACTTTTACATGCCCCTACACGACTGTTTCAAATAACAGTCAGCTACAACCGAAAACCGGTTTTCAGTTTTCAAAACTCCGCAAATTTGCCTTACTGGTATTGACCCTCTTTATTGGCTTGGGTCCTGTTGCCGCTCAATACGGACAGGGATCAGGCGATAACGATTGCCTGGATACCGAGTATGAATGGGGTTTTGATAAAAAGAATAAAAAGTGGAATAAATTCAAGAAAGACAGAAAGAAAAACAAGTTCAAATGGAATGTGTACAATCCTGCCAAGCCCGAATTGTACTACAGTTTTACACAAGACTTTTATGGGAATACCAAAGAAAGTTCCTGCACTCCGGGCGGTGAAAATATGAGCTCACTCGAGATCATAGATATGAGCATGGGTAACATGTATTACCAGACCCTGTTTTTTGGTTACCTGGATACCGAAAAATATTTCTATGCCTACCAGAGCGAAGCAGCTAAACTGCAGAAGCTGTTACCCGGAAAAGGAAAGAATGCGCTCGTAGATGGAATCTATAGTGTAGATTGGAATACACCGGTTAAAAATGGTAAAATCAACAATACTTTGCTGGCAGAAACCATTACCCTGGCATTGAACATGAACCTTACACCAGACAGGGTACTGGAAGATTTTCCATTGGAAGCCGGCCGCTACCTGGTTACCCAGGCAAGAGATCCCCGCTCTTCCTGCAGTAAACCAAGAATGCTGGATTGTGGCTGGAATGGTAATTCCAAAAAGGCCATTGATTCCTGGCGCATACCTTCCAACGTGGTAAATGCACTTGGTGAAGATAAAACCGTTTGGGGCTTATTCTGCCTGGCTGGTTTTACCATAACAGGTCGTCCCATTCCTGAAGGAGTAAGTTTAAAAGATATTGAACAAGCTGTAGTCGCTATCAACGAGGCCTTCAACGAAGGACGGTATTTTATTGGCTGGTCTGATCGCGAAGTTAACTGTGCTAATTATTGGTATTACAAATGGACGGCTGCGTTCTATCAGTGGTATGGCGGTGGTTATGGATATGGAATCAATACCGATGAATCGTTAGCTGCAAAAACACAGCCTGAAATAACTGCTACCGAAGTAAAAGCATTCCCGAACCCATTTGTAGATCGTGTAAACTTCCAGGTTAAAGCCAATGCAGACGGTCCGGTATTGGTGGAAGTATTCAATACTGCAGGACAGCGTCTTGAGTTGCTCTACACGGGTAGTATGCGTAAAGGCGAAACCAAAAACCTGGTATATGTGCCGAAAACAGGCGGAACAGAAACAATTATTTACAAAGTCACTACCA
The DNA here is from genome assembly GCF_001601815.1 of Flavihumibacter sp. CACIAM 22H1. Lineage (GTDB taxonomy): Bacteria > Bacteroidota > Bacteroidia > Chitinophagales > Chitinophagaceae > Flavihumibacter. The sequence continues at coordinate 78,899 of NZ_LUKG01000006.1, forward strand.
ATAGCGCTAGCTTCTCAGGTAAACTGATTAAGCGACAGAACTAATAATGCGCCTTATTAAAAGAAGTTGCCTGCGGGCAACTTCTTTTAAAATATTCTATTAATGCAACAATGTTGCATTAATAAATCACTTGCTGTCTATTGACAATATCCTCTCAATAATTGTACTTTTACATAGCTACTCCAATTTTCCTACCAAAGACAATGCTGTTCCTAATCTAACCATCCTGGTTAATCCCCGTACCCAAGATCCCCGTAAAGCCAGTTGTCATTTTTATTCCGTTCACTAATTGTACCGACATGGCTTTTAAACTATTCCGCAATCAAAGCATTGCATCCGTAGCAGTATTTGCAGCCAGTTATCTGCTTGGCAATCCCAGCTTTTCCCAATCCGTTCAGGATTATTCCATACTGAAAAAAAAGTCGCTCACTGAAACCGTTTCCTGGTCCATGCCGTTTCAGCCGGCAGAAGAAGTGCTAAACAACTATGATCATGCGCTTCGTGATAAAACACCTGTATCGTTAAACACCTATTTGCCCGATCAGTATGCAGGTATGCCGGCAGGTAGTATTGCCGATAAACGGGCCAACCGGCAGGAGATCGTTCTCCGGTCCAGGAAAGGAACCGAATTATTCCGGCTGAAAGCCGACCAGCTAATTACCCTGCAGGCCTTGTTATTAGGGAAAGTGCACGACCCCGTCTTCTTCGCCCAGGTGGTGGTGAAAGATCAGGCAGATGCAGGTACCATTGAAATGAACCGTTCCTTGGTTCGCCAATTGCTTGCGTTGGCTTTAAATCGCTCGAGGCAAGGAAATGAACTGTTGAATGATTTCCGGTTAGAATTTGGCAATTGGCTGGTAACACAACAGTTGAAACCTGCTCAGCAGGGGAACACGGCTTATTTATCGCCCTGTGGAGCAGGGGAGGATAACCGTATTGTATATTCCTGGAAATTCCCGTCGTCGCTGAAAGAAGTTTTAGGAGCGGATAATACGGTAGAAGCCTTAAACGATCTGGCGGTGGAAGTATTGGCTGGCAATCAAACCCTTTCCAAACACCAACTGAATGATTTGTATACCGCTGTCCGGATCGTTAACGAAGCATTTGAAAATGGCCGGTTTTTGCTGGGATGGAGTCATCAGTTTATAACCTGTTCCAACAGCTGGATTTTACGCTGGAAATTATTAACCCCAGTACCGGAATTGCCGGTTGATGAGAAATCATATACAACCCGTGCAAAACTAGTTAGTGGGCAGGGGCAACGGTTTCTTGAAGTTACCGCTAACCAGGATTCAAAAGTTTTGATTGAGTTGTATTCAGAAAAAGGAAGCAGGCTCGAAAAGTATTACCACAGCCAGCTTTCAGCAGGTAATACCGTCCGTTTTGAAATAAAAGCGGAGGAGCAGAATGAACGACTTGTTTATAAAGTTACTGCGGATGGCAGAACCTATTCGGGCCTGATTCCCTACCTTCAGGATCCAATAGAATAAATCCATGCGAATTTTTTTACTATTCACCGTATTAATGGTGGCAGGCGTGGCTAATGCACAAGGCCCCCTTCAATGGACTCCCGATGGCAACGGCTACTTTCGCCGCAATAAAAATGAGATTCAATACTATTCTCTGACAGGCGCAAAGGATTCGGTGTTTCTGCGTGCTGCTCAGCTTACACCTGAAGGTGCAGCAGCGCCGCTTGTTATTAAATCCTGGTCGCTTTCGGAACAGCAGGATAAGGTGTTGTTGTTTAC
>NZ_LUKG01000006.1:81293-89841 GCF_001601815.1 Flavihumibacter sp. CACIAM 22H1
GTGTTGTTGTTTACCAATACAAAAAAAGTATGGCGCTATGAAACCAAAGGCGATTATTACCTGTACGATAGAAAAAACGGGCAACTAAAAAAAACAGGTGCAGGACTACCTCCTTCCAGTCAGCAATTTGCAAAGTTGTCGCCCGATGGTAAAAAGCTGGCTTATGTAAGCGACTACAATCTCTATGTAGAAGATTTAGCAACCGGGCAGGTGCAGCCCCTTACCACCGACGGAACGAGGAAACGTATTAACGGCACCTTCGACTGGGCGTATGAAGAAGAGTTTTTTTGCCGGGATGGGTTTCGCTGGAGCCCCGACAGTAAAAAAATTGCTTTCTGGCAAATCAATGCAGGTGTTACGAGGGATTATCTCCTGCTAAATACAACCGACTCTATTTACCCGAAAGTAATTCCCGTAGAATATCCTGTTGCAGGGGAAAAACCTTCCACTTTCCGGATCGGGGTTATATCCATTGAAAACCGCGAACTGAACTGGATGAAGGTGCAGGACGATCCGGTATGGGGATCCTATCTTCCCCGTATGGAATGGGCGGCCAACTCCACTGAACTGATTATGCAGCACCTGGATCGCAAACAACAGGTTTCCACCATTTACCTGGCCAATGGTACAAGCGGAGACCTGAAGCCTGTTTTTTCAGAAAAGGACAGCGCGTGGATTGATATTCTGCCTGCCTGGGACCAGGACTATACCAACGGCGGCTGGGACTGGATAAAAAACGGGGCCTCTTTTATTTGGGCTTCCGAAAAAGACGGTTGGCGGCATCTCTATTCCATCAGCAGGGACGGAAAAACTGTTCAGCTTATTACCAAAGGTGCTTTTGATGTGATGGATATTGCAGGGATCGATGAAAAAGGGAATTACGTCTACTATATGGCCAGCCCATCCAATGCCACACAGCGTTATCTCTACCGAAGCAAACTCGACGGAAAAGGCGAAGCGGAGCGGGTTACACCAGCGGGGCAGCCAGGTACGCATTATTATGACCTTTCACCGGGTTGCAGGTTTGCGCAACATGATTTTTCCAACCATTATACGCAGCCGGCACAGGAAATAATTCAGTTAAAAAATCACCAGGCAATAGGTGGCAGCCGGCCTATCCAGGAACTGGTAAAAGAAGCCGCTTCTCAATCGGCCCCGGTATCGTTTTTTACGATTCGAACAGGTGATGGAATTGAAATGGATGGCTGGATGGCCAAACCCTCCAATTTTGATTCCTCTAAAAAATATCCCGTTGTTTTTTACGTGTACACAGAACCCTGGGGGCAAACGGCAAAAGATGAATTTGGCGCTGGCTTCAATCATCTTTACAAGGGGAATATGGTGGAAGATGGATACATCTACATAAGTATGGATAACCGCGGTACGCCTCTACCCAAAGGGCGGGCCTGGAGAAAATCAGTGTACCGGAAAATAGGGCTGGTGAATATCCGTGATCAGGCAATGGCTGCAAAAGAGATCCTGAAATGGTCTTTTGTGGATCCGGAAAGAATAGCTGTTTGGGGCTGGAGTGGCGGCGGATCTGCCACCCTCAACCTGCTTTTCCAGTATCCTGAAATTTATAAAACGGGTATTTCTGTAGCGGCAGTAGGCAATCAGCTTACCTATGACAATATTTACCAGGAGCGGTACATGGGCCTTCCGCAGGAGAACTTGCAGGATTTCAAAAACGGGTCTCCAATTACGTATGCAAAAAATCTCCGGGGGCATTTATTGTATATCCATGGTACAGGCGATGATAATGTGCATTACAATAACGCTGAAATGCTGATCAATGAACTTATTAAATACAACCGGCAGTTTCAGTTAATGAGTTATCCCAACCGCTCGCACAGTATATCGGAAGGCGCCGGTACATTTGAACACCTGAGTCAGCTATATACTAACTTTTTGCAAACGCATTGCCCACCGGGTGCCAAATGAATGAAAGCAGGCTGACAGGTAAAACGATTCCTGTGCTCGATGGTTTCAGGGGGCTGGCAATTTTGCTGGTGCTTTGTTATCATTTTGAAATAATCAAGAGTTGGGGGTGGATGGGGGTAGACTTGTTTTTTGTGCTTTCCGGGTTTTTGATTACCCGCTCCCTTTATCCGGCAAACGGGCTTTCTCCTGCATTATACCCATATTACCGCAACCGTATACTACGGATTGTGCCGGCTTGCTTCCTCAGTCTTCTCCTCATTTTTATAGTTGTTCCGCTCGTATGGTCCGGAGCCGATTCTCCTGCTTACCAGATTCTTCGCAAAAACCAGTGGTATTACTGGACGTTCCAAACAGATATCTGGTACGCTTTGGACGGCTTTCCTGCTATGGTATTGTTGTTGCCGCTCTGGTCACTGGGAGTAGAAGCCAAGTTCTACCTGGTATGGCCCTATGTTACAGCGGGTATACGGACTGGTAGGTACGGAGCGCGTTGGTTATACCTGGGGGTGTTAGTGGTAATGGCTATTATTATCAGAAGCTATGCACAAAGTTGGTTGCCGGCATTTGAACAGGTGTATCGCTATGTTTTTTTTCTATGCAGGCTGGATGCGTTTGCTATTGGGGCAGCCCTTTATTTTGTGTTCAGTGAAGGAGGGAGGGGGGTACAAAACAGGTGGTGGGGATTAATTGCCGCGGTTATCTTCCTGTATTTTATGGGGTTGTTTGTATCCGGGAACTGGAATGGCCACTATTCCAGCAACTGGATTATATACCTGGGATTTACCCTGATTGCAACAGGCTGGGCATCGCTGGTACTGCATACGCTGCAGTCTAACGACTTTTGCAACCGGCTATTTCAGGCAAAATGGCTGGCTGCCATGGGAAAATACTCCTATGGGATCTATGTTTTTCATTACCCCATCTGGATATTGGTGCATAGGATTCATCTTCCGGCCTCGCTGCTTCTTATAATTGCCTGCCTGGCTACCTTGTTAATCGGCTATTTAAGTTATCACCTGGTAGAAAAGCCATTTCTCCGGCTGAAGCAATAAAGGACAGTGGGTGCAGGGGAAAGATTGTACATTTAAGCCGCCGCATACCTGTACTTGTAAGCGGGAAATAATTCGATGGAAGCATTTACCGGGATAATGGCTGTTTCGCTTGGAATTGCCCTCAGCGCCTGCTGTGGGTTCCGGGTATTCTTGCCCCTGTTGATTGCCAGTATTGCCATAAAGGCGGGCTGGTTACCGGTTCCGCAGGCAGAAACCTGGATGGGGAGTTGGGCTGCCATTTTAAGTTTTGGAACGGCTTCTGTACTGGAGATAGCCGCTTATTACATTCCTTTTATTGATAATGTGTTAGATACTATAGCCACGCCATTGGCTATTGGTGCAGGTAGTTTATTGGCGGCCGGTTTTTTACCGGTGGCCGATTGGGACCCGATGCTGCGTTGGGGGCTGGGAATTCTAACGGGTGGGGCAGTAGCTGGTACCATTCAGGCAGGAACCAGTGTTTTACGGCTGGTAAGCACTAAAACCACGGCAGGTACCGGAAATGCGCTGGTTGCAACGGGCGAACACCTGGCAGCCGGGCTTGGGTCTATTATGGCCGTTTTTTTACCAATTTTGGTGGCTGTTTTAAGCCTTTGCCTGGTTGTTTATTTGCTCTACCGGCTAATTGTTCGCACCAGGCGCTAAAATAGTTCGAAAAAACTTTTGCAGATTATAAAAGGACCGTTACCTTTGCACTCCCAATTCAATTTTTGGATAATAGGTATGTCACAGCGAATTAGAATCAAATTACAGTCTTACGATCACAATCTGGTAGACAAATCTGCTGAGAAGATCGTTAAAACAGTACGTAGCACGGGAGCAGTAGTAACCGGACCTATTCCTCTGCCTACGCAGAAGAAAATTTTTACCGTATTGCGTTCCCCTCACGTAAACAAGAAAGCCCGTGAGCAATTCCAGCTTTGTACGCACAAGCGTTTGTTGGATATCTATACCTCTTCTTCCCGTACGGTGGATGCGTTGAGTAAGCTCGACCTGCCATCAGGCGTAGAAGTGGAGATCAAGGCATGACGGCCGGCTGTTTAAAGACAGCTCCGAAATAAGCTTAAAAAGCAAACAAGTTCTTATAAATAACTGCCCTAACTCTCAATCTGTTATACAGGGAAAAGAGCGCTGGGGTTGAATGAAAAGGCAAATCTTTAGGAAATCCTTTATCATTCATTAATTAGTAAAAGCAAATATGAACAAGCCGTTCAGGGTTTGTTTACTACTGGTACTTCCAACTAAACGGAAAAGGTCAGTAGCAAACGGGGATTGAAGTCCATCCACCACCATTCCAGCAGGTCTGGAAGTCAGCTGTGTATCAGTTGAGTAGGGTGGATTGTCCTTTTAACCATGCGGCACAAATGGTAACTTAAATGAAAGGAATTATTGGAAAAAAAATTGGGATGACCAGTATCTTCAGTCCCGATGGTAAGCAAACCGCTTGTACCATCATCGAAGCTGGTCCATGTGTCGTTACCCAGGTTAAGACAAAAGAGACCGACGGGTACAATGCACTCCAACTCGCATTCGGCGACAAGAAAGAAAAGCACACTACCAAAGCCGAAGCAAATCACTTCTCCAAGGCACAAACTGCTGCCAAACGTTTTGTTACAGAATTTCGCGATTATTCAATAGAAAAGGCACTTGGTGAAACCATTACTGCTGAAATTTTCACGGAAGGTGAAAAAGTAGATGTGGTAGGTAATACCAAGGGTAAAGGTTTTCAGGGTGTTGTAAAACGCCATGGGTTCAGTGGGGTAGGTGAAGCCTCCCACGGTCAGCACGATCGTCAGCGTGCTCCGGGTTCACTGGGTAACTCTTCTGATGCATCCCGTGTAATGAAGGGAATGCGGATGGCTGGTCGCATGGGTAATGAACGTGTGAAAATGAAAGGCCTTCAAATTCTGAAAGTATTTCCTGAAAAGAATTATATCCTGGTGAGTGGTTCAGTTCCTGGCCACAATGGTTCCATTGTTTTTATCCAGAAGTAACCCAATTAATCTGAAGTACGATGCAAGTAGATGTTTTAAATATACAAGGACAGAAGACCGGAAGAACCATTGAGTTACCGGAAGAGATCTTCGGGATTGAACCGAATGATCACGTAATCTACCTCTCTGTAAAGCAATTTCTGGCTGCTCAGCGCCAGGGTACACATAAGGTAAAGACCCGGATGGAGGTTAAAGGTGCCAGCCGTAAGTTGCACCGTCAAAAAGGTACCGGCGGATCCCGTAAAGGTAATATCCGGAACCCTTTGTATAAAGGTGGTGGTACCATTTTCGGACCTAAACCCCGCGATTACAGTTTTAAACTGAACCGTAAGGTAAAGGACCTGGCCAAGATGTCTGCACTGGCTTATAAAGCAAAAGAAAGTGCCATAGTGGTACTGGAAGACATCAAACTGGATGCTCCTAAAACCAAAACATTCACCGGTGTTCTGAAGGCATTGAATATTACAGGTAAAAAAGCCCTTTATATTTTGCCGGAAGATGGTGAGAACCTGTACCTGAGTGTTCGTAACATTCCTGCTGTGAATGCTACCCTGCTCAGTGATATGAATACCTATGATATTGTAAATGCACAGGTATTGGTTCTGAGTGAAAGTGCTGCCAAAGTATTTACTGAAGCAGAGGTTGAAGAAAACGCTTAATAATTACATTCTAAATAGAAAGAAATGAAACTTTCTGAAGTTTTAATAAAACCGATCCTTACGGAGAAAGCAAATGCCCAGCAGGAAAGTCTGCGTCGTTTTGCATTCAAGGTTGCCAGGAAGGCGAACAAACTGGAAATCAAAAAGGCCATTGAATCCTTTTATGGTGTTACAGTGGTAGACGTAAATACGGCCGTAATTCCTGGTAAGAATAAAACCCGTTTTACCAAAGCAGGATTTATTCAGGGACGTAAATCTGCTTACAAAAAAGCATTGATTACTGTTGCAGAAGGCGAAACCATTGATCTGTACGGTGCAGTGTAAGCAAACCTGGACCCCGAGTGGGATCCCACGGTAAGAAAATTAAATTATTAAAGTAGTGCGACGCTGAAAAGTTCGCAGAAAAAATAAGAAGATGGCATTAAGAAAGTATAAACCAATGACAGCAGGTACGCGCTGGAGAATTGGAAATGCGTACGCTGAAATTACTACCAATGAGCCGGAAAAAAGCCTGGTAGAGAAGAAAGCAGGAACCGGTGGCCGGAATGCCCAGGGACGCAGAAGTATGCGTTACATTGGTGGCGGTCATGCAAAAATGTATCGTCTGGTTGATTTCAAACGGAATAAGAAAGATATCCCGGCAAAAGTTGCCTCTATCGAGTATGATCCGAATCGTACCACTTTTATTGCCCTGTTGAATTATACAGATGGTGAAAAACGTTATATCCTTGCGCCGCAGGGGTTGCAGGTAGGTGCTGAAGTAATCAGCGGTGATGCGGTTGCTCCTGAATTGGGGAATGCTCTGATGTTGAAAAACATGCCGCTTGGTACCGTGGTTCATAATATTGAAATGCAGCCAGGCCAGGGTGGAAAGATTGCACGTAGTGCAGGTACATCTGCCCAGCTGAGCAACAAGGAAGAAAGATACGCTGTATTGAAAATGCCTTCTGGTGAACTGAGAAAAGTATTGATCAACTGTTATGCAACTGTAGGAGTAGCTTCTAACAGTGATCATAACCTGCAGAGTATGGGTAAGGCTGGTAGAAATCGTTGGAAAGGTATTAAGCCGCGTAACCGTGGTGTTGCGATGAACCCCGTTGATCACCCGATGGGTGGTGGTGAAGGTCGTGCATCCGGCGGACATCCGAGAAGCAGAACAGGTAAGTATGCGAAAGGTCTGAAAACCCGTAAGCATAAAGGCTCTGATAAACTGATTATCCAACGCAAGAATGGTAAGAAGTTAGCCAGTAAATAATCTACAATCATCAATCAGCATTCTAAAATTTAGATATGGCTCGTTCAATTAAAAAAGGTCCTTACGTTGACGTAAAACTGGAGCAGAAGGTGATGAATATGACCGAAGGCAAATCCAAAAAAGGAGTTATTAAAACCTGGAGTCGCCGTTCTACTATTACACCTGATTTTGTTGGGCACACTTTTGCGGTGCACAATGGCAACAAATTCATCCCGGTATATGTGACGGAGTTTATGGTTGGTCATAAATTAGGTGAATTTGCGCCTACCCGTAACTTCAAGGGACACTCAAGCAAAAAAATGTAATTAACAAATAGTCCGCCTTTGCATAAGGTACGGCGGGTTACAGAATCTTATAAAAATGGAAGCAGTAGCTAAACTGAGAAATTACCCCACTTCGCCCAGAAAAATGCGTTTATTGGCTGACCTGGTTCGTGGAATGGAAGTAGAAAAGGCGCTGGCGGTATTGGAACACAATGCCAAGCATCCCGCTGTTCCTTTGCGCAAACTGGTAGTAAGTGCCATCAGCAACTGGAAACAGTCTAATGAAGGTGGTGATGAGACCCAATTGGTTGTAAAAACCATTTTTGTTGACGGTGCAAGAACGCTGAAGCGTATGCGTCCGGCTCCGCAGGGTCGTGGTTATCGTGTTCGCAAACGGAGCAATCACGTAACTGTAGTTGTAGATACTAAATAATCAATCGTATAAACTTAATATACCAAACAAATGGGTCAGAAAACAAATCCTATTGGTGCAAGGTTGGGAATCATCCGCGGTTGGGAAAGCAACTGGTTTGGCAGTAAAAAAGACTACTCAACCAAGTTGATTGAGGATCATAAGATCCGGACCTACCTGATGGCGCGTATTAACAAAGGAGGAATCTCTAAAATTGTTATTGAGCGTACCCTTGGCAAGTTGATCATTACTATTCATACTTCCAAGCCTGGTATCATCATAGGAAAAGGTGGTAATGAGGTAGATCGTATCAAGGAAGAATTGAAGAAGCTGACTGGAAAAGATGATGTGCAGATCAATATCCTGGAAATTCGTCGCCCTGAACTGGATGCTAACATCGTAGGTGATACCATCGCTAAACAAATTGAAAACAGGATCAACTACAAACGTGCTATTAAAATGGCCATTGCTTCTGCACTTCGTATGGGTGCTGAAGGAATTAAGGTAAAGGTTAGCGGTCGTTTGGGTGGTGCGGAGATTGCCCGTTCTGAAGAAATCAAACAAGGTCGTACGCCGCTGCATACATTGCGGATGGACATTGATTATGCCAATGTGTTTGCACTGACTGTGTATGGTAAAATTGGTATTAAAGTATGGATCTGTAAAGGAGAAGTACTGGCTAAGCGTGACCTGAATCCGAATATTATTAGCGGAAAAGAAGGCGGACCGATGGGTGATCGCAGAGAAGGCCGTGGCGGTGATGACCGTCGGGGTGGTGGCGATCGCGGTGGAGACAGAAGAGGCGGTGGCGGTGGCCGTGGAGGTGACAGGCGCCGTGGATAAGCGGAATTGAGCGGAGAGATGTAGGTATTGAATTTTAAAGAACATTGACAAATTAATATAAGATGTTACAGCCAAAAAGAACAAAACACAGGAAGATGCAGAAAATGCCTGTAAAAGGCAATGCAAAAC
>NZ_LUKG01000006.1:90307-118722 GCF_001601815.1 Flavihumibacter sp. CACIAM 22H1
ATTGGAAACAGTGTGGATGACCGACCGCCAGATTGAAAGTGCCCGCCAGGCAATGACCCGTTCCATGAAAAGGGAAGGGAATGTCTGGATCCGCATTTTTCCTGATAAAATTGTTACCAAAAAGCCTGCTGAAGTAAGGATGGGTAAAGGTAAAGGTAACCCGGATCATTGGGCTGCTGTGGTAAAGCCCGGTCGTATTCTGTTTGAATGCGATGGTGTATCTGAAGAAACTGCCAAAGCCGCTATGGAACTGGCTGCTCAGAAATTGCCGATCAAAACAAAGTTTGTAATTCGTCGCGAATTGCAATCCTAAGCTAATAACAAAAAAATCGACCATACGATGTCAAAGAAGACCGATTTCGCAGCCAACCTGAAAGACATGAGTTTGGCAGATCTCAAGGCTCGCATCCAGGAAGATGAACTGCGTCTGAAGAAGCTGGAGTTCGCTCATGCGATCACTCCACTGGAGAATCCGATGAGCATTCGTTCACTTCGCAGGGATATTTCCCGCCTGAAAACGGAATTAACCAAAAAACTGGCCACTGCCTGATTGGGTAGTCCAGGTGTATTCAAAAAGCGAATAAGCTAAAAAGATAACAATGGCTGAAAGAAATTTGCGTAAAACAAGGATTGGTGTAGTAACCAGCAACAAAATGGAAAAGACCGTTACTGTTGCGTTGAAAGAAAGGTGAAACACCCCATCTACGGTAAGTTCGTAAAAAAGACCACTAAGTTTCATGCGCACGACGAAAAAAACGAGTGCAGCATAGGCGATATGGTCCGGATTATGGAAACCCGTCCACTCAGCAAAACTAAACGCTGGAGACTGGTAGAGATCGTGGAAAAAGTGAAGTAATCCCTCTGTTTTACATTACTAATTGAATAAATTAATTTAAGATGATTCAGCAAGAAAGCAGACTGAATGTAGCAGATAACAGTGGAGCTAAAGAAGTGCTGGTAATCCGCGTGTTGGGAAACAGCGGCCAGGACTATGCCAAAATCGGTGATAAGATTGTGGTTACTGTTAAAGATGCCATTCCTGCAGGCGGTATTAAAAAAGGTACGGTTACCAAAGCGGTAATTGTACGGACCAAAAACAAGCTGCGCCGCAAAGATGGTTCCTACATCCGGTTCGACGACAACGCAGTAGTGTTGTTGAACAACTCTGATGAACCTCGTGGTACACGTATTTTCGGACCTGTAGCAAGAGAATTGCGCGACAAGGGATATATGAAGATTATTTCTCTTGCTCCGGAAGTATTATAATCGTACCTTTGCGCCCCCGATTGGGAGCACGGGCACCAAACAATAGTGATAACTAGATAAATAGAATCTACATGAGCACAAGATTCAAAGCGAAATACAACATTAAAAAGGGCGACACGGTGGTAGTTATTACCGGCGACGACAAAGATCTGAAGAAACCTCGCAAGGTTTTGGAAGTTCTGGTGGATGAAGGCCGCGTAATTGTGGAAGGTGTTAATATTATCACCAAACACACAAAACCTTCTGCCCAGAATACCAAAGGTGGTATTGTTAAGAAAGAAGCTGCCATCAATATCTCCAACATTATGTTGTGGGATGCTAAAGCTGGTGCCGCAACTAAAGTTAAGCGTACCCGTGAAGCTGGAAAATTAGTTCGTGTTGCTAAAAAATCAGGGGAGGTAATTAAGTAATGAGTACCGTTAAATATACTCCGCGTCTGGCAGATAAGTACAAAAAGGAAGTTGTACCTGCCTTAATGAAAAAGTTTGGTTATGGCACTGTTATGCAGGCACCCAAACTCACCAAAATCTGTCTGAACCGTGGCGTTAATGGCGCTGTGGCGGATAAGAAACTGGTAGACATTGCCGTAGAAGAACTTTCTACCATTACTGGTCAGAAAGCTGTTGCTACCATGTCCAAAAAAGATATTTCGAACTTCAAACTGCGTAAAAACATGCCCATTGGTGCACGTGTTACCCTGCGCGGTGAGAAAATGTATGAATTCCTGGATCGCCTGATCTCTGTTTCACTGCCCCGTGTGCGTGATTTCAAAGGTATCAGCGAAAAAGCGTTCGATGGCCGTGGTAATTATACCCTGGGTGTTACCGAGCAGATCATTTTCCCGGAGATCGATATCGATAAAGTAAATAAGATCACAGGATTGGATATTACGTTTGTAACTACTGCGAATACCAATGAAGAGGCGTATGAATTGCTGAAAGAAATGGGAATGCCTTTCAAAAATATCAGAAAAGGCGAAAACGCTTAATAAAGAATACTTTTTAATTTTTAATATGGCAAAAAAATCAGTAGAAGCCAGACAAAGGAAAAGAGAAGCGATGGTAGCTAAATTTGCTGAAAAGCGCGCAGCGCTGAAAGAAGCAGGTGATTACCAGGCCTTGGATGCCCTTCCAAAAAATGCTTCTCCCGTTCGTTTGAAGAATCGCTGCCAGTTGACTGGTCGTCCGAAAGGTTATATGCGCTATTTCGGATTGTCAAGGGTTATCTTCCGCGATATGGCCCTGGCTGGAAAGATTCCTGGTGTTAAGAAAGCCAGCTGGTAATAGTTGATCCAGCAGGAACAATTAAATTGTAGATATCAGATAGGATATCGCATTGTAAATCAATTATCAAACAAACTTATTTAAGACAATGGTTACTGATCCTATAGCAGACTTCCTGACCCGCATCCGTAATGCTCAGATGGCTGGTCACAGAATTGTGGAGATTCCTGCTTCTAACCTGAAAAAGCGTATCACTGAAATTTTGTACGATAAAGGATATATCCTGAAATACAAATTTGAAGAAGACAGCAAACAGGGGCTGATCAAAATCGCCCTGAAATACGATCCCGCTACCAAAACACCCGCTATCCAGAGCCTGGAGCGTGTTAGCCGTCCTGGTTTACGCCAGTATGCAAAACCAGCCGATTTTGTTCGTGTAAAGAACGGTTTGGGTGTTGCGATTCTTTCTACTTCCAAAGGAGTAATGACCGATAAGGAAGCGAAATCGCAGAATGTAGGCGGTGAAGTACTTTGCTACATTTATTAATAAATTATTGCGCAATGGCAACATTGCGCAATTCATATATAACTGGTTGTTGATACATTAAGGCGTCCTATACCCGTCTGACCGATCACCAATCATTTGAATAACCACTCAATTTTTTGACATGTCTCGTATAGGTAAAAAACCCATCGTTGTTCCTTCCGGAGTTACTGTAACCGTAGGAAAGGATAATGTGATTACGGTAAAAGGTCCCAAAGGGGAACTGAAGCAAGCGATTGATCGTGATATCATCGTGGAAGTTGTTAATAACGAAGTGCTGATCAAACGCCCTACTGATCAGATCCGTCACCGTGCCATGCACGGGCTGTACCGCGCTTTACTGGCTAACCAGGTAAAAGGTGTTACTGAAGGATTTAAAACACAGATGGAATTGGTAGGTGTGGGTTTCAAAGCTGCTAATACCGGCAATACGCTGGACCTGGCGCTGGGTTATTCTCACAATATCATTTTTGAAATTCCCAGTGAAATTAAAGTGGCTACCCTTACTGAAAAAGGACAGAACCCTAAGATTATCCTGGAAGGTGTAGACAAACAATTGCTTGGTCAGGTGGCTGCTAAAATCCGCAGTTTGCGTAAACCTGAACCATACAAAGGCAAGGGTGTGCGTTTTGTGGGTGAAGTGGTTCGTAAGAAAGCTGGTAAATCTGCTGGTAAATAAGTAAAAGCCAGGATTTAGCTAATCAAAAATTATTCAATTTCTCCGGCAGTATCGGAGGTATAAATAACAATAAATGGAAACGAAATCAATCAGAAGACAGAAGATTCAGTACCGCATCCGTAAAAAAGTAGCTGGTACTGCTCAGAAACCTCGTCTGTCAGTTTTCCGCAGCAATGCTGAAACATATGTGCAATTGATTGACGATGAAAATGGCGTTACCCTGGCTGCGGCTTCTACCCGCGATAAGGATATTGCCGCACAAAAAGTTACTAAAACTGAAAAGGGCAAATTATTGGGTGCTGCTATTGCTACAAAAGCTACCGCTCTAGGTCTTAGTGCTGTTGTGTTTGACCGTGGTGGTCGTCTCTACCATGGACGTATTAAAGCAGTGGCAGATGGTGCTCGTGAAGGAGGACTTCAATTCTAATTCATCGTACCAAATCATCTAAACTCAACTTAATTTCTGCAATAAATGGCACAAGTAATTTTAAATAAAGTAAAAGCCGGTGACCTTGAGCTCAAGGAGAAAGTAGTTGCAATCAATCGTGTTGTAAAAACTACCAAAGGTGGCCGTGCTTTCAGTTTCTCTGCACTGGTTGTGGTAGGAAATGAAAATGGTGTGGTAGGTCACGGACTCGGTAAAGCCAAAGAAGTTCAGGAAGCTATCACTAAAGGAATTGAAGACGCTAAAAAGAACCTGATCAAAGTTCCGGTTATGCATGGAACCATTCCCCATGATCAGCTGGCTAAAGAAGGCGCTGCTAAGGTATTGATCAAGCCTGCCGCACACGGTACCGGTGTAATTGCCGGAGGTAGTATGCGGGCAGTATTGGAAAGTGCAGGCATCACCGACGTTTTGGCAAAAAGCCTGGGTTCTGCAAATCCACATAACGTGGTAAAAGCCACCTTTAAGGCCCTGGCTACCCTGAAAGAGCCCGTACAGGTTGCTAAAACCCGTACTGTTAGCCTGAAGAAAGTATTTAATGGATAATCTCCCAATTACTATTGAGATGAAAAAGATTAAGATCACACAAGTTAAAAGTGCCATCGACCGTCCTGAAAGTCAAAAACTGACCCTTCAGGCACTTGGCCTGAGAAAGTTGAACGCCTCTCGCGAGGTAGAAGCTACCCCTCAGATCCTGGGTATGGTACGTAAGGTGGAACACCTGTTAAAGGTGGAAGAAGCCTAAAGATTGAATAGTGAATGGTGAACTGCTTAGAATAGTCGCCATTCACTGTTTCGTTTTATTCGTTTACTAGTTACTATTATGCGAGGGGTGATTCCCCGAAAGTTTAAAATCAAAAAAACATGAAACTGCACAATTTACAGCCCGCAGAAGGCGCAACGCACAGAGAAAAAAGATTAGGTCGTGGGGAAGCTTCCGGTAAAGGTGGAACTTCTACAAAAGGTAATAAAGGTGGACAAAGCCGTGCAGGTTATAAATCTAAACGTGCACACGAAGGGGGCCAGATGCCTATCCAACGTCGTGTTCCTAAACGTGGATTTACCAATATTAACCGCGTAGAATACAAAGTTTTCAACCTGGGTCAAATTGAGCAGCTGGCTGAAAAATACAACCTGACTGAATTCAACCTGGAAACACTCTACATAAACGGACTGATCGCTCATACAGATTACGTGAAAGTGCTTGGAACAGGCGAGCTGAAGGCTAAGCTGAGTTTTAAAGTGAACGCTGCCAGTGAGAAGGCTAAAGCAGCTATTGAAGCGGCTGGTGGAACAATTGAAATTGTAAAGTAATTTTCTTTATCTTGCCGGACGCATTGGAAAAATGCGTCCTTTTTTATTGGAGGCTCACTTAAATCTCAGAAATCCGTGAAGAAATTAATTCAGACGCTGAAGAATATCTGGAGCATTGAAGAGTTAAGAAGTAAGATCATAACCACACTGCTGCTTATTCTGATTTACAGGATCGGGGCGCATATCGTATTGCCCGGTCTGGATCCTAACAAAATTGATACCGAAACTGCAAAATCAGGAGCCCTTGGCCTGATCGACGCATTTGCCGGAGGTGCTTTTTCACAGGCATCCATCTTTGCATTGGGTATCATGCCCTATATCTCTGCCTCTATCTTCATGCAGCTGATGACCATCCTGGTTCCACAGATGCAGAAAATACAGAAAGAAGGAGAGAGTGGCCGTAAAAAAATTAATCAATGGACCCGCTACCTCACCGTTGCAGTTACTGCAGTGCAGGCAGGTGCTTACGTGGCTTACCTGAACCAGGTAAACGGTCCGGCATTATTAGCCTCCTATTCTCCGTATTTCTGGATCTCTACAACCGTTGTACTTACGGCAGGTACCCTGTTTGTAATGTGGCTGGGTGAGAAGATAACGGATAAGGGCCTTGGAAACGGTACTTCTCTTATTATCATGGTAGGTATCCTTGCCCGTTTACCACAGTCGGCTATCCAGGAATGGGCTGCCAAAAGTAACCGGGGAAGCGGTGGTTTGCTGGTATTCGTAATTGAGATAGCGGTATTGATTGCTATTATCATGGGACTGATTGTACTGGTACAGGGTGTACGGAAAATTCCGGTTCAATATGCCAAACAGATCATCGGAAACAAACAGTTCGGCGGCGCCCGGCAGTTTCTTCCACTAAAGGTTAATGGCGCCGGTGTAATGCCTATCATCTTTGCGCAGGCTATTATGTTCCTGCCGACCCTGTTTTCTTATACCAGTTTTGACTCTGGACAGGGTATTGCAAGGATATTCTCCGATCCGAAGAATGCCTGGCATATGGTAATTTACGCTGTCATCGTTATTGGATTTACGTTTTTGTATACTGCCCTGATCTTTAACCCGAAGCAAATTGCGGAAGACCTGAAAAGAAATAACGGGTTTATCCCGGGGGTAAAACCCGGCCAGGAAACAGCCGATTATATCGGTAGTGTTATGGACCGGATTACGTTACCTGGCGCAATTTTACTGGCGCTGGTAGGTATTCTGCCCGGCTTTGCCCAGCGCCTCGGAATTACCCAGGGATTTGCTTCCTTCTTTGGAGGAACTTCCCTCTTGATTATGGTGGGCGTTGTATTGGATACCCTGCAGCAAATTGAAACCCAATTATTGATGCGCCAGTATGACGGCCTCATGAAAAGTGGCAGGATACAGGGGCGCCAGGCAGTAAGTACTACTACTATTTAAGTTGAACACTGTATAGATTTATTAACTCCCGGTAAAGGATTACCTTTGCCGGGAATTTTTTTTTAGCGCATGATATACTATAAAACAAGTGCAGAGGTTGAATTAATCCGGGAAAGCAGTTTGTTGGTAAGTGCCACCCTGGAAGAGGTAGCCAAATCCATACGGCCTGGTATGACAACCTTAGAGGTGGATCAGCTGGCGGAACAGTTTATCCGGGATCATGGAGCGGTTCCTTCTTTTAAAAACTACAAGGGCTTTCCCTTTACCTGCTGTATTAGTGTAAATGACGCGGTAGTGCATGGGTTCCCAAACGATTGGCCGATAAAGGAAGGTGATATCGTTTCTGTGGATGTCGGGGCCTACAAAAATGGTTTTCATGGAGATAGTGCCTACACATTTGCTATCGGAACGATAGCCGAGGATGTTAAAAAACTGCTGCAGGTAACCAAAGAGTCGTTATACCTGGGTATCGAAAAAGCAGTGGCAGGAAACAGGGTAGGGGATATTTCATTTGCTATCCAGGATTTTGCTGAACGAAAGCATAAATACGGGGTGGTGAGAGAATTGGTAGGGCATGGATTGGGACGCCATCTGCATGAAGAACCACAGGTTCCCAATTATGGAAGAAGAGGCAGCGGTGCCAAATTGAAGGATGGGTTGGTAATTGCTATTGAACCCATGATTAATATGGGTGTAAAAGAAGTTTGGTACGACGACGATGGCTGGACGGTAAAAACAAAAGACGGATTACCGGCCGCCCATTTTGAGCACACCATTTGTGTTCGCCGGGGCAAGGCAGATATCTTGTCAAGCTTTACAGCCATTGAGGCAGCTGAAAAAGCGAACCCGAACTTATTCTCTTAAATGCCGGCTGCAGTAAGCACCTGTTTGTATAACCTGGTCAATTAGGGTGATTTCACTCCTGACCAGGTTTTTTATTATTCCCATGTTTACACCTGGAAACCTATTCAAAACAGTAAACCAGGGAAGCATGAAAAAAACTGAGCAGGGACCCTCATTTAATGAGGATCCGCATAAGCAATTGAGGATAGAAAATGAGCTGATGCGGATCCGTTTGCAGGTAGAGCATGGTGCGCAGGTTTATATTGCTACTGATTTAAGCCCGGAGATGGAAAATTTGTTTCTAAAAATGGTCTTATCGGTGGAAGGGAAGTCGGGTGCTGGCAGCACGGTTGTTCACCAGTATATTGGGCGTCCCAAGCTGCCTGATCTTTCTTTAGCCCGGTCAGAAAAGCAAGTTGTGCAGGAAGCGGAACGTTTGCTGGCGATCCTGGACGAAAATTCGATTGACGTTGTTTTCCGGGAAGATTTATCCTGGACAGAGATGCTGCGGTTCCTGGTGGAGGACCTGATGCCTGCGGAAATAGATAATTGCCGCGCCCCCGAACTTCGTTCCATGTTTTTTTATGATTCCTATTATCCGCCGGCTTCCTGCAATTGATGCAGGCTATTCCTGTATTTTTGAGGGTATGGATAAGCGAACACTTGTCGTAATTGGTGGGGGCGCAGCGGGCTTTTTTTGCGCCGTTAATGCAGCTGCAATGGATCCATCCATGACCGTGATCTTGTTAGAAAAATCGTCGAAGTTATTATCAAAAGTGCGGATCAGCGGAGGAGGCAGGTGTAATGTAACACATGCCTGTTTTAAAGTGCCTGAACTCGCCAAAAAATACCCGAGAGGGGAAAAGTTTGTAAAGAAAAGCTTCGGCTATTTTAACCCGGCAGATACCATTCAGTGGTTTGAAAAAAGAGGGGTGGCTCTAAAGGCGGAGGAGGATGGCCGCATGTTTCCGGTGTCGGATGATTCGGGATCGATTATTGACTGTTTGTTGGAACAGGCCCGCATACATGGTGTGCAGGTTCGCCTGAACCAGGAAGTGCTGGCTCTGGAGCAAACCGCGAACGGCTGGAAGGTAGTAACCAATTCAGGGTCGCTCCCTGCCCAGGCCGTTTGCGTGGCTTCCGGAGGATATCCTAAAAGCAGCCAGTTTAATTGGCTGAAAACCACCAAACATAGCCTGGAAGATCCGGTACCCTCTCTTTTCACATTTAATTTGCCCGGGCATTCGATCCGCTCCCTGATGGGGGTGGTAGTGGAACCGGTTCAGGTGAAAATAACCGGTACCAAACTGGTGGAAAAAGGACCCGTATTAATAACACATTGGGGGCTTAGCGGGCCGGCTGTGTTGAAGTTAAGCGCCTGGGGAGCCAGGTTGCTGGCAGAAAGGAACTGGCATTTTACGATGCTGGTTAACTGGGTGCCGGCATACCATGAGCAAAATCTGCTGGAATTTATCCGGGGATTCAGAAATGAAAAAGGCGCCCAGAAACTCATCAACCGAAATCCATTTGGCCTGCCGCAGCGGTTTTGGGAGTACCTGCTGGCAGAGGCTGGTGCTCAGGGAAATGAAAAATGGGGAGAATTACCAGCCAAAGAGCAAAACAAACTTGTAAAACTGCTGTGTGCCATGGAATTGGAAGTGAAGGGTAAAACCACCTTTAAAGAAGAATTTGTAACCGCGGGTGGAATTCAATTGGCAGAAGTAAACCCGGCTACGATGGAAAGCCGCCTGCATCCGGGGCTGTATTTTGCCGGGGAGGTATTGGATGTGGATGGTATAACGGGTGGGTTTAATTTTCAACATGCCTGGACAAGCGGCTGGCTGGCCGCTAGATCCATCGTTAAAAAATAGCCCAAAAGACAGGTGGGAAGCTGATTTTGCCTATCTTTGCAGGCCCGAATAAAACCATCGGGAATTCTTTATGTTTCAAAACATTTTTGCTAAACAATTAAACGCTGATGATCAGGAGTCTGCTGCTGCACCCGCAGAAGCAACTACAGCGACAACAACTGCACCTGAGGCGCCTGTTGCAGAAGCTACAGCCCATGATGATTTCGACTGGAGCATCGACAAGCGCAATGTTTCTTCCTATAATTCGGAAGAAAAGGCCAAGTATGACAAAGTATACGAAGCCACTTTCGTAACTATCACCGACGGAGAACTGATTAAAGGTGCTGTGGTTGGTTTAACCAAAACCGACGTTGTACTGAATATCGGATTCAAAAGTGATGGTCTGATTTCATTGAATGAATTCCGTGATCTGCAGGGATTAAAGATCGGTGATGAAGTGGAAGTTATGGTGGTAGAGAAAGAAGACCGTCAGGGTCATCTGCACCTGAGCCGTAAACAAGCCCGCATTACACGTGCCTGGGAAAAAATCGTTGAAGTTCATAAAACTGGCGAAATTGTTACCGGTACGGTTACCAGCAAAACCAAAGGTGGTCTTATCGTGGATGTATTTGGTATGGAAACCTTCCTGCCAGGTTCTCAGATCGATGTTAAACCAGTTACTGATTACGATCAGTTTGTTGGTAAAACCATGGAGTTTAAAGTGGTTAAAGTGAACGAAGCCATCAAAAATGCGGTGGTATCTCACAAAGCGCTTATCGAAAGCGATATCGAAGCACAACGTGCAGAGATCATGGGCAAACTGGAGAAAGGCCAGGTACTCGAAGGTACTATCAAGAATATCACCGATTTCGGTGCGTTCATGGACCTCGGTGGCTTGGACGGACTGCTTTATATTACCGATATCAGTTGGGGCCGAATCAACCATCCTTCCGAGGTGTTGAAGCTGGACCAGAAACTGAATGTGGTAGTATTGGATTTCGACGACGACAAGAAAAGAATCAGCCTGGGCCTGAAACAACTGACCCCTCATCCTTGGGATGTGCTGCCTGAAAACGTTACTGAAAACAACGTGGTAAAAGGTAAAGTGGTTAATATTGAAGACTACGGAGCATTCCTGGAAATTATGCCAGGTGTGGAAGGATTGGTTCACGTGAGTGAAATCACATGGGCTAATACGCCAATCAATGCCAAAGAATTCTTCAAACTGGGAGATGAATACGAAGCGAAAATCGTTACCCTGGATAAGGATGCGCGCAAGATGAGTCTTTCCATCAAGCAAATGACACCCGATCCCTGGAATGAAATCGAAAACAAATTCCCTGTTGAAAGCCGTCATAGCGGTCTGGTGAAAAACATTACTCCTTATGGCGTATTTGTAGAACTGGAACCAGGTATTGGTGGTATGATTCATATCAGTGACCTGAGCTGGCTGAAACGATTCAATCATCCTTCTGAGTACACGAAAGTTGGAGAGAAAATCGATATCATCATCCTCGGAATTGATAAAGAAAACCGGAAACTGCAACTTGGACATAAACAACTGGAAGAAGATCCATGGAATGCACTGGAAGATACCTTTGCTGTAGGAACCATTCATGAAGGAACTGTAATCCGTAAGGATGACAAAGGAGCTATTGTTCAATTGCCCTACGGCCTTGAAGGATTTGCGCCTAACCGTCACCTTGCAAAAGAAGATGGTAGCTCAGTAAATGCAGAGGAAACCAACCAGTTCCTGGTAATTGAATTCGACCGGAACGAAAAGCGTATTGTAGTTAGTCATGCCCGCACTTGGGAAGTTGCGAAAAGCTGAAGAAAGAGAAGCGATTAAGAAAGAAGCAAAAGCTGAAGCAGACAAAACCAAGAAAGCGGTTAAGAATATCCAGAGCAAGGTGGAAAAAGCTACCTTGGGTGATCTGGGTGTACTGGCTGAACTCAAGAAGAAGCTGGAAGGTGGAGAAGGTGAAGGTGCCTAATCCTAATCAGGAAATAAATAGTAAGGTGCAGCTAATCGCTGCACCTTTTTTTTTAACTAAAAAAAGCCTGCCTTGTAATGCTCCATGGAATTAAGTAAACCTAGAAGGTTGGCTGCTGATTTCATAAACATTCACTCCGTTTATTCGGCCAAATGGTTTTAAATCCCCCTTCGCTACTACGCACCTGTTGCATTCAAAGCAGGCATAAAGCTATAAAGAGCTGGTTTCCCAGTCGGGTGAGCGGTTTAATTAGGGTAATGGGGCAGGTAAATTAGGTTCCGGTTGAAGAAGTCTGATGCCGGGATTTTTCATGGATCTTAGAAAAGGAAGTTGATTGACCTAGGTCTCGCCGGTTTCATAAGATATTGAAAGAGTTCTGGACGGTTGTTACTGGACATTGGATGGTTGGAGTTTCGATTCCCGTCAATCAACTTCTGAAACAAAGGTAGGCATACCGGGTTGGGGGTACAAGAGCGGAATTGCTGAATTTAAGGGGTACAGGAAATACTGCGTAATTCGTAAAATTTCGACCGTAAAAGGGGATTGTTACGATGGTAAAATGGCTAAATTTATGGAAAATTGCTACAATGGTATATTTCCGAACAGGTATTTTTTACGTAGAACTACTATAGTGAATGTTCAGGAATTTTTACAACTTGCAAACCGAAAGGATCCGAAAAATGACCTTTCCCAATTCGCAAAATTCACCGTATGAAAAAACCAGATCCGAACAATCCGATTAAGGTAGCTATTGCTGATGACCACGCCCTGTTTCGTGCAGGCGTTAAAACAGCACTCTCTGCAAAAAGAGACGTGGAGCTGATAGCAGAGGCCGATAATGGGATGCAATTATTAAACCTGCTCAAACATATTGAGCCGGATGTAATTCTTTTAGACATTCAGATGCCGATAATGGATGGAATTACTACACTGCCGGAAATCCGGAAGATCAATCCGCATGTGAAAGTAATTATCCTTTCCATGCATAACGATCATTCCATGATTTCTAAACTGATGGAAATCGGTGCCAATTCCTACCTCACCAAAAATTCTGATTCCGAAACCATTTACCAGGCGATTAAGACCTGCTATGAACAGGAATTCTTTTTCAATGAATTGACCAATAAAGCCCTGCTGACAGGTTTGCGAACCCGTAAAACAGAACCGGATCATTTATTGGATGCACAATTAACAGAAAAAGAAATCAGAATTCTGAAATTAATGTGCGAGGAAAAAACAACCAAGGAAATTGCCGATATCGTAGATATCAGTCCCAGAACAGTAGAAGCAATTCGTGATAAATTGAAAACAAAAACAGGCGCTAAATCAATGGCCGGATTAGTAATGTATGCCGTTAAAAAAGGCTTTGTACAGGAAACATAACTACATTGTTTCAGCAACTCTTTAATGCACCCCCTGCTTGAATGCAACATTTCAAACAGGGGGTGTTTTTTTACAGAAACAAGTAGCGTATTATAGTAAAACTTCTACAACCGGTAGGTACTACTACTCAATATAGGTATCCATTCGTCGAAATTTTCGACAAAAGCTTTCTTTTCATCGATGGTAGTTAGATTTTTGACGTTATATCCGTGAATCCAAATCCGTCTATGAAAAAACTCTACCTACTCCTTACCATTCTTTACAGCCTTATTCATTACCAGGAGATACAGGCCCAGGCTTGTTCCCTTACTGTGAATTCTGCGGTATCGCAGGAGTCCAGGTGTATGGCTACCGGTACCATCACTGTTACAGCTTCAGGTGGTAGCGGCAATTATAATTATAGGGTTGTTGGTCCCATCAACACCCCCTATACTTCTTCAGCAACTATTAGTGGACTCTCTGCCGGAACCTATACCGTTATGGTGCAGGATGTAACCACCAATTGTGTTGCTGAAAGATTAAATATTATAGTACCGGGTACCTATGAAGATCCGCGTTTTAACCTGGTTAAAACCGATGTAACCTGTGCTAATGCCAATGATGCTACCATTACTGTAACCAACCAAACCGGAGGTCGCTTTCCGTATACCTTTACCATTGTAGCACCCTCTCCGGCAGGAGTCGGCACCTCTAATTCTACCGGTATTTTTACGGGGCTTCCGGGTGGCGAATACGCTATTGAACTAAAGGATTCCTGTGGCGGCATTCAAACCCGTCGGGTTAATGTATTATCCTACGACTGGTGGATCGAATACCACAGCGGTGCAAGAGTAAATTGCCGCGATGGGAATTTCGAACTGCGCGTGCGCGATTCAAGGGGAAACTCCAATACCAATAACCCGGTATTTAACAGTTTTCAATATGGTGCAGTTAACAGCCCGGGCGATACCGCCTGGTATTCCAGCTACCAGTTTACCTATGACCTCGAATCTCGCAGGTCGGTAAGGCTGGTTGTAAAAGATGCCTGCGGAAATGTACGAAGCGTAAATTGGTCCGATAACCAGATACCAGCCGTTGCCAATGCTGTTTTAACCAGTTTTCAATCCTGTAACAGTTTCACTGCTACTATAACCGGCCAGGTGAACCTGAACAACCCGACCTATTGTTTAATTAATAGCAGCAATGTAGAAGTTGGTTGTAACACTACCGGTATATTCCCCGGTATTCAGGAGGGCACCTATTCGATCACTATCCGGGATAATTGTTTTGATACTACCATAACCCGGAACTTTACCCTTACACAACCGGTATTAAACCTGAATCCGAATGTAAACCTGAGCCGAATAGATTGTAACCTTGTTACAGCTTCAGTAAGTGGTCTTGTAAACTTCACCAGCCCCAATTTCTGTTTGTTTAACAGTGCTGGTGTACAGGTAGCTTGCAATACAACCGGAACCTTCCCTAACCTGGCCAATGGAGCTTATTGTATTGAAGTAAAAGACGGTTGTTATGATACCACGCTGAGAAGATGTTTTACCGTTCAACCGCTGATACCTTCAGTGGCAGCCAGCGTTACCATAACAGACCCCCAATGTGCTGATTTTGATGTAAGCATTACCGGTCAAACCAATCTTACTAATCCACAGTACTGTTTGTTTACCCAGGCGGGTGTCCAGATTGCCTGCAATACCAATGGAAATTTTGGTAATATCCCCTACGGTAATTACTGTATGCGTATTACCAATGATGCAAGTTGTTACGATACCACTATTGAGCGTTGTTTTACCGTATTGCCGATTCCTCCCTCTGTAAATTCACAATTAAGCGTGGTAAGGAATTGCACCACAATTGATTTAAGTATAGGTGGACAAACAAATATTACCAATGCCCAGTATTGTTTATACGACGCCTCCAACACCCTGATCGGTTGTAATACAACAGGTATTTTCCCCGGACTGCCCTATGGTTCTTATTGTATGGACATCCGCAACGATGTAAACTGTTATGATACCACGATACGCAGGTGTATTACGGTTACGCCCAATATACCTTCCGTTGGAAGCTTGCAGGCAGGAAACCGTGGATGTACAGGTTTTACAATGAGCCTGAATGGGTTAACTAATATCAGTAATGCCCAGTTTACCTTAAAGAACAGTGCGGGTACTGTAATCGGTACCAATTCAACCGGGCTGTTTAACAATGTTCCTTACGGATCTTATTGTATGGAAGTGCAGAATGATGTAAACTGTTACGATACCCTTATTACCCGTTGCCTTACAGTAAGTCCTAATATTCCGAATGCGGGATCTGTACAATATTCCAATCGTACCTGTTCGGGATTTACCGCCCGGGTACAATGGGTGAGTAATTTTAGTTCACCTACCTATACGTTGCGTGATTCTGCCAATAACATCATATCCACCAATACCAATGGTCAATTCAACAATATTCCTTATGGCTCTTATTGTATAGGAATCCGCGATAATTGTTATGATACCACTATTAACCGTTGTTTTGAAGTACGCAGGTCATCCCCGGGTATTTCGTTAACGGCACAGCCTTCCTGTGAATTTAACCGAACCAATATCCGTGTAAACGTGAGTAATGGTTTTGGACCGTATACGGTTAATGTGTACAATCCGGCTGATTCATTGGTGAAAACGGTAACTACCGCTAATACCACTATCCGCGTGGAAAACCTGGACATGCTTCCGGGCGCGCAGCAATACCGAGTTGAACTCACTGATAATTGCGGAAGCGCTACCAGTAGTATGGTTACCCCGGTAATGAGTACGTTTAGCAGTGACCTGCAGGTATTGTCAAAATGCCCTTCTGGTGCTAATCAGAATGGATCGTCTGAGTTAACCATCACCGTTAGTTCAAACCTGGGTGTTATCAATCCCACTATTATCCGCAAAAACGGGAACGCGGTAAATATTCCTTACAATACCGGATCCGTTGCAGTTTATAAATGGACAGATCTTGAACCTGCTACCTATGTGGTACAATATAATTTACCAGGAAGCTGTACAAACAAAGGATACGATACCGTAGTAGTGGGTGCGTATCAATATCCTCAATTGGACAAATCGGCTTCTTTCCAGTGTGATAATAATTCCTTCAGTGTAGGAGCCAATGTAATCGGAGGCGCACCGCCCTTCATGTATGAGATCATTGGAAGTGTTCCTGCAAGTCCTTCTATTGTGGCAGCTCCGCAGCCCAGTCCTATATTTAATATCAATAATGGCAATAGTTATTCCCTGGTGCGTTTACGGGTGGTTGATTATTGCGGCAATGCAACCCTGAATGATGTAAGTGTACTTCCTCTTCAGAATATCGTAGTTACCGCACAGTCTGATTGTTATTATACAGACGTAACCTTATCTGTACCAAGTTTCCCGAACGCTACCTATGAATGGTACCAGAAATTATCGGAGAATGACAGTGTGCTGGTGAGCACGGATCGGGAATATATGATACCCTATCTCGAACCGAATAGTATTGGCGAATACGTGGCCCGGGTATCGGTAAACAATGGGTGCCTGGTACGACTCAATTACTACAATGTAACCGGAAACTGCGGAGGCGTATTGTCTGATAAAGTTAAACTCCAGGGAAAAACAATTCGTAAAGCCCACCAGTTGAGCTGGAATCATATGCAAAGCGGAGATATAATCCGCTACCAGGTAGAGCGCCTGAATCCTACTTCAAATGAGTTCCAGGTAATTGGTGAGGTGGGTGTTACGAATAACCGCTCAGGTGTTCAATTCAGCTACACAGACGATCGGCTGCTGGCTTCCGTACACCAGTACAGGATCAAGGCAATTGATAAAAGTGGTCAGGTCAGGTATTCTAACCTGTTGAAAATGAAATTGCAGCAAACAGATGCAACACCTATCCAAATTTATCCGAATCCCGTAAAAGAGGTGATTAATATCGCCTTCCAGGCCAATCAGCCGGGGCTCTACCAGCTCGATCTGCTGAATGCGGCAGGCCAGGTATTGTATCAGACCCAGAAAGCAGTAGGTGGGCCGATGACGGTTACGTTACAGCGGCATACCACCATGAAACCAGGAATTTACTTCCTGAAGGTCCGAAATACCGCCACGGGTACAGAAACGATCGAAAAATTAATTTTCCAATAATTTGCATGCAGCATATAAGTGATTAATTTTACTTATATGCTGCATTTTTACCCTAAACCCCTTGGAATACTTCTGTGTATTTCGCTAATCGCCTGCTCAAAATCCAAGAAACCGGATGAAGCCCCTCCGGCAATTTTCGGCGCAGCAACCGGGGTGGCTTTACACCGCGATTTTCCGGGAGAGGTTTCAGGCCTGGCAGATAGTTATAGTTACCCGGGTTCTTTGTGGATGATTGAAGACGGGGGGAATGCGGCCCTTTTGCAAAGAGTTTCACAGGACGGGGTGCTGCAACCTTCACTAACGATAAATGGCGTTACCAACCGCGATTGGGAAGACCTGGCAATGGGACCAGGGCCCGACCCCTCTAAAAATTACCTCTATATTGCGGAAACCGGCGATAATGACCGCAAATATGCGGAATATGCATTTTATCGGTTGGAAGAACCACCACCCGGTACCAGCGCTGTTAACCAGGTAGAGGCCATCCGGTTCCGGTACAGTGATGGTGCTTCGCACGATGCCGGGGCAATACTGGTTGATCCGTCTACCAAAGACTTGCTGGTAGTTACCAAAGAAAAGCCAGCTGCTATCTATAGAATTCAATACCCCTACCAAACAACTGCTCTGAATACAGCAGAAGCTATGGGGGTTACCAACCTGGAAACAGTTACCGGAGCAGCGATGGGTAAAGATGGCCAGGAGATTTTGCTAAGAACCTATACAGGTATCTATTACTGGAAAAAGAAAAGCGGAGAAACGGTTTCAGATGCGCTGAAGCGAGCGCCGGCCGCACTTACTGTAATGCTGGAACCGCAGGGCGAATCAATCGCTTTTAAAAATGACCTTACCGGGTTTTATTCCTTGAGTGAAAATGCCGGTTTACCGGTACAATTGAGGCTGTTTTTTTATCCGCGGAAGAACTAATGAAGCGCTTCTTCCAATACTGTCATGGAAATACCCGAATGGCTGGTATCAAAGATGCAAGTGCCTTCCTTAATCAGCAATACCTGGGGCGACTCATGGTCTACCCCAAAACTTTTAGCTATTTCATTTGAAATAGACCGGTATTGAATAAGGTCAAGGTAATGAAATTCAACACCTTCCGGTAAAATTGCTTTGTCCAGCCTGTTTTTAGCCATGGAACTGATGGCGCAGCGTGTACTATGCTTGAAAATTACCTGGGGACGGGTAAAAGAAGCTTGCCGGATTTCTTCCAGTTGCTCCAGTTTGTTAAGTGGGTTCCAATGCATTTGCTACTAATTTTAATAGCCAACCATACCGGAGGAAACCTTACAGCCTCCTCTTGAAGTGGTGCAGGCAGTCATACCAATAGTTAATACTGCAGCAACTCCCAATACTATCCAGAACTTTTTCATGATAACCAATTTTAGAACTCATTTGCAAATTACATACCTAATTCCAGTCTCGGGCTTATTTGCCCCATCAGGCATGAAAATTAATAATAATTTATGGTATGCTGGAATGGGATGATTGGCCAAACTCCCAATAAGTGTACATTTGCGCCATGGCCTTACAATTACAGAAACCTATCGCATTTATTGATCTTGAAACAACGGGAACTAATCTTGGAACAGACCGGATCGTGGAAATCGCAATCGTACGCATCGGTAAAGATAATAGCCGTACTGTTAAGCGAAAACTGATTAACCCGGAAATGCCCATACCGGTTGGTGCTTCAGATGTGCATGGCATTACGGATGAAATGGTCAGGGATGCGCCCAGTTTTCGACAGGTAGCCAATGAAATGAAGCAGTTTCTTGATAATTGCGACCTGGCCGGTTATAATTCCAACAGGTTTGATATTCCCCTGTTGGTAGAGGAATTTTTACGCGCAGGATTAGAATTTGAAGTAGGATCGCGCAGGCTGCTGGATGTTCAGAAAATTTTTCACCTGATGGAACAACGCACCCTTAGTGCAGCGTACAAATTCTATTGTAATAAAACGCTCGACGGAGCGCATAGTGCTGAAGTAGATGCCACAGCAACCTGGGAGGTATTGGAAGCACAGCTTGTCCGGTACCCGCAATTGGGCGATACCGTGGATTCGATCATTAAATTCATAGGGGAGGAGCAAATTGTTGATTTTGCCCGCCGGTTTGTTTTTCAGAATGGAGTAGAAGTTTTCAATTTCGGTAAACATAAAGGAAGGCCGGTAACCGAGGTATTGAAATCGGAACCTCAATATTACGACTGGATGATGAAGGGTGATTTTCCGCTGCATACCAAACAGAAATTAACGGAAATATTGAATAGAACCCTGCTGAAGAAAAGTTAATCATTTACCTTAGGCCATCTTATTCTGTGGAAAAAATTGTCATTATACCTACCTATAACGAGAAGGAGAATATTTCTTCCATTCTGCATGCTATTTTTGCGCTTCAGCAGGATTTTCATGTACTGGTAATTGACGATGGTTCCCCCGATGGAACGGCTGATATCGTACAATCCCTTCAGTTGGTATTTCCCGGACAGTTATTTCTGGAGCAACGATCCGGAAAGCTTGGTTTGGGCACGGCCTATATCCATGGCTTTAAATGGTCATTGGCTAAAGGGTACCGCTATATTTTTGAGATGGATGCTGATTTCTCCCACAATCCTAATGACCTGCAACGTTTGTACCTGGCTTGTGCTAAGGACGGCGCAGATGTGGCCATCGGCTCTCGTTGGGTAAAAGGAGGAGGTACCGTTAACTGGCCCTGGGACCGGATATTTTTATCAAAAGGCGGCAGTTTTTATACAAGGTTGATTACCTGGATACCGGTTAAAGACACCACTGCCGGTTTTGTCTGTTATAAAAAGGAAGTGCTGGAAGCACTCAACCTTGATGAAATTCGTTTTCTCGGTTATGCCTTCCAGATAGAAATGAAATTTGCATCCTGGAAGCTGGGATTCAAAATAAAAGAAGTACCGATCATTTTTGAAGACCGTCAATACGGGGTGTCCAAAATGCACAAAGGCATTGTAAAAGAGGGAATTTTGGGAGTGTTGCGATTACGCTGGGAAAGCCTGTTTAAAGATTATCGAAACCGTATGAAAAATACGGAAGGAGAGGAAGCTGCCGCATGAAAACAGCTTTTATCCGGTTACACCTGGCTGTTTTGCTGGCTGGTTTTACCGGGGTACTGGGCCGTCTGATTACATTAAATGAAGCTTTACTGGTATGGTATCGCTTATTATTTAGCGCCCTTGCTCTATGGCTGATTGTGTCAGTAAAAAAAACAGTTCCCGTTCTGCCCTTTAAAACCATTCTACGAATTTTCGGTGTCGGGCTTATTGCCGCTTTGCATTGGGTCAGCTTTTATGGAGCTATCAAGTATTCCAATGTGTCCGTTACACTGGTTTGCTTTTCTTCTATTGGTTTTTTTACGGCATTAGTTGAACCTGTATTGGAAAAGAAAAAACTGGCTTTGCGCGAAATTGGCCTGGGGTTATTGGTAATGGCCGGGATATTTATCATTTTTCAATTCGACAGCAAGTATAAAACAGGCATCCTTATTGGAATTGTTTCTGCTTTCCTGGCTGCCGTTTTTCCGGTATTAAACCGACAGCTTTTACAAAAAATTTCGGTAGAAAGCCTGGTTACCTATGAGCTTACCGGGGGCTTTCTTTCGCTCAGTCTCTTATTGCCTGTTTATAATTATTTTTTTCCGGCCGCTAATTATATACCCGGGTTGCAGGACCTTGGCTGGCTACTGATACTGGCGGTTTTCTGTACGGTGTGGGCATTTTATCTCTCCTCCTATGCCTTGCAGCATTTGTCGGCGTTTACCGTAAACCTAAGCTATAACCTGGAGCCGGTGTATGGTATTTTACTGGCTTTTTTACTGTTTAAGGAGAACGAATACCTTGGTCTTTCCTTTTACGTGGGGCTTTTATTGATTGTGACCGCGGTTTTTATTCAGCTTTTTAGTGTTTGGAAAAAAAGAGCATAAGTTGGATTGTGTTATTTTAGCAATTAAACCGCACATACATGAGAAGCAATGCCTTGATACTGGTACTACTATTGTTGTCATCGAGTTTGATGGCACAGAAAAAGCCCCTGGATCACAGTGTATACGATCAATGGCAAAGTATTGGAGAGCGCTTGCTGAGCGCGGATGGCAACTGGCTGGCATACACAGTAAATGTTCAGGAAGGAGATGGTGAACTGGTTATTCAATCCTCCAAAGACGCCAGGAAATGGCGGGTTCCCAGAGCATACCAGGCAGCGTTTAGTCATAATAACCGGTTTTTGGTAGCACGTATCAAACCTTTTTTCAGTGAGCTTAGAAAAGCGAAAATTGCCAAAAAAGGGCCCAATGAAACACCGAGAGATTCACTCTATATTTTGGAGCTTGATAAGGGATATGAACAGCGGATCCCGGATGTAAAATCCTTCCAGTTACCGGAGAAAGCCGGTAATATACTGGCCTATCATTTATGGAAACCTGCAGCCTTACCAAAGGAAAATGCCGTTGACTCCCTTACACGATTGCAGGATCTCTTGCGCAGGGCAGATAGTTTAAACCTGGTGGCAGATAGTTTAAGAAACCGGGCAAATGAAGCCCGTATCAAGGGCATGCAATCTCTTCAGCCGGCCAGGGGGGTAGCAACCAAACCAAAGCGGGAAACGGTGGATGAAGGAACGGAATTAGTAGTTAGAGATCTGACAACGGGGAAAGAATGGAGGCATAAACTGGTAGTGGAATACAAGCTGGCTGATTATGGCCAGGCCGCCGTTATTGAATTAAGTAAAAAAAACAGTGATACCTTGTCTGAGGCAGGCTTAGTATGGCTCGATTTTCTTACAGGAAAGGCCGATACCATTTACCGCGTTTTCCAGGAAGCAAAATTATTTGCGTTCGCCGATGCGGGCGATCAACTGGCTTTTGTAGTTCAGAAAGACAGTGCTGCCAAAGCGTTGCGTAAGTACTACCAGTTGTATCATTATACCCGGGGAACTTCAAAAGCAACAGCTCTTTTAAACAGTACTATGGCTGACCTTGGTAAGGGAAAGGTAATAAGCCCGGATTTTTCGCTTTATTTCAGCAAAGACGGGAAACGTCTTTTTTTCGGACTTGCCCCCGATCGGCCGGTGAAAGATACCTCGCTGGTTGATTTCGAAACGGCCAAGCTGGATGTATGGAATTACCAGGACGATTATCTACAGCCCCAACAACTGGTAACATTGGCAACAGATCTTAAAAAGAGCTGGCTCTCTGTTTGGGACCTGGAAAAAAAACAATTCATACAACTGGCAGACGATAGTTGTGAAATTGTTTTGCCTGCGGATGAAGGCAATGGGCAGTACGCGGTAGGTATGAGCAGTGCAGGGTTGAGAATAGAACAGCAATGGAAAATGGATGGCGCTGTTCGTGTGTTCCGGGTAGATACCAGAACAGGGCAGCGGGTGCAGATCAGCGCCAGGGCCAGCCGCTCTTCTGTACGAATTTCTCCTGCGGGAAAATATATTGTCTGGTATGATGCCCTGCAGAAACAATGGATTTCCTATTCCTGCATAACGGGTACCTCAACCGTAGCTACCCGGGCAATTAAGTTTCCGTTATTTGATGAGGAGCATGATACTCCGTCCGACGCACCGCCGCATGGTATCATGGGCTGGAAAAAAGACGATGAAAAACTCTATGTATACGATAAATATGATGTCTGGGAAGTAGATCCTGCAGGGAAACAACCCCCGGTTATGCTTACCAATGGATGGGGCAGAAAAAATAAGGTAACGGTAAGAAATGAACAACTGGATCGGGACCAGCGATTTATTGCGACCGGTCAAACCCTGCTCTTTCAATTATTTGATCATGCATCCAAAGGATACGGTTGGATGCCCTATGTAACCGGCACTGCATTTACGAACCAGCCTGCCGGCTCAATGATTCATCCCTTTATTGTAGATGGGGCAGTTAAGGCAAAAACTTCGGAGGACCTGCTTTTTATTCAGCAAAGTCCGGCTGCTTTGAATTTATATGCCGGCCGGTTGACTACCCTGGGTGATACGGCAACCTATCGCCCGGTCAG
Source organism: Flavihumibacter sp. CACIAM 22H1 (assembly GCF_001601815.1). Taxonomy (GTDB): domain Bacteria; phylum Bacteroidota; class Bacteroidia; order Chitinophagales; family Chitinophagaceae; genus Flavihumibacter. The sequence continues at coordinate 113,440 of NZ_LUKG01000006.1, forward strand.
CTCACTTAATCCTCAACAGGAGCAGTATAATTGGTTTACTGTTGAACTGCATAAATGGAAAATGCTGGATGGAAAAACAAGTGAGGGCCTGCTCTATAAACCCGAGAATTTTGATCCATCAAAAAAGTATCCGGTTATCTTTTACTTCTATGAAAAAAATGCCGATCGCAGGTATAATTATATTGAGCCAATGCCGGTAAGAGCCTCTGTTAATATAGCTTATTACACCAGCAATGGTTACCTGGTATTTGATCCAAACATTTATTACAAAACCGGACAGCCCGGTGAAGATGCCTACAATTCAGTAGTATCAGCTGCCAATTATTTATCTAGATTCAGGTTTGTGGATTCAACTAAAATGGGGCTGCAGGGGCACAGCTGGGGAGGGTATCAGATTGCATACCTCATTACCCGAACTAATAAGTTTGCTGCGGCGGAAGCAGGTGCCCCGGTAAGTAATATGACCAGTGCGTATGGGGGTATACGTTGGGGAACCGGTATCAGCAGGCAGTTTCAGTACGAAAAAACCCAGAGTAGGATAGGAGCAAGCCTTTGGGAAAAACCTACGCTCTATATCAAAAATTCACCCCTTTTCCGAGCCGATAAAGTCAAAACACCTTTGCTGATGCTGCACAACGATAAGGATGATGCAGTGCCCTGGTACCAGGGAATTGAGTATTTCACCGCATTGAGACGATTGGGTAAACCGGTATGGATGATCAATTACAATGATGAACTACATGGTATTATCGAAAGGCGGAACCGAAAAGACTGGACCATACGGATGGCCCAGTTCTTTGACCACTATCTGAAAGGTCAGCCAGCTCCCAAATGGATGAAAGAAGGGGTGCCTGCAACTTTAAAAGGCATCGATTGGGGACTCGGCTATTAAGAAATATATCGCACAAGGCAGCGCTTGGCAATGGGTAATAAGGTTTCTTCTACCGGAAAACTATGGGTTGAATGGATGGTATAAACAGCCGGGTTGGGGAGCTCTTTTTTCTCTTTGATAAGGAGCCCCTTCATATGTTCGAACGTATGGCTGATACTACGTTGCCATTCGGCCACAAAAGAAGTTTTTATTGCCCGGTATTGCTCATCGTGTTTTTCGAATATGCTTAACCGGTAGTAGTAAATAAGGGTGTCTTTTTTTGCGGCATTTGCCAGGAAAAAATAACCTTCTTTATTGTCTAGCGGAATAAGCCCTACCGGCTCAATCTGGATTTTATCTTCTACGAATTCGAATAGTTCAGTTCCGTTTCGGATCGTGTCTTTCATCTTGTAAGCGGAGTAATGGATAATGTTTTCCAGTTCCTCCATTACGTCATCGTCTTCAATCATCTGTTCATAGAGGAGTTGGAGTTTTTCCAATTGTATGCCTGTAAGACGCTTGGGAAATTGTTCCTGCAGGAATTTTTTGTTTTCGCGAAACTGCACCAGGTTATTGTAGTGAAAAATAATATCGGCCAGTTGGGGGTAGAGCTTGTTTTCATTGAACTGACTGTTTACCTCTTTAAGATAAGCCAGCAGTGTGTATTTTTTCAGTTCAAAATCAATAAATCCTTCAGCAAACCAGGTTTGGGATAATGTTTTCATGGTGAACTAATTTGTATTAATTTACAAAAATTGCTGTTAAAACAATGTTTATGAAACAAGTCCTTCCGGTGCTGATCCTGTCTGTATTGTTAACGGCCTGCAGCCAGAAATATTATATAGTGCGCCATGCGGAGAAAGCCCAGGCGGCGGCCGGTGCCACTATGCAAACACCGGGAAACCCCTCCTTATCACCCGAAGGGCAGCAAAGGGCACAAGCTTTGGCGGAACGCCTGAAAGCAAAAAACATAAGCGCCGTTTTTTCAACCAAAACAATCCGCACCGAGCAAACGGCCATGCCTACTGCCGAGCAGTTTGGGCTTACCATTAAAAGCTATGCGAAAGTGGATACTGTCTTCATCCGCCAGTTGAAGCAGGTGAAAGGAAATACCTTAATTGTTGGCCATAGTAATACGGTCGATGACCTGGTAAATGGTTTATTGGGCAATAACCAACTGACAGATCTGCCCGAAACGGCCTACGATAACCTTTACATTCTTACTAAAAAAGGGAAAAGGCTGACACTTGTTCAATCCAAGTATGGTCAGCCCTCTCCGCATTGATCTATGTGTGTGTGTTAGAACTCGCGATGTGCATCAAAATGCTCCAGTTCACGGGCTACTGCCGTAAGGAAAGTTGCGCCGAGGCTTCCGTCAATAATCCGGTGGTCATAGCTCATACTCAGGTACATCATATGCCGGATAGCAATGGAATCGCCCTGTTCTGTTTCAATAACTACGGGGCGTTTTTTAATAGCTCCTACGGCCAGTATGGCAACCTGTGGCTGGGGAATGATCGGGGTGCCCATCAGGCTGCCAAAAGTACCCACATTGGTTAAGGTAAAGCTGCCACCCTGGGTGTCTTCGGGTTTGAGTTTATTGGTACGTGCAGCATCTGCCAATGCATTTACCTGCTTGGCCAATCCAACCAGGTTCAGCTGATCTGCATTTTTTATGACCGGCACAATGAGGTTGCCCGATGGTAGGGCAGTAGCCATCCCTATATTGATGTCTTTTTTTACAATAATCTTATCCCCCTCCACACTGCTGTTGATTAGAGGATACTTTTTAATACAACGAACAATGGCTTCTATAAATAAGGGCGTAAACGTAATTTTAGTGCCTTCCTGCTTCACGAACTGAGCTTTCACCCTGTCGCGCCAAAGCACCAGATTGGTTACATCCGCTTCCGTAAAACTGGTCACATGCGGACTGGTTTGTTTGCTTTTAACCATATGGTCGGCAATCAGACGGCGCATGCGATCCATTTCAATGATCTCCACATTGGGACCGTATCCGACTGCTTGTTTTTCCGCAATATTCCCGTTCCCTGAGCTGATTACGGGCTTGTTTTCAGGCGCAGTGCCGGAACGAATCACCGGTTCCGCAGGTGGAGGAGCTTTGGTAACTCCAGCTTTTTTATCCTGTACAAATTGAAGAATATCTTTTTTAGTAACACGGCCTTCATTACCGCTGCCTGGGATGTATTCAAGCTCTGCCATCGAAACGCCTTCACTGGCAGCTATATTCAGCACCAGGGGGGAGTAAAAGCGGTTTCCATTGCTTTGTATGGTATGTGTAGTAGGTGTAACCGGAGCACTGGTTGGTTCTTCCTGGGCAACTGGTTGGGGCAACTGGGCGGTAAGCACTGGTTCCTCTTTTTTATCGGTAGCAGCAAGCGCAGGAGCCCCTGTTGTAGAAGCAGCTTCACCATTGGTACGGATTCTTGCAATGACAGCACCAATCGGAACCACGTCATTGGGTTGATAAAGCAGTTCTTCGATAACCCCATCTGCAGTACTGGGTACTTCACTGTCTACTTTATCGGTAGCAATCTCCAGGACTGTTTCATCCTGTTTAACGGTATCGCCGGGGTTTTTAAGCCACTTCAACACCGTAGCTTCCATAATACTTTCTCCCAATTTCGGCATTACCAGGTCAACTAGAGACATAAGCGTTCAATGATTTGTGCGCCAAAGGTAAGGATTCACCATCAATGTTAATGACTGTTAGTTTTTCCGTTTCCCCGACTAATTATAAAAATTCTTAATAGGTTTAGTGCGTTGGTAGCAGTTAATTCTATATTTCGGCGCCTGTCGAACCGGAATTGCAATTTTTTTGCCATTATTTCGGACGCATTTCCCACCGCTATCCAAACCGTACCGGTTGGTTTTTCTTCAGTTCCTCCACCCGGGCCCATGATGCCGCTGGTAGCAATCACGTATTCTGTTTTTAAGGATTGCAGGGCAGTTTTTGCCATTTGCACCACGGTTTCTTCGCTTACTGCACCAACCGTATTAAGTACGGATTCGGGCACGTTTAAGAGGTCGGTTTTTACCTGGTTGGCATAACTGACTATACTGCCCTTAAAATAACGGCTTGATCCGGAGGCGGATGTGATCAGTTGTGCGATATAACCACCGGTACAACTTTCAGCTGTTCCCAGTGTTTCGCCCCGTTGCAACAATAAATTGGCAACGACCTGGTCCATTGATTCATCTTTATTGGTAACCAATACATCGGCCACCAGTTCCTGTAAAACAGCAAATTGCTCATCGATTTGCTGTCTGATTTTTTCTTTCTCATAACCGGAAGCACTGAGCCGAAGCCGCACCATTCCATAATTGGGCAGGTAGGCCAAACGGATGGATGCCGGAAGATTGGTTTCAAAGGAATGAATCCGCTCTGCCAGAAAGGATTCTCCAATACCTGCAGTTAACAGGGTTCGATGCAAGATAACCGGTGGTTGAAAATGGCTTAATAAACGGGGAATTACTTCGTTGGTCATAAGCCCTTTCATTTCATGGGGTACACCTGGCAAGGAGATAACGATTTTATTGTTTTTTTCAAACCACATGCCAGGTGCCGTGCCAACCGCATTGTGAAGTACTTGTGCCAGGTCCGGAACCTCTGCCTGCCGGATATTACGTTCAATCATAGGGCGTTTATAGACCTGCTCAAAAAGCCGGGTTACATGGGCCAGCACCTCTGCATTCATTACCAGTTTGCCTCCGAAATACTCGCAGAGCAATGGTTTGGTTATATCGTCTGCTGTAGGTCCCAGGCCCCCTGTAAGTAAAACTATATCGGCTTTGTTCAATTCCTGGTCAAGGGCCGTCCAGATTGCATTCCATTCATCGCCTACCGCAACGCGCCTGCTTAGGGTAATACCGGCGAGGTTTAATTGTTGCGCCATCCAGGCACTATTGGTATCAATAACCTGTCCTATCAACAATTCATCTCCAATAGTAATAATACTTGCAGTTAATAATTCCATACAGTTGTTTCAATGTATAAAGGTAGTGGCAAATCGGCTAGGCTGTTTTTTCCATATTGTCTAAATTGCCGCATGGCATGGAAACAATTTACGGGCTTGATTGGTTGGCTTTTGACAGGAATGATTGGAATATGTCAGTCGGTTCCAACCCAACTGAACCAACAGGTAGAGCGGGTGGTCCGGGATCCGACGATGAAACATGCCCTGCTTTCTGTATCGGTATTGGATGCCTCTACCGGCAAAGCCATTTACCAATACCAGGAGCAGGTTGGCCTGGCACCTGCCAGCACGCTGAAGCTGCTTACTGCAATCACTAGCCTGGCGCTATTAGGACCGGATTTTAAATTTGAAACAAGCATCGGTTATACCGGCGAAATTATTGCTGGCCGTTTGAATGGCGACCTGGTGCTGAAG
>NZ_LUKG01000006.1:119134-121886 GCF_001601815.1 Flavihumibacter sp. CACIAM 22H1
TGGTTGGATCTGGCAGGATATCGGCAATTATTATGGTGCAGGTGCAGGTGGAATAAACTGGCGGGAAAATCAGTTTGATGTACTGTTGGCGGCCGGATCTTCCGTAGGGGCGCCGGTACAGATAATTGGTACCAAACCTGAAATGACGGGCTTATTGCTGAAGTCGGTAGTAAAAACAGGCGCAAAAGGATCGGGCGATAACGCATATATCTATTTACCACCCGGCGCCAGTGAGGGTATCATCCGGGGAACCATACCTATAGGGGAAAGCCCGTTTTCTATTAGCCTGGTGCCCTGCCAAATCCCGGTAAGCAATTGGCTGAAACCTTCCGAAAAAAACTAATGGATGCGGGAATTCCTGTGTCGGCTTTAACTACTGAATCTGGCCCGCAGACCTGGAAATCGGTTGGTAAAACCTTTTCGCCTGCAATGGATTCAATTGTATACTGGTTTCTTCGGAAAAGTATCAATCTATATGGCGAGGCTATGGTCAAACAACTTGCGTTCAAAGCCGGCCTCGAAACCTCCACTTCCAATGGGGTAGATCAAATGATACGTTTCTGGAAGGATAAAGGTATTGAGCCCGCAGCCCTTCAACTGATGGATGGCAGCGGATTATCTCCCCAGAACAGGATTACGGCCGATGCCCTCACTAAAGCCTTGTACTGGTCGGCCAGGCAACGCTGGTTTAATGAATTGTATGCGGGTCTTCCGGTATACAATGGTATGAAGTTAAAAAGCGGCTCTATCAATGGAGCCCGTGCTTTTGCGGGCTTTCATACAGCGGCCAATGGAAAAAAATATGTAGTGGCCATCCTAGTTAACAATTATTCGGGATCGGGCACAGCAGCTGTGAAGAAACTTTACTCGGTGCTGGATGTACTGAAATAGGGGGCAAGTTTTTCATAAAGTGCTGCTGGCATGGTTGTTTTTTCACGGGTATCCGCTTTTATAAAGTACAGCACTACTTTCCCGATCGTAAGTAGTTTTTCCTGTTCGTTGAATACTTCCTGCTGAAATTCAATCCGGTGGTCTTCGGGGAGTTTTGCCAGGGTAGTACGGATTGTTAACAGGTCGTCGTAATGAGCCGGCCGCAGGAATTTGGTATGCAGCTCTACTATCGGCATAATAATGCCAATGGCTTCCATGTCTTTATAACTAAGACCAAGTTGCCGGATGCTTTCTGCCCTGGCTACCTCAAAATACTGGGCATAGTTGCCGTGGTATACCACATTCATCTGGTCTGTTTCCGCATACCGGACCCGTACCTGGGTTTCTGCTATATACATATTGGGGATTTCTTATGTTAAAATTTTACTAGCGACCCATCATCCTGTCGAGCGATGCTCTGCCCGGGCCAACCAGCAAAATTGCCAGAAAACCAGCCAGGAACAGGGCTGCTTTTTCTCCTTCCTTAACATCATGGTTATGCGCCAGGAAAAAAGCAATTGCCATGGCAATGACCAGGGGAATTGCTGCCAGCCGGGTGAATAAACCGGCTATAATAAGCAGGGAGCAAAATACTTCGGCGAACAGTACCAGCAGCAAAGACCAGTCAGAGCCTATATGAAAAGGATCGCTGAATTTTGATTGCAGGCTGGGATATTTAACTAATTTCTGAAAGCCATGATTTACCAGCATTAAACCTCCGAAGAAAATTCTTATCAAAAAGCTCATTGTATCGAATGCCCATTCCTGGTAACTGGTGGAAAGTAGTTTTTTCATGCTGGATTTTTAGCTCAAAAATAAGCACTCGATTGAAAGAATTGTTAATGATTTCAATTATCCACAGTTGTTTGGAACGTTATTTGGTCATGATTAAAATATTTGAAACCTTTACCTGTTTCAAGAGGCCTTTGAAATTAAAATCAACAACAAGTGAGAAGATTCGTCGCATCGATTTTGTGCTGTTCCGTGCTTCAAGTGGTACAGGCACAACAAACTGGATTTTTCACTGATCCCCAGTCAGGGTTTAAGCAAGCTAAAGAATATTACCAACGGGGGCAGTACAGCCTGGCTTATCCCATTTTCCGGGAATTAGATCAACGCCTTAGAGAGCCCGATCAAACCAATAAAGCATTAAATACCCAGGAGCTTCGTTATTACACGCTGGCCTGTGGATTAATGCAGAATGAAAAAGGGGCTTTGGAACAGGCCGTGGAATATGTGGAACTGAATGAAAATTTAAGCCGGGTAGAACTCATGAGTTTTCACCTGGGAGAATATTATTATCGCCAGAAAGATTTTTTCAACGCGGTTAATTTTTATGAAAAAACTGCTTTGGAACACCTGGAAAATAACCAGGTAGCAACCCTTAAATTTCACCAGGGATACAGCTATTTTAATCTGCAGCGTTTTGATCAGGCAAAACCTTTGCTGGACGCAGTTCGGCAGATGAAAAGCTCCGAACACTATGTAGACGCCAATTATTATTTTGGTTTTATTGCCTTTAAAGATAAACAATACCGTTCGGCGCTGGAATCTTTCCGGGTGGTGGAAAATGCCGATCAGTATGCGGATGTGGTTCCTTATTACATAGCCACCATTCTTTATATAACCGGCGACAAGGAGCAGGCGTTACAATATGCCACCAATAAGCTGGATAAGAGCAAGGGCTATTATGACCTGGAATTATCCAAACTCGTAGGACATGGCTGGTTTGAAAAAGGGGATTATACAAAGGCCCTCCCATATCTTGAAAAATATTCCTCTTCTGCTACTTTGGGCAGAAATGACCAATACGAGTTGTCCT
>NZ_LUKG01000007.1:0-10182 GCF_001601815.1 Flavihumibacter sp. CACIAM 22H1
ACCGCAGTAACATCCGGGGTGCATATCCAAAAAGGAGAAAACATGCTGCTGGAAGCTTCTTATCCCGCTGCACATATCCAATACTGGAAAGCACTCTACGACCGGGCCTTATCAGGCGAGCCCTTTCACATGCAATCAATGGATAAGTATACCAAACCCGACCAGGAGATCTGGTGGGAAACCAGCTTTAATCCCATCCGGGAAGGAGCGCAGATTGTGGGGGTAGCCTGTCATGCACGAGATATTACGATGAACAGAAACTACCAATCCGAGCTTTGGCAGCTTAACCAGAAACTGGAAACTGCTCAAAAACTGGCAAAGCTGGGGTATTGGGAGCTCAACCTCGACACCAATGAGCTATTCTGGACAATGGAAGTGTTTTCCATTTGGGACAGGCATCCCTCCAATTTCCAACCCGGCTTTGAACAGTTTATGAGTACGCTGCATCCCGATGATCGGGCTGAATTCCTGGTAAGAAGAAAACGGGTTTTAAACGGCGAGGAAGACCTGGATTTTCAACACCGGATCCTTTTACCCGATGGTTCAATCCGTTTTGTGCACGAAAAAGGGAGCCTTTTCAAAGACCAGTTAGGCAATATCATACGATACAGTGGCACGGTGCAGGATATTACCCAACGAAAATTATATGAACAGGCGTTGGAACAGGCAAATCTTGCCTTATCAGAAAGAGCAGAACAACTGGCCCGGTCCAATGCAGAACTTGAACGCTTTGCATTCGTAGCCTCGCACGATCTGCAGGAACCGCTGCGCATGGTAAGCAGCTTTCTGCAACTGCTCGACAAACGTTATAAAGAACAGGTAGATGAGGCAGGCAGGCAGTATATCAACTTTGCAGTTACCGGTGCCGAGCGCATGAAACGACTCATTAATGACCTGCTCGAATACTCGCGTATTGAACATGCATTGGCCAATTTTGAAGTAGTAAACATGAACCAGGTGTTGAAAGAAGCCTGCCTTAATTTACAGGAAGCCATAGCGGATAACCAGGCAAGTATTGAGTACGATGAATTGCCGATCATTGAAAAAGGGAACTATTCGTCCATGGTGCAATTATTGCAAAACCTCTTGGGCAATGCTTTGAAATACCGGTCAGAAGCGCCTGTACTCATCCAGGTGGGGTGCAAAGAAGAAGAGGAGCACTGGGGTTTTTCCGTCAAAGACAACGGCATAGGAATCGAATCCGATTACTTTGAAAAAATATTTATCATATTTCAGCGGCTCCACAATATGTCAGAATATTCCGGAACCGGCATTGGGTTGGCTATATGTAAAAAAATTGTAGAGCAACACGGCGGTAAAATATGGGTACATTCTATAGAAAATCAAGGATCTACGTTCTATTTTACGATAAAAAAATAAATCTTTACATTCATATTACCCCAACCCAATGAAACAAACCTACAGATCATGAAAAACATGCATATTCTACTTGTCGAGGACAATGAAGGGGATATTGTATTAACCCGGGAAGCCTTACAGGAAGTTGAAAACATTCGTAAGATTTCGATTGCTAAAGATGGCAAGGAAGCCCTTCAATTCCTGTTTAAGACGGGTAGATTTACAGATGCCGAAAGTCCGGACCTTGTTTTACTGGATATTAACCTGCCCAAGATTGACGGTAAAGAAGTGTTACAAAAAATCAAGCAACATGAAACATTGTGTATGCTGCCGGTCATCATACTGACCACTTCTTCGTCTGATAAAGATATTTTTGATTCGTATACCAATCATGCCAATTGTTTTATTACCAAGCCAGTAGACTATTTTTCATTTATGAAAGTGATAAAAACAATGGAAGCGTTCTGGATGAAAACTGCCCAACTCCCCAACAGTTAAACCAGACAGCATGCTACACAACAACGAGCTGAATATATTGATGGTGGAAGACAACCCGGGCGACCAGTTTCTACTGGAAGAGCTGTTATTAAGTTCGGGAATAAAAATCAGGGAACTGTTTACCACAGAATCTATCCGGCAGGCACATGAAATTCTTAAGGAGCATGGCGTGGATATTATATTACTGGATCTTTCCCTGCCCGACAGTTTTGGCATAAAATCCTTCACCTCTATCCGCGAAAAAGCCGGCTATACCCCGGTGGTTATTTTGTCTGGGGTATCCGATATGAACACTGCGCTGGATGCCATCACATTGGGTGCCCAGGATTACCTGATCAAGGGAGATTTTGACGAGAAGCTGCTCTCGAAAACCATTCTTTATTCCATTGAACGGATGAACAACCTCCAGGCCCTGCAGGAGAGTAACGAACGGTACGACCTGGTCAGCAAGGCAACCAACGATATGGTATGGGACCTGAACCTGATCACCGGGATGGTGTATCGTAACCCGGAAGGCTGGAAAAAGCTTTTTAAATCAGACTATGATCCTGTCATCTACGGAACAGAACAAAAATGGGTAGAACAAATACACCCGAATGAACGGGAAGAAGTGGTGAGGAAGATAACAACCTATAAAGAAAATCCGGCCTTACAACAGTTTGAGCTCGAATACCGGTTTCTACGGCAGGATGGCAGTTATGCCTACCTCCAGGACAGGGGTTATATTATCCGGAATGAATTGGGTAAGGCGATCCGCTTTATCGGAGCCACGCAGGATATATCACAACGTAAGGAAGCCGAAAGAATCCTGAAAGAATCAGAGGAAGAATACCGCTACTTGTTTGAAAACAACCCGGCAGCCATTATTATCTGGAACCTTCATGATTACACCATCATGGAGATCAATGAATCCACAGAGAAACATTCCGGTTACAAGCGAAAAGACCTGGAGGGCAAGTCAATTCTTGAAGTAGGGCTCGCAGAGCGTACGGAAACGATCCAGGAACTGGCCGCAAAAGCGCGATCTGATAAACAATTCAGAGAAACCCATATTACCCGCATCATCAGCAAAACCGGCGAAAAAATTTACATAGAATTTGTATCACACCGGATCGATTACAAAGGCATACCCTGTATTATGGCGCTGGGAAATAATGTAACGGAACGGTTGAAACTGGAAAACCAGTTAGAAGAAGAACGAATCAAAGCACAAAAAGAGATGACCAATGCGGTTATTTCTGCCCAGGAATCTGAACGCCAGGAAATTGGGCGTGAATTGCACGACAATATAAACCAGATCCTGGCAAGCGCCCGCCTTTACCTCGGGCTCGGTAAAACAAACGGAAAGGACCAACAGGTGTTTATGGAAAAATCGGATGAACTCATTCAATCCGCCATCGACGAAATCAGAACCCTTTCACACTCCCTTATACCACCAACACTGAACGACGGGCACCTCAAAGACAATCTTCTTCAGTTATTTGAGAATGTTGCCAGCGGAATTGGCACAACCATTTACCATTCGCTGACCGAATTTGACGAACATTCCATTGAAGAGCCCTTTAAATTATCTATTTACCGGATCTGTCAGGAACAGTTTAATAATATCACCAAATATGCCAAAGCCAGCCAGATTCATTTTTATCTTGGCAAACGGGCAGGTCACCTCGAATTACGAATAAAAGACGACGGGGTTGGATTTGATCTAAACAAAAAAAGCAGTGGAGTTGGCCTGATGAATATGAAAACCAGGGCCACCCTTTTTAATGGAGTACTGTCTATACTAACAGAACCCGGAAAAGGATGCGAACTGGTTGTAAAATTTAAGCCACCGGTTTTGGAGAAAACACCCGCGACATAATACGCGCTGCTTCCAGTTCCGAATTAGACAAATCACTTAGGGTTAGTTGCTGCAATAGTTCATCCAGCACCAATTGCATCATTTTCCAAAGAGAGCGAACAGAGCAATCGACCGAATTGGTGCAAAGCTTCATTCCGCCACTGTGCATATTACAGAAACTTGTATCAAATAAGGCGCCGCCCAGCACTTTCAGGAGGTCATTGACAACAATTTCTCCGGCCGGCCGCGCCAGCACATAACCGCCCTTATTACCAGGCGTACTATTCAAAAAACCCTGCTGACGGAGCAGGCGGGTAAGTTTAGCAACATAAGGAATACTGATACCTTCCGCCTCGCTGAGCTGAGGTATACTTAAGCCTGCATCATTGCCACAATTAGCAATACGCAACATTATACGCAAACCGATTTCTTCCTGTGCTGTTATCTTCATAGAAATCGTTTAAAACATACCTAATTCTAACTGGGCAGCTTCAGACATCATTGATTTATTCCAGGGCGGGTTCCAGGTTACGCTTACATGAACATCGTTTACCCCTTCTATCTGGCGCAGTTTCTGATCCACTTCAATGGGCAATGACTGGGCCGCCGGACAACCTGGCGCTGTTAATGTCATTACGATCTGAACATTGTTCAGCGGTAGAATATCCACTTCGTAAATCAGCCCGAGTTCATAAATATTTACAGGCAATTCCGGATCAAAAATGGTTTTAATGCACTCAATCACCTGTTCTTTCAAAGCTTCTGTTTCCATCTTATTATTGCTTTGCTGATTCGTTTTGCAATTTAAATGCCAGTGCGAAATTTTTCATCTGTTTCACCATCGACAGCAGTCCGTTGGAGCGTGTTTGAGCAAGGTGGGTTGTCATGCCGATTCTGTCTATGAAGCCGAGCTTTGCCTGAATAATCTCATCAGGGGTATGGTCGGAAAGCACCTGAATCAACATACTGATCAATCCTTTAACAATAACGGCATCACTGTCTGCTTTAAACTTTACCAATCCATCTTCATAATGAGCAACCAACCAAACGGTAGACTGGCAACCCCTGACTTTGTTTTCATCCTTTTTATAGGCTTGTTCGAGGGCCGGTAGTTTTTTTCCCAGGTCAATGATGTATTCATATTTCTCGTCCCAGGAATCAAACAACGAAAAATTTTCAACAATCTCTTCTTCCAGTGATTCTATGCTTGGTCGTACAGACATGCTTATAACAAGGTTTTTATAGAACGTTCCAATCCTTCCACCAGGGCATCAATTTCTTCATAGGTGGTATACATGGCAAAAGATGCACGGGTTGTGCCCGGGATACGGAACCGTTCCATCAATGGCTGCGTACAATGGTGCCCGGTTCTTACCGCAATTCCTTTATTATCCAATAGTACACCCAGGTCAGAGGGATGTACGCCGTCTACTACAAAGGATAACACACTTGTTTTTTCCGGCGCCTTACCAATAATGCGCAAACCTTTTATTTGTTCCAGCGCATCCGTTGCATAACTCAGCAAGCCCTGCTCATATGCATGGATAGACGCTTTTCCAATTCCATTTACAAAATCCAACGCATATTTAAGTGCTACCGTATCCGCAATATTGGGGGTTCCGGCTTCGTATTTATACGGAAGATCGTTATAAGTACTGCCTTCAAATCTTACCTCCTTAATCATTTCGCCGCCCCCATGAAACACCGGCATGGCTTCCAGCAGTGCTTTCTTTCCGTACAAAGCACCCGATCCTGTAGGACCATAAACTTTATGCCCGGAAAAAACAAAGAAATCACAGTCCATATCCTGTACATCAATGGGAAGGTGTACGGTAGACTGTGAACCATCCACCAGTACCTTAGCCCCTGCTGCATGCGCCTGGGCCACCATACTATTAACCGGGTTAATGGTGCCCAATGAATTGGAAGCATGTACAACGGCTAAAAGTTTTGTTTTGGGGCTGAGCAAGCGCTGAAAAGCTTCCATGTCCAGCGAACCATCTTCCAGTACGGGAATAGCTACCAGTTTAGCACCATTTTCTTCGGCTATAATTTGCCAGGGAACAATATTGCTGTGGTGTTCCATCCCGGAAACAAGTATCTCATCTCCTGCTTTGATGTTTTTCTTGCCCAGGTATAAGCAACCAGGTTAATAGCTTCGGTTGCGCCCCTGGTAAAAATTATTTCTTCCCGGTCTGCGGCTCCAATAAAATGCTGCACTGAATCGCGCGTGGCTTCAAAAGCAGCCGTTGCCTCTTCTGCGAGCGTATGAATACCCCGGTGGATATTTGCATTGTAATAGGAGTAATAATGAGTCAGCGCCTCAATTACCGCCAGCGGTTTTTGGGTGGTGGCAGCATTATCGAGGTACACCAGTGGCTTGCCTTTTACCGTTCTGCTAAGAATCGGAAATTGCTGCCGGATGGCCTGTACATCAATTATATGTTCAGATCGGGTAAGCGTTTCCATAGTATGATCCTAATCGTTCTGAAATAAGTTGATCAATATATACGCGGATAGCATCCGGCTTCACCTGCTCAAGGATATCAACCGCAAAGGAATGCAGCAGTAGTGATTTTGCCGTAGCCTCCGTTATACCACGGGAGCGGAGGTAAAACAACCCCTCTTCATCAAGCCGGCCAATGGTACATCCATGAGAACATTTTACATCATCCGCAAAAATTTCGAGCTGGGGTTTGGTATATACACTGGCGGTATCAGATAACAGGATATTTTTATTCGACTGGAAAGCATTGATCTTCTGCGCATCCTGCCGAACAAATATTTTTCCATTAAATACGCCGGTGGAAGCACCGTCCAGTATGCCTTTATAGTATTCATTGCTTAAACAATGCGGCTTGGCATTATCTACAATGGTATGATTATCTACATGGCAGGAATCCGAGGTAAAATACAGGCCGTACATATTAGACTCACAGTATTCAGCCTCCATTACCATATTCAGGTTATTCCTTACCATTGCCCCGTTCAGTGAAATCGTTACAGCATGCACATAACTTTTTCCAACCTGCCGGAAATGCGTAGTGCTGACCAGGCTGGCACCTGCATGGTCGTTTTGAATCTTATAATACTCAATGCGGGCATCCTGCTCAACCACCACTTCCATTACCTGGTTAGTGAAATGGTCGGCATGGCCGATACTACCATAGGTTTCTACAAACATGACCCCCGCATTGGCTGCTACATGTACCAGTGTACGCGGCTGCGCAAACACATTCTCAGCCCTGCCGTCATTAATTGTATAAATATAAACCGGGTGTTCAATTTCCGTAGAGCGGTTAACGCCAATAAATACACCACCTACGAGGAAGGAGGTATTCAACGCATTGATACCATCTTTCAGGTATTCGGCACTATGCCCAAGGTGTTTGGAGACGATAGAAGCATATTCACCTTTAGCTGCCTCCTCTAAAGGCAGTACCACCAATCCGGCTGAACGAACCGTAGACGCGGCTGCATTGTAAACGCCGTTAATAAATACCAGTTCGTTGGCTGTTTCGAATTCCGGCAACCGGAACAACTCCCAGTTTAATTTCGAATCTACCGTATCAGTGCCTATTTTATAGGACTGGTTAAACAGCTGGCTGATTCTTGTGTATTTCCACTCTTCGTGTTTTACTGCCGGTACTCCCAATTTATCAAAGGAAGCCAATGCGGCGGAACGTATAGGTTGAAGCGCATCGGCCTGCGTGGTTCCGAGTTCCCGGGCTTTGTCTTTAATTATATTGATCGTACTCATGCAATATTCATCTCATTTTTTAGAAAACTATAGCCTGTTTCTTCCAGTTCCAATGCCAGTTCTTTACCACCGGATTTTACAATTCTTCCATTATACAATACATGTACAAAATCAGGAACAATATAATCGAGTAACCGCTGATAGTGGGTAATTACCAGGGTGGCATTTTCCTTGCTGCGAACGGCATTTACACCTGCTGCAGCAATACGGATCGCATCAATATCCAAACCGGAATCGGTTTCATCGAGGATAGCAAGTCTTGGCTCAAGCATAGCCATCTGGAATACCTCATTACGCTTTTTTTCGCCCCCGGAGAAACCTTCATTCAGCGAACGGGTGAGGAGGTTTTTATCGATATTAACCAGGTTCATTTTTTCCTTCATGAGCTTCAGGAATTCTGCCGCATCCAGTGCTTCCTGCCCCCGGTATTTCCGCACTTCATTAACCGCGGTTTTCATAAAATTAATAGTGCTTAAGCCGGGTATTTCTACCGGGTACTGAAATGCCAGGAACAGGCCTTCGCCGGCCCTTGCTTCGGGAGAAAGATCCAGCAGATCTTTGCCCAGGAATTCAACGGAACCGCCGGTAACTTCATAATCAGAGCGGCCGGCCAGCACGGATGCCAGGGTGCTTTTTCCGGAACCATTGGGCCCCATAATAGCATGAACTTCCCCCGGCTGAATAGTAAGGTTGATACCTTTAAGAATCTCTTTTCCTTCAATACCTGCTTGTAAATCCTTTATTTGTAACATAACTTGTTATTTCAAAATTTTTATTGTTTAACCAACACTTCCTTCCAGGGTAATGGCCAGTAATTTTTGCGCTTCCACGGCAAATTCCATCGGTAGCTGGTTCATTACTTCTTTAGCAAACCCATTCACAATTAATGCAACGGCAGTTTCGGTATCTATGCCTCGTTGATTACAGTAAAAGATCTGGTCTTCCCCGATTTTCGAGGTCGTGGCTTCATGTTCTACCTGGGCTGTATTGTTTTTAACTTCGATATAGGGAAAGGTATGTGCCCCACACCGGTCTCCCAGCAATAGGGAATCGCACTGAGAAAAGTTACGGGCATTGGACGCATTTTTAGCTACGCTTACCAATCCGCGGTAACTGTTATGACTAACGCCTGCAGATATACCTTTTGAAACAATTCTGCTCCGGGTATTCTTACCCAGGTGAATCATTTTTGTTCCGGTATCTGCCTGCTGGTGATGATTGGTAACAGCAACGCTGTAAAACTCACCGATTGAATGATCTCCTTTGAGTATGCAACTTGGGTATTTCCAGGTTACGGCTGATCCGGTTTCCACCTGTGTCCAGGAAATTTTCGAATGCACGCCCGCACAGATGCCCCGTTTGGTTACAAAATTGTAGATTCCTCCCTTCCCTTCCTTATCGCCGGGATACCAGTTCTGAACAGTGGAATACTTAATTTCTGCATGGTCCATGGCTACCAGTTCAACCACCGCAGCATGCAACTGATTTTCATCGCGCATCGGGGCCGTGCAACCCTCCAGGTAAGAAACATAGCTGCCTTCTTCTGCCACAATAAGGGTACGTTCGAACTGACCGGTATTTTCTGCGTTTATCCGGAAATAAGTAGACAATTCCATCGGACAACGAACGCCTTTGGGAATATAACAGAAGGATCCGTCTGTAAACACGGCTGAATTCAGCGCTGCGTAAAAATTATCTGTCATCGGCACTACCGACCCGATGTATTTTTTAATGAGTTCCGGGTGCTCCTGGATGGCTTCACTGATAGAGCAGAATATGATGCCCAATTCTCCGAGTTGCTCGCGGAAAGTAGTAGCAACCGATACAGAATCAATAACCGCATCCACCGCTACTCCACTTAAACGTTTTTGCTCATCGAGTGAAATACCCAGTTTTTCGAATGTTCGGCGCAATTCCGGGTCGATCTCATCCAGGCTGTTCAGTTTTTTACTTTGCTTAGGGGCAGAATAATAAATAATATCCTGAAAATCAACCGCCGGATACTTGATGTTGGCCCAATCCGGCACTTCCATCTTCAGCCAGTTGCGATAGGCTTTAAGCCGCCATTCCAGCATCCATTCCGGCTCCTTTTTACGGCCGGATATAAAACGGATAATATCTTCATTCAGCCCTTTCGGTGCCTGATCGGCTTCGAGATTGCTGGTGAACCCGTATTTATAATCACTGGTAATCTGTTGTTCAATCGTACTTAATCCGTCGTTCATACTACAAATACTATTCAGTTGCTAAAATTGGCCACAAAGGTAAGACCTATTTATACAAAAGAGTATAAATAACAGTAAAAAACTGTAATTGTTAACACCTATGAAAAAAATCGTAAATATTTGAAAGTATCGGATTAAGGCAGTTTTAATTGATTTTCACCGCAACTATTACGTTATTTATAGAGTCTTCTTACAATAATGAAACGATATCCGGTTACGCTTCCAGTTCTGATTAGTTCGATCCTTATTATGATTGCCGGCCTCTTCTTTTTCCTAAGAAACCTGAACAGGCACCAGCAAATAATTTTCGAAATTAATCAGCTCACTAAAAAAAACCAGGAACTGCGCCAATTAAACCTGGCGCATTTGTCCCTTTTATTGCCTTTTGCTGATTCGTCGAAACAAATACCTGCAACAGCCCTTAAAAAAGTGCAGGAAAGGGCTATTCTTCAGCTGGAAAATGACAAAAAGCTGCGAAAACTGGAAAAACTCAACCAGCG
>NZ_LUKG01000007.1:10700-14856 GCF_001601815.1 Flavihumibacter sp. CACIAM 22H1
AGGTATGATGCTTTGTTCCGTGGTATTGCTGGCCGGGTTTAACCTCATTCAATTCAGCCGGCGGTATAAACTGCTCCGGCGCCAGCAGCAAGACCAGCAAACCATGCAGCTCTTAAGAGAAACCATCCGGGAAAAAACGCAGTTCCAGGAAGCCCTTATCCGGGAAAAAGAACGATTAAACTTTGTACTGGAAGGCACCAATGCGGCTACCTGGGAATGGAATATTCAAACCGGTCAGCTCACCTATAATGAAACCTGGGCCAGCCTTATAGGTTATACCTTGGAGGAAATTCAGCCGATCGATCAAAATACCCTTGCCCGCTTTGCACACCCCGACGACCTGGAAGAAGCCAATAACAGGGTAAGCAATTGCCTGCGCGATCAAAGCCTGTTTTACGAGGCTACCTACCGGATGAAACATAAAGACGGCCACTGGGTCTGGATTTTGGACAGGGGTAAGGTAGTCAGTGCTACAGAAACGGGCGCACCCCTGAAAATGTTTGGAACCCATGTTGATATAAGTCCACTTAAAGAAAGCAATGAAGAACTGACAAGATTTGCGTCTGTTGCATCGCACGACATGAAAGAACCTTTGCGAATGATCAGTTCCTTTATGCGGCTGCTTCAAAAAAATTACGAGCAGCTACTGGATGCGAAAGCCCGGCAATACATCCATTATGCCATGGATGGGGCAGAACGGATGACGGCGCTGATCCAGGAGTTGCTGGCCTATGCCCATGCCGGCGGCATGCAGCATAATAAACGCGAATGGATCAACTGCGCCGACCTGCTGAACCAGATTGCTGTATTGAATAAAGCGCAGCTTGATGACCAGGGTGCCGTCTTAAAAATTGGCGAATTGCCGATGGTATACGCCAACAAAACCCCTTTGAAGCTGTTGTTTCAAAACCTGATCAGCAATGCGCTGAAATACCAGCTGCCAGAGGTTCAACCTATACTTGAAATAACCGCAACAGAAGATAATTTTTACTGGCAATTTTCGGTAAGTGACAACGGAATCGGCATCCCCCCCGAGCACCGCGAAGAAGTATTTCATTTATTTAAGCGCCTGCCTACCCAACATGAATACAGCGGCTCCGGCATGGGCCTGGCAACCTGCAAACGGATCGTAGAACAACATGGCGGAAAAATATGGATTGATGACAATGGAAGTACAGGAACTATACTTACATTTACTATTCGCAAAACAGCCTGAGTCCAATGAAATCAATTCATGTATTGCTCGTTGAAGACAACGAAGGGGATATATTGTTAACAATGGAAGCGCTAGAAGAAGGTAAACTGGTCAACAAAATCAGCATTGCCAGAGACGGTAAAGAAGCCATCGATTTTCTTCAAAAAAAAGACAGGTTTACCTCGGAACACGCACCAGACTTGATTTTACTGGATGTTAACCTTCCTAAAAAAAACGGCCACGAAGTTTTACAATTCATAAAAACATCGGATGAGTTCAAACATATTCCGGTAATAATGCTAACCACTTCCTCCTCCTACAAAGACATCAATGTTTCTTATACCAACCACGCTAACTGTTATATAACCAAACCAGTAGAAGTGGAAGAGTTTTTCAAAGTAGTGATCCAGATAGAAAACTTCTGGGTCAATATCGTAAAATTACCATCGTAATTTATACAACATTACAGCTTCGCCAATACCATCTTAGATTCAGCCAGTACCTGCGAAGCATCCAATACTTCCAGCAACTGATTCCATTGTGCCGCCTTTAGATGACGCTGATTATATTTCTTGTTAATGGTGAGATGTACCTGGTTATTTTCAATTTTGGCCGTTGACACCAGTGTTCCTGCCTCATTCTGAACTGTTTTCTCCAGGTTTTCCAGCCCTTTTACTGCATATCCTTCCGGAATCGCAAAAACTATTTTCCATTGATACCTGGCCGGGAACCCTATATCCACAGGCAGTGAACGATCGCGTTCTTTTTTCTCAATTTTTTGCTGCAAACCGATCAGCGCAGGCAAGGAAAGAATCAGGTCCTCCCCCGCTTTGGCAGTAGTTTCAGAGAGCTCAAATTCCTCAACATAACGCAATCCTTGTTTCTTAAGGCTTCGTCCGTCATTGATAACTTTAAATGACTTATAGTTTTCAACACTGTGGCCATACAATTCCTCTGCCAGCTCTTTCATCAATTTAGGCTTTTCGGTTTTCCATTTGTTCTTAGCCTCCTGGAAACGTTCTGTCATTTTATCCTGTTCAACGGCGCTTAGACCGTCCCAGGGACCATCACCCCCATAATTACGAAAATCCTGCTCCATATAAGGTGTCAGTGCCAGCAATTCGTCTATGTTCCTGAGTTTTACCAGGCCTGCAACCTCCGCCTCTTTTTTCACAATGAACCCTGTTTTGCGGTCGTTCAGCGCTACTGCCAACAGTGTTTTATAACTATTGGTGAGTGTGTCTGCAATAGGAATATCAATATTTTCAACGGCCTTATCCGCTTCCTTATTACTGAACTGCACGGCCCTGTTTCCTGCTAAATAAATAGGCACATCGTTGGGATTCAGGTGTTCGTCCGGATTTACATAATAAGTATCCTTGTACTTAATTATCCAGGCAAGCTCCTGGTTAAAAGATAACTTATCAATATTGGTTCGGCTATTGATAGTTGTAGCAAGTACCTGGTGTTCTATCCCACGCCTGGTAAGCAGTGCAGATAAAACTTTTGCAAACCCATAATCGTTCCAGTTATTATACATCGTTACCGACCGGATGGTATAATAAGCCTTGTCTATAAACTCTTTTTCAGGTCCGTCATAAGCGCCTCTTTTCCGAAGCAGCCGATACATTTCATCCACCGTTGCTTTTACGGAGGCAGGCAAACCTCTTACATACTCACCGGATTCCTGGATTTTTTCCGGCGCAAACCAAAGTTGCCTGGCCTTATTGGCAAACTCTTCCTGGCTGATATCTGTTTTTGAAGATGTTTCAGTGGGTAACCAGATAAAATTCTTCCCTGAATTACGGGCGTAAATTACCTGGAACTTAAGGGAAGGCATTTCTATATACTCGTTTACGTAACGTGTATCTTTTCTTTTGTCTCTGGATTGGTCTACCCATTTATATATTTTCCTGCCTGCTGCCTGGGTAACGCTGAAATCCGCAGCGCCTTTCAGGTTTTTATAACCCAGAAAATAGTTTTCGTCCTGTGTAATAATTTCCAGCGCCTGCCTGGCAACCGGCAACTCCCGGTTACACAAATAATAAACAGGATCAAATTCCTTGTAATTGGGGTTATGGCTGAAGGAACGGGTATTCAGGTGACGAAATGCATATTCAATTATATCTCCTTCCAGCAGATCCGGCACGGCCACTTTAAAATAATCTGGCCGGTACCTTGCACTAAACCGCTCATCGGTATAACCCCTGAAAATTCCAGGCGTGGCCGTAGGGTCGCCCAGTTCAATGGCTTCTGATAAATCCACCGGTTTTACGGTGCCGTCCTTTTTTATCACCCTTGCTTCGAAGGCGTCCGATTCCATCGCCAACCTGAAATAAAGCACGGCATATTGCTCTACAGCAAATTTGTCGCGCAGCAGGATTTTCCTCCTTTCCGTTTCTTCTACCAGCATGCGGGTTTCATTCCGGGCGTTTGCCAGGTAAATAGAGGAGCCCAGGGTTGGTACGGCCAGCAATGCACCAAAGAAATTACGGCTGATGCGTTTACCCACGCTCAATCCCTTTTTATCAAAATCAAAGCTTGTTTTTTGTGACAATATAACCCCACTTTCATCCAGCCATTGATCCGAACTAAGTGCTTTAAAATCCGGATCCGTATCATCCAGTAGTGGTGCCGCTTTCGCATTTTTTTTCAACAGATCCAGTTCTTTGGAACCAATTCGCTGCTGGGCAATGCCCGGTAAAGCAAGCAGGTTATAGACAAAAGTTAAGGTCAATACGTACGATAAGCGCATGGCGGACAATTTCCTGGTTTATAATTGAATACTGATGGTGGTTCGGTTAAACTCCTTTATATGCTGAAGAAATGCTTTCCAGTCGGCAAATTGCTGGGGCTGAATAACGGGAGATTGCAATTGCATTTTTTTTGTAAGCCGCAAGTTGTTTTTTTCCAGCTTGTATCTGTGCTTGCATGGTATTTTCACCAAAAGCGGTTTCAAAT
>NZ_LUKG01000007.1:15020-26581 GCF_001601815.1 Flavihumibacter sp. CACIAM 22H1
AGCTTGTACTGTGCTTGCATGGTATTTTCACCAAAAGCGGTTTCAAATAAAGGTGGAAGAGTTTTTATGGTAGCATTTGCCGGAAGTTCGAGTTGAATATCATCCGTTGCAAACAGCACATGATCCAGGTCAATGGGAGTTTTTCTCTTATCATCCGGCATAAAACTGGCAAAGCTGGCCGGGAAGAAATCAATACTGGTATAACAGGACTTCTCCACCATGGTTACGCGGTTAGAAATTTCTACCTCCCCTTCCAGCACCAACGGAATATCCCGGTTGGTAAAATCAGAGGTCTTAACATTGGTAACTTCTGTGCTGCTATTATTTAACTCAATTAGGGTTGCAATAAATTCTTTCCGTTTATTGGAAGGGATAGAATTATAAATATAGTGGAAGAAATTTTTGGCTTCTCCTGTAAAAGTTAGCCTGACATGCCCAGTAATTTTGGTGCCGGATAATTTCAGCTTCGCGGAAGTAGCCATGGTATTATCTTCGGGGCGGGCGGCCGGTACTGTTTCAATTTTATAGGTATCGCCGTGTTCCACTAATACCGATTTTCCCTGTATGCGATAAGCATTTACGCCCAGGGGAGCATATTTTTCTGTTCCATCCAGAAAATAGGTTTTCCCGTTGTGATACAAAACGGAAATTGCATGATTATCCACGCATAGCGACAATACCTCCCGCCGGTCATAGGGTATTTCGCGCGTACCGATCCAGGCAAAATGCGCATCGTAGCCGGCTAATTTCAGGAGTTCCGTTAACAGGTTGGCCATCCCTTTACAATCGCCGTATTTATTCCTGTACACATCCTGTACCGTATGAGGAATAAAACCGGCATACCCTTCTTCAAACGCTATATACCTGATATTATCCTGCACCCAGTAATACAGTGCTTTGATCTTCTCTTCATCAGTCTTCCTGCCCTGCAGTTCTTTATCAACCACGGCCTTCAGGCCGCTGACATCGTTGCCGGCTTTTTTGTATAAGAGATTATACCAGGCATACATATTATCCATCGTATTAAAAACAGGATGGGTTTTATTGTCTGACTGGAAGGTTTTGATCGACACGATAAGATGAGGCAGGTAATATGGCCTTGCCAGTGAAGCCGGTTCCTGTTTTACGGGTGCCAGGTTTTGTGCTGTGTAGGTATAGATTGTTTTATCCCCTTCTTTTCGTTTAGATTTTTTGATTTTATAGGCCGGTTCAAAGTTCTTTTCTATCAATTCCAGCTCAAGCCAGGAGGGCACTTCAAACTCTATGCTTTGCTGGCTCACAGGATGGGAGGTATGAAAGAAAAGGCGGGTCAGGTATTTGGCATCTACATACTGATAATTGTACAGGAAACGGCAACGGGTACCTTCCTCCTCTGCCTGCATGCCATAGATGAGCCCATAGTTATCGTCAAAAAAAATAGCATCGTCGGTCAGCGATACTTTTTTGGGTGGGTATTTCTGGCTCCTGAATTTATTCTTATAAAAAACCTCGAAATCATAATCCCGTAATTGCACAAAGTTATTATAAGGCACCAGGTGCCCCATCGTGGCACGTTTGGTCATGGATACCATTTCGATGGTTCCCTTTTCGTTGGCAACAACAACCGGCATTCCATCCAATCCCTTACCGGTACTAAAACTTATTTGCCGTACTGCAGAGGCGCTGCCATATTCTGCCTCTTTATCTATTTTTTTAAGCGCATTGGCCTGGCTCATTCCTTCGCCATCGGCCGATTGATTTTGTGCAAAAAGAAAGGCTGCCAGGATAAGGTGCACTAATAAGAGTGCCATTTTTTTCATAAAGGCGGTTTAGGTTCTGCCGCCAAGATAATAGGAAATCTGCGAAATCAAAATGTTTTTGCGGTAAAATCCTTCCCCTGGAATTGTTGCCGGTACTGTGAATAGGTAAGACCTGTATTATTTTTGAAATACTTACTGAAATGAGCTTCGTCGTCGAAACCAAGTGTATGCGCAATTTCCTTGGCGCTGCTATTTTCCAGTGCTGCCAACCTTTTGGCTTCCAGTACAACCCTTTTTTTAATATGTTCGCTGGCCGGCAGACCCGTAATTTTTTTTACGGTTTCGTTGAGATGATTAGGAGTAACCACTAATAAAGCGGCATAATCACTCACTTTAGTAGTGGTACGGTAATTAGTTTCAAGCAGCCGTAAAAATTGCCGCGTCAACCAGGCCGGTCTTGAACTTATAGAGCCGGCTGTTTCAGCAATGCCCCAAAATCTTGAACATTGTATCAGGAACAACTGAAGCAATCCCCTTAAACTCTCATAATGCATATACTCTACCTGGTTTATTTCTGCCTGCATAAGCCCTATCAATCTTTCAAGAACAAGGGCCTGTTCGGGCAAAACGATATGCGGTTGAAACTGGCTGCAATTATAAAAAAGGCCGGTTTGCAGCAATAATTCACGCTGACTTTCGGTTGTGCAAAAAAAATCGTGCTGGAAGGAAAGTACATACCCATTTGGCGGGGTCTCTGTCTGAACCTGGTGTATTTGGCCGGGTGTTAGAAAAAAGATAGTCGACTTTTCTACTGCAAAATCCTGAAAATCCACCATATGCTTAGCGGCTCCAGATTTCATCCAGATGATAACAAAATAATCATGCTTATGCGGATGACTGATCCGGTTATGCCGATGCGCATCAATATACTCCATGGATTGAAGCTCAAACTGCAGACCATGTTCGCTGGAATGAACCATTTCAATAACCGGGATACCTGCTTTCATCTCTCAATTTAGGAAATCCTTTTTTTCACCTCGGATAAGACCAATTATTTCAACCAACACCGCACACTAAACCGTTTGTTGTAGCAGCTTATTTACAATGGAAAGCTCCTCTTCATTAATTGTATGTCCCATACCAGGGTATATCTTTTCGATCACGGCGCCTCCCATTTCTCTAAATATATTAGCGGAGGCATATACCCGTTCAACAGGTACATGCATATCTCTGTCGCTGCAACCGATAAATACGGGTGCCCCATTGAAATTTCCTGTGTAATTAGCGCGGTTAATTTTTTCTCCGATCAACCCACCGGTGAAGGCAGTTACCGAGCCATATTGTGCGGCATTCCGAGCCGCAAATTCCAGTGCCAGGCAGGCCCCCTGGGAAAAGCCAAGCAAGTGTATGGCAGACTCCGCTATACCGGCATTTTTACAATCGGCTACCAATTCTTCTACCAGGCTGATGGCGCTGCTTAACCAGGGTTCATTTTCTTGCACCGGCGCAATAAAACTGTAGGGGTACCAGGTATGATTCGTAGCAGCAGGCGCCAGTAGTACAAACTCTTCCAGGTTCAGGTATGCTTTTAAACTGAGGATAGAGGCCGGGGAAGCGCCCCTTCCATGCAGCATGATCAGGGCTTTTTTTGCTGAATGAAGCGGCACTCCTTCCTCCACTACTTCCTTTTTATGCGATGTTATTGCCATGGTTACATGAAATTTTTCCAGTTTAATTCAATCGGTTCCAGCCCTGATTCAATCCTGGTACGATTCTTTTCTTCCCAGGGTGGAAGTTTAAGCGCAGTTCCGAGTGATTCCAGCGGCTCGTCGTAGGTAAATCCAATATCGCTGGTAGCCACTTCGAATAACACGCCGCCGGGCTCTCGGAAATAAATGCTGTGAAAATACTGGCGGTCAAGAACGGTTGTAACGTTCATTCCTTTGCTGGCCAGCTTTTCCTGTACCTGTTGAATAGTGGTATCGTTTTCCGTTGCGAAAGCCACATGGTGTACCGTACCCGCACCTCCTAATCCACGCAGCCGGTCTGGTTCGCAAACCAGGTCGATAAGATCGCCCACTTTACCCGTTGCGCTGTAGCGAAAGCGATTTCCCGCCTCGGCTATAGCCTGGTGGTTAAGATAGGTGGAGAGGAAGCCAGCGGTTTTTTCATAGCCGTCTTCACTAAGGGTAACGCTGTGAAATCCTTTGACTGCATGTTCTTCCGGAATTTGCCCGTACGTGAAGCCGGGGCGTGTATCCCGGTCATTGGCTACGAGTTCTATCCCTAATCCATCCTGGTCTTCAAAATAGATAAAGCCTTCTTCAAAGCGTTCCTGCGGGGTGGTATGAGAAACCCCAAATTTTTTGAGTCGCTCGGTCCAATATCCCAGGCTACCGGCAGGAATAGAAAACGAAGTGGTGGTGAGCTGGCCCTTGCCCTGGCGACCGCGGTGCAGACCCTTGTAGGGAAAAAATGTGAGGATCGTACCCGGTTTACCCTCTTCATCTCCATAATAAAGGTGATAGACGTCGGGGGCATCGAAATTGATGGTTTTTTTAACCATCCGGAGCCCCAGTATACCGGCGTAGAAATCGAGGTTTTTTTGCGGATCATCTGCCATGGCCGTTACATGGTGTAGTCCTTTTATCAGTGGTTCCATAGCTTAGTTATTTATAGTTGCAAATTTACCCCCGGCAAAGCTGCCGGACCATGGCGGAAAGGCGGATAAACTTGTACAAATCATGGATTAGTACTTGCGAATGATCAATACACCGGCAATTAATAACAGGGCGCCCAGCCCCCGCATCCAGGAAAGGGGATGAACCGGGGTGCCAAGTAGGCCGAAATGGTCAAATAGAATACTAACCAGCATTTGTCCGGCTATTACCAGGCCGAAGGTTAGGGCAACGCCTAAGCGGGGTACTAATAATATAATGGCGGTTACATAAAAGGCGCCCAATAATCCGGCTATCCATACCAGGGAGGGCGCTGCTTTGGCCTGTAACAGGTTGGTGAGGGGTACCCGGCTAACCAGGATATACACCAGCAGCCCCAGGGTTCCTACCACAAAGGAGATCAGGCTGCCGAGTAAGGGATTTTGTACCACCGACCCCATTTTTGCATTCAGTGAGGCTTGCAATGGCAGAAACATACCGGCTAAAATGGCCACTAAAATCAACAGAATTTGTTGCATCGTTTATGAATTTTGAAAAAAAAGATTGATATAGATCAACATTTTATAAAAAACAGCAATTTCCTACAATTTCCATTCATCTGCTAATTTGAGTCGCTCACCGATACAAGAGAACCACTTACTGGCAAATAAGTGTTTTCCCCGATACTAAAAATTACACTTAGCCGTTTCCCCTTAGTTTTTTCTACATACTAATACTTATTTGCTACCCGTTTATAAGATACCAAAGGATCTCTTATGATTAGAAGTTTACAAATTAGTATCGTTCTTTTACTGACAGCTGCTTTTGCAACAGCGCAACCCTGTTCACCGCTGGGTGATCAAACCAGTTTCGGTACCGGCAATGTCTGGATCGGTTATGTGTATGACAACATGAATTTCACCACTTACCGTGGTTATATTAATGTAGGCAGCGCTGCAAGTCCCAATTTTGACTATAATTTCGGCTCAAACAATGGGAATTTAAACACCAATGGCTGCCATGTTGACCGGAATACCTTCAGCGTTCGCTTTAAACTACGGAAAAACTTTACCAATGGCAGCTACCGCATTGTGGTGGGGGGCGATGATGGGTATCGTTTAAGCCTGAATAACGGGGCAACCTGGATTGTAAATAACTGGAACGACCACTCTTATACTACTTCTACCATTGATGTGGTCTTAAATGGCAATACGGATATTATTCTGGAATACTACGAAAATGGCGGAGACAACCGGGTTTCGTTCAATGTTACTTCCATCTGTACAGGTACAGAAAACACCAGTACCTATGGTAGCAACAATACCTGGAATGGATATGTGTACGATGGTACCAATTTTGACCAGTATGTGGGAATGATCCAGAACGGTTCAGCAGCGAATCCCAATTTTGACCAGAATTTCGGAGGTAGTAATGTTACCTTAAACACCAGCGGTTGTAGTACAACTACGGAAACCTTCAGTGTTCGGTATCGCCTCAATAAAACCTTCCTGGCAGGAACTTACCAGTTTACAGTTGGTGCGGATGATGGCTACCGCCTGAGCCTCGATGGGGGGGCTACCTGGGTTATTAACCAATGGTTTGCCCAATCCTATGCCTCTACTATTTCAACGCCGATCAGCCTGAACGGCACCTATGATATGGTATTGGAATATTACGAACAGGGTGGAGACAACCGGGTTAGTTTCAACCTGGCTACCATTTCAATTTTACCCATTTACCTGATTGATTTCAAAGCTGCCGTAAAAAATAATCAAACTGTATTAAACTGGGTAGTAACCGCCAACAGCACGCCCGACTATTTTGAGGTAGAAAGAAGTTATGATAACCGCAGTTTCAGTTCAATAGGCACAGTTGAACCTAAAGCCGGCGAATTAACTACCCGGTTTACCTATACTGATAAAACTGCCCAGGGCGATAAACTCTATTACCGGTTAAAAATGGTAGATATTGACCGTACAGCCACCTATTCAAAAACCCTGACCATTCACCTGAAGGAGGCTTTGCAGCAGGAACTGCAGGTGTATCCTACGGTAATTACCAGCAACCAGGTGATGGTAAAATCTGCCGATAACTATAGCAATGCCGTAGTTACTGTTGTTGATTTGTCGGGCCGTGTGGTGCTGAACAAAACCATCGGACAAATGACGGCTAACCAGGCACAGGCCATTGATTTAAGTAGTATCCGTACGGGAAAAGGTGTTTATTTTCTCCGGGTAACAAATTCAGATGGCATAGACCAGACACGTAAAATTATTCTTCCGTAATCGCAAGACATCCTATTCTTATACGATAAAACTAAGTGCCCCCAAAGCAATTGAGCTTTGGGGGCACTTAGTTTTATCGTATTGTTAAATACTGCTTTGATAATTGTATCAATTGATAAGTAGTTTCTATTACGATGATCCAATCCCGCCGTATAAAATGAATATTTTATAAAAAAATTGACAGTTATTTTCAGATTTCCCCGTGTAAACACGGGGAGGAAAAGACAAATGTTTGGGAAATAAATACGTTCTTTGCGCAATATTTTAAACCTTATAGTCATATTACGCAATGAAAAAACAACTAATGCACCGGTTACAGGTGCAGCATCAAACTCAATGCTTTTAAGTTTTACGCCGTGCAACGGCAATAAACTCCTGATTGTCAACAGCCATTGAATATTATTTTACTGAATTTTATCTAGTATTTACGGATTGCTTAAAACCTGTACTGATTGATTCCATCAGTACAGGCTTTCCTTGTATGGAGCAATAATACCAATCTGTAATACTTGGATACTATCCAATACATACATGAAACTATACATAATACCTCTGTTACTTTTTCTCTTATCAGGCCTCTTGTCAACTGCGCAGCAACTTCCCGCTGATCTGAGTAATCTCAAAGCAACTCAAATTTCTGATGCCCAGATAAAACAATTGCTTTCCCAGGCAAAAGCCAACGGATTAACGCTTGATGAAGTTGAAATGGAACTTTCAAGAAGAAAGTTACCGTCGTCAGAAATACAGGAACTAAAAAGAAGAATGCAGGAAATAGAACTGTATTCACCTGCTGAGACTGCCGATAGTTCAAAACAATCTGCACCTAAATTGACAAGAACTGTCAACCAAAAGAATAAACCCTTAGATAATCTATTTGAGAAAGAGGAGAATATACAGTTATTTGGTACGGAGCTGTTCTCAGGTTCAAATCTCAGTTTTGAACCCGATCTTAGAATGGCAACACCCACCAATTATATAATTGGTCCAGATGATGATCTGATACTAACAATTTATGGGGTAAATGTTACACAGCAAACCCTTAAAGTTACACCAGAAGGAAATGTTAATGTAAAGTATGCGGGCTTGATAAACCTAAGCGGATTAAGTGTTGAAGCAGCAGCTTCCTTGTTAAAAAGCCGCCTTATCAAATACTATCCGGCCTTATCATCCGGGCAAACCAAATTACAACTAGCCCTTGGAAATATCCGAAGCATTAAAGTAATTATAATAGGGGCAATAAAAAGACCTGGCACTTATACCCTACCCTCACTGGCCACTTTATTCAACGCTCTGTATGTTAGTGGAGGACCAGGTAACAACGGATCTTTCAGGAACATAGAATTAATCAGGAACAATAAAGTATTTCTAACGGCAGATCTGTATGAGTTCCTGGTAGACGGCAACCTGCGTTCCAATATTCGTTTGCAGGATAACGATGTAATTCGTATTCCTTTTGCCACCACATTGGTTACGCTAAAAGGGCAACTAAACAGGCCAGGGATCTTTGAGATAATGCCAGATGAACACCTCGACCAGGCGATCAAATATGCCGGCGGCTTTAAAAGCAAGGCGTATAAAGGAAGAATACGTGGTTCAAGAATACTTGATTTCGGTCAAAGTGTACTCGATATTGCGGGCGATTCCCTGGCGCAATTTCCCTTGAGAAATGGCGACGAATTTCAAATTGACTCTGTCATAAACCGATACAATAACAGGGTAACCGTAACTGGCGCTGTATTCAGGCCGGGCGCCTATGCATTGGAGCCCGGATTAACCGTACACGGACTAATTGAAAAAGCCCTGGGAGTGAAAGAAGATGTTTTTGATGGAAGAGCTGTTTTAATCCGAACCCGCCCCAACCTTACAAAAGAATACATTAACGTAGAGTTAGGCAAACTGCTCCGTTCAATGGAAAAGGGAATAGAATTAAAAAAAGACGACAGCCTACATGTTGCCTCGCTCTTCGATCTTCGGGATACGGTAACAGTTAGTATCAATGGCGCAGTACGAAAGCCCGGCATCTTCCGCTTTGAAGACAGCTTAACCCTTAAAACACTTATTCTAAAAGCGGGGGGCTATTCCGACTATGCTACAGGCAAAGGAATTGAGATATCGCGCCGTAAAAGAGATATTTCAATTAATACACCAGGCAGTAAAATTGTAGAACTCATTAGTGTAGATGACAACAAAGATTTATCAGGCAGCAGCCTGGACCTTATCCTTCAACCATTTGATATAATTACGATAAAAGAGAATCCATATTACAGAAAACAAATCTCGGTTAAAATTTCAGGAGAGGTATTGATGCCGGCAGTATATACCCTGCAAAGTAGAGAAGAACGATTAAGTTCTATCATCGCCCGGTCTGGCGGACTGCTTTATACCGCCAATATAAAAGGCGCCAAATTAATCCGGAAGAAAAAAGAACTGGTAGACTCATTAGAAATTAAACGGCTGCTTTCTGCCGTAAAAAGAGACACCAGCAAACTTGCCGTAGACAGCATGAGCCTATTGAAAGACACAAGAGATGTAGCCATTGACCTGAGTTATATTTTAAAACATCCCGGCTCACTGGATGATATATTCCTGGAAGAAGGAGATGAACTGATTATACCCCGAATAAACAATACAGTAAGTGTTAACGGAGAGGTATTCAAACCACTCGATATCATGTATGAAAAAAACAAAAGTTTACGAGATTATCTATCGGATGCTGGTGGTGTTACCCTAATGGGAAAACGAACCCGTACGTTCGTAATTTACCCCAACGGAAGTTCTGCAAAGATCAAAAGAACATTGGGCATTTTCCCGAGATATCCCAGCATTCAGCCAGGCTCAAATATTTATGTTCCGCAAAAACCAAAACGGGAAGGCGGATTTGATACAGCAAAAGCAGGCATACTGGTTTCTGCAATAACTGCACTAATTACAGCTGTTGCACTCTTTACCAGATAAGACAAGGATTATGGAACAACATACACATCCAACGAATGAGTACGTTTCAGTAGGATCTATCCTTACCGCCGTAGGGCATGGATTTCGGTTTTTAGTAACCAACTGGTGGAAATTAGCGGTGGCATCCCTGGCGGGACTTGGCTTAGGGGTACTTACGGCAAGTCTTATACCGATATCATATAAAGCTGATATTCATTTTATGGTGGAAGAAAGCAAGGGTGGTAGTGGTGCAGGAATAGCGGCTCTGGCAGGTCAATTCGGCTTTGATCTAGGCGGTATTGGAGGCAGTGGAGGTCTTTTATCCGGAGACAATGTTTTAATTTTTCTAAAAAGTAAAAGTCTAATCAGGGAAGCCTTATTAACAGCTTACGACAGTAGCGGCAGTACTTCCCTGGCGGATAAATACGCAGAATCAACCGGCTTAAAAAAAACCTGGGAGAAAAAGTTCAAAGAACCTGGCACTATTAATTTTCCTTCCGTCCAGAATGCACCTACCACGCGTTTACAAGACAGCCTCCTACAGGTTATAACGGAAAAAATAAGCAAAAATGACCTGCTGGTGGATAAGCCTGATAAAAAAGCAAGTTTTGTACTGGTTTCAGCCAATATGAGAGACGAGCTGCTTACTAAACTGTTTACGGAGCGATTGGTAAAAAAAGCAACAGACCGGTATGTGAATGCCAAAACTGAACGCCAATTCATAAATGTTCAGCGCTTACAGAAAAGAGCCGACAGCATAGCCATTTTATTAAATAGCAAAACGTACAATGCCGCAGTTGTTCAAGAACAACTAATCGACATAAATCCGGGGATGAAAGCACCCATGGCTAAAGCTGAAGTGTCGGGAAGAGATAAAATGATGCTCAGCACCATATACGGTGAAGTGGTCAAAAATCTGGAAATAAGCAAAGTTGCATTATCACAGGAAACCCCCACGATTCAAATTATTGATACCGCCATTTTACCATTGAAGCAAAACAAAGTATCCAGGTTATTGGGTGGCATTGTTGGGGCTGCGCTGGCAGTCTGCCTTGTTGCATTTTATCTAACCATCCTATATTGGGTTAGTCACAAAACTAAACCAGCTGCAAGCGTATGATTACTAAAATCAGGAAAAATTTAATGACAACCACGTCGTTGAATATATTCAACTACCTGATTCCTCTTTTGATCACCCCCTACTTTGTACGGATTTCCGGAGTTGAAAACTATGGACACCTAACCATAGCGTCCACCATCGTACAATACTATTTCCTGTTCGTTGGATTTAATCTCGACATCTTTGGTACTGCTGAAATTGCCGTATTAAAAGACGATCAGAAAAAATCATCCATTCTCTTCTGGCAATTGTTTCATGCGCGAATCTTGCTCTTCATTATCGCCACCCTGTTGTTTATACCCGTATTATGCTGGTTCTACTATACGGAGAAAGATATTTTTCTCTTAGCCGTGACCTACCTGGGACTATTAGGATACACCATAACACCCCTCTGGTTTTACCAGGGTGTAGAAGAATTCAGTCGCCTATTCATCGGTATCGCCGTTGGCAAATTACTATTTGCAGTAATCATTTTACTCTTTGTGCATGAACCAGCTGATTACTGGTACTTCAATTTAGGAATCAGCTTATCCCATATTATAACAGGCCTTTTCCTAACTATCGGCGCAATTCGGTTATTCAAATTAACTTACCATGCTTTTCAACTAAAGGAATCACTACAATTCCTAAAAAATAAATTCTCCTTATTTAGAGGCGGCACCATACTGCAATTCAATTATAATTTTAATATTACGCTTCTAAGCATCCTACTTCCATTGCAGGCCTTTGGCATATTTATGGCTGCCAACAAACTTGTTCTTGTAGCCTACAGTATGGTGGCGCTGCCATCAACCAAAGCCTTTTCCCCTACATTTCACGTAGCATT
>NZ_LUKG01000007.1:26875-43492 GCF_001601815.1 Flavihumibacter sp. CACIAM 22H1
GTATGGTGGCGCTGCCCATCAACCAAAGCCTTTTCCCCTACATTTCACGTAGCATCTCAGAAAACATCGAAAAGGCCTTTAACACCATTCGGCAATATATTGTACCCGGATTATTTTACGGCGTTACTCTTCTTTGTTTTGGCGCTATCATTGGCTCCAAATACATCATCCTTATTATGTTGGGGAAGGAGTTTGCCGACGCTATCCCGGTTTTCATGATAATGATAATATCCTTAGTTGCGAATGTACTTAATAACGTAGTGCTACTGCAACTGTTCGTAAAGCAGAACAAAATCATCGAATACACCAAAACCACACAGATTTCTGTTATTTGCAGCCTTCTTTTCACATTAACCGGAGCCTATTTCGCGGGCACTACTGGTGCAGCCATCGCCTGGACAGTAAACGAATTTTTCCTATTACTGCTATGCAGGCATGAACTCACCAAGTTAGGCATATCACTGATAGATGCTCGTGCTCTGTTGCCCCAAACAGCCTATAAATCATTTCTACTTTATAAACAGGGAGTAGCAAAAAAATAATGTTGACAAGACTTTACCATACAACATTTACCAGGAAAGAGCTAATCTATTATGGCGTACTATGCCTATTTGGATTTTTCCTGTTTCTTGCATCCTTTTGGGAGCCGTTTAAATACCTTAAATATGGAATGCCGTTCCTCCTGTTTTTTATAATTCTACTGGAGAAAAACAAGATTCTTATAAATATCAGAGAATTAAAACAGAATAAACGATTTCACTACCTGGCTTCCCTGTTGCTTTTTTTCCTAGTCGCCTTTGCAATTAACTTTATAAAAGGATTCAGCAATCCAAGGTTTTACGCAGAAGTGTATTTTGTCGTATCTCCAATCCTATTTGCCCTGCTTATAGTAGCATTATTACCCACAACTGATTTAAAAAAAGGGGTACAGCTTCTGTTTTATACCATTACATTAAGTTTCCTGGCAGAAAAATTTATTCCTATAATTCAAGCCATCACACATCCCGGCCAACTCATCTCTGCCTTCTTAACGTCTGAATTAGAATCAGAGTCGAACTACTCCTTTCAATTTGGAATGTTTTTACTGGTTTTCATGTGGGACAGAAACAAACTAATGAGCATCCTGGCAGCCGGTTTGTTATTACTATCCTTTAAACGGATTGCTATTTTCGCTGTTGTAGTAATTGGCGTATTATACCTGGTACAGAAAATCAGCCGAAACAGGTTTAAACCTGCGGAGAATAAATTCCTGCTATTTCTATCAAATATTTTGGTAGTAACCCTTCTGTTCCTGTTTTTTACCGGAAAATTCGATTCACTTATTGAGGAAACATTTGGCGTAAGCTCAAACTTTATTACACAGGGTCGTTACAATGTTTACCAGGACATTTTTGCACATTTTGGACAAACAGAGCTACTGGGTTTCGGCCTTGGCAGTATAAATACTTTTTTAAGTGGGGCAGGATATCAATTAGTAAATCTGCACTCTGATGTTCTAAAAGTATTCTTTGAACTAGGTCCCCCGATTTTTATTGCCTGGATTATTTTGTACTATTCGTATGTAACCAATTTCTTAACGGCAGCACTAGCTATTTACATGAATATACTCTTCTTTACTGATAACGTATTCATCTACTTTGATGTATTGTTTATATTCTATTTTTTAATGCTTTATTCTTTTCAGTTCGATCAAAAACAAGTCATGAGATGAGTCAAGTTAGCGTAATAATGCCCGTTTATAATGCAGAAAAATATTTAACTGCAGCAATACAATCGGTTCTCCAACAGACCTATTCCGATCTTGAATTGGTAATAGTTAATGATGGCAGCACTGACAAAACCGATGCCATAATAAAGTCATTTACCGATAAAAGAATCAAGTATTATAACCTTGGCAAAAACTATGGTCGGGGATATGCCCGAAACTTTGCCGTTTCAAACTGCAGCGGAAACTATATAGCTGTATGTGATGCCGACGATATTAATCTTCCAGAACGAATAGAAAAGCAGGTAAACTTTCTGGAAAAAAATCCACAGATCCATATTGTGGGTACACAAATTCTTCATTTTGTAGATGATCACGCCCCCGGTAAAATCTATCATTTCCCAGAAACACCCGCACTTATCGATCAAAAGTTCAAAAGAGGAGAAATGGGAATTGCTCATTGTTCGGTATTACTTAGAAAGCATTGCTTTTCAAAAAACAAGTACGACGATTCACTTGCTTACAGTGTAGAAGACCTCGAACTATTTCTACGACTAAACAGACAATTCCAAATGGCTTCGCTTCCAGATGCGTTGGTACTGTACAGAAACAATCAGTTTAAACGAATTAACCTGCAACAAATAGCCTTTCATCAATTGTATCACGATTATTCCTTACATATCTCTGCAGCCAAACTAGAAAAGCGTGCTTACCTTCCTTTTGATCAGTGGGCAGAAAAAAAACAAAAAAAAGCATCCTTCAAACTTTCTTATTGGTGGGTATACCTAAAGCTCCGAATTAAACTTTTGCTACTAAATTTTAAAAGATAATTGTTGAAATCAGCTAAAAACATACTATACTTTGGCAATATTATAGCACCTTATAATATTGAATATTTCAATGCCCTGCACAAGGCACTGAATGGAAGCATACTGTTTTATTTTGATCAGTATTCCGAAGCCAACAGGGCCTGGAATATCGACAACAACCGCATTTTATTTGAGTATAGGATAGAAAATAGTTGGAAAATTGAACAGAAATCAACCACTGTCAATCAAACCACCTTATTCCGCACCACCTACTTCCCTTTTTTTGTTTTAAAGCGTGTTCGACAATACCGGCCATCAGTTGTACTAAGCATTGAATTTGGTTTTAGAAGTTTGTTTGCTTTGTTTGCCTCTAAACTGGCTGGGGCAAAGTTTTTACTGGTATCCGATGTCACAACCTCTTCAGAAGCCGGCATCAGCCTAATCAGAAAGCTTCTCCGGAAAACGATCACCCGGTTTTCCGATGGTGCCGTTGCCAGAAGCTACCAGGCTAAAAACTACCTGATAAGCCTTGGATTTCTATCAGATCAGATACAGGTAGCTCCGTATGCGGTAGCAGCTTCTGAAAAAGTTGCTTGTAATAAAAAAGATAACCAATTTTTTACCCTTTTATACGTAGGGCATTTTGAACACCACAAAGGAATAGACCTTTTAATTTCCACCGTAGAAAAACTGCCGGCAACCTATAAGAACAGGTTAAAAGTAGTAATGGCAGGCGGAACTAATACAATGCTCGCAGCAATTAAACCGGACTATAATTCCGCTGTTTTTCATCCGCTGGGTTTTCTGCAAAATGCTGCATTACAGGAATGGTATCAGCAGTCGGACGCCATGATTTTACCCAGCCGGCAAGATACCTGGGGGCTTGTAATAAACGAAGCAGTACAAAACAACTGCCCGGTTCTGATTTCTACGCATGCCGGTGCAGCAGGAGAATTGATCAGAAACCAGGAAACCGGACTTGTATTTGACCCCCTGGATGAAGCCGCTTTTCTGCAGGCCCTGACCTTCGCCATGGATCATCCCCAGGAATTGAAGCAACTGGCAGAAAATGCTAAAGAACTTCTGAAAGAATACAATTATGAAGTTGCTGCCGCCCGTACGGTAACAGCTATTCATAGGGTCCAATACCACAAAAACAAAAGGGGGACATATGAATAAAATTGTAGTTATTGCACAGACGCCCCCACCCTTTCATGGGCAAGCTGTAATGCAGCAATACCTGGTGAATGCCGACTGGTCGGATTGGTGCGTAAAAGAACATATACGGCTCGACTATTCAGATGCTGTTGCTGAAATTGGCCGATTCAAATTATCAAAAATCACCAAGCTTTTTCGGCTACTGGCTAAAATTCGCCGATCTACAAAATCAACGCCGATAGATATTTTATATTATCCGCCCGCAGGCCCTCATAGAATTCCCCTTTACCGGGATATAATTACGCTGCTCTATGCAAGACCAAGAGTAGAAAAACTGGTATTGCATTTCCATGCCGGGGGGCTGAATCAACTTATTGAAAAACTCTCCGCTCCAGAAAAATGGCTGGCGCAAAAAGCATTTTCGAGGGCAGATCACGCCATTGTTTTAAGCAGCTGGTTAAAGACAGAGACCAATTGGTTTCAGCCCAAAAACTGTTGGGTAGTACCCAATGGAATTGAAGATGTTGCAGGACCAATAGACCCTTGGAAGCAATATAACAGGAAGCCCCATTCAATTTTATTTGTCGGAAACCTAAAACCAGAAAAAGGCGTCCTGCTACTTTTAAAGGCTGCAACTATTCTGAAAAATCTGCTGTCAGATTTCCGTATACGTATTATGGGGGAGTCTCATAGCACAGAAATGGAAACTCATATCAGGCAATATATACTTGATAATCAGCTCACCGAACACGTAGAATTATTAGGGGGAAAAACGGGAGATAATAAGTGGGCGGAATTCAGGAGTGCAAGCATTTTCTGCCTGCCCACTTATGCACTGGAAGCGATGCCTGTATCCATCCTGGAAGCTATGATGTATTCTTTACCAGTAGTCAGTACAAACTGGAGAGCCATTCCGGATTTGATAACCGAGGGGGTAGAAGGGCTCTTACACGAGGTACAAGATGAAAAAGAACTCGCTGATAAATTAAAACTATTGCTGGATCAGCCTGCCTTACAGGAAAAATGGGAAAGGCCGGCAGACGAAAATTTGAAGAACAATATACTATCTCCAAGCACTTAACAACGCTGGAAGCTGTTTTTAAAACGGTCTGATATGCATTCAAAGATTACGATATTAAACAATAAAATTGATTGTATTCCAGGTTATGAAGCACTTTATAGCCTCTTGAGAACAACAGCGAAATCCGCAGGTAAAAGCATGTATGTGACGGTAAACAATGTACATACTATGATGGAAGGGTTCAGGAATCCCAGCTACCAGCAAATTATCAATAACGCTTATTTATCAATACCTGATGGCAAACCGCTTCAAATTGTTGGCCATTTAAAAGGAAATAAGGAAATCACCCGCCTGTTTGGCCCAACTGTTTTCGAAAATTTTATTGACTGGGGGCGAAAAGATGGTATTCGGCATTTCTTTTTTGGCAGTTCTCCGCAAACATTGGCACAGCTAAAAGAATCAATCGAGAAAAAATATCCCGGAACTATTATTGCCGGATGCCTGGCCCCGCCGTTTGCGCCGATGGAAGAATGGCAGAACGAAGCCTTCCTGCAGCAAATCAATCGGTCAGACGCGGATTTTATCTGGATTGGACTGGGTGCTCCCAAACAAGAACAATGGATGAGCCAGCATCATGCACAGCTCCGGAAAGGCGTGCTACTTGGCATTGGTGCCGGATTTGATTACCTGGCTGGGAATACCCAACATGCGCCCCTGTGGATGAAGAATGCTTCATTAGAGTGGCTCTACCGACTTATCCAGGAACCCAGACGATTATGGAAACGTTATTTTTCTACCATTCCGCCCTTTGTACTATTTGCGGGCATTGAGTTACTCGGCTTTAAACACAAGCTCAAAAAACCATCTCTTTAAAACCTAACACCTTTTCTATGAAAGTAACCTATCCTTTTTCAACTAGAATAAAAATAGCGGCAGATATTGTCGTACTATTTTTGATCATTTTGTTTGTTCATTACTGGAAAAACGAAAACGAATACTTCCTTAAAGGTGATAATCTGGTAACAATACTTAGCTGCCTTGTATTATGGTTTATCTCTGCAAGATTTATGGGTTTATACCAGGATTACAGAGAAACGCCGTTTTCGATTGAATGGGTATCTTTTCTTAAGTCGCTGCTGCTGTATGCCATGATCAGCGCATTCGCATTTATTCTATTTCTGAAAGACTATGGATTCAACAGGACGGAGATGATATTACAACTAATACTCCTGCTGATTTTTCTTCCTGTTCAGAAGATCGTTTTTCGGATTATTCTCAAAAAACTAAAAACGGCTGGCCACTTGAAACGAAAAGTGTTAATTGTAGGCGCAGGAGTAAATGGTATGGATTTTTATCAGCAGGTAGTGAAGCGTGAAAATTATGGATATACGCTTACCGGCTTTATTGATGAGGAAAGTATTCAAAGCTTAAATGGCAGTTACCTGGGAAATATCTCGGATATTGATAAAGTACTTGCCAAATATGAAACGGACGATATTGTTGTTACAAAAACAACCGACGATACGGTGTTGCAGCGTATCGTAAACATAGGCGAAAAGGAGGGTAAAAGAGTTCGCATTATTCCGGATTACCAACGTTTTGGCCCGAGAAAACTTAGTATAGAGCGTCTTGGTACAATGCCCGTTATCAGTTTAAGAAATCTACCGCTTGATAACCTTGACAATAAAATTATTAAACGCTGTTTCGATATCGTATTTTCCCTGCTAATCATTTCCCTGGTATTTATCTGGCTTTTTCCAATTATTGCATTACTGATAAAACTCAATTCAAAAGGGCCGGTTTTCTTCCGCCAGGAAAGATGGGGATTAAATAACAAACCTATTAATTGCTATAAGTTCAGGTCCATGGTTGCCAGCAGCAGAGATATAGATGAATCCGGAAAATACCAGCAGGCTTCCAAAAACGACCCCAGGATTACTAAAATTGGAGCATTTCTACGAAAAACCAACCTCGACGAATTACCCCAGTTTATTAATGTACTGCTCGGATCAATGTCGGTTGTTGGTCCAAGACCACACCCCGTTCCTTTGAATATACAATCGAAAGATAGTGTAGAAAATTATATGATGAGGCACCTGGTTAAGCCGGGCATTACAGGATGGGCACAGGTAAATGGTTTCAGAGGCGAAACCAAAGATGCTTACCTCATGAAAAAAAGAGTGGAACACGATGTTTGGTACCTGGAAAACTGGACTTTCTGGATAGATCAGCAAATCATCATTCAAACCCTTGTTAATATGGTTAAGGGAGATAAAAACGCTTTCTAAAATGGATGGATTATTAAGAAACTTACTGTATTTGAGTTATGGTGTTTACTTACTGCTGAATTCTACAACAATACGGGCGCAAACAATTCCTGCAGGATCTACTTTAGTAGAAGACGCCATCAGAAGAAATGAGCTTAAAGGCCTTTACAAAGAGCTAAACACATCAATGATCAGGCCGGTAAAAACGGTGCTCAGATCCAACTATGATTCATTGATGTA
This sequence comes from Flavihumibacter sp. CACIAM 22H1, assembly GCF_001601815.1. Classification (GTDB taxonomy): domain Bacteria; phylum Bacteroidota; class Bacteroidia; order Chitinophagales; family Chitinophagaceae; genus Flavihumibacter. The sequence goes on from NZ_LUKG01000007.1 coordinate 34,076, forward strand.
CCAGGCAACCGGCATTCTACCTACCAGTGCTTTACCGTTATTAAAGCGTAAAGGTAGCTGGCGGCTGTTACCGGCCAGCCTGCAACAGCAATATAACACGCATCATTCATTCGGGTGGAACGATGGCAGCCTCTACCCTGCCAATGGCTATCAATTACGCGCTACAGCCGGCATATATGCAGAACTGGGCCTGTTTTCGCTGCAGCTACAGCCAGAATTTATCGTTGCAGAGAATAAATCCTCTCCAGGATTCTCCAGGGCACAATCGGATAGTGCCTGGTATTATTATTATGAATTCCTGAACAGCATTGACAAACCAGAACAATTCGGAAGAGGCTCTATTAGCAAATTGTTTCCCGGCCAGTCAAGCCTGCGTATAAATTATGCAGGCATGTCGCTCGGCCTTTCTTCAGAAAATTTGTGGTGGGGGCCGGGTACAAGAAACGCGTTGATCATGAGCAATAATGCCCCTGGCTTTTATCACCTTACCTTTAATTCAACCCGGCCACATAAAACATTTTTAGGCAAGTTTGAATGGCAACTCATTGCAGGTCGTTTAGAAAACAGCGGTATTTTGCCTCCCGACACCAATCGTTTATTTGAAGGCGCTCCGCTGTATCAACCTAAACCGGCAGCAAACCGGTATATCAATGCAATGGTTGTAAACTGGCAGCCCAAATGGGTAAACGGGTTAGAACTAGGCTTTATCCGGAGTTTTTTTCAATATGCCAATACTATTCAACCTGGGCTCAATGGATATCTGCCGGTGTTTACGGCTTTTTTCAAAGGGAATGCCAGAGATGAAAACAGCTTCGGACGAGATCAACTCCTATCCTTTTACTTCAGATGGATTTTTGAGAAAGAGCAGGCAGAAATCTACGGGGAATGGGGTAGAAATGACCATGCCGGGAACCTTACAGATTTTTTACAAGAGCCTGAACATAGTCGTGCCTACATCATTGGGATACGGAAATTATTTACCAGGGATCGAAAAAAAGACCTGGAATTCTTTACAGAGTTAACCCACCTTCAGGTACCGGGCACTGTTATGCTTCGGGCCTTGCAACCCTGGTATGCACATTACCAGGTACGACATGGATATACACATCAGGGGCAGGTTTTGGGCGCAGGAATAGGACCCGGCAGTAGTAGCCAGAGCATCGGGTTAAACTGGCACTACGAGAATAAAACCCGGTTTCGCCTTCTTTTTGAACGCATAGTCCGTAACAATGATTTCTATTATAAGGCTTTTAATAATACAGGTAATTTTAATTCACATTGGGTTGATTTAGTACTGCACGGAGCTAAAACATGGCAACAAAAAAGATGGTTGATAACGGCTAATATCTCGGTAATTCGTAGTTTTAACTATCAATGGAGGCATAAAGAACAACCAGCAACCCTGGATAATCAGAAAGAAAATATCAACCATGCTCAGGTTGGACTTAATTTTGGCTATCTTTTTTAAATCTGCTTTGTATGGCTGAATTCCCTGATAGTTACACCAACTGGAAACAGGCAAAACTTGTTGCTCCTCGGATTCAGCTGATTCCTCTGGAAGAAATAGATTTTGACAAGATCTATCAACTAGCCGCCAACCCCCTGGTATGGAGCCAGCACCCAAATAAGAACAGGTACTTATTGCATGAATTTGAAACATACTTCAAAGGTGCAATTGAAAGCAGAGGTGCCTATAAAATTCAGCAGCTTGATACGGGTAAGTGGATGGGTTGTACCCGTTACTATGATTTTGATCCTATTGGCAAGTCTATACTTATTGGTTACACATTCCTGGGGCTGGACTATTGGCAGCAAGGATACAACCAGGAATTAAAAAAATGCATGGTGGAACATGCATTCAAGTATGTTAATAAAATATTATTTCATATAGGCGCCACCAATTTCCGGTCGCAAAAATCAATTGAAGCATTTGGTGCGGTTAAGATCGGCGAAATCGACCAGGCTTACTATGGCGAACCGGTAAAGCCCAATTTTATATATGAAATAAAGAATCCCATACAACGATAAAAGAAAATCCTCTGTCAGTATCCCAGGCCTAATTGCCTGGTATATGAAATCACCCTTTCTAATTCCACCTGCTTTACTCCAGTATCCTGGATGTATTACCCTGTTCTATACAGCATCCAAGTCAACCTTACTAGTTGGCCCTGGAACCGCCTCCGTCATCGCAAAACCTGCTTTTTTAACAATTCTGCAAAACAGCCACTAATGGAAAAAAGAATTAATGGCGTTGCATTGGTTATTTCAACCTACAACTGGCCTTCTGCACTGGAACTGGTGCTGGAAACTGTTTTGCGGCAAACCCGGCAACCTGATGAAATCCTTATAGCCGACGATGGCTCCTACGATGCCACCCGTCAATTAATACAGCATTACCAGGCTGTTTACCAACTTCCATTGAAACATATCTGGCAACCCGATAAAGGCTTCCGGAAAAGCCTGATCCTGAACAAAGCCATCCGGCAAACAAATTGTGAATATATAATACAGATTGACGGAGATATTTTATTACATCCCAATTTTATTGCCGACCATATTACAGCGGCAAGAACCGGTTGTTTTATTCAGGGTTCAAGGGTTTTATTGAATGCGCCGCTTACCAGGAAAATGATCCAGACAGGTTTATTGCCCTTACGTCCCTGGACGAAAGGTATTAGAAACCGGATCAATGCGATACATTTTCCGCTACTGCGTTTTTTGTTTAACCGGAAGTCTGGCAGCAATCAAAATATAAAAGCCTGTAATCTTGCGTTCTGGCGGGCCGATTACATCCGGGTGAACGGATACAATAACGAATTTTTTGGATGGGGCTGGGAGGATGTTGAGTTTGCCACCCGCCTCTTACAAGCCGGCTGCAAAAAGCGCCGGTTGAAAATGGCTGCTGTAGCTTTTCATCTTCATCATAACACCGCTACCCGAAACAACCTGCAGCAAAACGAAACCAGATTTATTGAAACCACCAAAAACCCCCATTGGGTATGCCGAAATGGTTATATCCAGGCCTCCTGAGCATATATGAAACAACTATCTATTGATGTTATAGTACCGAGTTTTCGCATGACGGAAGATATCCTGATTCCGATTCTTACCCTTGAAAAACCAGCGGATACGGAATTGAATTTTTACCTGATGTGTGATAACCCGGCGGCTGAACTGAGCCAGGCGCTGGAGCAAGTATGTTCCAGGCCCAATGTTCATTATTATAAAAATGAAGTTAACCTGGGGGTATCGGCCACCCGCAACCGGGCCATCGATCTGGCAAAAGCCGATTGGATCTTATTCCTGGACGACGATATTATTCCGGTACCCGATATACTGCTGCAATATGCCGCCGCCATCCGTGCCAATCCGGATGAAATTGGTTTTATTGGCCAGATTGACCTGCCTCCAGCCAGCAAGAACTTTACCAAAGCAGTTATTGCCAGCGGCGCAATGGAAGTATTTGGCATCGCAAAAAAAAGAAACCGATTCGCCTGGGGCGCAACTGCCAATATCATGTTCAGCCGGAAAGCGGTTGGGCCCATACGATTTTCACCCGCTTATCCCAAGATGGGAGGCGGTGAAGATGTGGATTTCTGCTACCATGTGCGGGAGCGAAATAAAGCCACCCATTTTATGTGTTTGCCCAAAGCAGCGGTTACCCATCCCTGGTGGGGAAATGAATCAAGGGTATGGAGCCGGCCGTTCCGGTATGGAATAGGGAATAGCATACTGCCCGATCAACATCCTGCCTATGCCTACTACGATTTCCTGACAGCACCTGAAACCCTGCTGCTATGCCTGGTTATTGTACCGATCCTCGGAATAACCGGGCTAGCCAGCTGGTGGAACCTGGTATATTTTGTAGCAGGCATTTTACTGATTGAAGCAATTGCTACCGGTATCCAGATCATTAAGCGTGCACATACTTTTTCGCCCGCTATCATCGGGTATGGAATTGGCCTCCGTTTCATTTATGAATGGGGCCTGTTGAAAGGTTCTTTATCGCGCCTTCGTTTCCATGAATTTGGACTTCGCTTCAATTTCGAAGGCAAAACCGATAACCTGCCGATCTACCATTCCAATACCCGACGCGTTGTTAAATGGGTGCTTTACCCGGTTCTCTTTTTCCTATGTTTCTGGCAATAACCATCAGCGTTCCCGTTTTACCATCCAGTAAATTACCGGGAAAACCAGGAGGGTAAGCACGGTGGCTGTGATCAATCCGCCGATAATAACAATGGCCAATGGCTTCTGCGATTCAGAACCGATTCCATTGGAAAGAGCAGCGGGCAGAAGCCCCAGCGATGCCATAAGAGCCGTCATAACAATAGGCCGGGTTCTTTCTATCACAGCTTTACGAACGGCTGCCTGAACCGCATCTCCACTTCGTAAAAACTGGCTGATGGCAGAAATCAGCAACACCCCGTTCTGCACGCAGATACCAAATAATGCAATAAACCCAACACCGGCAGAAATACCAAAATTAGTATCGGTTATATGTAGGGCAAGAATACCACCGATCAAAGCAAAAGGCACGTTGGTCAATACCAATCCGGCATCACGTATATTACCAAAAAGGATAAACAGCCAGCCGAAGATCAGGAGCAGACTGAGCGGGGCCAGTTTTGCGAGGGTTTCACTGGCCCTTACCTGGTTTTCGTATTCGCCCACCCAAGCCATCCGGTAGCCCTCGGGCAACTGAACAGCTGCTGCAACTTTAGCCCTGGCTTCGGCAAGTGTGCTGCCTAAATCGCGGTCACGTACCGAAAATTTAATACCGATAAACCGAAGATTGTTTTCCCTGTAAATAAATGCGGGGCCGGTGATCGTGGAAACAGCCGCAATTTCGCCCAACGGCAGCATTACGCCGTTTGAGGCTGGAATACGAAGTTGCCGGATATCGGATTCCGACCGGCGAAAGGCAGTATCGTACCGGATCCGCACAGCATACCGTTGTTCCCCTTCGTATTTCTGGGTAGCCGTTTTACCTCCAATTGCCATTTCTATAACACTGAGCGCATCGGCTTTGGTAACGCCGTAGATGGCCATTTTTTCTTCATCCAGCAAAACGCTGATTTCCGGCTGCCCTATATTCCGGATAATGCCCAGGTCTTCCACCCCTTTCACACCTGCCAGTTGCCCGGTTATTTTTATTGCATACTGCTCCAACACGGCAAGGTCGGTTCCATAAATTTTTACGCCATTCGATGCCTTAAATCCAGCCACTGCTTCCGCTACATTGTCCACAATCGGTTGTGAATAATTATAGGTGATGCCCGGCCATTTCAGCAGTTGCTGGTTCAGCCTGGCAATAAACGCTTCCACAGACTGCTTTTGCGGCCACTCCTTTAGTGGTTTGAGATCAACCTGGAACTGAACAAAATAAAATCCATTGGGATCCGTACCATCATTTGAACGGCCCGCCTGCGACAATACCTGTTTCACTTCAGGCTGCGCCTTCATCTCCATCCGCAGCGCTTCCGTAACGGTTAAACTTTCCTCTAATGAAATACTCATCGGCATTTCAGCTGTAACCCATAAAGCACCTTCATTTAATTGCGGCAGAAATTCCGTGCCCATCCACTTAAAGGAATAAACGGATACGGCCAGTACAAGCAAGGCGGCAAGCACCGTGGTTTTTTTCCAGGCAAACGCCGTATCAAATCCTTTTACCACCAGTTTATTGAAGAAATGAACAATGGGATTATTTTTTTCCCGCACATTTTTCCGAAGCAGAAAGGAACACAGCACAGGAACCAGGGTCAACGAAAACAGCAAAGCGCCCAGCAATGCAAAACCAAGCGTAAAAGCAAGCGGCGAAAACATTTTACCCTCTACTTTCTGAAAAGCGAAAATGGGTAGAAGCGCGGTAATGATAATTAACTTGGAAAAGAAAACAGCTTTCCCCATTTCCGTTCCTCTTTTACGAATCAGACCAAGTTTGGCAAGTTTATTAAACCGTTCCATTCCGGTACGGTGTGCCAGCTGATCCAATGCCACAAAAATTCCCTCCGTCATTACCACTGCGCCGTCGATAATAATACCAAAATCGATGGCCCCTAATGATAGCAGGTTTGCACTCATACCGCGCCAATACAGGCAGAGAAATGCAAACAATAGGGAAAGCGGAATCACCAGCGAAACCGTGAGGGTGGTTCGCCAATCTGCCATGAACAGGAAAACCACTACTGTAACCAGCACAATTCCTTCCACCAGGTTATTGAGTACGGTTTGCTTGCAGTAGTCAATCAGGTTATCCCGGTCATAAAAGGTTTGTATCTGAACATCCGAAGGCAATACCTGCGCATTGATAAAAGCTATTTTTTCTTTTACTTTCCCCAACACTACCGATGGATTTTCACCCTTACGCATTACCACTATACCTTCTACCACATCATTTTTAGTGTTATAGCCAACCTGCCCAACGCGCGGCGCGCTTGACAGCCGTACGGTAGCCAGCATTTTTACCAATACCGGGTTGCCATTCATATTGGTAACGATCGTGTTTTCAATATCCTGGATCGAATGCAATAATCCCAAACCCCGCACTACAAAAGCCTGCTGATTTTTTTGCATAATATCGCCCCCAACGTTCAGGTTACTTTCCTGAACTGCTTTATACACATCGTTGGCGCTTATTCCATAGCTCTGCAGCTTCACCGGATTTAGGGCGATTTCATATACTTTTTCCTGCCCCCCAAAAGCAACGATATCGGCTACACCGGGTACGGCCCTGAGTTGCCGGTCTACCACCCAGTTCTGTAAACTCAGCAATTCTCTTGAATCGCGCTTTTCACTGGTAAGCAGATAACGGAATATTTCGCCCGTAGGGCCATAGGGTGGTTGTACATCGGGCGCTACACCATCGGGCAATTCCACATTCCCCAATAAATTATTAACCTGCTGCCGGGCAAAAAAATCTTCCACATCATCCTCAAAAATTATTTTAATAACCGATAAGCCAAACATGGTAACTGAACGTACATCCGACTTACGTTGTACAGCATTCATCGCCACTTCAATAGGCGTTGTAACCAGGCGCTCCACTTCCTCCGCACTGCGGCCATTCCATTGGGTTACCACAATTATCTGGGTATTGGTAACATCCGGGAAGGCCTCCAGCGGCATACGGGAATAACCCATATAACCGGCAATTGCCAGGATACCACTCAGGGCAATTATCAGCAACCTGTTTTTTAACGAAAAACCAATGATTGATCTGATTAATTTATTCATAATTGGTTTTTAAGCTGATTATATAATAAGAGTTGCTGCTGTTTTACTACCTGTTCCCCCGGATGGAGACCGCTTTCCAGGTACACCCAATCATCCGTTTGCCGGTAAATTTCCACCTGGCGAATATGCAACTGGCTATCTTCGTTTTTCACCAAGACCCAGTATTTACTTTCATCAAAAATCAGCGCCGTCACCGGCAGGCAGACCCTGCTCTTTTCTTCCTGGTAATGCACCAATACAGTAGTACTCATTTCCGGCTTCAACCGAAGATCCGGATTGGGAATACTCATCCTTATGCGCATGGAGTGGGTATCTGGATCAAGAAAATTATAGATGCGATCTACTTTTCCTTTAAACACTTTACCGGGATAACTGAGGGTCTGTACATCCGCTTCCATGCCGATCCTGATTTTATCTATCTCGGTTTCGTTAACATTGGCCAATACCCATACCGTATCAATTCTTGCAATGGAGAAAAGGGTACCGATTTTATCTGCTGAAACCTGCATGTTTTCATTGATGTTTTTCTCCACGATAAAACCGCTTATGGGTGCTGTTACATTAAAATCGCCGCCTGCTTTTTGTAATAGGGTAGCATAGGTTTGGTCTACCTTATTTAAAGCCGATTGTGCAGTACTTAGTTCGGAAGCTGCTATTATTACTTCTTTTTCCGTACTCAGCTTGCCTTCCAGTAATTCTTTGGATACTTCCAGGTTTTTTTCCGCCACCCGAATTCGGTTCAGCGCCTCCATCCGCTCGTTCACCAATTCTGCGAAACGGGTAGTTTTTATAACAGCCAGCAGTTGACCTTTCTTTACTTCTTCACCCAAACTAACGCCCACCCGGGTAACCAACCCATCAAACAAAGGATAAACCTGTGCCTGTGCATGATTGGCAGAAACAATTTTGCCAAATAATTTCAGATCGGTACTAACAGGCTGCTCCGTTGCAGAATGCCAGTTGGAATCGGGTATTTGAATGATTGAACTGGCTGCCGGCGTGGCGGAAGGAGCTGGTTGCTGCCCGCAGGACAATACACCAATAAAAACCAACAGGTATAAATAGCTATAAAAAGAGGAATAATACATACCTAAGATTTTAAAGATTTGAGGAAATTTTCAGGGGAAGCACTTCAGTGGCTACAGCAAAATTTACCTGTATCACCGTTTCCAGTAGTGCTTCCAGCATAGCCAGTTTGCTATTAAATGTTTCGAGGCCGGATTCATACAGATCCATAAATTCCAGGAGTGATATGTTTCCTTTCCGGTAATGATCCATGGCTGCCTTCATTACTTCTGTATAGAGCTGATCTGTAGACCTGGCACCCGTTTCCCAGAGTTTAACCCGGTTCATATATTGCAGGTAAGCTACCCGAACTTCCTCTGCCACTGATTGCTGCAGGAAGTCGACCTTGTGCGCAATTGCCTGTTGTTGAAACTTAGCCGCCTTAATACCCCCCTGGTTCCGGGAAAAAAAGGGAAGTGGGAGGGCTATGCCCATATTAAACTCATTTCTAAAGGCTCCGCTTTGGCGGTCATAATTAGCAAAACCGGTCAGGTCCGGTATAGCCTGCGACTTTTCCCATTTTACCAGGGCGCCTGCTTGTTGAAGTTCTGCCTGGCTTAGTTTTAATTCAGGCCTGTTTTGCCGGGCCAATGCCAGCAAGCTGTCAATTCCGGGCAGAGAAGCCGGAAGCATTGAAATGCTATCCAATTGAATGGATACGGGAACTTCTGTTCCGATCAGTAAACGCAGGTCGGCATTTGCCTGGGCTAACAGGGCGCCGATATTCATTTGTTCCTGCTGCATTTGTAAAAAAGTAGTTTGCAGCCGTAAAAGATCACGAACCGGAAGATTTTTTTTCTCCACCTGTAGTTCAATCTGTTTTACCAGTTCTGCAAACGGTTTAAGTTGTTGTTCATAGCGGTAACTGCGAACTTGTAAAACATGCTGGTCAACCGCTTTATTCCATAGTTGCCGCAGCAGGTTCCGCAAAAGGCTTTCCAGGTTGAACTGTGCCACAGCCGTATTTGCTTTAGCCAGTTGCAAGTCGGCTTTTCTTTTTCCACCCAGCCTTATCAACTGTTCAAGTTCAACGGCCTGCTGGCCCGTTCTGCCAACATGCCACCATTTATTATTTTCCGGATCGCGCAGGTTCCATTCTGCCCTGATTGATGG
>NZ_LUKG01000007.1:44374-115088 GCF_001601815.1 Flavihumibacter sp. CACIAM 22H1
CCCTGATTGATGGATTGGGAAATAGTTTTGCCTGTATTTCATTTGCCTGCACTGCATTTACCTGGGCAGCGCCGGCAAGTAGTTCGAGATTATTCAAAATAAAAAGTTGTTCTGCTTCCGCTAAGGACAGGCGCTTACTGTCCTGTGACCATACCTGGTTATATACCAGCATACAGCCAAGAAGCAGCCAACAACCGACTGTTGTGCTGAATTTCATGGTTCGAGTAATTTAACCGGCAACAATGCCGGCAAAAGAGTAATCACATCTCCGCCAGGAGATGCATTGTACATTAACGTGGTAGAAATCAGCAGAAATCGGGAGGAGGAGAATCTTTTCTAAGAAAACCATCTGGCAGGGCAGGAGCAGTATCTACCCTGCTATGTACCAGTGATTGTACTGTATAAGTAAATACCAGCGTATGTAATTCGCTGATGGCGAGTTGGCTTAGCTTAATGGAAAGAACGGCAGCAGACAGCGGCTGATCATCGTCCTCATCCGTTACCTGTTTGCTTTTTAAACCAAAAACTTCTTTTTTGATGAGTTCAATGATGGAGTTCGTTTCGTCGTAGTGCCGGTACGTTTTTTTCACCACCATGGTTTCCTCAATAACCGGAATAAACATGGTGGTATTTATATAGTTGAACAATAAAAATACCAGCAGACATTTTTTCATTGCCGGGCAAAGATAGCCCTATAATTCAAAAAATCCTGGTAAAACCGTTAGCGATTGGGTGGCAAGGACTCAGAACATACGGGAAAGATTAAATCCAAAGCGGATCTCGCCGCGGAAGAAACGGTCTGTAGTTTCCGTTAGGAAAGCACGTTCATTCATGCCAATTGCATTGCTAAAATGCAGTTGGAAAACATGTCCGCCTGTTTCGATGTCAACTCCGATGCCCAATGGAAAATAATAGCCGTCTGGCAAACCGGTTACCACCAATTGATGGTCAAAGGTGAGGGCAAACCGCTTGCTTAATTTTTGCCGCAGGCCAATACCCAGGGCAAAGAAATTATTTTTCCAGTTTTCATTGGGTACATAATTCATATGCAGAAGGGTAGCACTCAGTTGCGCAGAAAAACCAGGAGAAAATTTACGTCCCATCAGCAACTGACCATAAAAAGAAGTTCGGTCGCCAGTAGTGGGCTTATACCCGTTGGCGGAGCTTTCATCGGCTGTACGGAGCATGATACCTGTAACCAGTACAAGCGAAAAAGGAACGGCTTTCTGTCCTTTTGCCTGCTGCAGCAGGCCTACTTTAACCAGTCCATCGTATTCCTTACGGTAGGTACTTCGTCCAAGCCCAACCGTTAACCAGTTATAAACACCATAATCAAAGCTCATACGCATGGAGGCCTGGTCCAGGCCAAACAGTTCTTTTACACCATCAGATAAGCGCCCGAACCGATGCAGTATCCGAACATCCAGGCTTCCCTTTGCCAGTAGTTCAACTGATTGCGACTGGATGATCCGGGTAGCGTGGAAAATGCCGGTAACTTTCTGCGTAGAATTCATTTCCAGTTCAGGCAATGAATCTTTCGACTGTTCCTGCGCGTTAAGAGTAGTGCATACTACTAAAAGCAAAACTAGGATCCGGGTCATATTAGCGGGTATTTGGTTTCATCCATCCGGTAGACAATTCCACCTTAAGTTGTTTATTGATATTATCCCGAACAAGGGCAGGCACCTGTATGGAAAAATCTTCCGGCTTAATAAAGAAGCTGGCAAAACCCTGGCAGTCGGTATCGCTAAACTTAAGTATTATGTCGCAGGCATGTGGTTTCGACACCCCGTGCATAGTTAGGGTACCGCTTATGGGGATTACTTGTTCACCTGCTTGCTTTGATGAAACCAGGGCGGGATCAAATCTTCCGCTAAATACGGCTTTCGGAAACTTATCAGATTCCATGTAGGATTCATTAAAGTGTTGTTGCATCAATGCCTTCCGAAAAAGAAAGCCTTTGATCAACACTGCTGCTTCTACCCTGCCGGTTTGCAGATCAAGCAGTAGTACGCCGTTTTTATTTTCCGCCTTAATTGTTTCCAATGGAGTAACCGATACAAACTGTACCAGCAGGGTGCGGCAATTATATTGTTGTGAATAAACAATTCTGGCAGGAAAAACTAATACTGCCATCCAACTTATATAAGCAATTATGCTGTTCATTCCTGTTTTATTTGGATAAGAATTCGGCCCGGTTCAGCTGAACATCGATCAGGAAGCCGGTGCAGATCCCTTTTATGGTAACCGTATCGCCTGCTTTCAGCAGAACGGCCTTATCAATTTGCGTGGAATCCATTGTACAACTGACAGAACTGGACGCCGTAGGCGCTCCGAGGTAAATAAATCCATTTTCCGGGTTCAGTAAATTAATAGCTCCGCGCACTTCCAGCAGCTTGCCTGAATACTGCCGGCTGGCCGCCTGTTCATCTTGCAGGAAAGCCGCAACCAGTTCGGTTGCACTTAACCGGTAAGCAGGCGATTGGTATTGTATGGAACCATTTTCTAGCTGGTAAAAACAGTAGCCGATTCCACCCAGCAGCAGCGCCAATAACAGGCTTCCGTATAAAATTCGCTTAATCACTGGCTCTGCCTCCTGCCGCTATCCAATCGGTAATTATTTTTTTATCAGAAGCGCCCAATGCAGGTCCGCCTTTGGGCATTGTTCCCAGGTCTACTGCCTGTGTTTTGATATTATTTTTCTTTTCTACAATAGCGCAGTCGGCTGCAAAGCTGATACCACTGGTGGGATTTGATCCTGTATGACAACCACTGCATTTGGAATTGATCAGCGTTACAACGGCTGTGAACAATGGACCATTTGCAACAGCAGGTACTGTTACTTGTTTGGTGGTTTCACAACCGGCTGCATCTTTCGCGTATATCGTATAATTGTCGGCTTCGAGTTGTGTAAATGTATTAGCTGCCTGGTAGGTTCCGCTTGCGTTCAACCGGTACATGAAGCCGGTGCTGCCGGAAGCGGTAACGGTGATGGTTCCTGTTTTTCCACATTTTTCAGACGAACCGATATCAGCCGTTACCGTAATCGTTTTTCCGGCACATGGATCACCATCGGCTACGGTAAAACTTCCGCTTCCCATACAACCATCTCCGTTTTTAGCGCGGATCGTATAGGCACCGGCTACAAGATTGCTAAACGTTCCGGAAGCCTGGAAAGGACCATTATTCAGGCTGAACGTAAAACCTGAGCTTCCTGAAGCGGTAGCAGTAATAGAACCCGTTGCACTACCCGGACCACCTGTATTGGTTACGGTTCCATTCACTGCTATGGTGATTCCTTCACAAGGGTTACCAGGGTTATCTGTTCCGCTTTTGCTGCAGGATAAAAAACAAAGAAGGGTTAAGCCAACGAAACTTATTCGCCGGCAGCGTAGGATGGCTGTCAACATATTATAGGAGTTGTGCGCGTAGCGCAGTGGATGATTAACTACCTAATCGTACCAGTTTAAAAAATGGTTGCCTCTGCTTTAATTTTTCTTCCAGAAAGAATATCGAAGTCCGGTAAAGAAGCCAGCCGAACGTAATTTAACGGAGCCCTCGCCAACACCATTCAGCGGAAAATTGAAATAGGGTGCAATTTGCCAGTGCAGTTGCTTGCTGATTTTTCTTTCGTAGCCAATACTCAGGCCTATTCCGGAAAATAATTCAAAGGCTTTGGTTCGATAGGTATAGTATCCTTTTGCCGGCTGACCGAACCGATAATAATAATAGTTATAAGACTCTCTCAGCATCACCGCATTTTGGATACTGAGCATACCAAATAACTGCTGCTTGTTTTTTTGCAGGAAACCGTAGCGTATACTTATTGGTATTTCAAGGATAGAGCAATCCGCATCTACTTCTTTAAGCTGGAGATTCGGGTTATCATAATAGGACCCTTTTTTTGGGGTATATGCATCGCCGGGAGCTTCATAAATTTTCCTGGTTTGCTGTATACCTGCCTGAATGGCCCAATGCCTGGTAAGCTGCACACCAATGCCGCCACCATAAGCAAGTTTATAGGCGGAGGAATGATCGGCATCGATAAAGCCCCGATCAGCCCCTCCTCCCCCGTACAGGTAAAACCTGAAGGAGGAAGCGTCCGGTGTTTTGGAAGCCGGTTTCCTGATCTTAAGCAGCATCCGCGGTTCGGAGGCTTGTACCGTACCGCTGCCGGATAAGGGTATTTTTTTTGGCAGGCGGGCAACCAGCAATTTTTCTTCCTGGTAGAAAGAGGATAAAGCCGGCTGTTTGGTGGTGTTGGTTGCAGACAACCTTGTTACCGCTCTTTGGTTGGCCTGTTGTTTTACCCGATCCGATTGTTTTACAACCTGTAGGGATCCGGGGGTTAGCGGTGCCTGCGATGGTTTGTCGGCTACTATGGGTGAAATAGTTGGCGCTGAGGTATTGGCCGCCAATTGCTCTGCTGCTGCCTGTTGAGTTTGGCGTGCACGTTGGTTTATTTTGGTTGTTTCCTGCCGGTTGACCGGTATAGCTGAGCTGGCATGAATGGTAGAGTGTTCAGCATGGTGGGGTAAAAAATGCCGGTGCCCGGCCATAAATAGCAACAGCGGCAACCACCACCAGCCGAATCTGCGGCGGCGTTTTTCTTCATCTTCATCGAGAAGCTGATTCATTTTCAACCAGGCCTGCGGGGGTGGTGCGGGCTGCTCGCTGGCAGCCGCCTTGCGGAAAAGGTCATCCAGACCTTCCTCCCACTGGTTAAAGTCGAATTCTTTCCCCTTCATTTTTTTGGTTTCGGTTTAGTTCCTCTGCCAACATTTTCTGGAGGTTGGCGCGGGCTTTTGACAGGTTGGATTTGGAGCTGCCGACGCTGATCTTCAGCATAGCGGCAATTTCTTCATGCGTGTAGCCATCAATTACATATAGATTGAAAACCAGTCCGTAAGCGGGACTAAGTTTCCGGATCATGGCCAATAATTCTTTATGAGCAATAGCCGATAATCCGGTGGGTTCAACGGCAGGCAGGTGAATCTGTTCTTCCGTTTCGGTAGGAAGGGTAACCATGCTCAGCTGTTTTTTCCGGAGATGATCGATGGCGGTATTGATAAAGATCCGGCGGATCCAGGCTTTCAGGGAAGCTTCGTAGGAGTCATAGCGGAGTTGAAACCGTTCCATTTCGCGGAAAATCTTAACAAATCCGTCGTTTACCACTTCCAGCACTTCCTCTTCCCGGCTGATATAGCGATTACAAACGGCATAGGCATAGCCATAGAAATGCTCGTAAAAGCTCTTCTGGCTCTGGCGTTTGAGGGAAACGCATCCCTCCACCAATTGCTTTAGCAGGCTGTCTGTGGGTGCCGTAATGTCCATGTCCATCGGCCTATACGCAAGCCGGCTTGTCCGGGTTGCTTTGCCAAAGGTATTTTTTTCTTTTCACCGGCTGGGTGTTGCCGGAGGGGTACTACCGGAATGGTGCTGCGGGTCGGGTACTGCGGGTCGGGCGGCATCTGACCGGTGTTTGTTAGAATTCACAAAAAACCCGTAATATTGCACTCCTTTTAGGACGGCCTCGTAGTACAATGGATAGTATAAGAGTTTCCGAAGCTCCAGATCCAGGTTCGATTCCTGGCGAGGCCACTACGCTGCTAAATAAAAAATTACTAATGAAAATGAAAGCTTTATAAAGTCATGGACTTGTAAGGCTTTCTACGTTTTACCACTCGTTTAATTCCTATCGATACAAGTAAGTTCACTAAAATAGTACGGTTTATTTGTAGACAAAAGTTTATACATTTAATATGCAAAGTAGGAGGATGAGTCAGTTCAGTCACATACAGACTGCCATCATTCCAAGGAGTTGGAACAAGCCAAATCGAAGGAAGAGATTCACCCTGAATATGGCGTAAGAGAAGCTTCGTATTATAGATAGCGGTGGCATGGAGGTTTAGAAGCCAGCGCACCAAAGCATTAAAGAGCTGGAAGAGAAAAATGCATGGCTTAGAGCCATGTATGCCAACCTGGCTACGGAACAAGAAACGGTAAAATACATGATTAAAAAAAACATTAAAGCCTTGCGACAAACTTAGAATCATCGAAGAGCTCAGGGAGGAGTGCCCAAGAACATCGGCAATAGCTGCTCGTTAGCTGAAAGCTCAAGCCCTCTAATGAATCAACCAGTATTATTTTCCTTGCCATGTTTACATCCTTATTTCACTACATATCCCGATTCAATACATTTACCAGTGAAGATAGACAAATCATAGAAAGCTATTTCACATTCCGACAGGTACCTAAAAAATTCAACCTGATTAAAAAAGGAAAAATTGCAAGAGAGTTATTTTTCATAAATAAGGGACTACTCCGGCTTTACTACACCAAAGACACAGATGATATTACGGCCTTTATTTTTAGGGAACATCTGTTTGCAAGTTGTTATGAAAGTTTTCTTCGCCAGGCACCCGGTAATCAATCACTTGATACGCTGGAAGATGCCGAACTCCTTGTTATCAGCTACGACGATTTGCAGACACTTTACAAAAAGGTTCCTAAAATGGAAACCGTTGCCCGAAAGATAGCCGAACAGCGATTTATCAATGCACAACTGATATTTTCGTCTTACATTCTTGACAGCCCAGAAGAACGATGGCAGAAATTTGAAGCTACACAAAGCGATTTGCTTCTTCGTGTACCACATCATATGATTGCATCTTTCCTAGGAATTACACCTGTTTCTCTTAGCAGGATAAGGAAACGACTTATGGACGGAAAATGATTTCTTTACAAAAGTTAATAACCCTGCAATCGGCACTGCCTAACTTTGTTCAGTAAATAAATATAATATGAACAAGCAGATTAAGACAGAAATAATAATTAATGCCTCCAGGGAGAAAGTTTGGCAAGTTCTCACAGATTTCACATCTTATCCTACATGGAATCCCTTCCTTATAAACGTAGAAGGAGAATTTAAAGAAGGGGGACGGCTAAAAAATACATTACAAAACGGGCACAAGACAATGATATTCAAGCCCACTATTCTGCAGATAAAACAGGGTGAAAGTTTTTCCTGGCTTGGCAGTCTTTTTTTTAAGGGTTTATTTGACGGTCTTCATTCGTTTGAAATAGAAAATGCAGGTAAAGATCATGTTAAATTGGTACACTCAGAGAGTTTCAGTGGGCTGTTCAGTTCATTTATTTTAAAAAAAATAGGGACAGTTACCAGAAATAATTTTATTCAAATGAATCTGGCATTGAAAAACACAGCAGAGTCTAATTGATTTTCATTTTTTCAACCGAAAAACATGAATGACAACCGTATTGTTTACATAGATAACATTAAAGTATTTCTCACCGGTCTTGTAGTGGCACACCATTCTGCTCAAGCATATGGACCTACCGGTGGTATATGGGTTGTAAACGACCCTTTCAAAGCAGACTGGTTAAAAAATTTCTTTTTTATAAACGCCTCTTATATGATGGGGCTTTATTTTTTTATCTCCGGCTACTTTATGGTTTTCAGTATTAAAAAGAAATCAAACGCTGTATTCCTGAATGAACGGTTCAAAAGATTAGGTGTACCATTGCTATTCTTTACCCTGTTCATCTTTCTTCCATTCAATTATTATAATGCTGAAAGTAATAACAATATACTAAGTTTCTTTATTGATAGTTACCTGCACAAGCCACCTGTGGCTACCGGTCATCTTTGGTTTGTAGCCTTACTACTTGTCTTTTCAATTATTTACATTATTTTCTTTCATAAAAGATTTATCAGCATTGCAGAAAAAACCGGTCCATTACCAGTTAGATATATTTTAGTTTTTACAGTGGCCTTAACACTACTATGTGCTGCCATACGTTTTAAATACCCTATTGACGTTTGGAGAACCTGGCTCATACCAGTGGAGCCTGCTCATCTTCCGCAATACTTTTTGCTTTTTTTGGCAGGAACTTTTTTCAATCATGCAAACTGGCTGAATCAGTTAGCAGGAAAACAGAGCTTATCTTTTTTCGGTTTTGCTGTTTTCATCTATCTGACGCAAAGGTATCTGCCCTATAAAATAACAAATTATCTGATTACAGAATCACTTGTTGAATCAGTCATGTGTATTGGAATAAGCATGGGTATCCTTTCTTTTTTTAAAAGCGTTGGAAACAAAACCAATACACTTATTTCAAAAATATCAGCAAATGCCTATGGCATATACCTCTTACATTTATTTATCGTTATTTTTTTGCAGTATGGCTTAATAAACCTTTCGATCAATGCCAATATAAAGTTCATATCAGTTACCATTGCTGGTATTCTTCTTTCTGTTTTATTATCCATTACAATCAGACACAACAAATATATCAGGCAAATTATTTAACCTCATAATAAAAAATGAAGGCAGTACAATTTAGAATCGCAAGGCCCACTAATCAACTAGCACAAATTACAAGATTTTATACAGAAGGGCTTGGCTTAAAAGTTATCGGACAATTCTCCGGTCATGATGGATATGACGGCGTTATGATAGGTCTTCCCGACAGTCACCATCATCTTGAATTTACACAATATATAAATGAGACAGCTCTGCCGGCCCCTACCAAGGAGCATCTACTGGTTTTATATTTTGATAATTCTGATAATTTCAACGAAGCAAGTAGCAGGCTTCAACAAATGGGTTGCTTGCCTGTAAAACCCGAAAATCCGTACTGGGAAGACAAAAGCGAAACGTATGAAGATCCTGACAAGTGGAGGATCGTACTTTTTAATGGCACTTTTCTTAGTCAAGAAAGCAGTCAGCTCAGAGAAAATATTTGCTAAAGCAGGGCTGGACGTTGAGACACCAGTCATGTGCAACAGTCGCAGAGTTTACCTAAATACGCTTTCGGTATATCAGTTGGTGAATGAAAATCCGTACTGGGAAGACAAAAGCGAAACGTATGAAGATCCTGACAAGTGGAGGATCGTACTTTTTAATGGCACTTTTCTTAGTCAAGAAAGCAGTCAGCTCAGAGAAAATATTTGCTAAAGCAGGGCTGGACGTTGAGACACCAGTCATGTGCAACAGTCGCAGAGTTTACCTAAATACGCTTTCGGTATATCAGTTGGTGAATTTGGATCCTTGGCATCCAAGCCTGCACCCAAGCTACCCTTCGCTCCTAAAGGTACGGAACCAGCTAATGCGGACAATATATGGATAGGGATGGAATGGGCAGAATCCTCCGCCATTAGTTTCAATACCACACTCAGGCCAACCCGCTTATTGGATGCAGCACCATTCAATTTTACGATTTGCTGGCTATTTGGATCCAGATTGCAAGCTGGTTCAACGTAAGGATCCATTTTAACCGGTATGCTTAGGTCGTCCTACTTCGAACCAAAATGGGCTAGTTCCAGATTGCGCCTAGTTGCCTCAACCCTGGCCTGATTGATATGAGCTTTCTCCCTTTCATCAGCACTACCCACGTATTACCCAGGGGATCCTCTATTTTAAACCCAGGCTATTTGCACTTAAACTAAAAAATGAGCACCTCAACCCAATTCAACATCACCAACCTCTACTGCCAACCGGTTTCAGATCTATTCTTTAACCTCTATGGCTTTTATAAGACAAGACTCATCCTTCACTCATCTTTCGCTCATCCTCCACTCATCCTTCACTCAAACTCGCTATATCCCCCGGAGCAACTGATGAATCACTGAAGGATGGCACATGGATGGTACATGGTTTACTATTTCAGCCCGGCAAAAAAGGATTTGGTACGTTCTTCTTCAATACCTTGCCCCTAATTAAACACCTGATTAAACAACCCCTTTGGATAGAAGCACCCTAAATCACCGAGCGCCCCCCGATTCACTTGCCTTAATACCCGAGAATAAATTCATATTCAGGTATAATTTCCGTACGCAGTATCCGAGGAGGCAATTGATTGTACTGGCCGGAAATGATTAGCTGCATAGCGCTGCCCTTTACAACCAGTTCCTTCTCAAATCTTTTCAATCCTATCATCCAGCTTTTCCCATAATTCAGCCGGTCTGCAACAGTGATGCCTTTCAATTGAACGCTTCCCAGATCACCCGTAAAATCTACCTTGTAAAACACATCCGATACCTGGGCCGGAACTTTTTCTTTTAGTGATACCCTGGCTGTACTATCATTTAAACGATGATGACCGATACTGCCCGCTGTATATTTATTCACACGCATGGTATAGGCAGAAAAACCAGTCCCCTTTTTTTTGATGGTATTAGTTAGCTGGTTATTGGGATAAATGGAAAATTTCAATTCCGGATCCCCTAGCTGCCTGGCAACAAGCTTACCAGGAAACTGCAAAAAAGATGCTTCCGAAATAATAACAAAATCCTGGCCCTTTAAGGAAAATTTCCAGGCATTTTCCGCTTCTTTCCTGGAAAGCAGAATAATTCGTACGCTTTGCCCATTCTTTTTCCGAAGCTCAATTGTTTTCGCAGCCCCATCAGCGCCGATATAATAAAACTGATCAGCTGTTTCTACCTGGCATCCGGGAGCCGTTACGCTTTCAATATTCTCTTTTTTTACGCAAATTTCTACCGGCACCCCTTCCGTATTGTATAGAAAGATGTCTTCCCGATCATTATTTTTAACCTTGCACAATACCTGGGCTGTTGCGTATTTTATCTGGATACCATTGAAATCAAGATTCACCGGCCAGGTAGCTATTACACCGTCAATTATTGGTACCGGCTTCCGGGGAAAACGGATCGTTTCAGCAGGCAGCGCAAGCTCAACTTGTACCATCTTCTCTGACATCTGCCTGTAATTCTGGGTATTGCAGATGTATACATAACCCTGTCCCTTATCGTTAAACCGGCCGGTATACCTGAGGTTAACGGTATCTGCAGGATTGGTGGGCAGCTGAGAAGGCCGCACCACTTTTGTACGGGCAAGCTGACTTCCAAAATCCTGTAAAAACAGATGATGCAGTTTCAGAAATTTATAACTCTCCGCCACCTGTCCAAACTCATCAAGCGGAGCCTGATAATCGTAGGACACTAAGCCGGAAGGCATTAGCGGTCCGTCTGACAAAGGCATTTCAGTACCCGGGTATTGCGTTCCTCCCTGAAACATGAAATAACCCAACATATTTATACCCCTTCCAACCTGGTTATGTGCATGCGCCTCAATTACATTGGGCTGTACTATAAAACGGGCAGCATGGGTTTCCTGCATGCCTGCCCCCTGTTCACATAAACCCCTGGGATAATTTTCCACATCATAATAAACCTGTCCCAGGTTTTCTTCCATGATCCATTGATCCTGGGCAAATAGAAAATCTGTGGTCAGGGTCTTTTTACGCTCCCAACCCCTGTAACAATATGCCCCCTGCAAGGGAAGTACTTCAAATTTTTTATCCTGAAAAACGGTATTGGCTGTTACCGACCAATATACGGGCGCTATCCCCGCTTCTGTTGCAAGCCGCTTTAGCTGGCTAATATGCGTAGAATCACCGGATGCGTATTCGTTTTCCAACTGTACCCCTATTACCGGCCCTCCCTGCCCCCAGTATAAACCAGCTGTTTGTTCACCCAACCTGTTAAAATAGTTGGCCACTTCTTTTAAATAAACCGGTTGATTGGTTCTTTTCTCTCGCATAGTATAGATCCAGTCGGGAAATCCGCGGCCCCTGACATCGCCATTTATATAGGGTCCGGGCCGAAGCCACACATACATTTGATGCTTTTTACAAAGGCTGATAAACTGGCGAAGGTCTAGGCTGCCCGACCAGCTCCAGGTATCTTTCGGCTTTTCGTGCGCACCCCAGTAAACATAGGTAGCAACAATCTGCAAACCACCGCTTTTCATTTTAAGGAGTTGTTCCTCCCAATATTCTGCCGGGTATCTCCAATAGTGAAACTCCCCCATCAATGGATACCAGGGCTGCCCATTTTTTTCAAAATACTGGTTGTTGACGCCCAGTACTACCCCTTCCGGATTTTTACCAAAGAAAGCGGGAATTGCTTTTACAGGTTGGGCGGCTACCGCGGAAGCATCTAGTTTATAGAACACGGGTTGTGCCATTAAACTACCATGAAACGAGAAAAATACTGTTAACAGGTAGCTTAGTTTTATAGGAAACGAATACATTATCTTTTAGAAATTAGTTATAAAATTGAGTGCTCACCTTCCCAGGCTCCAGCTCCAGTAATTTTTTATTGCCCCCATAATTAATCCATACCTTTTTGTTACTACCGGCCTGCCCCGATATATTTTCAACCTGGAGCCTGGTTAATTTACCCTCTTTCCATTCGAGCGTACATTCAAAACAACCACGTGCCCGAATTCCTTTTATGGAGCCGTTTCGCCATTCTTTTGGTAATGCCGGCAACACCTCTATTTCCGGAATTCCCTTTTCATCTACCCGGTGCGATTGCAGGAGCATTTCGCATATACCAGCCGTAAAACCCATCTGCCAATCGATCTGGTAAGACTGGTCGGGATTAAAATCATTGGGACCATATCCTTCTGCTAGTCTTGTTACCAATTCATAGGCCCTTTCGGGTTTAGCCTGTCTTGCCCAAAGATTTATTTCCCAGGCATGCATCCATTTGGCAGTGCTGGGCCCGAAAATTTCCAGGGTTCGTTTTACAGCATTCTCCAGCTTGGGGTCATTTTTAAGGATTAGCTGGCGGCCAGGGAAATAACCGATCAATTGTGAAAGGTGGTTTTTATTACCCCCATAAGGCCGGTCAATACCGGGTTCAAGCCATTCTTTGATTTTCCCTTCCGGGTCTACCTGGTAGCGCGGTAACAGGTGAAAAGCGGCCTTCGTTTTTTGATAGAGCGAATCATTGATCGCCAACCTTTCACAGGTCTGTATAAAATTCATGAACAACTCTTCGTAGAGTGCTATATCCTGCCCGGAATTAAGTATACAATATCCTTTATAACCAGCCGGTGTACTATAGGTGGCCTCGCTCGAAACAGTAAAGCGTGGCACTAACTGATTGGAACTATCTTTTATCAGCCAATCCAAACTAAATTCAACCGCACCTTTTAACAATGGGTAAACGCGGTTCCTGAGAAAAACGCTGTCGTTTGTAAATTGATAATGCTCCCAAAAGTCAAAGGACTCCCAAATGCCACCACCCATAAAGTTAGCCCAGGAGGGCTCTCCACCGCCGGCCCCAACGGCGCCGGAATACCGCCAGATATCGGCATTATGATGTGCTACCCAACCCGAACTATTATAGTTATGCCGGGCGGTTTCCCGTCCATGTTCTGCCAGCTCTTCTATGAAAGAAAGCATGGGCTCATGGCATTCAGCCAGGTTGGCCACCAATACGGGCCAATAATTCATCTGGGAATTTATGTTCATGGTATAATTGCTGCTCCAGGGCGGACGAACCCATTCATTCCAATTCCCCTGCAGATTTAATGGCTGGCTTCCAGGTCTTGAACCGGCAATCATGAGGTACCGCCCCAAATCAAACAAAAGGGTAAGAAAGGAAGGATCGTTCTCTTTTTTAAATCGTTCAACCAAACTGCTGAGAGGGGCCTGATCCTGGTTCGTGCCGGCGTCCAGTTTCAATTCCATCCGGTTAAACAGGCGCTGATAATCTGAAATATGTGCGGCAAGCAGGGTAGCATAGGATTTTCCGAGCAGCTTCCTATTGTCATCCATAACCAATCTGTTGCAGTTAAGCCCGTTTTTAGAAGGCGACTGGTTATACCCGTTAAAACTGGTTCTGGCCGAAATCAACAGCAGCACACTGGTGGCATTGACCACCCTGATTGTTCCGTTCTTATTACTAATCCTGCCATCTTTCACCTGCGCATTTAAGATAGCGGCGTACCGCATCCCTTTCCCGTTCTCCGCGGAATCATAAAGAACCGGTTTATCGGTGGAAAGATAACTGGGATCAACCTGGTAAGGCGCTCTGCCGAAAGCCTGCAAGGAAGTACCGGAAACAGATTTTACCTGTTGCTGGTGTTTCCCGGCCATAGCAATTGTAAAATTGAGTTTACCCGACTGGCTGGCTTCCAACTGCACAACAATGGCCTGATCCGGAAAACTACAAAATGCCGTTCTGGTATATACGACACCATCCACCTGGTAGGATACCGCAGCCACTGCATCAGAAATATTTAAGTACCTGGTATAGTTGACCGGCTTTCCAGTATGATCAAACCGGATCCGTAATTCTTCCAGGGGCTGGTAGGATTGATTGTAAGGCCCCTGTAACTTTTTAGCCAGTTCATCGGCCAACGCATGGTCTCCCTTAACCAACGCTGCATGTATTTGCGCCACCGTTTCCGGCCCGTTGGCAACTTTACCGGAATAAGGCTCGCCCGACCAGAAAGAATCGTCGTTTAGTACGATCCGTTCTTCTTCCACTCCACCGAAAATAGTAGCCCCCAAGCGACCATTGCCAATGGGAATTGCCTGCATAAAAGAACCTGCCGGACTTGCATACCGGGCAATCTTAGCCCCCGTTTTGACCTGTGACCGAGTTTCACTAACCGGGAAGAAAGCTGCAACAAAAAAAAGGATCCGTGTAGTTTTCATATTGGTTAATTTAATCTTAAACGAACCTGGTAAACAGGTAATATCTCCACCTTATTAATTACAGGCACTTGCTTTTTTGCGGTAGCTGCCAGGTAATCAGCAATACCGGTAACTTTTTCGTCCCAGGGGGTAACCGTTAAGCTAATTTCCTTTCCGCCAAATCGCTTTAACCCAAGCATCCAGTCAGTGCCATTGAATAAATTATCGGTAACCACCCGGCTACCTAAACTGGCCACTGCTGCATTTCCGCTGTATTGAATTTTTAAGAACACATTGTTAATGGAAGATGGCCAGGCAGCAGGTATACTAACCCGTGTAGCAGCCTGTTCTTTTTTTATCCTGACATTTGCATTAACAGGTTTTACCATCCAATTATAAAGCCTGTAACTGGCAGTAGTCGTTGATTTTTTATCCTGAAAAAGTATCCTATCGGATGGATACACACGTGCTGAAAATGCGTGTCGGTTTAATTGATAAAACTGGAGGGTATCCTTGCTATACAAGAGATCGGCTTTTGTTATGATCATAAACTCAGCGCCGTTTTTATTGATCCGCCAGGCATTCTCCGCCTCTGATCGTTGCATAAAATGAAGCGAAACCGTCATGCCATCGGACAATTTCAACCGAACCATATTTCCACCTTCTGCAACCAGCTCGTAGCGGTCGTTTACTTGCGTGCGCTTCCATCCCGGTGTTTCGATTACTGCATGTTCCGGCAATTGAAGAGACAATGCCGGATTTACACCCGGAAGATTCTGGAAAAAAACCTGCAGGTGATTACCATTTTGAATTTTGGAAAAAGGTTGTGCCACTGCGTATTTAAGGGTGGCTGTACCCAGTTTAAGGTTGAACGGCAAAACCGGGCTGGTTTGCCCTTTAAGAAGAAAGGAAGGAAATTCAATTTGTTCATTCTTCAGCCTGATTTGCAGGTTCACTTCCTTATCTGGCATATTCAGCCGAACCTGGGTATTACATAAAAAAATAAAGCCCTGGTCGTCCTTTACCCTGGTAATATAGCGCAACTGCATGCTGTCTAACTCGTTTGTAACGGGATTGGCAGCTTCCACGGTATGCATGGGAGCCAGCTGTTCTCCAAAATCATTGATAAAATGGTGCAGTATTTTCAAATACCGGTAGGAGGGCCTGATCAAACCAAATTCGCTGATCGGCGCCTGAAAATCATAACTTTCAGGACAGCCTGGTTCTTTTAAACCAGGCGTTTGGGTACCTCCTTTAAACATGTAATAACCAACCAGGTTCATTCCCCGTCCGACCTGATTCTGAAGGTGTGCTTCCACTACATGGGGTTCCACTACAAACCGGTTGGCAAAAGTCATCTGGCTACCAGCTCCCTGCTCACATAGTCCTTTGGGAAATTTGTCTAATTCATAATATAATTTACCCAGGGCATCGGTCATTATCCATTGATCATTGCCGTATAAAAAATCTTTGGTGGCTTTACCACCTCCTGCTTCCCAGCCCCTATAAGGATAAGCGCCCTGCAGGGGGATTACTTCCTGCAGTTCATCATTAAACACGGTATTGGCTGTAACCGACCAATAAACCGGATTTATTTTATGCCCCACTGCAATTTCTTTCAGCACGCTTATATGTTCAGCTTTTCCGGAAGCATACTCGTTCTCCAACTGCACGCCAATAATAGGTCCGCCATTTATAAAATACAAGTCCTTTGTTTCCCTTCCTATTTGTTCAAAAAGGCGAAAAACAGCCTTTACGTATTCCGGGTCATTGCTTCTTTTTCCCTTCATCTTATGAACGTACTCCGGGTGGCCGCCGTGCAATTGTTCGCCATGGCTCCAGGGGCCAATCCGAAGCCAGACATACAGGCCGCATTCCTGTGCGGTTAGCAGAAATTTTCGGAGGTCTCTGTTTCCTTCCCAATCCCATTTCCCACGACTTGTTTCATGTTCATTCCAAAAAACATAGGACGCTACAATGGTAATACCAGCGGCGCGCATTTTTAACAGCTCTTCTTTCCACTCTTTTGCAGGCACCCTGTTGTAATGCATTTCACCCATCACAGGAAACCAGGCTTTATCATTTTTGGTAAAAAACTGGTTATTTACTTTTAACTGGTTACCAACCGGGTCCTTTCCTTCCATTGGCAGGCTTTCCAGCTTTGCCGCCGGAACCGCTGTAATGTCGATGGTTGTGATTTGTCCTACACCTGTCTGCGCCAGGAACAATACTGCTGCAAAAAATAAACTACGTTTCATAATAATAAATAAGCTCTTACTGCTTTAATTTTCTTTAATCAATGGTTAGTTCAAGCGCCCCATCAACAAGGGCTGCCGCAAATTCTACCGGGTTAGGAAAGGGCTCTACCCGGCTTGGTATGGCGTGCTCTACCCAATTCAATTCCCAGGCATTTTTATCCCATGCTATTCCCGATCGTTTCTGGTTCAGCAGGTAATTCATACGTGGGCGGTAAAAATCTCTAACCAAACCAGCCCATAGCCTGCAGCTGTAATCATTTACAGGAGGTCCCCATATAGTTATTATTCGGCGGGCGCTTGCTAATTTTTGTTGAACCAGCATGGTATCCTTACTGCCTGAGGCAGCAAAGTAGAGCCAACGATCTAAACGATTGAGCGGATGAGATTCCAGCAATCTATCCAGATTGGTCAGCATTTCAAGTGCGGTGGTAGCCAGTTGGTCGCCTTTCTGAACAGCGTTGTTTTCATAGGCTTTGGCTGCTGCAAAAAACAGGTCTTCCGCCTTCAATCCCAGCACCAATGCAGCTCTTTCAACTGCATCAGCTACATAATTGGTATTATGCTGGAATGCTTGGCGGCAGGCTAAGAATAATTTAACCGATGTATAAAACTCCGCACTTCGATCCACCCGTCCTTTTGAAAAACGCGCAGTTTGCCAGTTAAACTGCGGGTGATCTACCAGGTAAGAATAACTGCTTTTGAGGAGCAAATCCCATGATTTTTGCATGTCGGCAGGAAATGCCCCATAGCGGTTTTGGGCATAGGATTTTATCCATGCAGAAAAATCTATTGGTTCGGCAGACCAGGCCGCGTCGGTCAGTAACTCATATACAACCGCATTATTTTCCAGTCCTTCACCCGAAAGCGAAAAGCCCACCAGGTTTTTCCGGTTGGGATCTTTTAAGGTTGTAGCTGCTCCATTGGCATAGAGTTGAAGGTTGCCGGTATAGGCAGTTTTTCCGCCCATATTCGGCACAAAGCCATAAGCCCACTGTTTTCCATTAAACCCGTTATGAGTAGCCCAGGTTGTTGCATAATCATTGGCATAATCCAATATTAACAAGCGGTTATCCGGCACTTTACTGAACAGGGCTTTCACATTTTTCGGCGGCCATTGTTTTTGCTGGTACCCAAACATCCACCCCTGTATCACCCATACGGCATCCTTTTGTACCGTATCAATTGCTTCGAAGGTTAGTTTTCCTATTTCTGCCAGTAATTCTGTTGGCGGTTTGTCCGCATCCGGCAATTCCAACTCGTTAAAGCTATCTACCAGGTAATAGGTTGCCTTACCAAATTCTTTTCTCCATTCTTCCATATACAAGCGCGAAATGAGTTTGAACAGCGGTTCATCGGGCAGTATCATGGAGGGCCGTTGTGCAGGCGCAAAACCATCATTCCAAAGCGTTTCATGAAGTACCAGGGAGGGATAAATTCTTTTAATTGCTTTTGGAACAAAGCCGGCAAAAGATTGTACAATAGGTTCCATTCCCAGTGCGCGCATTCTACCTAATATCTTATGCTGCAGCGCAATCTGCTCCTTATGCCAGGCCGGCGACAAGGTGCCGCCCACCTGTTGAATATTGCCCATTCGTTGCCAGGGTAACAGGGCAGGGCTTACATAAAAAGAATCGATTTCCTGCTGGGTAAGTCCTAGTTTTTTCCATACCCGGGCCGCAATTGCCTCTGTGGCAACAGGTGCCATCAGCATATTGAAGCCATGCATGGCCTGCCAGTCGAGTTCCTTTTCCCAACGTTCCCAGGTCCAGAAAGGGGTAGTATAGCCAGGTGTAACTGCATTAAATGCCTGCCGTATTTTAAACGGCGACTGCCTTGCTTTCTCTTTTACTTCCGGAAAAGCAGCCTGCAAATCAAAATTATGCCCCGCCCAATCCATCATACCCAGGCCCTGATCTTTAAAATAATCATACACCCCCCTTGCCAGGGCTACTGTTGAATTTCCGGAAACGTATAAACTATTATTGGATGATTTATACAGATAGCGATCGGTCTGTTGATGAGTACCATCCAGGGCTAATCTGATGGTTGCTGCTTTTTCACCCAGAACCCGCTGAAGCAGCGCCCGCGTACTGGTAAGCGGATCTGGCTTGGTTTGGGCCTGGCAACAGTAGCTACCCAAAACAACCAGGCTTAGGAAAAATGGCTTGTACATGTAGGGAGAATTTTTTAAAAAAAAGCCACTTCAAAGAATTGAAGCGGCTAATGAAAAGAAAAACGAACGAGAAACCGCTTATTTTATTAGGTTAACTACTACATTCCAACGTTTTTTCGTTCTGCCATCTGCAGCAGTTACCTCATAACTGACATTTTTTGAATAATTACCCGGCACGCCTAATTCAGGGGCTCCGTCTACCGGCTTAATGGTTGCAGCGGTAGAAATATTACACATGCCTACAATATTTGAAAGTGTAATTTCATTCCGAACCTGGCTTGTAAATGAGCCGGATGCCGCCGGAACGGTAGTGGTGACCGTGATATTATCATTTTCAATAGTACTATTCGTATTAAAACGAACAACCCGGAACGTACCATTATCGTTCCACCGGTACTCAAAATCAAACCGGTCTATTTTTGTATCAGAAAATGTCGGTAATTCATCCAGGCCACGTTTAAGACAGGAGCTGAATGCCACAAACATAAGTAGTATAATTCCGACGCTGTATTGAACTTTCATGTTTATTTTTTTGGGGTTAACATTACCATCCTGTGTTTTGAGGAGCCAGGTTAGGATTTGCCTGGAGTTGATTTAACGGAACAGGGAATAAAAACCTGCGCGGGGTAAACAAACGCCCGGTATTTCCATTCAGGCTGATATTGGTAAAGCTGAAGCCTTTGCCATCCGCTTCTATATCCACACCGCGAACATTTTGATTTAATTCCGGGATAACCGTAACTCCTTCAAATTTCGCCCATCTCAACAAAGACCAATAACGATCATTCTCAAATGCCAGTTCCACTCTTCTTTCAGACTTGTAGGCCGTCCAGGCATCTGCCAAACTTAAGGTACCTAATGCAGGCAGGTTTCCATGAACGGTACGGGTTTTGTTAATGGCAGCCACCGCATCGTTTACCCTGGGTGCACTAAGTTGCAGTAAGGCTTCGGCATAGTTAAGATATACTTCACCTAAGCGGATTATTGGCCGATGGTGATTGGTTGGATCGCTGTACCAAACAAATTTTTCTTCATACACATTTTTTTTCATGTAGTAATTTGATTCTGACACACCCCAATCACTCAGCTTATTGCTGAGCCTGTACATATTGCCCCCTTTCCTGGTCAGGATCCGGTTCTTCAATAAGGTTGATGAATCGTAGGCAACAGTTGCATAGAAACGCTTATCCCTGTTTTTATACAACACGTCTGATGCATAACCTCCATTGGCAGTATAATTCGTGTAATAAGAGGTTTGATTCCATCTTTTTGCAAGGCCATCCTGGTCCAGTACCTCGTATTCATCCACCAAATTCTGCGAAGGAAACCGATCGGGCCAGCCCTGCATATCCTGTACAAATGCGGGGCCATATCCGGCATCCAGTGTTTCGTTCCTGTTATTGGGGCTTAAACTTTGAAGCAGGCATCCGGAAAAGGTATTATTGGCGGCCAGCAGGTAGTATCCGAAAATAATTTCCTTTGACGATTGTCCTTTGGAGAAATCATTAAACATACCCATATAATCAGCATCCATCGCATGAGCCGTTCCAAAAACCGCTTCGGATGCAGTTACTACCATTTGCAGGTAATCCTGCTTTTTAGCTGGTACATAAGCCGCTGCCTGCAAACCAATCCTGGAGATAAATGCCTGCGCCGCTGTGCTCGAAGCTCTTCCACTTACTGCCGTAGCCGGAAGATCAGCCGCCGCCTGGGTAAGATCCTCCAGGATAAAATCATATACTTCCTGGATGGTGCTGCGGGTAAATTTAAAATCGGGTGTATTCTGGTCCAGCACCTCTTTTACAATCATTACGCCACCGAAACGCTGCGCCATGTAGTAGTAGGTGATGGCTCGCAGAAATTTTGCTTCTGCAATGAATAGTTTTTTCTGCTGCTCTGTAAGGGGAGATGATTCTCCCATTTTTTTCAGAATAAGATTACATTTCCTGATTCTGCCATATTGATCCCAACCCGCGTCATAAGTGTTATCAATATTTTCAAGAGACACATTATTGGTGTAGTTATTACAGGTATTATCTGTCCAATCATCAATATTTCCGAAATAGTATAAATTCCGGACAATGTCATTATACGTTGTATAGATAAAACCTTCGGCCAGTTTTGCATCGCCCCAAACAGATAATTCATTAAACCCATCCAAGGGGCGTTTCTCCAGCACTTCCCTGGTACAGGAACAAAGTGCCGTTATTAAAAGCGTATAGAAAAAAATTATTTTTTTCATAATAAAAAAATTTAAAAACCAACATTGATACCAAGGGAAAATACTTTTTGAACCGGGTAGCCATAATTGGATGCGCTACTTGTTTCGGGATCAAAATATTTTTTAGCCGGTGAAAATGTCAGCAAATTCGTTGCATTCAGACTAACTGTACAACTGGAAAGAAAATTAAGCTGAGTAGGGAATTGCTTTTTCGCGTCAAAGGCCAAGCGCAAACTCCTGAGGCGCAGGTATCTTGCATTTACCAGCCAAAAATCGGAAGTAGTGTAATTATTATTACTGTTTAGGCCTGACTGCAGGGTTGCTCTTGGGAAATCAGCATTTGGATTTTCCGGCGTCCAGAAATTCCGCTGGTAATCAAATACAATAAAGGTTGCATCTCTCGATTGTAGTGTACCATCCCTGTAAAAACTTCTATTTCCCGTTCCCTGCCATAACATATCGAGCGAAAGTGATTTGAACCCGAATGTTAGGTTAACCCCATAACTGGTATGCGGGAAGGCTGAGTTTCCAATACGGACCTGATCATTTCCATCGAGTTTGCCATCTCCGTTAATATCCTGGTAATACAGGTCTCCGGCAGCTAACTGGTTGGCAGAAGTACGTCTGGGGTTGGCAATAATATCTTCCACAGAACCGTAAAAACCATTGTTCACATATCCCCTGGTAAGGAAATCCGTTTCATGCGTAGTACGGGTAAATGGATTCTTAAGGGTTACTGAATCCTCCCGGTCATTTCTTTCCCAAAGTTCCTGGTAGGTAGTTAGGTTAGCGCCAATGGAATAAAATATATCCTTGGAAATAGTATTGGAGTACGCAAGTTGAAATTCCCAACCAGCACGACGGAAACTACTATTTGCTTTCACTGGCGGCAAAGCTGTTCCCAGCGGAGTAGTATAACCGGCAGCCGGGTTGGTGATATAACCAGCTGTGCGTTTATAGAAATAGTCTACACTTCCTGATAGTTTATTATTCAAAGTGGTAAAATCCAGGCCGGTGTTATAATCGTTTGTTTTATACCAGCTCAAGGCCAGCGGATCAACCAGTCTTCCTTCGCTGAATCCGTTCACCAGGCTACCACCCACCACATACACGTTCGAATTAAGTCCATAATTAGAAATATATGGGAAACGGGTTACCCGGTTTTCATTGTTGGGGTCTTTATACGTTACATCTCCTACCACCCCTAATGAATACCGCAATTTCAAATAATCCAGGATACCTTTTTGCTTAATGCCGCTAAAGAATTTTTCACTGGATACCACCCATCCCAGGCCGAGTGAAGGAAAAAACCCCCACCTGTTGGGCGCAAAATTATCTGTACCATCATACCGGAACGAAGCCTCTAACAGGTATTTATTGGCATAGGCATATTGCAACCTGCCTACTACACCCTGGCGTCCGCCTTCTGAACCGGTACCGCTGTTTCTGAGTCCGTCTACTCCGCCTGCAAACAGCTGATCAACGGAAGGCGATACGAAATTGGTTCTAAACGCAGACATATTATCACTGTATTCTTCTGCCTGTTCAAACAATGCCATCACGCCCAGGTCATGTTCTCCGAAACTGGTTGTATACTCCAATTTTGACTGGATCGTATAGGTCCAGTATTTATTGGCTTCCTGTTCCAACGTAATGGTTGGTAAAGGCTGGGGAACACCGATGCTGCTGAACTGGGGAGCCCTCGTGTTCCAACGCTTTGAGAAATCGTCTACAAAGCGATAGTTTCCCTGAAAGCTTGCTTTCAATCCTTTAACCCAGGGAATGGACCAATCCAAAAACACATTGGTGTTAAGGTTATTGCTTTGATTTCTGACATAACCGGTACGGGGATCAATATCCACCAGGGGATGATCGCTACCGTCTGAATAAGTACCATCCTGGTTATAAGGTGGACGAAGTGGCGGGGTATTCTGGAGATGACTCCAGATTGCTCCGGCATCTGCACTAGGCCCGGGATAACGTCCTTTGGTAATAAAGGCATCTAAATTAGCGCCTACTTTTATACCGGCTTTATCAAAATTATTTGTAACACTTGCCCTGGCATTGTACCTGTCAAAAGTGGTTACATTGGTGGTATAGTTACTTCCCTGGTTAAAATACGCCAGTGATACGAAATAAGTGGTTTTATCATTTCCTCCACTCATGTCTACTCCATAGCGTTTCTGCGGAGTATATTTCCGAAGGGTAATATCATACCAATCGGTATTACCAAACTGATAAGGATCGAGCTGATTTTTAATGGTATCCAAACGACCCGGGCGGTACCGGTAGTTGGGTCCTAAACCATCCAATTCAGCTGCCCTGTTAACAGCAAGTGCATAGTTATAAGAGTTGATGCGCTTAGGCAAAACAGTAGGAGCACCCCATTCGGAGAGGGCGGAAAAATTAACCGTGGTTTTACCTGATTTACCCTTTTTGGTAGTAACCAGGATAATACCGTTACTGCCCCTGGCACCGTATACGGCAGTGGCTGCGGCATCTTTCAGTACAGATATGCTTTCTATATCCTGCGGCTGAAGGTTAGCGAATTGAGAATAAGAGCCGATAATATTATCAATTACATACAGCGGACCATCCCTGTCAGGACCACTTCCTCCTCTTATGGCAATCCTGGCAAATCCCTGTCCAGGCTCTCCACCAGAGGTTTGTGTAATGATACCAGGCGCTCTTCCTGCAAGGGCGTCGGCCATATTGGTAAAGGGCAATCCAACCACTTTATCGGTTTTGATAGTAGAAACCGCGCTTACCAGTTTTTTCCTGGATGTGGTTCCATAACCTACCACTACCACTTCTTCCGCAATATTTTCTTTGCGTTTCATGTTAACGGAAACCACTTGTTTTCCATTAACATTAACTTCCTGCCGCTCCATATCGATGTAAGAGAAAATCAGTATCGACACGGAAGCATCTACTTCAATGGAAAAAGCACCGCTTGCATCTGTGGTAGTGGCGGCATTGCTTCCTTTTGCAGAAACCGTAACACCTTCTAATGGCTCACCATTTTCATTTGTTACTCTTCCTGTAATAACTCTATCTAAAGCCGTTTGACCGGATAAACTATTTATCTCCGGTTTTTTTGAAAGCACGATTATGTTAGAAGCTTCCAGGTACCTGAAATTAATTCCATGGATATCTAATACTGATTCCAGTACCGTTTTTACCGGTTGGTCCACGGCTGAAACCGATACATTTACATCCGCAGGCAATATGTCATTACTGTACGCAAAACGGTAAGCTGTTTGCCGTTCAATCAGCTTCAGCAATTTTGCCATTTTTACCCCCTTCAAATGCATCGTAATCTTTGCATCCTGGGAAAACCCGGCAGCACTGAGGGACATGGAAGCTACCAGAATGAAAGCAGCCGTTAGTTTCATAATTAGCAGTAGTTTTGGGATGGCGGGAGATGGTAGCCCCCACCAATAAGCATGATTTTTTTTCATACCTTTATCTTGGTTTGGTTAATAAATAAAACAGCCGACCCGCTGTTTAAAAAA
This sequence comes from Flavihumibacter sp. CACIAM 22H1, assembly GCF_001601815.1. Classification (GTDB taxonomy): domain Bacteria; phylum Bacteroidota; class Bacteroidia; order Chitinophagales; family Chitinophagaceae; genus Flavihumibacter. The sequence goes on from NZ_LUKG01000007.1 coordinate 69,017, forward strand.
CTCAGCCAGCAGGGAATGTTAGCGCATTACCCTGCTTTTATTTTTGAATGGTGACCTTTTTTCCGTTTTCTTCTATCTGGTAATTAAATGATCGGGTTTCCTGTAGTATTTCAAGAATATCCTGCAATCCCAATCGTTGAAAACTTCCGGTAAACCGATAATTCCTGGGCAGTTCATCCTCAAATGATATTGTTACACCAAACCATCTTTCCAGGGAAACAACAATTTCTTCAAAAGACTCATCGGTAAATATCAGTTTATCGTCCATCCAGGCTATTTCCTTTACATCACCATCCTGGTTCTGTTTAATTGGCTGTATACTTACCATAGCCGATGTATCTGCCGGTTTAACTGCAGCAATGTTTTTTTGTAATAAAGCATCACTGGTACGGGAAACTTTAATTTTCTGATTCGGCAGCAACTGAAAAGTATCTGCTTTATTTTTTAATGCTACCAGAACTTTTCCTGAAATAAGCGTGGTTTCTTCATCAATACCGGAATTGGGATAGGCTTTTACATTAAAGGAGGTACCAACGGCTTTAACCGCCATTAACTCGGTCTTTACGATGAAAGGCAAGTCCGTATTATGCTGCACTTCGAAAAAAGCCTCCCCTGCTAATTCCAGCCTGCGATGTTCCTTTCCATAACCCGGTGGAATAACCAGCTGACTTCCGCCGTTCAGGCGTACAACAGAACCGTCCTGTAACTGAATATGTTTTCTTTCCCCGGGGTTAGCAGCAAAGTGCTGGCTTTCTGCGGTTGCTGCAGCGCCACTAATTGTATGTACCCATAGCCAACCAACAGCCAGGAGCAATAGCAGGCAGGCAGCGATTGCCAGTATCCGGTTTTTGCGAACTACTCCTTTATTTTTCAGGCGAATAACCGGCGCTTCGCCGTTACTTGTATTTTTTCAGATAAGATTCTTTTCTGCTCTTCCAGATCAAGATCTGCCAATCCCACGTATAGTTCTTTATAGAGCAATTTTGCCCTTTCCAGCAAGGCCTTGTCTTTTGGATTGGCCAGGAGGTATTCTTGCCAATAAGCCATCGCTGCAGGATCTGACTCCAAACAATACTTGTGAAACTGCTCATGCAGCAGCATTTCTTCAATGGTCAAATTGAACTATTTATATGGTTACTAAACGTCTAAATTCTTCTAAGGCCACCCGATAACTTGACAGGTGCTTATTCATTAGAGCATTTGGTAACAATTATTTACCCTAAGTAGAGAAAATAAAAATAGTTTCGGTTAAAATAGAGCAAGGAAGAAGGTGAATTGGTCGAGGCTTCCGAATTTGGCGGGATTTGAAAAAATCTCCTGCTTCATGGCTTTCACCGCTTCATGAATTTTATTGTAGACGGTTCTATGCGCCAAGCCGGTTCTTTCAACGATTTCATCAATACTGAGGCCTTCATAAAATCGCATAAAAACCAGTTCCTTCTGCCTGTTTGGAAGGGTGCTTATAAGGGCTTTTATCAGTTCACTGCTATGGTTGCGGGTATGTTCCTGGATCAATAATTCTTCCGGACCGGGCTGGTCTATAAGATAACTGGATGACCATGCCACTTCCAGTGTATTTCTCCGCTCGAAAGAGAGCCAGTCTGCATTTAATTTTCGCAGAAACGACTGTGTTACATAGGCTTTTCCGTTTTGGGGAACCGTTAACCCAACTCGCTTCTCCCATAAATACAGAAACAGTTGTTGTATAATATCTTTTATTACGCCTGCATCGTGCGTACGCTTAATGCCCAAAAAATATAAAGACGGATAATATTTTTCATACAACTTTAAAAAATCATCTCTGTCGCCCGCTAAAAAACCTTCCCAAAGTTGTTGTTCAGACTTCATTACAGTTAATTTCAATAGCCGGATGAATGTACAATTTTCTTTTTTACATAAAGATAATTTCCAGCAATAACGCGCTAATCGTCTGGTAGTCAGCATGTGGTTCATGTGGTATTTTAGTGCTTTCCCAAATCAGTTAGAAGAAATGAATAAAGCGCTTTACACGGCAATCGCATCTATAGGTCTTTGTTTATCAGGAATAGCTACCGTTTCTGCCCAGGTTACTGAACGGCCGCGGCCGGCAAGCTGGAAACAGCTTGTAAAAGGTGCCGCGTTTAAAGACCGGTTTTTGCCGATGCCGAAAGGTGTTTTAAGCAGCCAGGTATGGGGCGGTTCGAATGTATTGCCCCGCTATATCGACAACGGAATTGAAGATGCTGAACGCTCCTATTGGGGTGGTAATATTCTCGAGGGCACAGATGGTTCCTACCACCTGTTTGTTTGCGGCTGGCCGGAAAGCTCGCCAAAAGGGCATGCACAATGGCCGCATTCGATCGTATACCGTACCACCAGTAAAAATCGCTTTGGCCCCTACATTATTAAGGACACCATTGGCAGCGGTCATAACCCGGAAGTATTTCGTTTGCAAGACGGGCGACTGGTGCTTTACTGTATCGATAAAAATTATGTTGCAACCAGTTTAAACGGACCCTGGAAGGAAGGAAAATTCGAATTTGATCCCAGGGATCGACCCATCATCGAAGGCCTTTCGAACCTCAGCTTTGCCCAACGCCCCGATGGCTCCTATCTGATGGTCTGCCGCGGTGGCGGGATCTGGGTCAGCCAAACAGGTCTTTCTACCTATCGGCAAATTTCGAATAAACGAGTTTACCCGGATGTGGCAGGCGAATTTGAAGATCCGGTTATCTGGAAAGACCATGTGCAGTATAATATGATCGTAAATGACTGGCTGGGTAGAATAGCTTATTATTTACGTTCCAAAGATGGCGTTAACTGGATTACCGACCCCGGAGAAGCTTATGTACCCGGTGTAGCTTTTCACGAAGATGGCCGCTTGGAAGACTGGTTTAAATTTGAACGAATTAAAATTTTGCAGGACAGCTATGGGCGAGCCATACAGGCCAACTTTGCAGTAATTGATACCCTAAAAAAAGAGGATAAGGCCAATGACCGGCACAGCTCTAAAAATATTTCCATACCGCTGAATCCAGGGGTATTAATCACGCTGCTGAACAAACAGTTCCCCGGATCCAACGAAACCATTCAGATTAGGCTAACTGCTGAGCCAGGTTTTGATCCACAGCAGGATCTGGATATTGAATCGCTCCGTTTTGGTTCTTCTGAACAGGTAAACAACGGGAAAGGCGCCCGTGTGGTATCCACCCAAAAACAGGGCAAAGATCTTCTACTACGTTTCAGCGCTGAAGGCCATGGTTTGTCTGCTGAAGAATTTGCACCTAAACTACTTGGAAAATACCGATCGGGCAAGCTATTATTTGGCTATACCCGCGTTCCCTGGGTGAAGTACGACGCTGCAATTTTATCAGCGCTGCGCCCGGCTTTTAAAGCAGGTGCCGGCCAAACCAGCCTGCAGATTGTTGTAGAAAATTTAGGGATTGCACCATCAGTAGAAAGCCGGTTAACCGTTTGGGTAAAAACACCGGAGGGTAAAAAAGAAATTGCCGGCGGACGGGTTCCTCCCATTGTTGCTTATGGAAAACACATCCTTGACCTTACTACTTCTTATCAACTGGAAAAAGGTACTGCCTATGCATTTATCATCGAAATAAATGACCCCACCACTACTTCATCCGGTTTTGGATTCAGCACCATACCCTTTAACTAAGCAAAATGCACTAATACTCAACTTTATAATCCTTTTTAACAGGCAAGCCGCTCCAGGCTTTTTTGGAGGTCCAGTCAGCTGGCGGATCGGTCCAGAATTTATTGTCGGCCGGTAATCCCAGGGCCAGAAAACCTAGTGTAGCCATATAGAGGCTACCGGTTGATGTATAGGTATCTGCCAGTGCCGGTTGATGGCCATTAAAGCCAAGCACCAGCCAACCCGCTGAATCAAAATTCTGATTCCCTTCATACATGTTCTTAAACACTTTTGTTAAGGCGCTACGAACCTGCGCCGGTTTAATGGAAGCCGGCAATTTTTCCAATACAGCAACCTGGTTCAGGCTTTGAAAAACGGCTGTCCGATAAGTAATTGACCTGCCGACCGGTGGAAAGCTTCCTTCTGGTGATATGATGCGTTCAGAAAATTCAGAATGGCGAACCATCCGCAGTAAGGCCTGATCGTATTCAGCTTTGGTGGCCATTTTTTTATCTACCAGCACTTTAAGCATATCCACCAACATGGGATGAATTACATAATCGTTGTAATAATCCAGGCTGAATGTTGCCCCGTCGCTATACCAGCCATCTCCCACATACCATTCCTTCAGTTTATTCCTGGCAAAACTAATTCTTGCAGGATCATAGTCCTCGCCTATACTCACCAAGAAAGTTTCGTTGAGGCCGGCAAACAATAGCCAGTTATTATAGGCACCGGAACGATTCCTTAACGATTTATACGCGTCGACGTATCTTCTTTTGGTGACACTGTCTAACGGGGTCCAAAACACATGTGGAGCACGTAAAAATGCATGAGCCAGGAAAGCTGCATCAACAATAGGCTGCAGTTCAGTTTTGAAATTCAGGCAATCGGGGTTGGAAGGATCAACCGCATTCGTTAAGCCCTGCACAATTTTATGTTTTAATTGTGTGCGCAGTAGCCCCTCTTCCGAATTATCATCCGGCAAACCAAGCCAGGGCGCTAAACCTGCAAAGGTTCTTCCCACTGCTTCGAGGTAAGTAACCTTTTTAAAATTTTCAGCATGCATTCCCGGAGGCACTTCAACCGGCATTTGCTGCGCTAAACTGCCGCATGAAAGATGGTGTACAACAGGGTAGGCTATTTTATGTAGCGCATGAACCCAGAAGCGCCGGTCAGCAGCCCCTGGCTCATCAGGTTCGTTCCTCTTATGTTGAGTTTGCCCGGCAACCGGATACGCCAGTACCAGCAGCCAAACCGCCATACAATACCTGTTCCAGATTATTTTCCATTGCATATTATATCCATTCATTCAACACCAGTTTATTGAACAATGCTCTTAGGCCGGCCCCAAAAATTCGCCTTCCCTTCCTGCTTTACTGCACCTGCCTGCTTATGTACCGGCTTAGCACCGCTGTATAATACCAGTTCCTCTCCTTTTTTTAGTGTTATGCTATATACTCCCTCCTCCAGCTTAACCAGCTTTGCCTTTTTCCCTTTGACCCTGACAGGGCCTTCTATACCCGGTTGAATAATACAGGGCGCCCCTTTCAAGCTCTTGATTTTTACCCACCTGGTGCTGCCCTCCTGCCTTACAGCACTTACAAGAAAAGCGCCCTGTGTCCGAAGATTTTCGAAACTAAGCTCCTTCCAATTATCGGGAACAGCCGGAAATAGCCGGATCTTATTACCCCATGACTGTAATAGAAGCAGGTGAATGGATTCTGCTGCTGCAAGCGGCGTTTCGATTACCGGCCCCGACTCCAGGTACATGGTATTGGGTTTAATATAGGCATCGAATAACTGATTCAGGTAAGCAACTGCTTTATCGCCATTACCCATGGTTGCATAAATTGCAGCACCTCCGGTAAACGAGTACCCCTGCAAGGCATTCCTGAAACTATGCCATCGATTCAAGGACCTTTCAATTAATGGCCGGTTAACTCTATCCTCCCAGTTAACAAGATGCAATGGATAAATCATCAGCAGATGAGAATAATGCCGGTGCGACTGGTTGAAGCCTATATCTTGTCCTATCCTAAATCCGAACTCGTCGGTAGGATAAGGCGTTATATTAGCAAGTACATCGCTCCATTTTTCTGCCAGTGGATCTGCGCTGTTAAGTTCTAACAGGGTTTTACAACCCCATCGAAATAAGGCAAGATCATAATTACAATCTCTTGTTATACCCCCTGGATATTCGGGTGAATAGGTATAGGGCAAATGCCATTTCCCCAGTGCGTCTTTAGTCATTACCTGCAGATAGTAATTAATACTTTTTTTAAGCAGGGGATATAGTTGCTGTTTTACCGAATCTTCCAGGGTATATTGATAATGCAACCAGAAATAGTGCAGCATCCAGGTAAGATTACCCAGCTCCAAATCTGCCGGAGCAGCCGTACTATCCAGTATTGGTTGAACCTTTACGGGTGCCAACAACTTTATAGAAGCTGCCCGTCCAACAGCCATAGCCTGCTTCCTTAATGGTGCGGGTACATTCAATTCCAGGTTCTGTTGCGCGTTCATCAGCATTTTATTGAGCCCTTCTGCCAGCCCTAATCGATTTGCCGTGTATAAGGGAGAATAACTTAACTGGATATTCAGATTCAACCAATAGGCTGGCCAGGGCGTAACCCGGTACCAGGGCCCCATCAAATCCATAGGGGGTTTGTCTGCCCGGGTAGCCGATGCCAGCTTATACATTTGAATCCAGTAAAAGCTTTCCATCCGTGCGTCGGGAAGAGACAAAAAGCTTTGTTTGTAGTAGGAATGCCACCAGGCTTTATGGTTGTTGTTGAATTGTTCCAGCTTACCGGCCGCAGCTTCTTTGAGCGTATTCAGTGCATCTGGTAAAGCAGTGAGCGACCGGTTGATAGCTACCGACATTACGTAAACCTGCTTGCCTGGTTTTTGGAGCATTGTCCAGGCGGTTACATAATCTCCCCCCGCCAATAAAGGCTGCCGGAAATAATGAATACCTTCCTCCTGGCTGCTTTTCCCCGGTGGATTATTTTCATACCCCACCGGCTTATCTGTTACATAATTAAATAAGGCCCTGGGGCTTTCGGATTTTTCTGCAATAAACTCCCAGTTACACTGCTCTTCTCCGTCTACCGTGCTGGTTTCAAATACCACAACATTCGGAACGGACAGCGTTTTAAAACTCCATTTTATTTTGCCCTTGTCGGTAATCAGTAGTCCATTTGCGGTAGCATTCCAGAGGTCTAACCTGGCACTGCTATGTAAAACCCTGCCCGATGGGGTAAGTACAAACCGGCCGATGGGCAATCTTGCGTTCCGGAACAGGGGCGACATGTTCTCTCTACGATCGTCTGTTACATCTGTTCTGCCAATATCAAGCCTGATCCTATTGCTATCCTCCATATAGAGCATGCCGCCCAACAGTCCATTACCAGTAAAAACACCCTGCTCCCAGTTGGTGGTAAGGGAATCAAAAACCATATCATTCCGCCGCATAAATGCTTCCCAGTCAATATCCAACTGTTGTGCATTCAGCTGAATGCCACTTCCAAGCAGCCATACTAAAACAATAATCCTGTACATATTAAATTGCTTTCATCTAAAACAGGCTTTTAGCAGCCCTAATCAGGGTTGGTCTTATTTTCTTTCAGCAGGGTCTGGTACCGCATCATGGCTTCTATAAAATAATAATCAGCATACACAAGCGGCACATTTATTTCTACTTTGTGAGGAATACTACCCACCGATTTTCCTAAGAGAAAATTCCCGGTTTTAACATCGTCGGAGCGGTAGATACCACCGGATAAAAGATGCAATAATTCTTTCGCGTTTTCAACATAAAGAGCTGCCTGCTTTTTATCAGCAAATCTGCTCAATTCCAATAATGCCGATGCGGCAATGGCAGCCGCAGAGGCATCGCGATACTTAATTGAAACCTTATTGGCATAGGAATTTTTTCCCGGCTCATATCCTTTTTCGTTCGCATTAAAATCCCAGAATGGAATTTTATCTTCCTGCTTATTGATCTGAGCAATAAAATAATTGGCCATACCAAGTGCTGTTTTTAGAAACCGGGGGTCCCTGGTTTCGCGGTAGCACATGGTAAAACCATATATACCCCAGGCCTGCCCTCTCGACCAGGTTGAATTATTGGCATATCCCTGGCCTGTTTCCCTTGCCTCCACCTTACCGGTTTGAGGGTTATAACATACTACATGAAAGGAGCTGTAATCCTTCCTGACATGATTCTTCATGGTTTGTAAGGCATGGGAAACAGCCATTTTCCTGAATGATGAATCACCGGTATGGTTGGAAGCAAAAAACAATAGCTCCAGGTTCATGAGGTTATCAATAATAACCGGAAACGTATAAACTCCTTCGCCCCCCCAGCTCTTAAACGAGTTCCAGGATTTAATACTTCCTGTAACCGGGCTGAACCTTGAGCTCAGGGAACGTGCTGATTCCACTACTATTGACTTATAGCGTTCATCGCCGGTTATACGAAAAGCATTCCCAAAACTATTGTACATCATAAAGCCAAGGTCATGATGGTCTTTAAAGGTTTTTAAAGGCTCCAGGTAATCGGTCCACTTAATGGCCGCAGTTTGAAAGCTGGTGTCTTTCGTAGCTTCATAAAGATACCAGAGACTTCCAGGGAAGAAACCGGAAGTCCAGTCATACATATCAGTCGAAAGCAGATCACCCGCTTCATTGCAGGTTCGTGGAAACCTGTTTTTAGTGCTGTCGGCAGCTTTGATCAGTTTTTGATACTTATCAGCAGCATACTGAACGTTTTCAGCAACAAAGGAGTTTTCATCTGTTCCGGTTTGAAGCAACAGAACTACAAAGGAAATCAGGTATAAGAAGTTCTTCATTTAGTGCCAGATTTTTACCATAAAAAATAACAGCAGTGCTAACAGGCAATAGTGCTCAGAAATCAATAACATTTTAGTACACCAGGTTTAAACGGTAAAGTAAAAAACTTACTTATTCCGGCCAACCAGGATTTTGTGTTAAAACAGGCGCTCTTTGAATTTCTGCAGCAGGAACCGGCCAGGCATAGAAAAAATCACCGGGCCAGTTATTCGAAAAAGTTCGTTTTATACTTCCCCACATTTCCTTAGCACCGCTGCCTTGCGCATAGCTTGTTTCCTTAAGTGTTTTCCAGCGCAGCTCATCAAAATAAGAAATGCCTTCATTTAAAAATTCGATTCTTCTTTCTTTACGGATTCTGGTGGTCAATGCGTCCTTATCCGCAACGGTGGTAGCTGCGCTGCTATTTAATAACCCCACACCAGCCCGGCTCCTCACTTCATTTACTTTTTCAATAGCGGTATTTAGATCACCGGCTTCGTTCAGCGCTTCCGCCCACATCAACAATACATCCGCATACCTGATCAAGGGAAAATCAATGCCACCCGAAACGCGATCTGCCAGGTAAAATGTATTGGATCCCTTATATACAAACTTACGATGCAGGTAATAACCAAGGGTTCTTGTATCCGGGTTAATATCAAATAAAGGATTTTCATTTCTATAGGGCCAGCGCAGGGTAAACACATCATCACTGCCGTCATTATTTGCATCCCTTCCAAGGTAGTCTGAATAAGGGGTAATAACCTGTGCGGCAAGGCGAGGATCGCGGTTAGCAAAAGCTGCTTTAATCCGTTCTTCATTACCCACCGGCAAGTATAAAACCGTAGCAGCACCCCGGGTTGCAGCCGCATTTAGTTCACCAGCACTGGCATTATTACGCAAAAAGAATACTTCCCTTGATTCGGGGTTCATAGCAGCATATCCGGGTATGACAAGGTCCCAATTGAAGGGGCTTCCATCCAGGTTATCAAACTCGTCTACAATATCCGGGTTCACATTGAATTCTGTCCAGCAAGAACCAAAAGAGGATCTTGTACCGCAATAAAACTGGGTTGTTGAGCCAAAGCCTCCGGAAATAGGTTGATATTGTATAGAAAAAATCATCTCCGGGTTTTGCTCCTGTTCCATATCGAACAGTGTTGAATAATTCGGCCAAAGCACATGGCCGGCTTTTTTCACCTCATCAAAATCGGCAATTGCTTTATCCCATTCCTTCGTGTACATATAGGCCTTTCCTCTCAGCGCATAGGCCGCTGATTTAGAAGCATGCCCGATAAAGCCTCTTTGAGCGGCAACAGCCGCATCGTAACGAACCGGGAGATTCGGTTCCTGGATTGCTTCTGTAAGGTCTGTAATAACCTGTTTCCAGACATCAGCTTCGGAGCTGCGCGCTGTATTTTTGACCTCTGTTTCAGTAACAGGCTGGGTAAACACCGGTACCCCTTTATACAACTGATTGAGCCGTAAATAATAATACGCCCGCATAAACTTCATTTCAGCTACCAGCCTTGCCTTTTTTTCCGGTGTGCTGGGCGAAATCCTGGTTATTCCATCGATGGCTTCATTGGCCCTGTGCACACCTTCGTACAAATCCTGCCACACGTTGGCAAACAGGCTTTCGTTGGCTGTTGCAGTGCCATTTGTGAGCGCATCTGAACTACGCCACTGGCTGGTAACCAAGCGGTCATAATGATAGAGTTCGCGGCGAGACACGCCGCCGGTTGAAGTGCCAATTTTCAAAGCGCTGTAAACGCCTCCCACCCCTAAATCTGTAAGGTTATCGGTGGTCCACATATTACCCGATCCGATAGAAGAATAAGGGGTAGTATTCAACAGGTCTTTTTTACATCCTGTTGTTATCAGCAGCGTTGAACAAAGCACAGGTAAAAACTGCTTTATTACAGATGATATACTTTTCATAATTATTTTTTTCATGCTTATTAAAACCCAACTACTATTCCTCCGGCAAATTGTTTCATTATTGGGTAACCGATATTGGGGCCCATTTCAGGATCCAGGCCTTCAAAAGATGAAATTGTCAGCAGGTTTTCCGCAGACGCAAAAAGACGAATACTGGTAGCACTGATTTTATCGGAAAAGTGTTTGGGAACTGTATAGCCCAGCTGTATATTTCTCAGCTTCAGGAATCCTGCATTATATAACCAATAATCACTTGGCTGGTAGTTAATGGCATCGGATCCAACTTTTAAACGGGGCAGTGTTCCATTCGTATTATTACGGGGATTGTCCGGATTGGCATCATCATAGAAATACCTGTTGGCAGCCACCCTGGTAGAAACAGCATTTCCAACCTGCAACCGGCTATTATTGTACCCCTCCTGGTCCCAATAGTGTTGCATGCCAGCCGCGCCAAACCAAATAAGGCCAAGATCAATACCCTTCCAGGAAAAATAGGTACTAAATCCGAAGATGAATTTGGGGTTTGGACTGGAACCGGTAAAATACCGGTCATTCGAATTTCCATAAACTTTGTCGCCATTCAGATCATCATAGATCAGGTCGCCATAATTAAGCAATCCTTTATTAGAGCCGGGGGTAGCCGGATCATAGGTAGTATTCTGCGGACTAAAGGTATAACCTGCAGCTTTCATCGCGTTTACCCAGACCATATCTTCTGGTGTACGAATCATGCCCGTTCTTGGACCACCCGCCGGGTTAACGGAACCATCGGTATTAAAATACTGACCCGACCCCCTGTAAACACTGCGCACAAAATATTCCTGGAACAGGTGATTCTCCAGTATAACGCCATTGGCACCACTAAGATCAGCCACATTGGAAAAATTCGTTCTCCAAACATCTTCGCCACTGCTATTCTTTTCCCAACCTTGTCTTAATTCGCCTTTCCATTTTGACACTTTATTCTTTATATAGGAAAAATTCCCCTTGATATCATAGGAAAAAGCGCCTGCGGAATTTCTGTATCCCAGGTTTACTTCCCATCCTTTATTAATAAAACTGGGGCCGTTTACAAATGGCGAGCTAACCCTTCCCATGGTACTGGGCAATACGAGTGTTGTTAAAATCTTATTAGTGGCCCTGTTGAAATATTCAATTTCGAAACTCAATTTATTATTAAGCAAATTCCCTTCCAGGGCAATGGATGTATTGGTAGCTTCTTCCCACCGTAAAGAATCATTACCCAGCCTGGTTCGGGCAAGTGCTATATAGGGAGAGCCGCCAAATGAATAGTTGGCCGCGCCATAACTGGATTGTTTATCATAATTGCCCAAGGACAGTTCATTACCTAATCTGCCCCAGGATGCTCTCACCTTCAGGTTCTGAACAACATGTTCAAAGTTTTTATAAAAAGCCTCTTCTGATATCCGCCATCCAAAAGAAAAAGAAGGGAAGCTTCCCCAACGATAATACTCTCCAAATTTGGAAGAAGCATCTCTACGCAGGTTAGCTTCAAATAAATACCGGTTATCATACACATAATTTACCCGGCCAAAAAAGGAGCGCATTCCGCGGTCATTTTCGTACCCGGTAGGGGTATTGGTAATTGTACCCGTACCAATCGTGTATATGGTACCATCAATAACGCCGGTCTGCGAAACGCCGAAGCCGTTTTCATTGTAATACCATTCATTATGTCCGACCAGGGCATTAATGGCATGTTGGCCAATACTTTTTTTCCAGCGTAATACATTATCAAATGTTGACACATAGTTTTTATTAAACTCGGCGGAGATACCCATCTGGGCGGGCTGAGTAGCCTGAACAATAATTGAATTGGCACTAAAATCCCATCGGTCAATTGGTACAACGTGGCGGTTTCTTTCCAGTGTTCGTAATTGATAGTTGTACTTCGTTTCAAACTCAAAGTCTTTCAGGAACTTTACCCTTGCAAAAACGGTGGTGTTTAACCGGTTAGTGAGGTCTTCACCGGCATTTCCATACAAATGAACCAATAGGTTATTTAAGCTTTGAGATTCACCTGTTACAGCGGTTTCTGAGGGCGCACCAAACCTACCCTCGTAAAACGGATACAGCCCGGGTGCAGTTTGCCGCAAAAAATTAAAGAGGCCTGTATTATCTGTATTTCCTGCCTGTCCTTTTTGTGATAGTCCAAAGGTTTGTGTACCAACCGTCAGGAACTTGGTTATAGCGGTTTCCAGGTTCATTCGCAGTTCATACCGTTTTATGCCGGTATTGTGCATAATTCCAGGGTTATCAAGGTAACGACCCGAAAACAGGTACCTGGTATTTTCCGAACCACCAGCTACAGAAATATTATGATTCTGCAGCAAGCCATAGTCAAATATTTCTTTTCCCCAATCGGTATTAGCGTAGGCCACATAATTGGGAATCCCAAAACTATTCAGCTCATGGGGGGCTGCTTTTTTCTCTCTCCACAGGTCGATAGCAGCTTGGGGGTACAGGTTCCCCTGTCCGAGATTATACCGCGCCTCATTGTAGTATTCCATATGGGTAGCATAATCAGACACAAAGGAGGGCAGTTGTACAGGACGGGTATCAGAAAAAGTACCGGTATAGGTAACAGAGGGCTTGCCCCTGCTACCCTTTTTAGTGGTTATAAGGATTACCCCATTTGCGGCCGTTGCCCCATAAATGGAAGCAGCTGAAGCGTCTTTCAGAATGGAGATAGATTCGATATCAGCCGGATTTACCGCATCCATGGTTCCCGGAATACCATCAATAACTACCAGCGCACTGGCGTTATTAGGGCTACCGATACCCCTTATACGGATGCTTGCATCATCATTATCTGGCTTGCCCGAGCCTTGCCGAACATAAACACCAGCCGCCAATCCGCTTAAAGCCGATGAAACATTGGTGACCGGCCTGGTTTCCAGGCTTTTTTTCGAAATCATTGACACCGAACCCGTCAGGTTGGCTTTTTTCTGCGTTGCATATCCTACAACAACAACATCTGATAAGGAACCCGCCGCCGCTTTAAGCACAATCCTTAAAGCATTGCTTTCGTTCACTTGTTGCTCCAACGGGTCAAAATTCACAGCAGAAAAGACCAACACCGCATTTTCCGGAACAGCTAAAGAAAATTTTCCCGCCTCATCTGTAGCAGTGCCGTTTTCTGTGTTCTTTACGGTTACGGAAACACCGGGAAGCGGTTGCCCGGACTGATCAACAACAATGCCTGTTACAACTTTGACCTGGGTGTAGCCAAAAGCCGGCAAAAACAGGATCACCAATCCAATCAAAAATCGGATTGGTATCCGATGCAGGTAAAACAGGAGTAAATTTCGCATAACGCAGTTTTTTGATGTTTTGTTAATAAAGCAGGCGCCGAAAATTCTGCAAGAGAACGGGCCCTGAAAAGAAGCTCCTGAAAATTCCATATTCAGTTTTACCAGCAGGGGGGATTCCTTTAAATGAATGGGGTGATTTTTTTAAGCATCGCTTAATTCGCTGATTAATAATGGAAATGCTATTGTTTCTTTATTAAATTACCCCTCGTGTAACTTTATGCAGATTGCTTATAAAGGCCAGAACAAATGCTTGCTCAACTAAAAGGCTGCGGTAAACTATCCGCCCTACTTATATCATCGTTACTGTTGGCGATAACGCTGTGCGCTCAACCTATACGCTTTAATCACCTTAAATTGGAACAGGGACTGGTGAGCAATTCGGTATTATCAATTTGCCAGGATGCAAAAGGTTTTATGTGGTTTGGGACTTCCAACGGACTTAACAGGTATGATGGCTATCGATTTCGGCTGTACCAAAAAGGAAAAGACAGCACTACCCTCTCCGACAACAATATAACCTCCCTTTTATTTGACTCGAAAGCAACTCTCTGGATTGGTACCGGGGGTGGCCTGGATAAGTATAACCCCGCAACCGATACATTTGAACGGATTTGGCTGGAGGGAAGCCGGGTAGGAAATATCCACAGCCTGTATGAAGACCGGGTGGGGGCTATTTGGGTAGGAACTGCCAATGGACTGTACCTGCTTAAGAATACCTCCAATAAAACGGTTCGTTCCTTTTTTCCCAATTATATTATCCGGGCCATTTATGAAGACAAAGAAGGCGCTTTATGGGTGGGCACCAATAAAGGGTTGGCCAAAATGACTATCCGGAATCAGGAATACCGGGTAGATTTTTATACCCATGCCAGCGAAAAACCAGGCAGTATCAGCTCCAATTCAATAACATCCATAGCTGAAGATGGCTACCAGAAACTATGGATAGGAACTGAAAATGCGGGCATCAACTACTATACCAGGTCAACCGGAGCGTTTACAAGAATAGGGGCTGCGCCTGCTGAAAAATTTCGCCTTATACATAATAATGTACGGGAAATTTTAAGCATTAACAATCAAATCTGGGTCGGCACCCAGGAGGGTTTGAGTGTAATAGATCCTGTGAAACTGGAAATCCGGTCGTACCAGCACAATACGGCCGATAAAAATTCCTTAAGTCAAAACTCCATTTATACACTTTATAAAGATGCTGCACAGCTCATTTGGATAGGCACCTATTTTGGCGGCGTAAATACTATTTACCCCATCAGTACAGTTTTTACAACCATTCAGCAAGAAGAAAACAAAAATTCACTGAGCAATGACATTGTAAGTGGAATGGCGGAAGACCATAATAAAAATATCTGGATCGGTACTGAAGGTGGCGGATTAAATCTCCTGAATAGAAAAACCGGGAAGTTTACCGTCTATACCAATAAGCCCGATGATCCAAACAGCCTGAGTTCTAACCTGGTAAAAAATGTATATATAGATAAAGATCAGCATATTTGGGTAGGTACGCATGGCGGGGGCGTTAGCGTATTCAACACCCGTACAGGGAAATTCACCCGGCACTTGCTTGATAAGGATGAAACCTCTATTTTATCGAGTGAAACAACGCATATACTGGAAGATGATAATGAACGCTGCTGGATCATCAAAAACAAAAGAGCCCAGGTTTTTAAAAGAAATGGAACAGCACTGGAACCCTATGCATTATCTGATTCGCTTCCCTCCTATCCGAAAGATTTTGTAGTATCAGCGGTTTTTAAAGATTCCCTTCATCAACTTTGGATTGGTGGCGATGCAGGGCTCTTAAAAATTGTCCACAATACCGTTACGGTTATTGATACAAATTCTGCCGTCAACTGCCTGGCAGAAGATAGTGAAGGAAATATATGGCTGGGCACAAAATTTAGTGGCCTCGTAAAATACTCTCCTACAACCGGGATACTGGAAAGGTCCGGGGAAAATATACCCTACGCAGCTACCAGTATTTTGGGTATTCTGATAGAAAAAGGAAACTATCTACTTCGGGAGCCGGATAAAATATGGATGAGCACGGATCGGGGAATAATTAAGTACCATCCTTCCAGTAAATCATTTCAACTTTTTACCACCAGCGATGGATTGGCCGGTAATTTATTTAACGCAAATTCCTATTTGAAGGATTCGGAAGGGATGTTATATTTTGGAGGATTACAGGGCATCACTCGGTTCAATCCACAGCTTATAGAGTGCAATTACCTGGTATCGCCCCTTCTCTTTACAGGAATTACAGTAACCGCCACCAAAGAAGCTACCCGGATAGGCACCCATGAGTTCAGGAACCCATCTGATTCATTACCATCGCTTACGCTCAAACACAATCAAAACACCTTCACTATTGATTTTGCATTGCTTAACTATATTAAGACTGATAAAAACACGTATTCCTACCTGCTGAGTGGTTTCGATCTGACCTGGAATTCTACGCAGCTACCTGCTGCCACGTATACCAACCTTCCTCCAGGCAAGTATACATTTACCGTTAAGGGGGCCAACAATGACGGCGTCTGGAGCCCGGTTAAAAAGTTCCAGATCATTATTCTTCCCCCTATATGGCTTACCTGGTGGGCCTACAGCGCGTATTTCATCGTACTGGCAGGCATCCTCTTCTTTGTACTACGTTCTTTTCATATGAAAGCCCTGTTAAACAAAGAAAATGAGCTGCACCAGTTAAAATTGGATTTTTTCACTAATATATCGCATGAAATACGAACCCACCTTACCTTAATTATGCTTCCGCTTGAGCAACTGGTCAATAAAAAAGACCCGGGCAGCATTGATTATCCGGTATTGAATCGAATCAAACTTAATACCACTAGATTATTAACATTGGTAACGGAGTTATTGGATTTTCGAAAAATTGAAAAAAACAATCACTCCTTACAACTCACACCTACCAATCTAATTCCTTATTTAGAACGGATATACGACAGTTTTGTGGAGCTTTCGCTTTCCAAAGACATTCGATTTTCTTTTATACACGATGTGGACAGCATTTATTTAGCCATCGATAAAGATCAATTTCAAAAGGTACTTATTAATCTCTTGGATAATGCCTTTAAATATACAGATGCCGGTGGCCAGGTAATACTTCAGATCAAAGAGGACGACCAACAGGTAACTATTACAGTAAGCGATAACGGCCGGGGAATAGATCCCAATTACCATGAAAAGTTATTCAACAATTTTTTCCAGGTAGCTGAACACGGTCCGCAGAATACAGGCTATGGCATAGGCCTGGCGCTTGCGAAGCAAATTGTAGAACTGCATAAGGGAACAATTACCATTAACAGCCAGGTTTCAACACCTTCCGAAACCGGTAGTACCAGCTTTACGGTAACATTACAAAAGGAATTGCTACAACCGACCAGTAATACAGCAAGGTATACCGATACTGTTTATGACGAACCTACAAAAGTTGGAAATACCATTTCCACTGATCAACCCGGCAGCAGCTTTACGATTCTTCTGGCAGAGGATAATCCTGAGCTCACTCAGCTAATTATTGATTCATTTTCGGCAAGCTACACCGTAGTTGCTGTTGAAAATGGACAGGAAGCCTTCGAAAAAGCATTGGAGCTATTGCCTGATATCATCATAAGCGATGTAATGATGCCGGTTATGAGTGGTTTGGAACTTTGTAATAAACTTAAAACCGACCCCGCCACCTCCCATATACCGGTAATATTACTAACCGCTAAAAGCACGCAAAACGACCACCTGAGCGGATTTAATAACGGGGCCGACATATACATCACCAAACCATTCCACCTTAAAGCGCTGGCACTAAATGTTCGAAACCTGCTTCGGTTAAAAGAGAAAATGAGGGTGAATTTTGGGCAGGACTTATTTAGAGACAGCCTAACCAACACGAAGGATGATTCCACTATTGAGATCAAACTCCCCAATAGCATCGATACAATTTCATCAAAACACTGATCGAACATATCGGTAATCACATTGATGATCCTGAATTTGGGGTTGAAAAATTATCCAGGTTAATGGCCATGAGTGTACCTGTATTATACAAAAAATTAAAGGCCGTAACCAATCTTTCGGTGAATGAATTCATAAAATCAATGCGTCTGAAAAAAGCCAGTGAACTTTTGAAGAAAAATCAATATACAATTAATGAAATAACCTATGCAATTGGCTATTCTGACAGAAAATATTTCAGTCGTGAGTTTAAGCGAAAATATGGACAAACACCCAGCGACTATGCGAGCAGTTTTAAACAAGATCCAGACAATCAATAAGTCAGCCACCCAATCAAGCAGGATATTGTTATAACATCAAAAAATGTTCTCATTAAAATCCTATAGAGAGGGGGGAAAAAAGAACTATAATCAGTACCTTCATAGTACCACGCATTACCCTATACGAATTTCTGAGAAAACGAATTATGCACCCAGGCATCTACCATTGAATTACAGGGCTCATTTACAGAATAAACCGCCAGGCATTTTGTTGCAATAGTACATATTTCTATTTAGTCATTTACTTCTTAAAAACCTAGAATATGGATAGGGCAGAAGGAAACAGACCTTCCATTACGATTGTTGAATCGCACCCGGCAATGCAGGAAGTCATTAAAAAGATCGTTGAATCAATGGGCGGACGAGTACAATATGTCCTCAAAAACGACCATTTATTACTCGAACTACTGGACTCCGGTATTAATATAGACCTTTGCATAATAGACCTTTCTCCTAAAAGACCAGCCGTACTAGCTACGATAACTGAACTTAAAACAAAACATACCGATATTCTATGGCTGGGCATCAGTATAAATAATTCTGAGCGTTTCAGGCTGCGGGCCTTGGAAACCGGCCTGCATGCATTCTACTGCAAACTGGAACCAATTGACCGGTTCCGCCTGATATTGTCGCAATTACTGGCAAAATACAATTGATGTTGTACAGTTTGTTAACTCGCGCAGCGGACCTACGGGCGTTTTATAAACGGGGGATGAACCCATTATTAGCTAAGCTGCTCGTGTCTGTTCAGGAGCTGTTATCAGCGGTTCGTTTGAGTACGATAGGTGCTCTCAAATATACGGTTCGCATTAGCCGCTTCAAACCCTTCTCTTCGGTGTATGCCAGTCAACATGCCGATGGGCAGGCCACTATATTCCGGCAAGGGTTTTCGCTCTGCAAACTCTACATAGGAGCCAGGTATTTCCAGTTCCTCACCACCCGCAAATACTGCCTTTATCATCCGGGCAATGGTTGAACTTTGTAATAGGAGTCCATCGGGGCTGATTTTAACTTTTCCGCCGGCATCATTCAGTATAAAACCATTTCGTTCCAGGAATTCATTAAACGCAGGTATAGTATTATACCCTGCTTTTAAGTGATGCACACTTACGGTGAAATGATTGAGGTAGTATCGGTTATAAATTACCCAGGCTGCATATTCAGATTCTTCCAGTAATGCCTTGTAATCAGATGCAGAGGGAAGTTCCCATAGACCACTGTGTAAAAAAGCATCAATTACCGACGCATCGGCCAGGTTCAGTTGATCTACCGGGTCGGTTATTATGGTTGAAGTATAGGAATGAATGATCTGTTTTGACTTTTCAGACAATTCCTGTACCCGCAATTCACTTATAAAAATCCGGGGCAATGTTGGCTCGGGGGGTGCATACCAAAAAGCATCCAGCTTTTTCTCCGGGAAGAAATAATAATCTTTTTTTACATAACCCAGCTGTATAAATATCTTCTCCAGAGATTGAATACCCAAATGAGGAACCCCTAATGTACGGAAAGCGATATGATCATTTTCAATATCATCCGCAGACCCGATCAGTTGTTCCCGAATCATTGCATTAATAATTCCCTGAACATCCGGTACCCGGTTTTGATAACGCTGCATCAAACCTTCCAATACCCTGTTTAATTGTGTTGAAGCCGCCCGCATACCTGTATATTATTGATAGTTGAGTTCAGAAATTGTTTCATCCAATAAGGCTACCAGCCTGTCTGCATTTTGCCTGTTAAATACCATGGGAGGTTTAATCTTAAGCACATTATACAGCGGCCCGTCTGTACTTAGCAGAAATCCTTTGTTTTTCATTTGTTCCACTACCTGTTCTATTTCAGGCACAGCGGGCTCCAGGCTTACCCGATCACGTACCAGCTCTACACCAATAAACAAGCCGTGTCCGCGTACGTCTCCGATAATGGAATGCCGTTGCATCAGCTCTTTCAGTTTGGCCATCAGGTAATTACCTGTAGATAATGCCTGTGCCTGCATATCTTCCTGCTGAATTACCTGCAATACCGTTTTCCCGGTTATCATAGAAACAGGATTACCTCCATATGTATTAAAATATTCCATGCCGTTATTAAATGCACGGGCAATTTCTTCTGTAACAACCACTGCTGCCAGTGGATGTCCATTTCCTATCGGCTTTCCCATAACAACAATATCCGGCTCTACCTGCTGCAACTCAAAGCCCCAGAACTTTTCCCCAACCCTACCAAAGCCAACCTGCACTTCATCGGCAATGCAAAGGCCACCTACTGCCCTTACTTTCTCATACACGGCCTGTAAGTATCCTGCAGGCAGGGGTATCTGCCCTCCCACCCCCAACAGGGTTTCACAAATAAATGCAGCAGGTTTGATACCTGCTTCCTGCATCTCCCCTAAAATCCGGTCCAGATCGGCTGCATAGTTTTTACCTGCCAATGGATCATTGAACTTAAAAGGCCCCCGGTACCCGTCCGGATTCATTGCTTTATGCACCCAGGCAGCCTGTCCAAATCCACCTTTACCATCAAACTTATAGGGACTGATCTCAATAGCCGTGGTAGATGTTCCATGATATGCATGATCGAGTACTATAATATCTTTTTGTTGCGTAAAATGCCGGCTCATACGGATGGCCAGGTCATTTGCCTCACTGCCTGAATTAGTAAAATAACAAACCTTTAACCGGGAAGGCAGTGTTGCCGTAAGCATTTCTGCATACTCTACCAGGTGGTCACTCAGGTAACGGGTATTGGTATTAAGAATGGCCAGCTGTTGCTGCATAGCCCTTACCACCACCGGGTGGCAGTGCCCCACATGACTAACATTATTCACACAATCTACATAGGTATTACCCTGGTCGTCATACAGGTATTGAAGTGCGCCGCGTTCAATTTTTAATTTCTGCCGGTAACTGATGCTCAGGTTTTTACCAATAGCAGCAGATCTTCTGGCCATTAAGTTATCCTGGTCGGTTTTTTCGGGCAGAGGTTGTGGCCAATTGCAGGCTTCCCGAAATACCTGCTGTGCTCTTAGGGGATTAATTTCAATTAGCTGGTACAAGAGAGCCCAGGCCGGCGCCTCAGATATAAAATGATGATCATTAGAACTTTCCTGGCTTCGTTTAACCGCCGCTTTTACCACGCTGATGCACAAACGACCGGCTACCAGGTAATACAACAGATCCGCTTCCTGCCTTGTAATGGCATATTGCTGATGATAGGCTTTGATCACCGCTGCCGCCGCATTCAGCGGATCGGATTTATGCAGCATGCAGTAGGTACAGGCAACTGCCAGGTTATTTATTAACGGGGCATATACCATATCTCCGAAATCTATTAAACCGCTCACCGAATCACCCTGTGTAAGCAGGTTATAGTCATTGGCATCGCCGTGTATATAGGCTTTCCGCAGGGTTGCCAGCGCCGGCCTTACTTCCATTTCAAATTGAAGGAGAAAATACCCCGCAATACGCCGTTTCTCCGCATCTTTTATAGCAGGCAGGCTGGAAAATACGTCGGGCGTATTAGAGATATCCCATTCGTAGTGCCGGTGCATGGCCGGATGCTGAAAGTTCCGCAGTGCCAGGTCCATCCTCCCCAAAAAAGATCCTATAGAAGCCAGGAGTACTGGGGTATGTTCCTTTCGTTCTACCAGGAAACGACCCTCAATAAAGGAGAGTACCCGTATAAAATAAGGAATATTATCCAGCTCTACCTGAACAAGCAGACGGCCATCAACGGAGGCATGCAATTCCTGAAAATAATTCCACACGTCCGAATGCTTGAGCTGCTGCAGTATAGCAACCTGGGCATCGAGAAAACTCCAATGATGCTCCGGTCCGGCAATTTTTTACGATATAACGTTTGTGGTCGGCAGTAGTAAGCAGGCTATTCTGTTCGTCATACCCACTTAAAAGTTCAATAGAACCGCTTAAGCCATAGTTTTGCTGCAGCAGGTCGCTGATCTGTTCCTTGGTTAAATACATACGATCAAATTCTATCCATTAATTAATAATACAGAAACGAAAACGAAACCTGTAATTCTGATACGGCAAGCTGTAAGCAGCATAGGTTTTTGCTCCCCAACTGTTATCGCCTCCTACCCCCATTTGTTGCAAATCTATATTAACCCAAAAAAAATCGTCCGGATCTACGGTGGAGCCATGAATGTTTTTGGTGCGATCAAAATCAATTTTTTTCCGGTCGAAGGGAAGAATCCCAAAAGAGAAAACAGTATCCGTATCAAATCGGATACCCTTCTTTTTTGCATCTGTCATTTGCATATACCGCGTATCGGTACGGTATCCGGATTCCTGTGCCCTTGGATACGGATGAAAGAGCTGACTGGCAGGAAGCTGATAAAGATCGGTCATAGCAGCCTGTTTCCGGTCGGCATAGTTATCAAAGGGGCCTCTCCCAAACCACTGTACCTGCTGCAGGCTGCGGTCTACCAAAACCTTCCAGCCAAATCTCGGCAATTCAGGCAAATTGGCAGCTGCTGCTATCATATTACCTTCCAGCTCCACTTCACCAGACGATTTTACCCGATAACTGGTCTGGTAAATCGCTTTTACAGTGGGAAAATAATGTTTAGTACTTATCAACCAGCCAGTATCTGCCTGCTCGGCCATTTGAAATTCAAGTAGCTGCGCTGAATCTGCAGCATGCTTCCATACCTGTGCCCGAAGCTGCAGGCTATTACCGATATCATTGTCTGTTACAGCTCTCCAGAAATCAGGAACCAGGGGCGATTTCAATAAATTAGTTCCCCCTGGCCCGTAAGCTGTTAACCAGCCCGAAAGCCGGTCAAACACCATAAAAAAGCCATCATTCTCCAGCCAGGTATTCGTTCCCCGTTCAACGGCCTTAAGCGGTTGGAAGTTGTTCCTGGCTATACCTGGTTCGGCTAACTCGCCGGAGATCTGGAATTCTTCTGTTGCCAGTACATGACCAGCCGTTAATAAACCTTCTGCTACAGGATTAATAAGTTCTACCTGCAACCAGGAGGCGTTTCGCAAGAGGCTTGCAGCAGGAGGAATAGCAAGGGTTATGGTAGTATCCTTGCCCGGTTCAATCGTAAGTCCCATTACCTCTCCGGAAGCCATCCGTTTACCGCCTGATTTTACTGACCAGCGCAGTGTATGTTGGCGGATAGTATTAAAATCAAACCTGTTTCGAACCTGGATGGCTGAACGGAAAGGCAGGGCACGAAACAGCACCGGCTGATATTGTTTCCGCACTTCGTAGGCCTGGGGATGTGGCTGCCTGTCGGCCTGAAACATGCCATCTGCACAAAAACTCGTATCGCTGGTTGCCCCTACATTGCCCATATCGGTACCATAGGCCCAATAGGATTGTCCGGCTTCATTTTTCTTCAAAAATGTCTGATCAGAAAAATCCCAGATAAATCCTCCCTGCAACTGCGGGTAATTCCAGATCAATTCCCAATAGTCAGACAAATTGCCACCACTGTTTCCCATCATATGCGCGTATTCAGACAGGATAAGCGGCCTTGACCGCCACTCTTTAACATAATCCAGCAAAAAGGGGGTGGATTTATACATGGGACAAAAAATATCTGTATACGGATTATCCTTTGCCTCCTCGTATTGCACGGGTCGGGTAGCATCGTATTGCTTCAACCAGGAATAACTTGCTTCAAAATTTCTCCCAAACCGGCTTTCATTACCTAGTGACCATGTAATGATACAGGCAAAATTCTTATCGCGCGCTACCATACGTTTGGTTCGGTCCAGGTAAGCCGCTTTCCAGTCTGGATGATCGGAGAGTGTTTGCAACGGATGAAAAGCCATGCCATCGCACTCAATATTTGCTTCATCCACCACGTAGATACCGTACTGGTTGCAGAGTTCATACCATTCTTCTGCATTGGGGTAATGACTGGTTCGAACGGCATTAATATGAAATGCTTTCATCAAGCGTATATCGTTCACCATAGATTCACGGGTTATTACTTTACCCTTGATCATATCATGCTCGTGCCGGTTAACGCCTTTCAGTTTAACCGCTTTGCCATTGATTAGAAATAATCCGTTCCGAACCTCGGTGGTACGAAAACCCACCTGTTGCCGGATTGTTTCCAGCAATTTTCCCCGTTCGTCTTTATGCCTTAACAACAGCGTATACAAATGGGGTTCTTCGGCATTCCAGGACTTTACAGCGGGGATTTGTTGTTCTACCCGCATAGGATGGTCGCCGATCTTCTGTACTACGGAAAATACCGGGCCGGAGGCAGGCAGGGCATCAAGCAATGTAACCTCGAGGCTGCCTTTTTTACGGGTGGTTTTTCCTGCCATTTCTATATCCAGCCTAAAAATACCCGTGCTGTAACTGCTGTCTAAACCAGCTTTCAAAACAAAGTCGCGGATATAATAAACAGGCCGCCTGATTAATAGAACCGATCGTTCAATTCCACTCAACTTCCACATATCCTGTCCTTCGAGGTAGGTACCATCGCTAAACCGGAAGACCTGTACTGCCAGCCTGTTTTTGCCTTTTTTCAGGTAAGCAGACACATCAAATTCTGCTGGTGTTTTGCTATCCTTACTGAATCCCAGGTACTGCCCGTTTACCCAGCAATAAAAAAAGGAATTAACTGCACCAAAGCGCAGTAGCAATTGCTGCCCATCCCAGTTTCCGGGCAAATCAAATTCTCTTATGTAGGAGCCAACCGGATTGAAATCCTGCGGTACTAAAGGCGGGTTGACGGCAATAGGATACTCCACATCTGTAAAAATAAACCGGTCATAGCCTTCTGTTTGCCAGTTGGAAGGCACCTGGATGGTAGCCCAGTTGCGATAATCGAAATCAACCTGGTAAAAATCTGCCGGCCGGAGAGAGGGATTTTTGACCCAATTAAATTTCCAGGCCCCGTCGAGATTTATTACGGCGCTGGGGTCCTGGGGTAGAAACCAGGCCCGCGGCTCACTGGTATTATAGGATACAGCCAGTGGGTTTTCCCAATCATTTACCTGTTGGGATCTGCCATGAATTGAAGTAAAAAAAGCCAGGGCCAAACCAATGAACCTGGCTGTACGTTTCGTTATCATCCCTTCTATTTACCAGTTATGCGCCTGTTTGCTATTTGGATTTTTGTTTATTTCCGAAAGCGGAACCGGATAGATATCATGTTTTCCGTCTATAAAGTTGGTGGCAAACTCGTGCTGGTGATTGACCATTACAGTTTTAATTTTTTCGGGGGCCGTTTTACTACGGCTCCAGCGGTACAGGTCGGGCCAGCGGATGGCATATTCCATTGATAATTCACAGGGGCGTTCATGATGCCTTATCTGCTGCCTTAATGCTTGTTTATCAAGAGCAACCAGGGCAGCAGCCTTTGCTCTTTCCCTTACCTGGTTTACCAGCAGCAGGGCATCGGCCGTTTGACCCAGTTCGTTCAGCGCTTCTGCCTGCATCAACAACAGATCGGCATAGCGCATCAGATGAATATTTTGCCCGGTATAAAATCCGTTATCAGCCAGGTCGGTTGGGGTTGTATACTTTTTGAAATATACGTCGTTATTAAGGTCATTTTTTACATCAGCATAACGTTTTACAACACCCGGCTGGTCTACCACCGCTGCGCGTGATTCCGGATCATCGAAGAAGATGGTTCCGTATACACGGTCACTGAATCCACCATCTGTACGTTTGTCGGTCTTAAGTTCTGTTGCAAGCCATTCGGAGGGGTAGAATAATTCCCAGCCGTTTAACGCATAGGGACTAACTTCCCAGGGCATGGGTGTTCTTTCGTCATTACCGTTCGTACGATCGCCGGAGAACTGAATTTCAAAAATTGATTCCCGGCCATTTTCCGCCAGGCCGTTGAAATTGTCTTCGTATTTATTCAGCAGCTGGTAGTTCCCGCTATTAATAACTGTTTCAAACGCATCTGAAGCCAGTTCAAATTTTTCCTGAAACAGGTAGGCTTTACCCAGGTAGGCGGTAGCCGTATATTTTGTTACCCGGCCCAGTTCCAGCTCATCCCTCGAAGCGGGCAGCTTGGCTGCGGCTTCCTTTAAGTCTGCTTCGATCTGTTCCCAGATAGCTGCTTCGGAAGCAGGTGCAGGATAAAAATCAGCATTGGAAGCGGGTAAAGCGGTTAGCAGCGGAATATTCGTGAAATAACTTTGTAGTAATAAATAAAAATGAGCCCGTAAAAATTTTGCCTCTGCAATAAGACTTGCTTTTTCCTCCTCACTCAACCCGTTCTGTGCATTGGAAGACACGCGGGGAATATTCTCTATACATTGGTTGGCCCGGTTGATGCCTGCAAAACACATATGCCAGAGGTTGGTAAAACTACTTTCATCCGTGGTATGTGTAAATGATTGAAGGCTTTTACCATAACCTTCTGCTTTATTGTTAATCATTTCATCGGTCTTGTATTCAGCAGCCACATAGGTTTCTTCGAACCAGGTCCACTTGGAACCATCGGCAGCCTGAAGCGCTGCATAGGTAGCAGTTATTGCCTGTATAGCCTGTGTTTTTGTTTTCCAGAAAGAAGAACCGGACAACTCGTTTCTGTTTTCTTTATCGAGATAGGATTTGGAACAGGAGGCCGCGGTAAGTAGTCCTATTGAAAGAAGTAATCCATATAACCTATTTATAGTCATGGCAGTAGATTTAATCGTTTACAGATCAGGTTAAAATTCCAGGTTAAGCCCGGCAAAATAATTCCTCGAAAGCGGGTATAGTCCCCGATCTACCCCTCTTGCAAAAGAGGAATAGTTAACTACACCGGGATCGTAACCCGAATAACCGGTAATAGTAAAAATATTGCTTGCACCCAGGTACACCCGTAAGGCATTGATTCCTTTTACCTGGAAGCGGTAGCCTAATTGCATACTTTTAAGGCGGAGATAGGAAGCTTTTTCCAGGAACAGGTCAGAGGGCCTGCCCATATTACCGTTTGCATCCACAATAGATACACGTGGAATAGAACTGCCAGGATTAGCGGGCGACCAGGCATCCAGCAAATCGGTAGATTTATTAAAGATTGTATTCTGGTACATCAGTCGTTTGGCGCCATTGTACATATAATTCCCCTGGGTACCCTGGAAGAAAATATTTAAATCAAAGCGCTTATAGGAAAAATTGGAAGTGAGGCCGAATTCCATTTTAGGCAGTCCGCTTCCCATAAAAGTTCGGTCGTTATCGTTCAACTCTCCATCTTTATTAATATCAACGAACCGAATATCGCCCAATTGTGCATTTGGCTGAATGGTTTTAACGTCTTCCAGTTCTTTCTGTGTTTTGATTACACCGTCTGTTTTATACAGGTAGAATCGTCCTATTTGTCCACCTACTTCTGTTCTGGTGGTTGGAAAATTATTAAAATCCATATAACCATCTGTAAAGGCTTCATCGGCGAATCCAAGCTGAATAATTTTATTTCGGCTTGCAGTAATATTAGCGGTGATATCAAACTTCAGTTCCCCTTTATTCTTGCGATAGGTCAGCGCCAGATCAATTCCCTGGTTTTGCATTTCACCGCCATTACGGATAGGATTTGATAACAACCCGGCACTTGGCGGAAGCGGAATAGTTACCAGCATATCAGTGGTTCTGGTGCGGAAATAATCCACGATCAGCAGCAAGCGTTCATTCAAAATAGAAAGATCGAGCCCGGCATTAAAGGTAGCAGATTGCTCCCAGCGAATATCCGGGGAGGAAGCATTGGTTATTATGGCACCTACTGCTATATTCTGACGCAGACCGGAACCGAACGGGTAATTGGTAGTTGGGTTGCCAGAATTAACTGTTGCCGGCAGATAGAGATAATCCGGTATACTCTGGTTACCCAACACGCCATAGCTGGCCCTGAGTTTCAGATCACTGATTTGCGAAAAACGATTGCTGAAAAAATCTTCTTCGCTTACTCTCCAGGCACCAGAAACCGAGTAAAAGGTTCCGTATTTATTAGCTTCTGAAAAACGCGAAGATCCATCTCTCCGAACACTGGCGCCTAACAGGTATTTTCCAGCATAAGAATAGTTCATTCTTGCAAACCAGGAACGCAGGGTGCTTTCCAGCAATACCCCACCGGCCGATTTATCGCCTATTCCCCCGTTTAAGGAACCCAGATCATTGGAGGGCAGGTTATTATTACTTCCGGAAAGACTGCGGTAGTTTTCGCCCTCCTGCGAAAAGCCGGCCACAACATTCAGGCTGTGCAGCTCGCGGAAGATTTTGGAATAGGTAAATACTGCATTCAGTACATCCCTGAATTTCCGATCTCTGGACTCATATAACTGGGCGTTGGGGTTCTGCGCTTTATCGCCCATATAGTAGGTAGGAGTTTTGGTATAGCTAAACCCTTCGTTAGAACTAAATCCATATTGTAACCGAAAACTTAAGGGAGCAATGATTTGGTATTCGCCAAAAATATTACCTATGAAATAAGTGGGTTCATCCCGGCTGGTTACAAGGGTCTGGTACCCAACCGGGTTAATGGCATCACTCATCTGAAACCCGATACGGCTTCCAAAACCACCATCGTTATTAGCATCATACAGGCGATGGTGAGGCACGCGGTTAATCATTTCATACATGATGGGATAACCGGCATTTTGTCCATTTGCCCTGCTTTCATTGGAGCCCTGTAAAAGACGACGATTGGTTTTGGAGTAGGTAAAGGATTCACCGAATTTAAACCGGCCTTTTGTAAGGTCGGAATTGACCTGAATATTATAGCGTTCGAAATTACTACCGATTGCAATGCCTTCCTGGGCAAAACGGCCAAAAGAAACATTCATCCGCATGTCTTTTGTACCGCCGGATACAGATACATCTATTTTATTTTCAGGGGCAGTCCGGAAAAAAGCATCCTGCCAATCTGTATCAGGATATCGCTGTTGCTGACCGTTTGCATCTGTGTAGGTATCAGAAGAAACATAATCCAGCGGGGTGATACCATCATTTTGCGCCACCTGTTTCATAATGGAATTGTATTGCACCCGATTGGCAAGGGGCAGTTTTTTAGCCAGTTGGTTGATGCCATAATAGGAATTAACGCCTATTATTACTTTACCAGCACGGCCGCGTTTGGTCGTAACCATAATTACGCCATTAGAGGCCCGTGAACCATAGATGGTAGCCGCCGATGCGTCTTTCAACACATCGATAGACTGGATATCATTGGGGTTAATAGCATTGATATCGCCCGGTATTCCGTCAATTACGTATAAAGGATCATTATTGCCAATAGTGGAAAGTCCGCGAACCAATACCACCGGTGGAGCTCCCGGATCGCCCGATCCAGGCGCTGCGTTAATACCCGCTACCTGCCCCTGCAACATGGTAGCCACATTTCCGCCAGCCAGTTTCTCCATATTTTTAGTATTCACAGAAGACACGGCACCGATCACATCTCTTTTTCGCTGGGTGCCATATCCTACAACTACTACCTGGTCCATCTGCTGGCTGGTGGGTTGCAGGGTTAGGGCGATCTGTGTTCTTCCCTGTATGGGTTCTGTTATTGCCTCAAAACCAACCAGGCTGATTTCAAGCACGCCGGAGGCAGGAACATTATTCAATTGAAAATTACCTGCTTCATCGGAGGAAACACCAGCACCTGAATTACGTACCCGCACCGATGCTCCTGCCAGGCTTTCTCCGCCCGCTGCCCGGATGGTTCCTTTGACGCTTATACCTGCCTGTTCCAGAGAAGGATCTTTTTTTACCTGAGGCTTAACCAATATAAGGTCTTTCTCTACCCTGAATTCAAGGCCAGCCTGCTGACCAACCAACTGAAGTAATTCTCCCAGGGTACGATTTTTTTTCTCCAACCGGATTGGACCGGAAGACACCAGATCAGCTTCGTTGTAGGAGAATTTGAGGTTGGTTTTTGAGCTGATCTGTTTAAAAACAGAACGAATATCAGCATCGGTAAATCCGATCTCAATTCGCTGGCTGGCTGCATTTCCCGTTTGCGCTGGCAAAATGCCGGGGAGCAGGCAAAAATACAAGAGCAGAGACAATACAAGGCCGTTACGCCACCTAACGGTGCGGTTCATTTTTTTCATATAGCAGTGTTATAGTTGGTTGTTACCTGGAAATTATTGTAAGCTGGTTCTCATTTATAGTGTAGGAAAGATTATTTACATAAGCGATAGCTGTCATTACCTCCTTGAGTTCCTTGTTATCAAACTCCCCGTTAAAGCGAACAGGTTTGTGGGAGTTTTTCTTAAGTATTACTTCCATACCGTACCAGTATTGAAGGGTTTCTCTTATCTGTTCGAGTGATGCATTCCGAAAAATCAACCTGCCCTTTCGCCATGCAGCTTCCTGTTCCTGGTCAAAGTTGAGCAAGGAAACAGTTCCGGTTTTTCTTTCTGCACTGTATTGCATCCCCGGCAATAAGAAGCTGGCCGCTGCCGGCTTTGCGGCTGACGACAGTTTTATTTTTCCTTCGAGCAGTAAGGCCTGCAACCCGGGTTCAAATGCATACGCACGAACCTTAAAAACCGTTCCGAGTGCCGCAACTGTTGTTTGTTCAGCACGCACCAGAAAAGGTTTTTTCTTATTGGGAGCTACTTCAAACAAGGCTTCTCCCTCTAATTCAAGACTTCGGGTATGGAGGTTGTAATCCACCGGAATTTTCAGCCGGCTATTGGAATTAAGAATAACGGAAGAACCATCGCTTAATTCAAGCATCTTCCTTTCCCCGTTTCCGGAATGAATGATTTCGTAAGCGAGCCTGGTATC
This sequence comes from Flavihumibacter sp. CACIAM 22H1, assembly GCF_001601815.1. Lineage (GTDB taxonomy): Bacteria > Bacteroidota > Bacteroidia > Chitinophagales > Chitinophagaceae > Flavihumibacter. The sequence continues at coordinate 99,784 of NZ_LUKG01000007.1, forward strand.
GGAAACAGGCGCTGAACTAAACCAGTTGCTAACCTGGTACCCGGCAAAAAAAAGCAGTACAGCGGCGGCAATACTAACTACCGACCTAACCATGGATTTACCGGATGGCCTCCAGGCCTGCGGCAATTGCCTGTTTTGTTTTTCTAACTGAACAGCGGCTTTCAGCTTCTCCAACTCCAGTTGTTTTTCTTCCTTGGTAAGACGTATACCCAGTGAAAACAAGAGCTTTTTCGCAGCCTCTATTTTCTTCTGCTGATCGGGGTATTGCTTTAGCCAGGTATCCCATTCTTCCACAGCCTGGTCATTGGTAGCCAGGCAGTAGTGTACAAAGGAATCCTCCAATAACAATTCTTCAATGGTGTAGTGATGGAACTTCGTCATGCTGTTAACTTAACTAAAGAGGAATGGTGCTTGCAGTTTTTACCAAAGAATTGATAAGTTTTTTTTAAAATTTTATCGGCAGGCCGGCCAGGAGCAGAATAACCAGCAGGTCGGCATCTCCCAGCTCTGCCCTTAGCCGGTTAATGGCCGCATGAATGGTATTGTATACGGTTCTAACAGAGGTATTTGATTGCTCAGCAATTTCCTCGTAATTCATGTCCTCGAAAAAACGCTGTTGAATAAACTGGCGTTGTCGTTCGGAAAGACAGGCAAGCGCTTTTTTGATACGGATTTTCCTGCGTTCGTCTAATTCATGCCCGATCAATGCGTCCTCAAAAGAGGCTTCCGATAAAAGCACCGGGCTGCCATCCTGCAATTGCAGCGGTCGGCCCTGTTCTTTACGCAGGGTTTGGAAAAGTTGACGTTTGAAGCAGATAAAAAGATACCCTTTTACATTTTCAACCTCGGGTAGCTGTGCGCGCCGGACCCAGAGATCCAGAAAAGTAGAATTAATGGCGGATTTAACCAGGTGGGGGTCTTGTGAAGAAAGCATACCATACCGGTATAACCGGTCATATTCGTGGTTATACAGGGTATATAGGCCGGTTTCCTGATCCGACCTGAAATCTATCCAGCATTGCTGGTAATCCGGAGATGGGGTATTAAGCAGTTCGTTTTTCATGCAGCAGGGATAGTCAAATATGGCGAATTCAGTCCAGAATCTGAATAATTCCTGATTTTTCATAGCTTGTCAGAAACTACCCCCTAAGCTGTCAGAACTGCCCCCCGGCAATCAATTATTTTCCGCGCATCTTTGTTCTGTTAACCTTACTTATTTAATCAAAAATAGTATCAGATGTCAAGTAATCAAGTTCAATTACACCGGGTATTGGCAGCTCCGCCAGAAAAAGTTTTTAAGGCATTTACTAGTCCCGAGGCGTATGCTGCCTGGCTGCCACCTTATGGTTTCCTGGCCAAAGTGCACCATATGGAATTTAAAACAGGAGGTTCGTATAAAATGTCCTTTATCAATTTCAGTACCGGTAATGGTCATTCTTTTGGTGGAGAATATCTGGAAATAACAGAAAATGAACTGATCAAACATTCCGACCGCTTTGATGATCCTAACATGCCTGGGGAAATGATAGTTACGATCCGGTTTAAAAAAGTGATCTGTGGTACAGAATTGACCATTTCGCAAACGGGTATCCCCGAAATGATACCTGCGGAAATGTGTTACCTCGGCTGGCAGGAGTCACTGGACAAGTTGAAAAGACTGGTAGAACCAACAATACCGGATGCATAATCCATTGCCGCTCTTCTAAAAAACAATCCCATGCAAGATCTTGCATGGGATTGTTTTTTAGAAGCGTACTATTATCGTTTATTAAGTAGTTCCACCAGGGGCTGGCCGATATTTCCATTCGGTTCCTGTACATGTAATAAAGCAGCAACAGTTGGCGCAATATCGGTCATATGTACTACCCGATTAGAGGCACCCGCTTTCACACCCCAACCCATAAACAGTAAAGGAATATGGGAATCATACGGATGCCAGTTGCCATGTGTGGTTCCTTTTGACCTGGGTCCGCCACTGTATAACTGGGGATCCAGTACAAATTGGATAGCTCCCCCTCTTTTATAATTATAGCCATTTATGATCCGCTCTCTCAGGAGTTGCGGAATAGCTGCTGTTGCCGCATTTGCCATTGGCGTAACAAAGGAAATACCCTCCAGTTTTTGCAGGTAAGGAACTGCCAGCTCAATTAGTTCTTTTTCGCTGATTGATTTTTCCTGGATCCGTTTGTAGTTGAAATGAACCTGGTAGTTGGCTAAACTAATTACCAGGGAGTCAACGCCTGTTCTGGCTTTAAGTAGTGCATTCAGCCCCTTTTCCGCCGCATCTGAATTAAAATACCCGGCACTTCCTTTCCGATCGATCAGGAACTGCGGGTTATGCGCCGCCCCATGGTCGGCACTCAGGAAAACTGTATACTGCCCTTTTCCAACGGCCTGGTCTAGATAGTTGAAAAAATTTGCCAGGTCCTTATCCAGCCGTAAATAGTTGTCTTCAATTTCAATAGCATTCAATGCAAACTGGTGGCCGATATAATCCGGCGACGACAAGCTAATGGCAAGAAAATCTGTTGCACCGGTATTGTTTTTTCCCAGCGCTTCTTTCTTCATTGCCTCCATAGCAAAATTGAGCGTTACGGTATTACCGTAGGGGGTGGAGCGCAACAAACCTAATCCGTTTTCCTTCATCAGCCTGGAAGTATACACCGGCATTACCGGCGCATCGGTACCCCTGAACTTATTCTCGTACTCATTATTATCAGCTATACTTTGGCCATAGGTACTGATGGGGTAAAGGGTGTGCCAATCCTTACTCAGGAATTGCTCCGGTTGCCGGAGCGCATTGAACTGATTCACCCATGCCGGTAATTCTTTCAGGTAAAAAGTACTGGAAATAAAATTACCTGTTTCTCCATCGTACCAATAGGAAGCATTGGCAAAATGACCACCCGGCAGAATAGACGACCGGTCCTTCAATGCAATGCTGATCACTTTTGATTTGAAATTGGTAGCCAGTCGCAGTTCGTCAGTAATGGTGCTGGTTAATAAATTCCGGGGCGACATTTTTCCGCTGCTATTGGAAGCACCTACCGTAGCCACCGATGCATCACTGGTACAATAGGTTTCCTCCCCAGTTGCCTGTGTTACCCAGTCATTGCCTGCAATGCCATGAATGGCCGGTACAGAACCCGTGTAAATAGTAGTATGCCCAATGGCAGTATAGGTAGGTATATAATTTATATAGGTATTTTCAAAAGAAAATCCTTCTTTTAGCATACGTTTGAAACCTCCGTTGCCATACCGGTCATAATACCGGTAAAGGTAATCGTAGCGCATTTGGTCTACCACAATACCCACCACCAGTTTAGGACGTGGCAGTTTTTCCTGAACTGCTTGTGCAAAACCTTTAGACGTACTGAGAACCAGTAGGAGATACGAGAAATATTTAAATTTTTTCATATAAATAAAATTGAACGACTATTCAATTAAGGAGTCAAAATAAGAAATATTCCATCGCATCCTGTTCTAAATTTTAAATTGCGGTATGGATTCAATACAGGATCTTTCTGCTTTATTAGTACCTATCGAGGAATTACCCTGCCTGTCGCAAAACAGCCATCACCAGCGAATTGTAGTACTGAAGCAATTCCGTTTTCATAAATCACTCTGTATTGAGCTCTATGATGCACCTGTTACTAAAGCTGGAAAAATCCGCAACCCGCTTATACCGGTAAGCGCAACCGATGCTTCTTTGCAAACAGGCACGGAGGTAGATGCTGTACGTTTCTATGCTGCCATTAGCCGTTTTCAATTAACTCCTTCCAACGAATTGTCGGCTGCCGACCTGCGCGGACTTAAATTGATTATTAAAAACCCGTTACAGCTGCGTTTTTTCTATCATAATCCTGAATTTTCTGAAAATGTAAGTGCGGGTTCATTGGAAGAAGTACAGGTTGGTAATATATTGGAAGACTTTCACCTCTTACTTTATAAATCGGCAGGTTCTTTGCGGCTTATTCCGGAAATAATACTGGAAAAACAACCTTTCCATCCGAAGGACATACCCTTCAAATACGGCATTTTCCTGCTGCACCAAAACCAGCTCTGGCTGCCTTCTAACCGTACTATTATCAAATTACTCCAGTTTTTCAGAACCCGTCCGCAGTTGCAGTTCCATGAATCGCAGTGGGCCCTGTTGCAAGAAAAAATAGTGTCCAAACTGGAAGAAAAAATCAGGATCATTCGCCATGATATTGATCCTGCGGATACGCAGGAACTGGTTGACGCAGGCTGGCATGGGGCGCAGGAAAAACTGATCTACCTTTCTGACCTGGGGCAATATATAACTATACAACCCATGGTGCGATACGGCAATACAGAATTACCGCTTCGCAGTAAAAAAATGGTTTACCTGCCCGGCTCAAAAGGCAGGTTGCTGGCTATTCACCGGAACGAAGCCAGTGAAAAAGCCTTCCTCTCCCTGCTCCTGAAACAACACCCTCATTTTTTGGAACAACTGGAAGAGGAACTGCCTTATTTCTATCTTCACCGCGACAGGTTTTTGGACGAAGACTGGTTTCTGAATGTTTTTGACCAATGGAGAAGGGCCGGCATTACTATTTTTGGTTTTAACCAGTTGAAAGACAATAAAAAAAATGCGCATAAAGCGACCATTTCTGTGCAGGTAGTTTCCGGGCTAAACTGGTTTAATGTAAAACTAAAAGCACAATTCGGAGAACAGACCGCCTCCTTGCAGGAGCTGCAAAAAGCTATCCGGAATAAACGAAACTATGTACAGTTGGATGATGGAAGTTTGGGGCTTTTACCCAATGAGTGGATAGACCGAATGTCGAAATTTTTCTTTGGTGCAGCTGTTATGGGGGAGGACCTGGTGATTCCGGGCACGCAGTTTGAAGCAATCGATCAACTGTTCTCAGAAGAGGAGATAGAGCCGGCAACCCTTGAAAAGATTAACAACTACCGGAAACGACTAACCGATATCAGGGCAATTGAAAAAGCAACCGTACCTGAAACACTTCAAACAGCATTAAGACCCTATCAGCAGCAAGGCTTAAGCTGGCTGTATTTTCTGCATCAGCAGCAGTTTGGAGCTGTACTGGCCGATGATATGGGGTTGGGAAAAACCGTTCAGGTTATTGCATTTTTATTACTGCTACAAGAAAAAAGCTGGAAGCAGCCGCACCTGCTGGTGGTGCCAACCTCCCTGCTCTTTAACTGGCAGGTAGAGCTGCAGCGTTTTGCGCCGTCTCTTTCTACTTTAACACTGCATGGTGCTAACCGCCCTAAAACCACCGCCGATTTTGACAACTACCACCTGGTATTGATTTCTTATGGTACCCTGTTAACAGATATCAGTCACTTGCGCCGGTTTGAATTTGGTTATATAATACTGGATGAATCGCAGCAAATTAAAAACCCCGATTCTCAGCGCTACCAGGCAGTACAGATGTTGCGTTCCTATAACCGGTTAGCAATTACCGGCACCCCGTTTGAAAACAACACGATGGATTTATTTGCACAGTTTTCCTTTGCCTGCCCGGGTTTGCTAGGGTCAAAAAAATACTTCCAGGATATTTATTCAATTCCCATCGACCGGTATGAAAATCGAAAAAGGATGGAGGAATTACAGCAGAAAACAGCTGCATTCCTTCTCCGGCGTACCAAAGATGAAGTATTGCAGGAGCTCCCGGACAAAATAGAACAAGTGCTTTATTGCCCGATGGGAGAAGCTCAACGTGCTGTTTATGACCGATATGAAAAAGAATTGAGGGATTACCTGGAAGACAAAATGGAAGACGAGATCCTCCGCAATTCCATGCATGTTCTACGAGGCCTTACCCAATTAAGGCAGATCTGTGATGATCCGGGCCTATTAGAGGCCGATTACCTGCAGGGCGAAGGCTCTTCTAAATTGGATACATTGGTGGAACAGCTCCAAATTAAATCTCCGCATCATAAAATCCTGGTATTTTCTCAGTTTGTATCGATGCTGGACCTGTTATCCGAGCGACTGAATAAAATGGGCATTTTGTTTGAAACCCTGACAGGTGCTACCCGTAATCGCCAGGCAGTTGTAGACCGCTTTCAGCAAGACCCCTCCGTGCGGGTATTTCTCCTCAGTCTTAAAGCTGGAGGCGTGGGACTTAACCTTACTGCAGCCAGTTATGTATACCTGGTTGACCCCTGGTGGAATCCATCGGTAGAAGATCAGGCAATAGACCGCGCCTACCGCATCGGACAACATCGAAATGTGCAGGCCATACGGCTTATTTGCCCCGGTACAGTGGAAGAAAAAATGCAAAAGCTACAAAAAAACAAAAAAGAGCGTTCTGCCGGGCTGGTACAAAGCGGCAATGCATTCTTTAACGCTATGACCAAAGAAGACTGGAAAACATTACTAGGTTAAACTACCAACGCCGGCAGCTCCCAAAAAAGGCCTTCTCCTTTCAGTTTGTATCAAATAATCGTCAATATGTATCAAAGCGCAAATCGGAATTGCTTAGAAATTATCTTCATTGCTCGATTATCGACTGCACTTACCTGCTGCCATTTGAAAAAAAATTAACCATGTTAAAATCGCTTCTTAGTCTGCTTTCGTTTTTTCTGCTTTTCAACGGTATTGCACAGAAAAAAACAGGCGCTCAAAATCCCATTGATGTAAAGTTCGGGGATCCGTATATTTTAAAAACCACAGCTGGCAAATATTATATGTATGGAACGGGAGCCGGTGCTAAAGATGGCTTTTCAGCTTATTCTTCCGACGACCTCAAAACCTGGAAACCAGAAGGGCAGGTTTATTACAATACCAATAAAAATGGTTGGGGCATTCATTCTTTTTGGGCACCGGAAGTATATGAGCGGAATGGAAAATTTTACCTGTTCTACAGTGCACAATGGAGCGTAAATCCTACGAACGAAGAAGAAAATTTTAAAATCGGCGTGGCGGTATCGGAGAAGCCAACCGGGCCATTCACAGACCTCAGGAAGGAACCCATTTTTGACCCGGGATACCCGATCATTGATGCCAATGTTTTATTTGCGGAAAATGGAAAGGTTTACCTGTATTATTCCCGCTGTTGTTATAAACATGCCGTAGAATCAGAAGTAGCCGGCTGGGCCCGAAAAAAAGGGTGGTTCCAGGAAATTGAGGAAAGTTGGGTATATGGTGTAGAAATCAAACCCGATTTCAGTGGCACTATAGGAGAACCTGTACTTCTGCTTCGCCCGCCTGTAAAAATGGATGATCCGCAGGCCGCCTGGGAAAGTTTATCGGTTACCAGCAGGGAGGTAAACCGCCGCTGGACAGAAGGTTCCTTTATATTCAAGCGCAACGACACTTATTACATGATGTATTCTGCCAATTATTTCGGAGGCAAGAATTATGCGGTTGGTTATGCAACTTCCCAGCATCCGCTTGGTCCGTTTACCAAAGCAGCCAATAACCCGGTATTGGCAAAAAATACCGATAGCGGTGGAATTGTAACTGGTACCGGACACAATAGCATCACCTATTCGCCCGATGGCAAAACCATGCTTTGCGTATACCATGGACGCACCAGTGCTACAGGCGAAGAACGGGTAGTGTTCATCGACAAAATGGAAATCTCCCAGGAAGGTGTACTGAAGGTATACGGCCCAACCACTAAATAAGCCTCAGCCTTGGTATAGCACCCGATGGGTGGTATAATTTTTTAACCGCATCTTGTAAAAAGATGCCAGTGAAAAATCCCAAAAAAGCGGTTCATCCGCCGCAACAACAAGCGCGCCCGGGTCGGCACGAAAAAATGAAGCCCGTACCTGAAACAAATCCGATCAGCCGGGGTTCTAACATGCTCAAAGGTAAAAATGTACTGATCACCGGGGGCGATAGCGGTATAGGAAAAGCTGTAGCTAAATTATTTGCCCTTGAAGGCGCCAATATTGCCATCGCCTACCTCAGTGAAACTGACGATGCCAGCGAAACCTGTGCAGAAGTAAAGGATTATGGGGTAGACTGCCTGCTGATTAAAACAGATCTCAGTAAGGAAGCAAACTGCAGAAAGACGGTGCAAAAAACGGTGCGTCAGTTTGGATCAATTGATATATTGATCAATAATATTGCCCTTCACTGGGAACAAAAAAGCCTTACGGATATCATCACCGATCAACTGATAAAGACCTTTACCACCAATGTATATTCCTATTTCTGGACCACCAGGTATGCCTTGGAACACATGAAAAAAGGGGCCTGTATTATTAACAGCAGTTCGGTAACTGCCTACCGGGGCAGTGATTCGCTGATCGATTACGCGGCCACCAAAGCAGCTATTATTGGCTTTACCAGGAGCCTTGCTGCCAACCTGGTAATGAAAGGGATCCGAGTAAATGCAGTTGCGCCTGGTCCTATCTGGACACCACTTATAGTATCCTCTTTCCGGAAAGAAAAAGTGGCCGCCTTTGGAAGCGATGCCCCTATGAAACGCCCCGGGCAGCCGAATGAAATAGCGCCCAGTTACCTGTTCCTGGCCCTGGAAGAAAACAGTTATATGACCAGGCAGGTACTGCACCCCAATGGAGGAGAAATCGTGAATGCCTGATAAATAGCTGTATTACCTGTTTTTTCTTTTGGTGCTGTCTAACGCTGCCGTATCGGCTTTGGTACTATCGGTATAGGGCTGAACATTTGGAGGAACTGCAATATTTCCCGGAGGATAGCTGGTAATAGAGGTATCCTCCGGTTTTACCACCTGATCTGATTTTACTATACCCTCGTTTTCAAACCGGTTATTGCAGGCAACAGCACCGCATATTATTAATACAAAAGTTATCTGTTTCATATGGTTCATTTTTGCTACACAGCAAAAAAACCATACCAGCGTCACTGGTCGTGTAACGCCTAACCGATCCTTATTTTATTAATCCGCTGGCATTGGTGGCAAAAATTTTCACTGCAATAGCCAGCAGAATAACGCCAAAGAATTTCCGGATTGCGAGTAAGCCAGCCGGACCAATAAGCCGTTCTATATAATTCAGTGATTTCAAAACAAAATACACGACGATTAAATTGAAGAGAATGCCGAGCGCAACCGTCCAAACAGGGTAATTCGCCTGTAGGGAAATAATAGTGGTAAGTGTTCCGGAGCCGGCAATCAGGGGAAAGGCAATCGGAACCAGGGTGCCCGATTTGGGATCTCCCTCACTTTTAAAAAATTCCACCCCCAATACCATTTCCAGGCCCAGAATAAAAATCAGGATCGATCCTCCAACGGCAAAAGATCCCACATCCACGCCCAGAATTCCCAGGAACCGCTCTCCCACGAAAAGAAACAGCAGCATCAGGGCTCCGGAAATTACCGATGCCTGGAACTCACGGATTTCACCCATTTTTGTTTTGAGTGAAATCAGTAATGGGATGGATCCCAATATATCAATTACGGCAAAAAGGGTGAAGCTGACCGTAAGTAGTTCATCAATATTGATTGCCATAAAAAGGACTTAAAATTTGGGGCGATGCTGTTCTTTTTCCTGCTCAATATTAAGCAAGATTTCGTGATTGCCGGAATCTGCTTTCACCCTTGCCACACACCCGTAAAAAAGAGGAAACCGCTGAAAAGAATCGCGCATAGAAGTAGCTGTAAGATAGGATAATATGCTGCGGATAACACCGCCATGGGCTACGATGGCAGTAGATGCTCCATCCGCCAGCACTGCTTGCTTGATAGCTTCAAAACGATGGGTTGTTCTTGCATACAGGTCTTCATAACTTTCGCCACCTGGAATACGAACCGCTACAAAATTGTCCATCCAGGGTTGCACTTCTTCTTTGGGGATGGCATCCCAATGACGCAGTTCCCAGGTTCCACAATTGATCTCCATGAGGTCATTATGAAATTCTATCGGTGAATCAAATAAATGCTCGGCTAGTTTCCGGCAGCGTTGTAGGGGGCTTGAATAAACACGTTGAATGCCTGCCGGAATAACCTCCCGGATCACTGCAGCTTCTTCATAAAAACTGTCCACAATATCCAGATCAGCCTGTCCATAACAGATGCCTTTTTCAATTGCCGGACGTGTATGCCGTATCAGGTAAATATCCATATTCAGATTATATAGCGCCAGATAATAAGGGCTGTGAGATAAAAAATCAGTTCCGTAACCTGTTGTACTGCACCGAGGCAATCGCCGGTATAGCCGCCAATCCATTTTTTAAAGTAGCGGCCCATTTCACGGGCAGCAACAAACATCGGAAGCAGGCTAAGGAGGTACCAGGGCGATAACAATAAATAAGGTAGTATTGCCAGCGCCCCACATAGAAGCAGCTCATACGGTACTAATTTTGATTTGGACAAGGGTTTGGATTTACCCGGCTCCTCTTCGCGTACGTACGAGAACTGCTGAATAACTAAAACCGCCATCAGCCGGCTGCTTGAATGAGCGGCCAGCATCAACAGCAGGAAGCCGCTGTAATTCAGCCAGGGATTCATACCGCTGGTAATTTCAGGCGGATTGAACCCGGGTAGTTCTTTTAGCAGGAGAAATTTTGCGGCAAGTATGCCAATCAGTCCGATCGTACCGTAAGTACCCAGGCGACTGTCTTTCATAATAGAGAGGATTTTTTCTTTGGTCCAGCCACCGCCAAACGCATCGCAGGTATCGGCCCACCCATCTTCATGAAATGCACCGGTAATCCAAATGGTGGTAAGCATATAGCCAAGAATTGCTATATCCACACTCAGGTATTTACTCAGAAGCAGGTAAGGCAGCAGGCCGATGGCTGCCACCATAACACCCACCAAAGGAAAATAGGTTGAGGAGCGCTCCAGGTATTCAGGTTTATAATGCGCAGTAAGCGGCACCTTAATCCTAGTAAGAAATTGTACTGCTGCTAAAAAATAAAAATATTGTTTCCGCACCTGCCAAAACTAAGTTTATTTTTCCAGCGGATGGGTGGCCCCGGTTGGGTAAGATGCTGCAGATGAAGGAAATAGCTGACGGCGCGCAGCACGCAGGAACGGACCCACCGGCAGGCTCCCGATCAGCAACAGTTCCTCTGGCAGGTAGCTGCTATTATCCAGAAAACGAAATACGCGTTTGGCAGAATTTCGTTTAAAAAGCCTGGTAAAAATTTCTGCACCTCCCAATTCTTTATGCACCAGCACATCCAGTAACACCGAATCATAAAAAAAGAAACGCCCTTCGTGCGATCGTAAGCTGGGCCGCGGATGCCCGTGCTGCAACATCGAATACAAAATAGCATCACTGTGCCGTTGAATAAACTGGAAGGTATACCCGCTGGAGGGCTTGGTTTGTCCGCCTGCCGTACCAATATTTACAATTGCCCCCTCTCCTTCCGAAAAAACCTGGTTGGTCATCGGAATAATACCGAACTCGCGCTCTTTTACCAGATATTGATTTAACCGTAGATAATCCCGGATATAGGTTTTTAGCTCTTCTTCATAATCTTGTTCGTTGAGCAGCGACTCCGTAAAGAGGGTATATTCTACCAGGGCAGACCGAGCCGTTAAAGGCATGGTATAAACGAAAGAAGTACCGTGCGCCTGGTTTATGCGGAAATCCATTAGTGTACAAACAGCGGGATCAAAAAAATCATTTTCCGTTTCAATTAACCATCCTTTAAAATGTTGCAGGAGGGTATGTTTACCGGGCCCGCTTACCGGTTTTTCGAATGGTATGGAGTTAAACAGGTATTTTTTTGCGTAATAAGTTTCCTTATTTTTAAGCAACAGGCGGGCACCATTGGACATGGGTTCAATGCGCTCCACAGGTTCAAATAATAACTGAACATTCGATTGTTGCTTCAAAAAATCCAGGCAGAAATTATAAAAATCGATGCCCCGGATCATTTTATACCGATATGGTTTGATGGGGTATTTCTTGGAAAAACCCGGGCCATGAAACCAAAGCTGGTCCCAGGACTTATGCACCAGTTTTTCAAACAAACCAGCTTCTTTTTCCCAGAAACACCAGGTTCGGTCATTGTTTTGCTTCTGGTCTTTATCAACTACTAAAAAAGTGGATTCTTTAAACTGACCGGATAAGATCATCCGAACCAGGAGGCTCATCGTAGCTGCACCTGCGCCTGCAAAAACATAATCGTATTCGTACGAGTAATTATAGGGCTTGTATTGGAAGAGATGGGTAGACATAGCAGTGATTTAGCAAAGCAGCAAGTTACTCCGCTTATCACTTTTTATTTCGGGTGTTTTCACGGTCTTTTTTAACCTTCTCCCAATATTTTTGATGCACCAGTAGCATACCAAAGGATTCTCCGTCTTCTTTATCGAGGTGTTTATGGTGCATTTTATGTGCCCAGCGTATTGCCCTGATATAAATATTATTGCTGCGGGTAAAAAATTTGAATCGTTGGTGGATGATGATTTCATGCACCATGAAATAGGCAAACCCGTATAACATTACACCAAATCCGATTGCCTGGAGCCACCACATAGTGGAATCCAATGTACCCCATAGAATCATTCCCATACTTGGAATTGCGAAAATGACGAAAAACCAGTCGTTCTTTTCAAAAAAACCGGGTCCTTTCTTATGATGATCTTCGTGCAGGTACCATAAAAATCCATGCATGACAAAGCGATGCGTAAGCCAGGTTACGCCTTCCATCAATAAAAATGTGAGCAGAATTATTCCTGCATAAATTAACCAATGCATACTTCAGCTTGTTTTCTCCATTCCTGTACTTTAGGAAATGCCAGGTGGAACCAGGCAGTAAACCGGGCCGGATGAGATTGCAGGGCCGCTTCAATTTCCTTTATAGACATGTAACAATAATCATTTACTTCAGCCGGATTCGGATGTACCGGACCATCGTATTCACCGACAAAAACATGGTCAAATTCATATTCAGTTAAACCGTTGTCGAATTCAGCTTTATACGTAAACTGAAAAGCTGGTTGAATAGGGGTAACAAAACCCATTTCTTCCTGCAAACGGCGAAGTCCGGCAGCCTGTGTCAGCTCATCCGGGTAAGGATGACTGCAACAGGCATTGGTCCATAACCCGCCACTGTGGTATTTATTGAGGGCTCTTTGCTGCAGCAACATATCACCTGCAGCATTGTATATGAATACGCTGAAGGCACGATGAAGCAACCCTTTTCGATGTGCTTCCATTTTTTCCATGGTGCCGACGGCAACATCCAATTCGTTAACCAGTATTAATTGATCCATGCCTTGTAAACTAAAAAGTCATAACAAAAAAATAATCACCCTCCTGCCGGGTTTTATCCTATCTCAAGCACTACCCGATCATACCCAGCTGGTTTTTTACACCCGCCCGAACTACAATAGCCGCCTTCCGGTAATTGGGTATCCTGATCCGCTCCAATAAAATCCGCTGCGGTTTTACCCGTTTAATCCGGTTGAAAAGCGAAAGGTAATATTTATACGCCACATACACACCAAACCTGGCTTTCACCGGAAGCTTCATAATACCTTTATAAGCTTCGTCAAAATCCTGTTGAATATCTGCTTCTATCTTGGTTTTATCACAGGCGGTAAAATTGCTGAAATCACAACCGGGAAAATAAACCCGCTCCAACGAATTATAATCCGCTTTCAGATCACGCAGGAAATTAACTTTCTGGAAAGCTGCACCCAGTGAACGCGCCTGGTCCTTTAACTGCAGGTAAAGCGCCCGGTCTCCTTCACAAAATACATAGAGGCACATCAGTCCTACCACTTCTGCGGAACCGTATATATAGTCGAGATAACCCTGGTGGTCATAGGTTTTTTGATCGAGGTCCATTTCCATACTTCGGAAAAAAGCCTCAATCAGTTCATGATCAATATTGTATTGATTCACCGTTAACTGAAAACTGTGAAGGATAGGGTTCAGGCTTATTTTCCGGTCAATTGCCTGGTACGTTTGTTCTTTAAATTCCTTAATCAGCGTTTCCTTGTCATAGGAATGGAAAGTATCCACTATTTCATCTGCAAAACGAACGAAGCCATATATATTGAAAATAGGCTGACGCAAATCATGGTGCAGCAGTTTGATGGCCGAAGAAAAAGAGGTACTGTATCGTTCGGTGGTTAGCTTACTACTTAATTCGCATACTGTATGAAATAGTTGCATCATGGTCTCAAACCAGTTTTCTTTTAAGTTAACTAAAAATTCCGAATAACTTCTTTCGCAACAAGTTCTCCGCTTATCAAACTTGGTGGAACACCCGGACCGGGAACCGTTAGTTGCCCGGTATAAAAAAGGTTTTTCACCTTTTTGCTTCGACAAGAGGGCTTGAGGATGGCAGTTTGTTTAAGCACGTTCGCTAAGCCATAGGCATTTCCCTTAAACGAATTATAGGCCGCCTCAAAATCGCGATGTGCAAAACTTCTTTTTACAACAACTGCGTTTCGGATTGGTTGACCTGTATATTTTTCCAGGCGATCCATTAATTTTTCATAATAGGCTTCCCGGATTTCTTCTGAATCATCCTGTAACCCGGCTGCCACCGGAATAAGGAGGAAAATATTTTCGCAACCGGCAGGAGCCGATTCAGGATCCGTTACAGAAACGGCGCTCATATAAAAGAGCGGGTTACTGGGCCATGCCGGCGTTTCGTAGATCTCTTTTGCATGTACTTCAAAAGGGGTATCAAAAAAAAGCGTATGATGCCGGAGGTTAGGAAGTTTTTTATTCAGTCCTATAAAATAAAGCAGGCAGCTGGGAGCCATTACCCGGCTATCCCAATACTGTTCCGAATAGGACCGGTGCGAGGAAGGCAGCAGGCTGGTTTCTATATGATGATAATCTGCGCCTCCGATTACCGCGTCGGCCAGGTATTGAGCGGTTGCTGTTTCAACCGACTTAACGGCCGACTGATGAAGTGTAATCTTCTTAACTTCTTCATTAAAGCGGAATTCTACACCCTGCTCAAGTGCCAGTTGGTACATGGCATCTACAATAGAATACATTCCTTTTTTCGGGTACCAGGTACCCCCCACCATATCGGCATAATTCATAAGGCTGTAAAGTGCCGGTGTTTGTTCTGCCATCGCACCCAGGAAAATAACGGGAAATTCCATTAACAGGCGGAGTTGGGGATGGCGAAAAAATTTATGTACGTGGGTGCGCATGGAAGTAAATACATCCAGTTTAAAAACGCCCCGAACCAGGTCCCAGTCGATAAATTCTGTGATGGACTGGCCGGGTTTATGCACTAGTTTTTCCATGCCTACTTTGTATTTGTAGGCGGCTTCTTCCATAAATTTTTCCAGTGCGATGGCTGCGCCGGGCTCAATCGATTCAAACAATTCTTTGAGGGCAGGTAAGCCTGCAGGGATATCCATTTTGCCATCGGGCCAAAC
>NZ_LUKG01000008.1:0-20018 GCF_001601815.1 Flavihumibacter sp. CACIAM 22H1
GATCCACAGTTGCTAGAACCAATCGGAAAGCTAAGCGTTTACTGTCCCGACGAACTTACCGGCTCCGTAATTGGAGACCTGCAAACCAGAAGAGCTGTGCTGGAAGGCATGGAATCAGAAGCTCATTTTACCCTTATCAATGCCAAGGTTCCCCTGGCTGAGCTTTATGAATATTCCAATTCTTTGCGATCAATTACCCAGGGAAGGGCACGTTTCCGTCTTCAATTCGACCATTATTCGCCCGTACCATTCGAATTACAGAAAAAGTTAATGGAAGAATATGCCCGGAAAGCGGAGCTGGTGGAGTAGTCGTCGAAGCCTGCTTTTCGATGAATGGAACAATGAATTCTTTTTACTGGTCGTTTTTAATCTGTTCCGTTTTTAATCGACGTACCCAATTGAAAATTTCCACACCTATGAACGAACAGTTGTACTTCAACGACCAGGCACATATTGCCGAAAAGTTCCAGTTGATCCAGGAGCATTTGCAGGATACCAGTAAAATGGCCGTTCTGAAAATTCGCAACTGGAAATTAGTGGAGCACTTGCCAGAGACCAGCCAACGCTATCAAAAGCATATGCACCAGACATTATTCAACATTGTTCCAAATGAGTTTATTCTGTGCGAGATAGGCTATTACTTCTCTCCCCTGAATAACTGATAAAAAAGGGCCGGAATTCCGGCCCTTTTTTATTTTTATCTTTATACCATGCCAAAGCTTAACCAGGTATTGCTTTTTATCGTTCTAAGTGGCCTCGTTTTATATGCTGGCAGATCCCTCTTTGTTCCCCTCAGTTTCGCCTTACTGATCAGTTTCATCCTGTACCCTATCTGCAAATGGATGGAATCAAAAGGAATTTCAAAGTCCCTTGCAATTCTGATTAACCTGCTGTTCATGTCTGTATTGCTGAGTGGTATCCTTTTTCTACTGATCAATCAGTTACAGGAATTTGGATCAGAATGGCCATTACTGAAAGAAAAAATTAATCAGTCCATTACCCGTTTATCAAATTATATCAGGGATGAATGGGCGATTGATACGGCCACCCAGCAGAGTTATGCCGATCAGTTGCTGCTGAATGCCCCGGGTTACCTGCTGGGCGTTTTACAAAAAGCAATTACCAATTCGGCCGTATCACTGGTACTTTTGTTACTGATTCCTATATATAGTTTTTTGATCCTGTATTACCGCAGACGGCTTATGACCGCCCTTCTGCTGGCTTCTCCTGAGAAGTACCGGTCAGGCCTAACCGAAATTGTTCAACTAGCTATTCAATCCTATTACAATTTTATAAAAGGCATGTTACTGGTTTACCTGATTGTAGGCCTGTTAAACAGCATTGGCTTACTGATATTGGGAGTGCCCCATGCAATTTTATTTGGGATAATTGCTGCCATACTGACCTTTATTCCCTACGTAGGTATTATAGTAGCCTCCTTGTTTCCGATAACCCTGTCCTGGGTTACTACCAATTCTATCTGGTACCCCGTTGGCGTAATTGGTATTTTCACCATCGTTCAATACCTGGAAGCCAATATCATTTTTCCCTGGGCGGTATCCAGAAAACTCAATTTAAACACCCTGGTTACCATTGTTGCCATTATTTCAGGAGGAATTCTATGGGGGGCAGCGGGAATGATACTTTTTGTTCCCTTTGCAGCCATACTGAAGCTGGTAGCCGAAAGAATAGAAGGAGCCGAGGCACTGGTTGTTATGTTGGGGGAGGACAAGGAAGAAATACCAAAAACTACCACTCGTTAGTTTTATAGCATTTATCCGTATTTTCGTCACTTAACAAATAAGCTTTATGAAGGAAGTGTATGTTGTAGCCGCAGTTAGAACTCCGATGGGCAGTTTTGGCGGGGCATTGAAAGAAATTTCGGCTACCCGGCTGGGAGCAATTGCTATAAAAGGAGCCCTGGAAAAAGCAGGCCTGGATGCAGGAAAAGTGGAAGATGTGCTGATGGGCTGCGTACTTCAGGCAAATCTCGGACAGGCACCTGCCCGGCAGGCCGCCCGTTATGCCGGCTTACCGGACCAGGTGAATTGTACCACTATTAATAAAGTATGCGCCAGTGGTATGAAAGCAGTGGCACAGGCAGCTCAGAGTATTTTATTGGGCGATGCCGGCATTGTTGTAGCGGGAGGTATGGAAAGTATGAGTAATGTACCCTTTTATATAGAACAACTTCGGTGGGGTAATAAGTATGGCTCCTCCAGCCTCACAGACGGCTTGGCAAAAGATGGATTAACCGATGTATACGATGGATTAGCCATGGGAAATGCGGCAGAGAAATGTGCCCGAGAATGCTCCATTAGCCGGCAGGAGCAGGACGAGTTTGCTATCCAAAGCTATCATAGAAGCCAGGCCGCCTGGAATGCAGGTAAATTTGATGCAGAAATTGTTCCCGTTCCCATTCCCCAGAAAAAAGGTGATCCCCTGCTTTTCACCAGGGACGAAGAACCCTGGAATGTAAAGTTTGAAAAAATCCCCGAGTTAAAGCCAGCGTTTCAAAAGGATGGTTCCGTAACAGCAGCCAATGCGTCTACCATGAATGACGGTGCGGCGGCATTAGTACTGGTTAGTAAAGAAAAACTGAAAGAACTCGGACTTCAGCCCATTGCCCGGATCGTATCGTATGCAGATGCAGAACAAGCACCGGAATGGTTTACCACAACGCCTGCTATAGCAGTGCCGAAAGCGGTAGCAAAAGCAGGCCTGAAAATGGAAGATATTGAGTATTGGGAACTCAATGAAGCATTTGCCGTAGTAGGCATTGAGAACAGCAGGCGTATGCAACTGAATCCTGCAAAAGTGAATGTAAACGGAGGGGCCGTTTCACTTGGCCATCCCTTGGGTTGTAGTGGTGCGCGGATTTTAGTGACCCTGATCCATTTACTTAAAGCCAATAATGCCCGCTACGGAGCTGCAGGAATCTGTAATGGGGGAGGGGGTGCCTCTGCTATGGTAATAGAAAACATTACTGCATAAATATTCTGAAAGCGGCTTGCCTTCGATTTTGGGGCATTTGGTTAAATTTTGCTGTAAAAATGGAATTTCTGGCTAAACATAGCAACCAAAAGTCAAACTTAAACGTAAATTGTTACAAAAAATCTCCCATATGAAACGCATACTGATGCTTTCTCTGCTGGCAGGATTGGTACTGGGTGCCTGCCAGAAAAAAACGGAAAATCCAACACCAAACCCGCCTGGTGGAGGAACCACACCTCCTACAATGGCCGATAAAGTGAAAGACACGGCTTTATTATATGCCAGGGATATTTACCTCTGGTATAACCAGATTCCTACCAGTTTAAATGCGCGCTCCTATGCCGATCCTGGTAAAATTATGGAAGCCATCAGGCCTTACAGTAAGGAGCCCGGTTTCACGAACCCGGTAGATCGCTGGAGTTTTGGTGTGTTGAAATCGGAATGGGATAATGTAAGCGGAGGTGTTGCCGCAGACCTGGGCATGGGAATATTTTTCCGTACCAATACAGACCTGCGCGTAACCAATGTAGAACCCGATGGAGTGGCAGGCAAAGCCGGCGTAGAACGGAGTTGGAGAATTATCAAAATAAACGGCAACAGTACTATTAATACATCCGATGCCAGTATCAACTTTATTGTGGATGCGATTTATGGTGGAAAAACGGCCACTATTGAGTTTACAAAACCAGATGGAACACAAAAAGAACTTACCCTTACACCTGTAAGTTACCAGGAGCAACCCTTGGCGCTGGATACGGTTTATGAAAACAGCGGTAAAAAAGTGGGCTATATGGTCTTGAATTCCTTTCTTGGAAACCAAACCCAGATCAAATCAGCCTTTGCCAATACCTTCCAGGAATTTAATGGAAAAGGCATAACCGACCTGATAGTAGACCTCCGGTATAATGGCGGTGGCTATGTATCTCTGTGGGAAGAGCTTGCCAACTACCTGGTACCGGCAGCTTCCAATGGGAAAGTGATGTACACAGAAAGTTTTAATACTAAATATTCTGATTGGGATACCTCGGTGTTCTTTGTGAAAAAAGGCAATTTGAACCTTCAGAAAATTGTGTTCATCATTTCTCAGAATACGGCATCAGCCAGTGAAGGACTAATCAATTGTATGCGTCCGCACACTACGGTTAAAATAGTAGGTCCGAGCGCCTCCAATGGAAAACCGGTAGGGTATTTTGCCATTCCGGTGGGCACCTGGTATGTGTTTCCTGTAAGTTTCAGAACTGTTAACAGTGCTAACCAGGGTGGCTATTTTGATGGCTTTATACCTGAAAGCCAGGTTCCGGACGGGTTAGACAAACCCTGGGGAGATCTCACAGAAGACTGTTTAGCAAGCGCCATGAAATACCTCACAACAGGGGCCTTCCGGGTATCGGGCAATGAGGCCCTGCGTACTAATACGGAGTTTATGGAAAGTTATAAACGCCTTCCCCTCAAGAAAATGAAAGTATTGGTGGAAGACCGGGTGAACTATGCCGAAAGAATGAAACAGTAAGAAAAGTTTTGATATAAACAAAAAAGCCTCGTTTTTCGGGGCTTTTTTGTTTATATCGGTAATTTTTGCGGAATTGGTGCTTAACCAATAAATTTGCCACTCGTTTAAAAACTAAAGAATGGCAAGATCTATTGCATTTAGAGAAGCGCTTCGCGAAGCAATGAATGAAGAATTCCGTCGTGATGAACGTGTATTTCTGATGGGAGAGGAAGTTGCAGAATACAATGGCGCCTATAAAGTAAGCCAGGGTATGCTCGATGAATTCGGTGAAAAAAGGGTAATTGATACCCCCATCTCCGAGTTGGGATTTGCTGCTGTTGCCGTAGGTGCTGCGCAGAATGGCCTGCGCCCGATTGTGGAATTCATGACCTGGAACTTTGCTGTACTGGCACTGGACCAGATCCTGAACACGGCTTCGAAAATGCTTGCCATGAGTGGTGGACAATTGTCCTGCCCAATTGTTTTCCGGGGGCCCAACGGCTCTGCCGGTCAATTAGGGGCGCAACACTCTACTGCATTTGAAAGTTATTATGCTAATATTCCCGGATTGAAAGTGGTATCGCCATCCAACGGATACGATGCCAAAGGTTTACTAAAGCAAGCAATCCGCTATGAAGAGGACCCCGTGATCTTTATGGAAAGCGAGCAGATGTATGGCGATAAGTCAGAGGTTCCGGAGGAAGAATATTATATCCCACTCGGCAAAGCAGATGTAAAGAAAGCTGGCTCTGATGTAACCATCGTGTCATTTAATAAAATGATGAAAGTGGCCCTGGGTGCAGCTGCTGAACTTGAAAAAGAGGGCGTGAATGCGGAGGTAATTGATCTTCGTACCATTCGTCCGCTGGATTGGATGACCATTTTAGAAAGTGTAAAGAAAACAAATCGCCTGGTGATTGTGGAAGAGCAATGGCCTTTTGCCTCTATCTCATCCGAAATTACCTACCAGATCCAAAAAGAAGGATTCGATTACCTGGATGCCCCCATTCGTCGGATCACTGCTGCTGATGCGCCGCTGCATTATGCGCCCAACCTGGTAGCTGCCGCTTTGCCAGATGTAAGCAGAACAGTAAAACTGGTAAAAGAAGTTATGTACATGAAAAAGTAGGTAAGTTCACCGGAATCAATAAAAAAACCCGCAGGTTAGTTAAGGCCTGCGGGTTTTTATTTTTTGTAATACTTACTTTAACATACTTCCCATAGTAAGCAAAAAACAATACGAATAAGCCATTAAAACGCCGGCCAAAAGAACCAGCTTGGTTGTTAATTGCCACACACTTATTTCACGTGTGCTTTTCAGAGGATGACGTAGTTTGTTCATAGGTTGGATATTTATCGGATATTGGATACATCAAAAATACAACCCGATAAGTTGGCTGTCAATCACAATTCTACCCGTTTTTTTTCGTACAATTACCAAGCAGAACCACTCAGGCTAGCAGGCTACCACCCATAAAGACAGCCTTCAGCAAACCTCCATTCAGGTGTTTGTAAATTACCACCGGTATACGACTGCCAGGGTTGGGCGAAACCGGAACCAATCGCTTTAACCACGTGTATATCCTGCGCCGGCATATACCCCTGCAGTAGAATAAAAAGTTTTTCTCCCTTTTTATTGTACACCAGGTCAGCCACCATCATTACATGCCCGGGGAATCCTGCTTTTAAAAAAACATCCCCAATTTCCATGGTTGCCGGATCTGACTTGGGTTTCAGTTGCCTGGCTAAGGAAGCAGTACCACAGTAAGTATACACCACCTGCATAAATCGATGAAAATTGTCTCTACTGTTAAGCCGGGCAGGAGCCGCTATTGAGGGCGCAACGCTTAGCCGTTGGCCGTTTAAGCGATACCTGACACCTTTGCACCAATCAGAATAGCTCAGCCAGGTTCCATCAGATGCCAGAAACCGCAACTGCTGGTAGAATGCCTGCTCAAATAACCAGTTGGCCCGTATCAGGTATACGGCATCTGCGCATTGCAGCAAGGGGTTGTCCTTAACGGGAATTGTAAGTACAGCGAACTGGGCCCGCTGGTTGGGTTTCAATTGTCCGTTAAACAGGTAAACGGTAGAATCCTTTTTCAAACGTAACTGGCGGATATATGCAGCATAGCTACCACTGACCGCATTACGCCTTTGAAAGCCTTCCGGAACAGGCAATGCACCAATAAACTCCGGGACGGATGAAATGGTAAAAAATGGCAAAATAATTGCCATATACAGGGACAATCGCATTAATCGGTATTTTTGACAGGAATAGGATGCGAGCTTTCAGGATTTACATAAAATAAAATTTATACCAACCAGCATGTCCCAAATTTTAATAATTGACGACGAAAGAGCAATCAGAAAAACCCTGGGAGAAATCCTGTCTTACGAAGGTTATAAAGTAGATGAAGCGTCCGATGGAGAAGAGGGTCTAAAGAAATTCAGGGAAAAAAATTACGATGTTGTATTGTGTGATATCAAAATGCCCAAGTTAGATGGAATAGAATTTTTGGATAAAGCAAGAGAGGCAAATCCTGATATCCCGATTGTAATGATATCCGGGCATGGCACTATAGAAACAGCTGTAGAAGCCGTAAAAAAAGGGGCATTTGATTATATTTCCAAACCACCCGATCTGAATCGGCTGCTCATTACCTTAAGAAATGCTATGGACAAAACATCGTTGGTTACAGAAACCAAGGTGTTGAAAAGAAAAGTTAGCAAAGTACAGGAAATGATCGGGGACTCACCCGCTATTCAACGTATAAAAGACACTATTGAAAAGGTAGCACCCACCGATGCCCGGGTACTTATTACCGGGGAAAACGGGGTAGGGAAAGAACTGGTAGCCCGTTGGCTGCATGAAAAAAGTAATCGCGCAACGGGTCCGTTGGTAGAAGTAAACTGTGCAGCAATTCCCGGTGAATTAATCGAAAGCGAATTATTCGGCCATGAAAAAGGTTCTTTCACCTCCGCCATAAAACAACGCATTGGAAAATTTGAACAAGCCAGCGGCGGCACATTGTTTTTGGATGAAATCGGCGATATGAGTTTGTCGGCACAGGCCAAAGTGTTACGGGCATTGCAGGAGGGTAAGATTACCCGCGTAGGTGGAGACAAAGAGATTTCAGTAGATGTACGCGTAGTTGCGGCTACGAACAAGGATCTGTTGAAAGAAGTAGAGGATAAAAATTTCCGGCTCGATCTATATCATCGTCTGAGTGTAATTCTGGTTCATGTACCCTCTCTCAACGATCGCAAACATGATATTCCTTTACTCGTTGATAAGTTTTTAGAGAATATCTGTGCTGATTACGGAATCGCAAAAAAGGAAATTGAACCGGATGCATTGGAAGCGCTGAGAGAGTATAACTGGACAGGAAATATCCGGGAGCTTAGAAATGTGGTGGAAAGGCTTGTAATTCTTTCCGGGAAAACCATTCTTAAAGACGATGTCTTAAATAATGTTGTTCCAAGAAAATAGAGGTCTAATTAGATCGGGCAAACTGCATCATTTCTGCCGCGTCTTTCAAACATTTGATAGTATCGATTGATGCCGCTATGTCGGGTGAGATTCCCGGCCCCGAACATACAATTTTAGCAGCAGGCAGGCTTTTTTGTAGTTCCTTCAAATAGGAAACCGGGTTATTCGGCCCCAATTGGGTAATCAAATGGAAATAAAGGTGGGAAGGCGGGTGACGGAAACAGTATTCCAGAACAATTTCCAGTGGCAGATTTTTACCGATATAAACCGAGTGATGACCGTTTTTCCTCAACAGGTAATGCATAAAGAGGACCGGTATTTCATGGGTTTCGCCCAAGGGGGTAAAAACAACAAGGTTTTTCCGGCCGGGGAGCAGCACGGTATCCAGTCCATCCGTAGCAAGCAGTATTTTTTTGATAATAAGCTCACTGCAAAAATGTTCCTGTGCGGGAACAAGCCGGTCTGTTAACCAACGTTTTCCGATCAGGTTTAATAAAGGATACACCACCGTAAGCATGACTTTCTCCAGGCCCATATGTACCACCAGCCGGTGAAAGATCTCGTTAAATTTTTCCTGATCAAATGCCATTACTGCCTCCAGTAACTGGTGAATAGCCTGCTCCTGTTCACCCCCATACTGCTCCTGCAGGGTATAGGCAATCAATTGCTCATTGCTGAGGCTGGCCATCTCTGATATCCGGAACCCTTTTTTGTATAAGACCGCTATACGGAGGATCTTTTTCAGATCTTCGCTGTCATAAAACCTGTGGCCTCCATCTTTTCGCTGGCATAAATTCAATTGATACCGCTGTTCCCATACCCGCAGCGTATGAGCCTTGATACCGGTCAGGTTTTCAATATCCGTTATGGTAAACCGATTCATTCCGACTTGCAAGGAAGCACTAAAAAAAGCGATTAACAAAAATTTTAGGAAATCCCTGTCATAATTTACACAATTCAGCTACAAATACAGCAATAAACCTATATTATTCACGTAGAATGGTATTTTTGCGCACATCTAAAATTGGTTGAATGACAACGAATCAGATTTTGATCGTAACCCTGATTTCCCTTTTACTGGTTATGCTACCGGCTTTTGGCCTGTCAAAAATGTTTCAGAAAGCCGGGGCACCAGGCTGGAAAGCATGGGTGCCGTTTTATAATACCTGGACGATGCTGGAAATAGCCAAACGTCCCAAGCATTGGTTCTTCTGGCAATTCATACCGGTAGCCGGCTGGTTTGTTACCATGGGCATACTGATAGAATGGGTGAAATGTTTTAATAAATTCAGTTTCTGGGAACATGCAATGACCTGTTTGTTGCCCTTTATCTATTTTCCTATGGTAGGAATGGATCCTGCTACCCGTTATATAGGACCGGAGGGTGTAAAACATTATAAAAAAACACCCTTACGGGAATGGGTAGACGCAGGCATATTTGCCATTGTTGCAGCTACCTTAATACGCACGTTCATATTCGAAGCGTATACCATTCCAACCGGTTCAATGGAAAAAACCCTGTTAATTAATGATTTTCTGTTTGTAAGCAAGCTAAGCTATGGCCCCCGGATCCCCAATACGCCCTTAGCTGTGCCCTTTGTACACCATTCCCTGCCGGGAAGTTCAATGAAGTCTTATTCTGAATTGATAAAACTACCCTACAGCAGGTGGTTTGCCAGCCCGATTAAACGGAACGATGTGGTGGTTTTTAATTTTCCGGACGGAGACACAGTCATCAATAAACCCGAATTTCAGTCCCAACATCCCTATTATTCCATTGCACGGCAGTTGGGTAATGGAAATATGGCTGTAGGCCGGCAGATAATTCTGAGCGATCCGGAAAGCTATCCATTGGTTGTACGCCCGGTTGATAAAAGGGAAAACTATATCAAACGCTGTGTTGCTATTGCCGGAGATACCCTGGAAGTTCGGGAAGGCCAGGTATATATTAATGGCCAACCCGGCTTTGTACCGCCAAAATCCCAATTGTTTTATGAATTGGAAACCAATGGACAACCCCTTAATCCGGAGTTTATGAAGGATGAGTACGATATTGACATCAATGATGACCAGGAGTTTGCACGGATGAGTGGAAATGTTATGAATATGCTGCTGACCCCTGAAGCGGTTGAAAAAATGAAAAAAAGCGGGCTCGTTAAACGCATTACTCCGCTTTTATACCGGCCAGATGCCGTGTCTCCTTCCAAATTCACGATGGATATTTTTCCGCATGATGGTCAGCATCGGTGGACAGAAGATTTTTATGGTCCGATCTGGATCCCTAAAAAAGGAGCAACCTTAACCCTGACCCCAGAAAATTATAGCATCTACGAGCGGGCAATCAGGGTATTTGAAGGTAACCAGCTGGAGCGCCAGGGCAATCAGTTCCTGATCAATGGCCAGGTATCCAATCAGTATACGTTTAAAATGAATTATTACTGGATGATGGGGGATAACCGGCATTTATCGCAGGACAGCCGATTCTGGGGCTTTGTTCCTGAGGACCATGTAGTAGGAGAAGCCTGGATTATATGGATGAGCCTGAATAAAGGAGTGCGCTGGAACCGACTGTTCAAAAGTATTCACTAACTTACTGGACAGGTCAAATAATTGCCCTCCATGCATGCAGTAAATTACCAGTTTACGTACGAAATCTATGATTCAATTAGTGAATTAACAGAAGAAGATGCCTGGTTACTCGAAGAAGCCAGGCAGGTTACAGAGCAGGCCTATGCGCCGTATTCGAATTTTTATGTAGGCGCGGTAGCTAAACTGGCAAACGGAGAAATCATTGCCGGCTCCAACCAGGAGAATGCTTCTTTTCCTGTAGGCTTATGTGCAGAAAGGGTAGTGCTTGCTTCGGTAGCCTCTTTATTTCCAAAGATTCCCATTGAAACCATGGCCATCAGCTACCAGAGTGGTACGGTAGAAAGTAATCATCCGATTAGTCCCTGTGGCATTTGCCGCCAATCACTACAGGAATATGAGGGGAGGGTGCGTGCGCCAATTCGTTTGATCCTGGGTGGACAATCGGGTAAAGTGTATATTATTCCCAAAGCCAGTTGGTTATTACCCTTGAGTTTTACCGGAGAGGAGCTGGGCATCTGAGATCACTGATCAGCCAATTTTCTGCCCGTTTTTTACGGCCCGGTCGGGTTGTAACAATACCACGGCACCTGTTTCAGCATAAATACCCAGCACCAGGCATTCACTCATAAACCGGGCAATTTGTTTGGGAGGAAAGTTAACCACGGCAATAACCTGGCGCCCGACTAGGTCTGCTGGTTGATACAGCTCTGTCAGTTGGGCAGAAGACTTTTTATGGCCCAGTTCTCCGAAATCAATCAGCAGCTGATAGGCCGGTTTTTTTGCTTCGGGAAAAGCTTGCGCTTCCAGAATTGTACCGATACGGATGTCAATTTTTTCAAAATCAGCCCATTCGATCAACATATGTTCTATAATTAGCGCAAAAAGATAGATTTTTTTTCATAGAAACTGCAATCGGTAAACAATCGTACCGTAAATTCAGTCATCTTTTAATTTTTATCAAACCGATTGTAACTATGCCTCTTTTATCGCCTTCGCGCAGAAAATTCCTTCGGAATTCATCCGTAGCCGCCGCAGGATTTTTTATAGTACCACGTCATGTGCTGGGAAAAGGCCATGTGGCGCCAAGTGATACGTTGAATGTTGCCGGCATTGGCGCCGGTGGAAAAGGACAAAGTGATCTGGCTGAATTTTTTAAGACCGGTAAAGTCAAAATTGTGGCGCTTTGTGATGTGGATGACAGAGCCGCGGCGAAATCGCGCCAGGCTCATCCCAAAGCTCCTTATTACAGGGATTTTCGGGAAATGCTGGATAAGCACAAAAATCAAATTGATGCAGTTTCCATATCCACACCCGACCATACCCATGCCAATGCCACGCTGGCCGCCATGCAGTTAGGTAAACATGTGTATACGCAAAAGCCATTGACGCACGATATTTATGAAGCCCGTTTATTAACAGAAGCGGCCAAAAAATACAAAGTGGTAACCCAGATGGGTAACCAGGGTGGTAGTGGTGATGGTGTACGTCGTGCCAAAGAATTGATCGATGCCGGTCTTATCGGAGATGTTCATACCGTTCATGCCTGGACGAACCGCCCGGTTTGGCCCCAGGGAATTCCGACCCCTTCAGGTAAACACGATATACCTAAAGAATTAAACTGGGATCTCTGGCTTGGACCTGCTCAGCACATTGATTACAATCCCGCCTATCTTCCTTTTAACTGGAGAGGTTGGTGGGCATTCGGAACCGGTGCATTAGGTGATATGGCCTGCCATATTCTTGATCCGGCATTCCGTATCCTTCCTATAGACTATCCAAGTTCTGTGGAATGCAGTGTTGCCAATATCTGGCAGGATATGTGGGTTGAAAGTGCTAACGTAGACGGCTGCCCGCCTTCCTCAATTATCCATCTTGATTATCCCAGAACAGATGGCAAAGGCAATATCAAAATCTCCTGGTACGATGGCGGATTACTGCCCAATCGCCCGGATGAATTATTACCGGAAGAAGCATTTGGAAACTGGGATGGTGGTATCCTGTTCACGGGCACAAAAGGCAAATTATTAGCCGATTGTTATGGAGAAAATCCCCGCCTGCTTCCAACGGCAAAAATGAAGGAAACCCTTCCTGCACCAACTATTGCCCGCGTTCCTGAAGGGCACTATGCACAATGGGTGAATGCCTGTATTGCAGGTTATGGTAAAGGAAAAACAAGTTCTCCTTTCGAATATGCTGGTCCATTTACAGAAAGCATTCTTATCGGAAACCTGGCCATTCGCAGCTGGATGATGAAAAATCCGAATCTGAAAGGATGGAATGATAAGTACCTGGGTCGTAAAAAGCTTCTCTGGGATGCTAAAAATATGAAAATCACCAACTTCGAAGAAGCTAACCAATTCGTTAAACGCGAGCGTAGAAAAGGTTGGGAAATTTAGGAAAGGGAGAAGAAGTGAAGGTGAAAATGGAGAAAGGTGAAAGGAGGAGGGTAAAACTTCCCCATTCACCTTTTTCCGTTCTCCCTGCTCCCTTTCCTATTCCCCCAGCAACTGGGCCAGGTTCAGGAGTTCTTCCTGTTTATAATTGTCTTTATCGTTCTCAAAACACTTGGCGAATTCTTCCAGGAGGTGCTGGATAATCCGAACTGTACCCATAGGTCGAAAAAAGGAGGCCGTAGGAGGCACAGAAATACGTTTGAAATAAGTATCTACATCTTTTTGTGTAAAAACCTGTCCACTCATTGGATCAATATAAAACTGGATTTCTTCGGTAGCACCAGCAGTCAACTCTTCCAGTAAGGCGGAGTCCGTATCAAAATAGGCCAGTATAAACTGACGGGGAATCGGAACTGCCCGGATGGGAATATCCAGTAAATCGCAGAGTACCAGGTAGAGAATACCATTGCAGAGAGCGTTTCCCTTTTTGCTATCCAATACCTTATTTAATAAAAAATCATTGGGTTCGCTGTAATTTATTTCAGTTCCCTTAAGGTGATAATAATTGTATAAAATGGTGGTTAATACATTGGTTTGTTCCAGCGGAGTAAGGTAATTATTCAATTCCAGCCAGATGTTGCGGCGCATTTTTTCAATATCCTGTAAAACAGCGTTTACATTCAGATCCGGGTATTGAAATTTAGCAACCAGTAGTGCCCCGCCCAGCAAATCAGGTGAAGACTGATTTTTCCACCGTATAAAATCCTTGGTAAGGTCGCAATAATGAAGGCGATGAATCAACATTTCAATCCTTTGCTGAACAGCTTCGTCGGGTGTGGTTTCCCAAAGATGCTCCAGGTTAGGGATGATATTGGTACCCAGGGAAATGATACGATCACTTACCGTAGAGAACACCTCCATATCGGGGTCATCGATAAGATGGAAAAGGGCTGATATTTCACGGGTTTCTTCCATTTACATGGGTTATTTGGATCAGAACAATTTAAGGACGTATAAATGGCTTAAAATATTGTTACTGATCTGCCAATAAATTTCGCTGGAATGCAGCATTGAAGCCATGATACTTATCCACCGTTGTGGATAAGCGCCATAGTTTCAATGCATAAGAAAAAATTTCAGGCTATTTTTTTCGGGGTGCTGATTTTTTGGCAGCCGCTTTTTTAGGGGCCGCTTTCTTGGGAGCCGCCTTTTTTGCTGCTGCTTTTTTAGCGGGGGCTTTTTTTAGATGCCTTTTCAAAGGCGCCGGGAATTTCCGCTTCGATCATTTTTTTGATTTCATCAAGCGAAATGGTGCTTAACGCCTCTTCCTCATATTTGGTACCGTCCGCTTTTCTGCCCATTTTCAGCATCTTTTTACCGAAACGGATGAAGGGACCCCAGCGGCCATTTTCCAGGGAAATTTTTTCGGCCGGCCATTGTTGAATATAGCGGTTGGCTTCTTTTTCCAGTTTTTTGCGAATCAGTTCTTCACAATCAGCTTGGGTCAGCTGATCGAAATTATAGGCTTTAGGAATATTGATGAACAGGTTATTCCATTTGATAAAGGGACCAAAACGGCCTTTTCCCTTAGTTACCGGTTCTCCCTCGTAGGTAGCAATGGGTGCATCTGCCTGTTTTTTTCCGTTAATAAGCTCAATGGCCCGGTCCATATCCACGCTTAATGCATCCTCTCCTTTAGGTATAGAAACAAACTCATCACCCCATTTCACGTAAGGGCCAAACCGTCCTACATTCACAGAAACTTCCAGGCCTTCAAATTCTCCGATGGTCAACGGGAGTTTGAACAGGTCCATAGCTTCCTCATAGGAAATAGTTTCAATACTCTGACCGGATTTTAAGCGGGCAAACCTCGGTTTTTCCTCTTCAGCTGCGTCGCCGATTTGTACCATGGGTCCATAACGTCCCATCCGGGCAACCACTTTTCTTCCGCTTTCCGGATCAGTTCCCAATTCCCGTTCCCCTTTTATCCGTTCGGCGTTTTCAATAGTATTATCTACATCCTTTTTAAATGGATTGTAGAAAGCATCAATCATTTTATGCCACTGTCTTTTTCCGCTGGCCACTTCATCAAACTCTTCCTCTATTTTGGCGGTGAACCCGTAGTCCATTACATCGTTGAAATACTGATTCAAAAAATCAGTAACCACCAGGCCCAGGTCGGTTGGAAATAATTTGGCTTTTTCTGCACCGGTTGTTTCCTGCGACATTTCCTTTTTTAGCTGGTCATTCACCAGTTTCAGAATTCGGAAATCGCGCCGTACCCCTTCTTTATCGCGTTTTTCAACATATCCGCGTTTAAGGATAGTGGTTATCGTAGGGGCATACGTAGAAGGCCGGCCAATGCCCAGTTCTTCCAGTTTTTTTACAAGCGACGCTTCCGTATAACGCGGAGCGGCCCGATTAAAGCGTTCCGTTGCAGTCATTTCTTTCAGTGGTAACTGCTGCTTCACCTGTAAGGGAGGTAACATGCTATCAGCGGAATCATCCTCGTTCAGGTCCTCTTCATCTCGGTCTTCGCGGTACACTTTTAAGAAGCCGTCAAATTTGAGCACTTCGCCGGTGGCCGTTAATTCTTCCTTATTGGTGGAAATAGTAATTTTTGCTGTTGTTTTTTCCAGTTCGGCATCTGCCATCTGGGAAGCCATGGTCCGTTTCCAGATAAGTTCATACAAACGTTTGGTATCCATATCGTCCACCGTACTGTTTTCCATATAGGTGGGCCGGATGGCTTCGTGCGCCTCTTGCGCAGATTCGTTCTTGTTTTTGAATTTGCGGGGCTGAAAATATCGTTGCCCATATTGCCCCGTAACCTGTTGGCGAATTCCATCCATGGCTGTTTCGCTCAGGTTAACGCTATCTGTACGCATATAGGTAATGTTACCGCTTTCGTATAGTTTCTGCGCAAGTAACATTGTTTTACTCACCGAATAGCCGAGTTTCCGGCTGGCTTCCTGTTGCAGGGTTGAGGTGGTAAAAGGGGCGGCCGGCGATTTTTTACCAGGCCTTACCTGGATATCTGTAACCGTGTAACTGGCGCCTTTACAGGATTCCAGAAATTTTTCTGCTCCTTCCTGGTTATTGAATTTTTGTCCCTCTGCTTTGAAAAGAACCTGTTTATCTGATAAGTCCTTTGCACTGAAAAAGGCATCGATCCGGAAATGGCTGATCGATTTAAAGGCATTGATCTCTCGTTCGCGCTCCGCAATCAAACGTACAGCAACAGATTGTACCCTACCGGCACTAAGAGATGTACCCATGCTCATTTTGCGCCACAGAACAGGGCTGAGCTCAAATCCTACGATCCTGTCCAACACCCGGCGGGCCTGTTGCGCATTTACCAGGTTCATATTTACGGTGCGGGGTTGCGAAACAGCTTTCTGAATGGCAGGTTTGGTAATTTCATGAAAAACAATTCTTTTGGTACTGGTGGGGTCAAGTCCTAATACCTCACAAAGATGCCAGCTGATAGCTTCTCCTTCCCGGTCCTCATCCGTTGCCAGCCATACTTCATCACTTTTTTTGGCGAGTTGTTTTAGTTCCTTCACCACTCTTTCCTTTTCATCCGGAACTATATAGCGGGGTTTGTAATGATTTTTTATATCTATACCCATTTCCCCTTTTTCCAGGTCGCGAATATGGCCATAACAACTCTTCACTTCAAAATCCTTTCCCAGGATTTTTTCGATCGTTTTAGCTTTCGCAGGCGACTCCACAATCAATAAATTCTTAGCCATGTATCAAAAATCGTTTTAAAAAGTACATCCAGCCCTTGCAAGTTTACAGTATAAGACCGAATATACCAATTCAGGAAATTTATCGACCTTATCATTCCTTTAAGAAATAATCGGCGTAAAACTACGTTCTTTGTATTGTTCTACTTCTACCTATTTATTGATTCCTCAACCGTTTAACGTTATGTCGAAGCCTTCAGAAGGGCCTGAAACCCCTATTTCAGGTTACGAATCATTTTCAGGTAGCAAGGAAAAATCTACCCATTTTTTATGGTGGTGTGCCGGGGTTCACCAGGCAACTCTTGCCCAATACCCCACTGAACACCCCAAATACCATACACTTGGAGGGGTTTTACTGGCCACTTTTGCACTTGCTGCATTATCCTCCGGGTATGCTTTTTTTACCATTTTTAACAGCACTGCCTGGGCAATTGGTTTCGCCCTGTTATGGGGTGCTATTATTTTCAACCTCGACCGGTTTATGGTTTCAACCATCCGGAAATACGGCATGAGTACAGCCAGTCAATGGAAAGTGGCGTTCCCCCGTATTATACTGGCTGTTTTTATTGGTATAACAATAGCCAGGCCGCTTGAGTTGAAATTATTTGAAAAAGAGGTCAACCTGGAAGTAAATCGCCAGATCCAGGACCAGATCAGCCAGTACAACCTGCAGCAAGACACTATTCATTCCGCTAAAGTTGCCGCGGCTATGCTGGAACGCGACCAGTTGCAGATTCGCCGGAAAGCAATGCAGGATACCCTGTTGAAATTACAGCAGGCGTATTTAATGGAAGCAGATGGAACCGGTGGATCCGGAAAACGCGGAGTTGAAACCATTACCCGGCTTAAAATGTCGGCATTTGAACAAACAGCTGCCAACTATGCACTCTTATTTCCATTGCTGGACAGTGCATTGGCAAAGCAGCAAAGATTCCTGGACAAAGCCAATCAGGAGCTAAAGGAAGAAAAAGACAAATTTGCCCAGGCAGCCTACGCCAATGTGGGCTTTTTAGCCCGTAATAAGGCTTTACACAGTTTATCAGAAAGAGAAGACAGTGTATTTATGGCGAATCTGCTCATCAGCTTATTGATCATCATATTAGAAACAGCCCCTATTCTGGCTAAGCTCTTATTACCCGTAGGGCCCTATGATATTGCGCTGGCTAAAGAAGAATTGGTGCCTATGCACCAGTTGGAAAAATCGATTGCCCGCGAGCAGGATGGAGGTCCCAAGTTGGAGGCTGTGGGGTAGGAGAAGGGGGAAAAGAGAGAGAGGAGAGGAGGCTTGGGAGAGGCCTCCTCTTTTTTTGTTTTGAACTACCAGCCGCCTCGTTCCCAATAGGCGTACTCCCGGTCATCGCACTGGTGGCGGTTTACGTATTTAACATCCAGGTAAAGCCGTCCATCACGGCCTAACCAGTAGTGCAAACCGGCTTGAGTACGATAATAATATCGGTTATTGCTGTACCGCCGGATGGGTAAATGACGGGTATCATAGATTACCAGGGGCGGTTGGCTTACCCTTCGTCCACGGTGCGCTTCATACCCATACTCACGCGAATGTTTATTATGCTTGTATTTTTTGGGATGCTTCCGGCCTGCTGACCAGTCGTCATCGTCCTGCACAACAATAACAGTGGTATTTCCTCCCTGGGAATGGCGGTGCCCCTGTGCCAGAGAAACAGTGCCAGAGAATACAATCATTGCGGTCATGAAAACCGCTGGTACAATTTTTACCATAGGGATCATTTTTGGTTATAGATTAGTAGACCATATTAATTAATCTCCGTTTAAATCTCCACCAGCATGAAACTGCTATTTAGCCTAGTATTAACAATTGTTAGTTTTTCGGGTTTTGCACAAAAGAACGCAGAAGAAGAAGGAATAAAAAACACTATTAACCAGTTATTCACGGCAATGCGTAACCGAGATACGGCTTTATTAAAAGCAGCCTTTGCCCCCACAGCCGTTTTGCAAACCATTGCACCTGCCAAAGATGGAAGCCTGCAGGTAAGAACAGAAGAACTGGCCGGATTTATAAAGGCAATCGGAACGCCCGGTAAAGATTTGCTGGATGAACGGATTCAATTCGGATCCATCCTGGTAGATGGACCAATGGCTGCTGTTTGGACCCCTTATGAATTTTATCTTGGAACCCGTTTCAGTCATTGTGGAGTCAATTCCTTTCAGTTAGTAAAGCTGGATGGTAACTGGAAAATCCAATACATCATTGATACACGCCGCAAAAACGGTTGCCAGCAATAAGGTAAGAGCACTAATTAAAATAGCCCCTGCAGGTTGCAGGGGCTATTTTATAAATTATGTGTACTGTCTATTAATGACGGGTTAATTTGTATTTCTTATTAACCTTCGGACTATTAAAATAATTATTGAGCTCTTCTTCACTCATTCCACCGGTATCAACCATTGGAACATCAATTAACTGCGTTTGTACCTGCTTCAGATCACTACGCAGCTTGGCCAGTTTGGTCAGAATTTCAGGATCGGTTTCACCCACCAGCATATTATCAGACAAACTGTATTCCAGCCGCTTGATACTGGTTCTTACCTGCGCTGCCGAGTTGGACTCATACGCTTTTACCGGGCTCACCGCCTCTTTAACAGGCACCAGGGCCACTCCCACACTAGGCATTACTTTACCTACATTTTTGTCGCCATCTGCTGAACTGGTGGACAAAACAGTACCTGCCAGGGCAGAACTTCCCGACATTAAGTCGAAACTGGTACGGGTATTTTTGGTACGTTTTACATTTTTATCCAACTCTTTAAAGCTGAACTTTAGTTGCAGTATATAGCGTTGAATCTCCTTAACCACGCGGTTATATTCTCCCTGCCGGAAAGGGTAATTGAGGGCATCCCGTACTACCACGGTAATCTTTGCCGTATCGCGGTTGTAAAATTTATCTGCTCCTACAAAAGTTATATGAAAGGTTTTCTGTTTCTCCTTATCATCATCTTTTACAAAATCATAAGGTACTGCCCAGGAAAAGATATCATCACATTTACGAACGGTTTCATACCCTTTGATAGAGGCATCTGTGAGGGTTGAAATAGATTCAATGGGAAAACTTCCCCGCTCGCATTGAATAGGTATGGTCAGGGTATCACCTTCGTCTACAAAAATTGTTTCGCTAACCCCGGGCTTAAGCCTCGATATTACTATCTCGGTGTTATAAAACATCATAGTAAAAAAAGTATCAATGCGTTCTTTGGGATCGGACAGGTTCTGGATTCCCATCAACACTTTGTATTCCTGGTCATATTTCAAACGACCCGATAAAAACAGG
>NZ_LUKG01000008.1:20676-21235 GCF_001601815.1 Flavihumibacter sp. CACIAM 22H1
AAAACTGAGGGTGCCATCATCTTTTCCAATCTTTAATCCTACTGGTGCATTGCGTAAAAACCAGAAAAAATTGCCCGGAGCCCTGTTAATTTCCAACTTATAATTGATAGAAGAATCAACGTGAAGGGTCATGTATGGATTCAGGTTAAGAATCCGGAGGGTTGTATCAATGGGCGCCACTGGTAAACTGTCGGGACCAAGAGGAAGTGTGTCTAATCGATGACTACTGTCCCGTTTCGGGATTGTATCAACCACCTGAGCCTTCAAATCCATCTGACCAAACAGGAATAACAGAGTCGGTACCACAAAAAGGAAAAATCGTCTAATCATTCTCTGGTAATTTTTCGGTGCTTGCTGAAAAGTGAGGCAATATTACTTCATTTTCTAGAGAGATTGGTTTAACAGTTTGTTAGAATAAAAAGTCCCGGTGTAAAAAAACCGGGACTAAACCAAAACCAACTGCTTATGAGAAACAATTATTGAATTGCAATTTCTTTAGGCTGATCCAGCACAACCTCTTTTTTCGGCAAATAGAGTTTTAATAAACCTTGCTCATATT
>NZ_LUKG01000008.1:21586-22669 GCF_001601815.1 Flavihumibacter sp. CACIAM 22H1
CCTGGATCCCATTCTCATCAATTTTTTCGTCAATCGTAAAACTGCGTTTAAAGGAATGTTGATAAAACTCGCGACGAATTTGTTTCAGATCCTCCTGAACCGCCGTTTCCTTTTGTTCATAGGAAATGGTCAATAAGCCGTTCTCCACCTTAACCTTAAATTCTTCCTTGGATCTTCCCGGCGCATTCACCTCTAAATGATATCCATCTTTTGTTTCTACAATATTTACAGGTATGGTTTGTAATGCATTACCTGCTTCCCGACCAGCTTTAGCCGGAAAATCCTGAAACCAGTCGTCTAATAAGTGAAAGAAGGGCCGAACAGGTTGATTGAATTTTACGCGTGTCATAATTTGTATGTTTTATGTTTTTTGAATGTTTGTACGAAACCTTGTTCAATTGCTGTACCAGGCGTTTTTTTCTGCCATTTGCTACAGATTTCTTCCAATAAGAGTTGAAAAAGACGCCATTAAGGCAGTTCAATGCCGTTTCTAAAAGCCATAATGGCAGTTTCGAACCATCTGACCAGTTTATTGTTTTTGCTATAAATTTGCAATCTTAAAAATCAAGACATGTATCCAGCAGAAATAGTAATGCCCATGAAAGAGGAATTAACTGAACAGGGATTTGTTGAGTTATTGACCTCCGTAGAAGTTGAAGACCAGTTAAAAAAAGCGGGAACTACCCTGGTGGTAGTTAATTCTGTCTGTGGTTGTTCCGCAGGTACAGCCCGTCCGGGCGTGCTGATGGCTGTTCATAACAGTCCTAAGAAACCCGATCACCTCACCACCAGTTTTGCAGGATTTGATATGGAAGCGGTTCGTACACTGAGAGAACATTTACTGCCTTACCCACCGTCTTCCCCTGCCATTGCGTTGTTCAAGGATGGCCAGTTAGTTCATTTTATCGAACGCCATATGATCGAAGGCCGGTCTGCACAAATGATTGCGCACAACCTGATTGCTGCGTTTGAACAATACTGTTAAGAAACAGGATTTTTTGAAATAACCCCTTCCGGTCGGGAGGGGTTATTTTTTTGCCGTCTGCATATTTCTTATCATTGCGATGAATTTGCCCATTAATT
>NZ_LUKG01000008.1:22976-36343 GCF_001601815.1 Flavihumibacter sp. CACIAM 22H1
TCCAATTTATATTTCGCCTTTAAAGATCTATTTGGTATTGATTTACCAGGCCTCCGTTTCATTAATTCATTTGGATTTTTCGTTGCACTTGCCTTTTTAGCGGCAGCCTGGATTCTTACCCTGGAATTGAAGCGGAAAAGCAGGGAAGGGCTTTTGCATTCGGAAGAAACCATCATAACGGTGGGGGAGCCCGCCAGTATTGGCGAATTACTTACCAATTTTATACTCGGCTTTTTATTGGGTTATAAAATAATCGGCGCATTTGTTATTGGTCCGGCTGATCCACAGGAATTTATATTTTCCTCACAGGGTTCAGTAGGGGCCGGCTTGCTACTGGGGCTGCTTTTTGCCGGATTGAAATGGAGAGAAAAACAAAAGCAACGGCTGGCCAAACCAGAAAAAAGAAGCATTCGGATCTGGCCACACGACCGGGTAGGAGATATTGTTGTATTTGCAGCACTTTTTGGGTTTGCAGGGGCAAAAATTTTCCATAATCTTGAAAACTGGAGCGAATTCACTGCCGATCCTATCGGGGCTTTGTTATCCTTCAGTGGGTTAACCTTTTATGGCGGGCTAATTTGTGCCGCCATCGCTATAATATGGTATGCCAAAAAACATTCGATCGGCATCCGCCATTTATGCGATGCAGCCGCTCCCAGCCTTATGCTGGCCTATGGAATTGGACGCATTGGATGCCAGGTTTCTGGGGATGGCGACTGGGGTATCGTAAATAATAGCCCGAACCCCTATGGCTGGCTACCCGACTGGATCTGGTCCTATACCTATCCGCATAATGTTATAAACGCAGGGGTGCCCATCCCCGGCTGCCAGGGTAATTATTGTAATGAACTGCCTTTACCCGTTTACCCCACCCCCTTTTATGAAACAGTTGCCTGCATCGTATTATTCTTTCTTCTTTGGGCAGTACGTAAAAAAATAACCATACCCGGTCGCTTATTTGGTTTATACCTGGTGGTGAACGGGGTTGAACGGTTCTTTATTGAAAAAATCCGGGTTAATACCAAGTACGACATTTTTGGATTTCATCCTACACAGGCCGAGTTAATTTCCAGCTTGCTGGTTATCACGGGCATCGGAATCTGGTTCTGGACCGAAAAATACGCCCGTAAAAAAAACCTGGTATAAGCACCTGTACATAACCCATAACTGATAAAAAGTTCCGGAGCGGCCAATTGGCCGCTCTTCCTTTTTTTCGGCCACTTATCAGGAATCCGGTTCTTCCAGTAACTATTTCTTTCCGGCATCGTCCAACATCCGTTGCCCATTTGCCGAAAATCAGCCATAACAACCATCCAACACAAAACAATGTACATTGCATTACATAGTACCTACCTTTAACCTGTAATTAACCTTGAACGGTACCAAACTAATTAAAGAACCTTAGACATGAAAAAGACACTCTTCCTGCTGACACTTGCCTTATCCACCTTATCCTTGGTCAGTATGGGACAAAGCACCAATTCCATTAAAGGAAAGGTGACAGATGCATCCAATAAACCGGCAGAAGCTGCTACCATCAGCCTGCTGCTGGCTAAAGATTCATCGGCGGTCAAAATTCAATCAAGCGACAAATCCGGGAATTTCGAATTTCTGGATTTGTCGCTCGGCCGTTACCTTATCCTGGTTACGGCTATTGGTTACGACAAAAGCTATTCCGCCCCTTTTGAACTAACCACAACAAACCCATCGGCCCAATTGCCGTCTGTTCAGCTACGTGCAGTTGTTAAAGAAATGGAAGGCGTAACCGTGGTTCAACGGAAACCTTTTATTGAACAAAAAATAGATAAAACAGTCGTAAATGTAGATGCTGCCGTTACCAATGTAGGTGCCACCGCACTGGAAGTACTTGAAAAATCTCCTGGGGTGATGGTAGATAAAGATGGTAATATCAGTCTCAAAGGAAAACAGAGCGTTCAGGTAATGATGGATGGACGGCCAACCTACCTGACCGGAGAGCAACTGGCCAGTTTGCTTAAATCCATGCCCGCCAGTTCAATTGACCAGATTGAACTCGTAACCAACCCCTCTGCCAAATACGATGCTGCGGGTAATTCCGGGATCATCAATATCAAAACAAAAAAGAACAAACAGAAAGGATTCAACGGAAACCTCAGTTTAAACTACGGGCAGGGTGCTTATTGGAAAACCAATAACAGCCTGAACCTGAATTACCGAACAGGGAAATTTAATTTTTTCGCAAATGGTGGATACAGTGTTTGGAACAGTTTCCAACAACTAGATATTAACCGGGAATTTAGTGATGCCAGTTCAAAAGAGATCAATGCCATTTTTGAACAGACCTCTTTCATGAAAAATGAGAACAAAAACTATAACATTAAACTGGGCGCAGATTATTTCCTGAGCAAAAAAACCACCCTGGGTTTTGTATTGAACGGAAATTTCAGTCCGGAAAATCAAAATGGCCACAATATCAGTTATATGATGAATGCGGCTGCTCAAACAGACTCTATCATTACAGCAACCAGCTCCAATACAGATTTATGGAAGAATAAAAGCATCAACCTCAATATCAGGCACCAGTTTGATTCAACCGGGAAAGAACTGACGGCCGATGTAGATTATATAAGTTATGGATCCAATAGCCGGCAGCTTTTTGTTAACACTACTTTTGATCCGCAATGGAATCAACGCTACGTAGAAAACCTGCGGGGCCGGTTACCTATTGATATTGACATTTACTCAGCAAAAGTGGACTATACACACCCATTGAAAAAGGGTGCTAAAATGGAAGCCGGCTTTAAAACCAGCTTTGTAAACACAGATAATAATGCCGACTATTCCAACCTGGTGGATGAAAAATGGACTGCTGATTATGATAAATCCAATAATTTCAAATACCAGGAAAATATTCTTGCTGGTTACCTCAATTATAACCGGCAAATCAAAAAATTTGGAATACAGGCCGGGCTTCGGTATGAACATACCCGCTATGAAGGGCACCAGTACGGAAACCCCGAAAGAACCGATTCCTCGTTCAGCCGCAGTTATGGCAGTTTATTTCCCACCTTGTTTATCAGTTATGCAGCCAATGACAAAAACCAGTTCGCCGTTTCTTATGGCAGAAGAATTGATCGCCCGGCTTACCAGGATCTGAACCCCTTTCTTTTCTTTCTGGATAAATATACCTATGGCCGGGGGAACCCTTACCTGCAACCACAGTTTACCCATAATATTGAACTCACCCATACCTATAAAGGTTTTTTGACAACCACCTTAAACTATAGCCAAACAAAAGATTTTTTTAGTGAAACCTTTGCACAGGGTAACCCGCAGTTTAATGAACCGGAATATGCTACCATTGTACGCCAGGGCAATATAGGTACCAGACAAAATGCCGGCGCTTCCATCAGTGCACAGGTACCTGTACAAAAATGGTGGACAGCAATTCTCTACACCAACTATAATTATAACAAATTCAACGGTGTCTTGAACAATGAAAAAATTGATGTGGCTGCCGGTACACTTATGCTGAATGTAAACAACCAGTTTAAATTCAATAAAGGCTGGAGTGCAGAACTGAGCGGATGGTACAGGAGCAAGGGGGTAGAGGGACAAATACTGATCGATCCAATGGGGGCTGTTGCAGCCGGTATCTCCAAGCAGGTACTGAAATCAAAAGGAACCCTTAAGCTCAATGTTCGCGATATGTTTTATACCCAAAAAGTAACCGGGCAAATCGACTTCCAAACCACCAAAGCAAGTTTCACAAACCTGCGTGATACACGTGTTGTAAATCTGTCTTTCGTTTATCGTTTCGGTAAACCTATAAAGGGCCCCCAGCCGCGCAGGAAAACCGGTGGTGCAAATGATGAACAAAATCGCGTAAAAATGGGCGGTAATAATTAACCAGTTAAGTAGCATTACCATTAAACCTTCTCCTGGTTAAATCTTTAAGATCGTTCCGCTAAGCGGGACGATCTCTAAGACCTCAAAACCAGTTCCTATTTTTCGTACCTGATTTTAACCGTTCCCCCTCATTTTGCTTTTTTCGCCACACCTGATGACACAATTTTAACCTCGAACAAGCTAACACACCTTTCCAATGAAAGTATTTTTTATTACCGTACTTGCCCTCTTAGTTGCGGTTACTGGTGCAATGGCACAAAACAGCAGAATTCTCAAAGGCAGGGTAACCGACCAGCAGAACCTGCCGATCCAGGCAGCCACCATTACACTGCTGGAAGACTCCTCCAAAAAATTAATCAAAATTGGCACCACAGATAAAGAAGGAAGATTCGAATTCCAACAACTGCCGGCAACCTTTATACTGGTTCAGATCTCTGCTATCGGATTTGACAGTTATGCTACCGTAGTACAACCGCTGAAAGAAAATACAGAACAGGAGCTTCCTGCCATTCCGTTAAAACAGGCCGATAAAAACCTGCAGGCCGTAACTGT
The DNA here is from genome assembly GCF_001601815.1 of Flavihumibacter sp. CACIAM 22H1. GTDB lineage: Bacteria > Bacteroidota > Bacteroidia > Chitinophagales > Chitinophagaceae > Flavihumibacter. The sequence goes on from NZ_LUKG01000008.1 coordinate 27,417, forward strand.
TACGGCAAAAAAGCCGATGGTAGAAGTAAAAGCCGATAAAACGGTTGTAAACGTGGATGCTTTTATTTCCAATGCCGGCGGCACAGCGCTGGATGTATTGGAAAAATCGCCCGGTGTAAGTGTTGACAGAGATGGAATTTTAAGTTTGAAAGGAAAACAGGGAGTAATTGTATTAATTGATGGGAAACAAACCTACCTAAGCGGGCAGGATTTGGCCAATTTGCTAAGGAATACTCCGTCTAGCCAGCTCGAAGCAGTGGAAATAATGACACAGCCTTCCGCAAAATACGATGCATCGGGCAATAGTGGCATCATCAATATCCGCACAAAAAAAGGCAGGCAGAATGGATTCAATGGCTCCGTAAACCTGAGTTATGTGCAGGGTGCCTATCCTAAAACCCCCAATAGTGTTAGTATAAACTACAAAAAGGATAAGATTACTTTGTTCAGTACCTTAAGCTATTCATACTGGCAGGGGTTTAATGATCTTAAACTGGTTCGGAAGTTTTCACCAAAAGAAAATGAAACGCAGGGCTCCCTGTTTGATCAAACATCAAAAGGTAAGTTCCATAACCACAACCTTAGTTTGCGAACCGGCATGGAGTATTCACTCGATAAAAATACCACCATCGGTTTTCAGGTCAACGGCACCTACAATCCCCGGGAATTCAATTCAAACAGTTCTGCTATGATCTATACAGGTGGAACTGAACCGGAATCAGGCAACCTGGCTTCCAGCCTGAATAAAGACACCTGGAAAAATTTTGGCTCCAATATCAACTTCAGAAAAAGGTTGGATACTACGGGGCGGGAACTGACGGCTGACCTTGATTATATCTGGTACGGGTCCAATGCCTTACAGACTTCCGATAACTATACCTACCAGTATCCGGCAGGAATTATTTCCGACTCCTTTCTGATTCGGGGCGACCTGCCTTCCGATATAAAAATTTATAGTTTCAAAACAGATTATGTACATCCGCTCAATAAATCATCGCGGTTGGAAGCCGGATTAAAATCGAGCTATGTTACCACAGACAATGATGCGGCCTATAAAACCTGGAACAACCAGGAGAAACTATGGGAGGTAGACCTTACCCGCTCGAATCAGTTTATTTATGAAGAAAATATCAATGCCGCTTATATAAATTACAACAAGGAGTATAAAAAATGGTCCTTACAAACCGGGTTAAGGATGGAACATACCTATGCAAAAGGCAAACAGGTAGTAAATGACGAACGCTTTATCCGTAATTATGTGCAGCTTTTTCCTACGGTATTTGCGAGTTATAAACTGGATGAAAAAAATACCCTTACCGCCAATTATGGCCGGCGCATTGAGCGCCCCAATTACCAGGATATGAATCCCTTCCAGTTTTTCCTGGACCAGTATACGTTCCGCATGGGAAATCCCAACCTGTTACCCCAGTTCACGCATAACGTAGAGCTTTCGCACAACTATAAGGGCGTCTTTAACACCACTTTAAATTATACCCGTACAACGGATGTTATCAATGATATTCTCAAACAGAATGATACTACCAAAGTAACCTTCCAAACCAAAGAAAATATCGCTACCCGCAGGAATATAGGCATTGCTATCAGCTATAATCAACCATTAACCAAATGGTGGACGATCTCTCTGTACGGAAACCTGTTCAATAACCATTTTACGGGCTTTGTAAATAATGAACCGCTGGATGCATCCATTAGCTCCTATATGGGCAACATCAACAACCAATTTAAGTTCGCAAAGACATGGGGCGCTGAGTTGAGTGGATTTTATCGGAGCAAAATGCAGGAAGGCGGCATTATCATTGCCCGTCCAATGGGCATGTTTTCAATCGGCCTGTCCAAACAGGTGTTAAAAAGCAAGGGAACCCTGAAGCTTTCTGTAGTAGATCCGTTTGCACTGATGCAATTCAGTGGCTATACCAAATTTGGAAACATTGATACCCGCATCAATGCCCGCTGGGACAATCGCCGGGTTGCACTTAGTTTCAGCTACCGTTTTGGGAAAACGAATGGCGGCCCGCAGCGACGCCGTTCGGGCAGTGCCACAGACGAGCAAAATCGGGTAGGTAATAATAACCAGCAATAGTTTTTTCTCTATGAGTGTTAGTTTAAGGTTCAAACGTCCTGTTTCTACAGGACGTTTTTTACATTTGCAGTAATCCCTGTAAGCCAGGGGTAAAATTTTAGCCTATGCCATCTTTTGATTTAGTCAGTAAAGTGGATATCCAGACGCTTGATAATGCAGTAAATACCGTTAAGAAAGAAATAACCAACCGGTTTGATTTTAAGGGATCGCCGGTGGAAATAAACCTGGACAAAAAAGAGTTCAAACTAACCATTGAAGTGGAAAGTGAAATGAAACTCAACCAGGTTACCGATGTGCTTATCAGCCGAAGCATTAAACAGGGATTGGATGCCAATATTTACGATTTCGACGCCAAACCCGGTTACCAGAGTGGTAAAACCTGGAAAAAGGAAATCCCCGTACGGAACGGACTGAAACAGGAAGATGCCAAGAAAATTGTAAAGCTGATAAAAGACAGTGGTTTAAAGGTACAACCCGCAATTATGGATGATATTGTGCGGGTTACCGGTAAAAAAATTGATGACCTGCAGTCGGTAATCCAGGCCAGTAAAACCTGGAATCTTTCCATTCCGCTGCAATATATTAATATGAAGAGTTGATTTTCAACCAGATAGATTCAGTATCTTTTTTTGAATGCAATGTTCAAAATCCAACGGAAAGTACTAATTTTGCACTTTCCTAAAATTAAATCAGTACGGCAAAATCCGTACGGCCTTTAAAATAGCAGTTATGAAACAAGGTATCCATCCGCAGAATTATCGCTTCGTAGTGTTTAAGGACATGAGTAATGGTTTTGCATTTTTGAGCAAATCCACCACCGCTTCAAAAGAAACCATTCAATGGGAAGACGGTAATGAATATCCGCTGGTTAAATTGGAGATTTCCAACACTTCTCACCCTTTCTTCACTGGTAAGAACGTGATGTTGGATACAGCAGGACGTATCGACAAGTTCAAAAAGAAATACGCAAAGAAATAATAACGAAGCCGGCAAATGCCGGCTTTTTTATTGGGCAACAGGGTAGGAGGAGAATTGAATAGTGAAAGAGAAGAATATTTAGCTGGAATTCGCCATTCACCATCCAGCTTTATTATCTTTAAGCATGCAATCTATCATCTTCTCTGAGGAATATTGCCAGCCGGAAAATCTATATCCCTTCAACCTCACCCGCCGGGTGCAGGATATACGGGTAGGGATCAGAACCATCCGGGAAAAATGGGAAGCGGCACTACAGCTTCCTTCTTTTGATAAATGGGAAGGTGATTACAAAGAAACTGAACAATCTCTCCTGATTGATGCATCCCTGGTCTCCGGGGATTATTTGTTATTACATGCCAATATCCTGCCCGATAAGGAATTGGTTGCAGCAATACAGGCACTCAAAACCGGCCAAGCTCTCATACACGCCGAAGCAGGGGCCATTGCTCTTCATTTTAACGCTGCAGATGTAACGGGCCTGCACAAAATAAGGGTGCAGCAAACCATTTCCTACCCGGCCGATTTGCTGAGTATACGGTATCCCTGGGATATTTTTCGCCTCAACGACCAGGCAATCCGGTACGACCTGGAGTTCCTTTTACAAACAGTCGCTTCCTACCCGATATCTGCCTCCAATACCATCATCGGCAACCATCCCATCCTGGTGGAAGAAGGGGTGGAAATGGAAGCCTGTATCATTAATGCCAGCGCCGGCCCGGTTTATATTGGCCGGGGAGCCCAGGTAATGGAAGGCACCTGTATCCGCGGCCCTGTTGCCATCTGTAACAACGCACAGGTAAAAATGGGGACCCGCCTTTATGGTGGAACTACCATCGGGCCCTATTGTATAGTAGGCGGAGAAATTAAAAATGCGGTGTTGATGGGGTATTCGAACAAAGCCCATGAGGGCTATCTGGGCGATGCTGTGGTAGGGGAATGGTGTAACCTGGGGGCAGGGAGTTCTGCTTCCAATGTAAAAAACAGTGCAGGGCCTATAACCGTTTACCACCCGGCCAGCCAGGGTGGCAAAGCCATTGTAGGAAACAAATGCGGCTTGCTGATGGGCGATTACAGCAGGTCTGCCATAAATACCTCTTTTAATACCGGAACAGTGGTGGGTATTTGTTCCAGTGTATTCGGAACAGGGTTATTACCCAAATATATTCCTAACTTTTCCTGGGGAGCGGAAGGCATTCGTAAATACGATTTTACCCGCGCCCTGCGCGACCTTGAGAACTGGAAGAAATGGAAAAACTCCCACCTTACACCGCGTGAACAACATATCCTGAGATATATTTACGATAATTATTAAATCAGACTATCAAGAATGAGAAAACAAATCGCAGCAGCAAATTGGAAAATGAATCTCACGTACCAGCAGGGAGAAAAATTACTCGATGAAATTCTTCATGAAAAACATGCCCTTGGAGCGCAGCAACAGGTAATTTTCGCCGTGCCTTATCCTTACCTGATTATGGCTAAAAGCGAAGTAGCCAATGAACAGAACTATTTTGTAGCTGCCCAAAACTGCCACCATAAAAAATCAGGCGCTTATACGGGTGAGATTGCCGTAGATATGTTGAAATCTATTGGTATTCCTTACTGTGTAATTGGGCATAGTGAAAGAAGGGAGTATTTTAATGAATCGAACCAGGAACTGGCCGCCAAGCTGGATTTATTGCTGGAGCAGGAAATTCAACCCATCTTCTGCTGTGGTGAGCCACTTTCTGTTCGTGAAGCGGGAAATCAAAATGAGTTTGTAGAAATTCAATTGAAAGAAAGCCTTTTTCACCTGAGTGCAACCCAGCTTACGAAAGTGGTTATTGCCTATGAACCCATTTGGGCAATTGGAACAGGAAAAACCGCCAGTTCGGCACAGGCACAGGAAATGCATGCATTTATTCGCAGTGTGCTTAGCAAACAATACGGTGCTGAAGTAGCCGATAGCGTTTCTATTTTATACGGAGGAAGCGTTAAAGCGGCTAATGCTGATGAGCTTTTTTCCCAGCCCGATGTGGATGGTGGTTTGGTAGGAGGTGCATCACTGCAGTCGGCCGAATTCATCGCCATTATAAAGGCACTAAAAAAATAAACTATGCAAAGAGCGGAAAGTTTGCAACCACTCTCACGCCAGCACAAATCAGCATTAATGACCTGTTTACTGATCCGGAAAGGGGTCAGTAAACAGGCCCCAGTTGCTGTTATGACAGAGTTTTTACTGCAATGCTGGAATAAGGAGTTAAAGGACCATTTCGGGCAGGAAGAAACACAGCTGCTGCCTTTATTAAAAACAACCCCTGAAGGCACCGCGTATGCTGCTGCCATTCTTCGTGATCATGAACTCTGGCGTACTGCCATGACCCATCTCCAACAGGCCAATATTACCCACCGCCTGCTGGGTGATCTGGCTGATCAGTTGGAACAACATGTACGGTATGAAGAACGGATAGTTTTTCCCTATCTCGAACAAAGTGTTCCGGCTGCAAGCCTGAACCAGCTTCACCTCACAGAGGACGGCGGCGTTTCCGTTTGTAATAGTTTCCCCACAAAGTTTTGGGAATAACTACCTCGTCTTTTGCATATAAACTGAAATCAGTAAATTTCAACCATGGCCAGAATTTTATTGATTTTCGCTCACCCCGCACTCGAAAAATCCCGGGTACAAAAAGAACTTCTCCAAAAAATACCCGGCCTCCCGGGCATCAGCTTTCACGACTTATACGAAACCTATCCGGATTTCCTGATTGACGTAAACCAGGAAAAACAATTATTGCTGAAACACGACCTTATTCTTTTCCAGTTTCCTTTTTATTGGTACAGTGCCCCGGCTATCATCAAACAGTGGATGGAATTGGTATTGGAACATGGCTGGGCCTATGGAAAAGACGGCAAGGCTCTTGCAGGAAAAGGCTGGATGAATATAATCAGTTGCGGTGGCTCCAAAGAAGCCTACCAGCTTAACGGGCGTAATCACCGAACTATTCATGAATACCTGTATCCCTTTGAACAAACTGCCAGATTATGTTCCATGGAATACTGGCCACCTTTTGTTGTTCATGGCACACACCGGCTTGATTCCACCGATATCCGCCTGTATGCTTCTCAATATGAGCAACTCTTGTTGGGGCTGGAAGCTGACCGTATAAGTCTGGAAGAACGTACCGGATGTATTTATATGAACGATTTAATTCCCCTACCAACCTCTATTCAATCCTGATAAATGGACCAAAGCTCTTTTCTTTTCCAGGCCCTGGTATATCTAACGGCCGCCGTGTTAATGGTGCCTATTGCTAAAAAAGCCGGACTGGGTTCAGTGCTGGGCTACCTGGTTGCGGGTATGCTGATCGGTCCTGCCTTTCTTAACCTGGTGGGTGATAGTACCAATGTTATGCATGCTGCCGAGTTTGGGGTAGTGATGATGTTGTTTGTAATCGGCTTGGAGCTGGAACCTAGTTTGCTCTGGAAACTTCGAAAACCTATTGTTGGATTGGGCGGTCTGCAGGTTCTCTGCACGCTGGGCCTGGTATGCCTGATTGCGATGGCCATGGGCTATGAATGGAAAGTTTCACTCGCCATTGGTATGATCGTTGCCCCCAGTTCCACTGCCATCGTGCTACAGACCTTCCAGGAAAAAGGACTGATGAAAACAGAGGCAGGTCAAGGTGGATTTTCGGTATTGCTGTTCCAGGATATTGCAGTTATTCCAATGCTTGCCCTTTTGCCCTTATTAGGAAATGGAACAGCCAGTAATAATAGCAGCTCGCACGCTGGCGGCACCTGGGTCAGTCATCAACCCGCCTGGTTTCAAACCCTGCTGGTATTTGCGGCAGTGGTCTTTATTATACTAGCCGGTCGATTCCTGATTCGCCCCTTATTGAGAATAGTAGCAGCAGCCCGGGTACGGGAGGTATTCACCGCAACCTCCCTGTTACTGGTAATTGGTATAACCGTGTTAATGACCAAAGTTGGTTTAAGCCCCGCACTGGGAACTTTCCTGGCAGGCGTTGTATTGGCCGACTCCGAATACCGGCATGAGCTGGAAAGCGATATTGAACCTTTTAAAGGGTTACTACTGGGACTTTTCTTTATTGCCATAGGAGCCAGTATCAATTTTCAGTTACTTGCCAACCTGCCGGTATTACTGTTTGGAATTGTGCTTGGATTAATGATAATAAAATGCCTTATTCTGTTGGTTTTGGGAAGGTCTTTCCGTTTAAGTACAGACCAAAACCTGCTTTTTTCCCTCGGGTTGTGCCAGATCGGGGAGTTTGCTTTTGTTCTACTTACATTCTCCAGGCAGGAGCAGATAATCAGTAATGAAATTGCAGATATCATCATGGCTGCAGTAGCGCTAAGCATGGCACTTACGCCTGTTTTATTCCTGTTCTTTGAACGGGTCATCCAACCCCGTTTCGGGACCCTGGAAAAAACGGAGAGAGAACCGGATACGATAACAGAAAAAAGCCCGGTGATTATTGCAGGTTTTGGACATTTCGGCAATACTGTGGGGCGCTTTTTAAAAGCCAATGGCATCGGCTGTACCATTTTGGATATCGATTCTGACCGGGTTGATTTCCTGCGAAAATTCGGTTTCAAGGTTTATTATGGAGATGCATCGAGGTACGACCTGTTGCATTCAGCGGGCGCCGCAGACGCCAAAGTGATTTTGATTACTATCGATGATGCCGAAAAAAGACTGGAGATGATCGAAACCATCAAAAAACATTTTCCTAACCTGCAAATGATGGTTCGGTCTTCGAACCGTTATGATGCTTATGATCAGATGAATGCCGGCATGTTACATATTTACCGGGAAACGCTTGATAGTTCACTCAGAATGGGCGTAGATACCATGAAATTACTGGGGCACCGAAGCTATACCGCCACCCGGGCCGCCCAAACCTTTTTGAAATACGATGAATTGGCCGTAAAAAAATTATCCTCGATCCGGGACCAGAAACAATACATCAATACCAGCCGTGAATTCATTGAAGAGCTGGAAAAAATTATCCGGAACGATGCCCGTATGCCGGATATTGCCCGTGAAAAAGGATGGGACGACGACAGCCTTATAAAAGAAGTGAAAGACAATGCCTAATACCGCAACGGTTAGTAAAAGCAGTTGATCAGCTCTTAAGCTTTTGCACCAGCGAAATGTATTCCTGTTGGGCAGCTTCTTTAGATTTTCCCTGCAGAGAGGACCAGGCTTCATATTTTGCTTTGGCAACAAAATCAAACATGGAAGGAGCTTCCCCGTTCACATCCCCTTCAGTGGCCTGTTTATACAGCGAATACAGCTGCAGAAGGGTTTCGTTGCTGGGCCGTTCAGAAAGATTTTTACTGTCCGCCACCGCCTGCTCAAATGCCTGGTTTAGCTCCATAAAAAGATCGTTTTTTGGCGAATCTAACCGATTTTTGATCAACTCCAAATAGTTTGCCGAAAGACTCCACCGAACGCTGTTGTCTGATTGCTTTTCGCTAATTTTGCCCACTTATTCAGACAGATACATGAAGAATATCCGGAATTTTTGCATCATTGCCCATATTGACCATGGAAAAAGTACCCTGGCAGATCGTTTATTACAGAATACCAACACCATCAGTGATCGGGATATGATGGACCAGGTACTGGATGATATGGACCTGGAGCGTGAAAAAGGGATCACTATTAAAAGCCACGCTATCCAGATCAACTATAAACATTCTGATAACCAGGAATATATATTAAACCTAATTGATACACCCGGCCACGTAGATTTCAGTTATGAGGTAAGCCGGGCATTAGCGGCTTGTGAAGGTGCCCTTTTATTAGTGGATGCTGCCCAGGGAATTCAGGCACAAACCATTA
>NZ_LUKG01000008.1:36805-69542 GCF_001601815.1 Flavihumibacter sp. CACIAM 22H1
AAATAGACATGGATGGGGCAATGATTGAGGAAGTAAAGGACCAGATTGTTGAGCTGATCGGCTGTAAACCGGAAGATATTTTGTTGGCAAGCGGCAGAACCGGCCTGGGGGTTGATAAAATCCTGGATGCAATCGTAGAACGCATTCCTGCTCCGGTAGGGGATCCGCAGGCGCCGCTTCAGGCCTTGATCTTTGACAGCGTTTTTAACAGCTTCCGGGGCATTATTGTGTATTACCGGATCATGAACGGAACCATCCGCAAAGGCGATAAAGTAAAATTCGTATCAACTGACCAGGAATATTTTGCCGATGAAATCGGGATCCTGAAGTTGAAAATGACTGAAAAAAAGGAAGTTTCAGCAGGTGATGTGGGGTATATTATTACGGGAATAAAAAACGCCAAAGAAGTAAAAGTAGGGGATACCATTACTCTAGCGCAGCATCCAACGCCCAATCAGATTAAAGGGTTTGAAGAAGTGAAACCGATGGTATTTGCCGGCATTTTCCCGGTAGAAACCGATCAGTTCGAGGAGCTGAGAGAATGCATGGATAAACTGCAATTAAACGACGCGTCCCTAACCTATGAGTTAGAGACATCACAGGCCCTGGGATTTGGATTCCGATGCGGTTTTCTTGGAATGCTGCACATGGAAATTATTCAGGAGCGGCTGGAGCGGGAATTCAACCAAACGGTTATAACCACCGTTCCCAACGTAAGTTTTATCGCTTATACCAGCAAAGGCGATAAGGTAATCGTAAACAATCCTACTGAAATGCCGGATCCAAGCCGCATTGACCGGATTGAAGAGCCCTATATCAAAGCGCAAATAATTACAAAGCCTGATTATATCGGCAATATTATGACCCTTTGCCTTGGTAAGCGGGGTATCCTGGTAAACCAGAGTTACCTTACCCAAACCAGGGTGGAATTGATATTTGAATTGCCCCTTACCGAAATTGTATTCGATTTTTACGACAAGCTGAAAAGCCAGACAAGAGGATATGCATCTTTTGACTACCATCCCATTGGTTACAGGGAAGCAGATATTGTAAAAATGGATATTTTATTGAACCAGGAACGTGTAGATGCATTAAGTGCATTGATCCATCGTAGCCGGGCCAATGATTTTGGAAGAAAGCTTTGTGAAAAATTAAAAGAACTCTTACCAAGGCAGCAGTTCCTGATTGCCATACAGGCAGCGATCGGGGCTAAGATTGTAGCACGTGAAAATATCAGTGCAATGCGAAAAGACGTAACCGCCAAGTGTTACGGGGGCGATATCAGCCGTAAACGCAAACTGCTGGAAAAACAAAAAGAAGGAAAAAAACGGATGCGCCAGATCGGTTCGGTAGAAGTACCCCAGGAAGCTTTCCTGGCTGTGCTTAAACTGGATGATTAGGGCCTTTTTGCCAGGGCAATGCCTTTTTTACATTCCGCCAAAAGCTACTTCTGAATAAGAAGTATTGGATGGGCACATGTAACAGCAGCGTTATAAGGGTACCCGCCATAAGCTGCATAAGATGATTGTTAATGAAACGATGGCTGACCTGATAGACCAGGTAAGCAATTGGAAATACAGCCAGTACGGCTATTATTTCAAGCAGCTGTGGTTTATGAAGCCGAAACAATCCCCTGGAAAAAGCAATAAAGGATGCCAGCACCACAGCTTCCGTTAAAACAATGGCCCAGGCGGCGCCAACCGATTGCCAGTACTGAATCAGCACAATATTTAACAACAGCGAAAGAACGCTTGCCACCAGGAAAATCCGAAGGATCAACCATTCTTTATTATTGACCATGAACACCTGCAGGTTGAAAAAATAATGGAAAGGAACGATCAACCACAACAAAGAAAAAATCTGCAAGAGCTCAACGGAAGGAAGGTATTTATTGCCGGAAATAAACAAGATTACCGGTTCCGCAAAAAAGAATAGAATGGCAGCTATTGGAAAACTCAAATGAATCGTCATTAATAAACTATCTGCCTGTAGTTGCTGGCTAATATCCGATCTGAATAGTTTCACAAAAAACACCACGGAAGCACCCGTAAACACGTTAAGACCAATTCGTACAATTTTAGCTGCTACCGCATAATAGCCCACTTCTTTCAGTGGACCGATCCTGGCCAGGAGGATCGTATCAAAGGAAAAATAAAACAAGCCTAAAAAACCAAGAATGGCAAATGGCCATAATGACTTGATAAGGGTTTTGAAAAGTTGAGGATCCCATTTCCATTGAGCAAATAAGGGCTTTATTTTCCAGATGGCAAAGCCGGCAATAAACGTATAATTGATAGCGGAGATGAGGATATAATAGATCAGGTCGGCAGGTTTTCGAACGAAAACAAAAGCGGCAATCAGTACAAATAGCCGGGCAATAAAAGTTCGGATAAATATCAGCTTAAATTTTTCCTGCGATTGAAAATACCAGTCGAGATGAATGATATAAATCAACATTGCCCAGGCATATAAGAAGGTAATGGGGGCAAGCCCTTCCTGCATCGGTCTGCTAAAAACGTATACCAGGTATACCAACATACCTGCTACAGCCATTACTATATTAATCAATAGCAGGTGTAATACGGTATTCGCCTGGTCTACGGCACCAATGGCCGATTTACTTAACTGCTTCAACCCAAAATACTGTACGCCAAAAGAGGAAAGGATGGCTACAATAGAAAGCAATGATTCGTAGTAGCCGATGATGCCATACCCCTCTGGCCCAAGGGTACGGGTCATGTAGGGGAAAAGAACCAGTGGAAAAATAATATTCAGCGCAGTATTACTGTACTGCAGCAACAACTGCCTGAACGGTATTTTATTATTGTTGTCCGCCACCCGGTTTTTTAGGTTTTGGTTTCTCTTTTTCCGCAGCTTTTTCTATATTTTTCCGGGAACGTTCTTCCAGCTTTTTTTCGTTAATACTTCCGTCTTTATCACGTATAGCATCGTCTGTAGGGGCATTTCCCAAAAATGGATCTACTTTCTTAAATTCATCCGGCACTTCTGTAAACACTTTGGGTACATGCACCCAAATGCCTTGTTTCCATTGAAACCCTTCAAAATCTCCATCGGGAATATAGGTTTCCGGACGATGTGGCTCCTCTGTTTCAGAAATCAGGTGATCTACAATAACCATATCCAGTTCACTGTTATAGTTAAACGTAGTACTTGCTTCTTTTTTATATTCAATTACAAACCTGTTTAAGACCTGTTGCTTGGAAGAGGTATCGTGTTTTAGATTGAAAAATGGTCCTCCGAACTGTGGCTCACCTGTCTTATCATTAAAAGTCAGTACTTCCATCCATTTGCGATTACTGCCTACTGTATAACCATCAAAGCCCAACAGTGTATAATAATTTTTACCCTGCCAGGTTTTTTGAATTATTTTATAATAAATAGCACCGATCCAGTTATTCCGACTGCGTACGGAATCCAGGGGTTTGGCGGTAAACATCGAGGCATCAAAAAGTGGATACAAGCGCAAGGACCCATCCGGTGTGCGCATTTGAATGGCCCCTTTCTGGTAATAAAAATATTCATCCTTTTTCAATTGCCAGGTAAAGATCCGGAAGCTACTATCGGGTGCATATATCCGTGAAATGCTTTGGAGCGAATCAAAAGGGTAGTAAAATGAATGGGGGATCCGTAGAGATCGCACCAGCATTCTTACAAAATTACTATCGCTTAAAAATCGCTTTCCGGGGCTAAGCGCATTAATCATGCTGTCCGCATAGATCTTCAGACTATCTTCCCGGCTTTGCAGTTCTTTGCGCTGCAAATTGGTAAGTTCTTGTGCATGTACCTGCCCAATACCCATCAGCAGGATCGCTAGTAAAATCAGTTTTTTCATATTTTTCAGACCCGGCTAAGTTACCATTTTCATTCCGGCTTCAACAAAATAGCAAAATTTAACAGGTCCTTGCAAGCCAAATCAATAGCAGGGTGGGGTAGGGGTAGTTCCGGATGCGTGGTTTGAACAAATACGGTTTTCATGCCGGCATTCCTTCCAAAGTACATATCACTCAGGTTATTTCCTACCATTATGGATTTGTTAAAATCGATTTCGGGAAAATCCTCTTTCGCCAGCAATGCCATACCAGGCTGGGGTTTGCGGTTGGGATGGTTATCATCCAAAGAGCTGCAGAAATAAATGGCATCCAGCGCAGCATTCCAATTTCCGAGTTCCTGTTGCATATGGCTATGAACATCTTCCAGGTCCTGTACCGTCATCAATCCCTTTTCTACCCCGCGCTGATTGGTTACTAAAATCAATCTTCCAAATAATTGGCGAAAGATTTTCATTGCTTCCGGCACTCCTTCGTAAAAGGAAAACTCTTCGGGTCGATAAATATAATCCTGGTACTTCTCGTGGTTAATAACCCCATCCCGATCCAAAAAAAGAGTCCAGCTTTTATCCGGTGTTAACCAATCCATCAGGCAAAATATTGAGCTTCTACTAACTGACAAATAATATGACCTATCATAATATGGCTTTCCTGAATCCGGGGTGTATCGTTTGACGGTACGTTTAGCAGGATATCGCTCAGGGGTGCTAATTTTCCGCCGCCGGCACCGGTAAAACCAATGGTGGATATAGCACGGGATCGTGCGGTTTCAAAGGCCTTTACAATATTCGGCGAGTTTCCTGATGTGGAAAACCCTACTAACACATCGCCGGGTTCCAGCATTCCTTCTACCAGGCGGGCATAAATTTCTTCATACCCAAAATCATTGGCTACTGCTGTTAAGTAAGAAGTGTTGCAATGCAGCGCTTCTGCGGGAAGGGCTTTCCGATTTAAGTAGAACCTGCCGCTTAGTTCTGCTGAAAGGTGCTGTGCATCGGCCGCACTTCCGCCATTTCCACAGAAATAAACCCGCTTACCATTCCTGAAAGCGGTTAGGATCAATGCAACGGCGTCTTCTGTTTTTGCCAGGAAACTGCCATCTTCCAGGATGCTTTTTTTTACCTGAATGGATGCTTCTATACAGGATTGGATACTGTCTTTCATACGATTCATTTATAAACCAGCATATAATTCACTGATCTGACTAACAAAATTAGACCAGCTAAGTTCTTTTTTCTTTTCACGAATTTGCGGGGTAAAATGGTCTTCTCCAAATTCAAAAAACGCTTTGATAGCTGCGGCAATGGATACGGGGTCTGGCTCTGCAATAAGACCGGTTTTACCCGGTTCCACATAATCCGGAAGGCCGCCTACATTGGTAACCACCATGGGTTTTTCAAAATGATAGGCCAGGGGTGTAACCCCGCTTTGGGTAGCATTCCGATAGGGCTGCACTATCAGGTCGGCAGCGCTGAAATAGTATTTTACTTTATCGGAGGGAATAAACTCATTGACCAGTACGGTGTTTTTTTCTATTTGAAGTTCTTTCAACAGCTTTTTGTACAGGTCGGGATCTTCGTAAAATTCACCTGCTACCAGCAACAGTATACGCTCTTCCTTCAATAAGGAAACTGCTCTGAAAAGCAGGTCAAGTCCCTTGTAATTGCGAATAAACCCGAAAAAAAGCAGGATCTTCTGATTGGGATCAATTCCCAGTTCCGCACAAGCCGTTTCCTTATCCAGGATAGCGCCAAAATTATCATACAGCGGATGGCGGAGAGTAAGAATCGGCTTATTGGTATGGAATAACTGTAAATCTTTTTCCACTTTGGCACTCATGGTAATAAAGGCATCGCAGGCGGGTAAAAAATAGCGGGTAAAAAGCCGGTCGCCGGGGCGTTTTTCATGAGGCAATACATTATCAGTTATGGCTATTACTTTGGTGTGGTGGTTTTTGCGCACCTGCCTTAACACGGTACCAAATGCAGGCCCCATGAAAGGCAGCCAGTATCTGACCAATATCAGGTCGGGTTTTTGGGTACGCAGGTAGCGGCCGGTTTTAAACCAATTCAATGGATTCATAGAATGCAGTTTCTGAACAATCTGCAAATCTGCCGGCGCAGGTTCCGAAGTAGTCTGCGACTTACCGGGGAACAGAAAAGAGGGGTATTGAACAGTAAAATTCAGTATTTCAACCCGATGACCAGCTTCCTGCAGGCTTCTTGCCATGCGTTCGTTAAAGGTAGTTATACCTCCTCCCCGAAAAGGATGTGCAGGCCCCAGTATGATTATGTGTAGCGGCATCAGAAAGGATTAACCCAGCCCAAGCTTTTCCTCAATCAGGTAATGGTTTCGGCCGGGCGAATTTCTCGCAATCAGCTCACCCAGGAAGCCTGCCAAAAACAATTGCGTTCCGATAACCATGGCGGTAAGTGCAATATAAAATGGAGGACGGTTACTCAAACTGACTTCCGGGTTTACAATTTTTGCAATTATCAGGTAAGAAATGGATAACAGGCCGATAAAAAAACAAAGGCTGCCCCAAAGACCGAAAAAATGCATGGGCCGTTTGCCGTATTTGCCCACAAAGGTGATGGAGGCCAGGTCGAGAAAACCATTCACAAAACGGTCTAACCCAAATTTGGTTACGCCGTATTTCCTGGCCCGATGCTCTACGACTTTTTCACCAATTCTGCGGAAGCCCGACCATTTTGCAATTACCGGAATATAGCGGTGCATTTCGCCATAAACCTCAATACTTTTCACTACTTTTTTTCTATAGGCTTTTAATCCGCAATTAAAATCATGCAGGTAGATGCCTGAAACCCGCCGGGTAGCGGCATTAAAGAATTTAGAGGGCAGGTTTTTGGTCAGCGCATTATCATAGCGTTTTTTCTTCCAGCCGCTTACCAGGTCAAAACCTTGTTCCAGAATCATGGCCCGAAGCCCGGGAATTTCATCGGGAGAGTCCTGCAAATCAGCATCCATGGTAATCACCACTTCTCCCTGTGCTGCTTTAAAGCCTTCGTTCAGGGCGGCAGATTTGCCATAATTGCGCTGAAATTTTATGCCTTTAATACGATCGGGATGGCTTTGACTTAGCTGGGAAATCACCTCCCAGGAACCATCTGTACTGCCATCATCAATTAGGATTATTTCATAGCTGTATCCATTTTGAAGCATAACGCGGGCAATCCAGTCCGTTAATTCGGGAAGGGATTCCTCTTCGTTCAATAAAGGAATTACTATTGAAATATCTAGTGGTTGCATTAGCGTTTTACCTGTTTTATGATGAACCCGATAAGAAAAGATTTTATAAAATCAAGGATCAGATTTTGTCCTATTCCAACCAGCCGCTGGATCCAGGTAATGGGTTGCTTGGCGTACTCTCCCATTTTAATAAGTTCCTCAATTTTTTCCTTTGGTGCATTTCCGGCTCTCAGCCTTTCTACATCTTCTTTATTAAGGGTATCAACCATACGAAGATAGGCGGAAGGATCAACTATGTCAAACAGCAAATAATTGGCAATTGCATAAAAAATTTCAAAAAGGATATAACTCAGGAAAGCAAATCGGATAACCAATTTCCAATCGATCGACCAGTTATTCCGATGCTGTACCCAATAAGCGGCACCCAGTACAGTCAGAAAAACAAGCGGTAACAGCGCATAGTACTTGTGAAATGCCACCATTTGATCGATACCGAGCTGCCAGCTGAAAAATAAAAGACCTGTAAAGAGCAGGCCTAAAATTACTCCGGTAGTTATGGCTGAAGCGTAAATTGTTTTCAAAGGTTCAAACTGAGTTTTGTTCCTAAAATAGTACCCACTACTTTTCCGCTGAGCGTATGCCCGATAAACGGACTGTTAGCGCATTTGGAACGGATATCTTTTTCAGTAAATGTATAGCTCGCCTGGGGTAAATACAGGGTAAGGTCGGCTGTAACGCCGGTTTCAATAACAGCTGCGGGCAGACCGAATATATTCCTGGCATTAATAGAAAAAAGGCGTACCAATTGCTCCTGGTTTAACTCCGGTACTGCTTGCTGTACCACGCCAAAAGCCGACTCCAGGCCAATCATGCCGAATTTGGCATATTCAAATTCAAGAATTTTGGCATCGTAATCATGTGGTTGGTGATGGGTGGCAATGGCATCAATCAATCCATCGGCCAGGGCCTTGCGCAGGGCAGCCCTGTCTGCCGCGGTTCTGAGCGGAGGATTTACTTTCAGGTTGGTGTCGTATTGAAGCAGGTCCTCTTCACAATAATAAAGGTGATACGGGGTAACCGAGCAGGTGATATCTATTCCACCTTCTTTGGCTCTCCGGATATACTCCAATGATTTAGCAGAGCTTACTGCAGTAAAATGCAAGCGGCTTCCGGTATAGCGGGCTAATTTTATATCACGGGCCACCATTAGTTCTTCAGCCATCATCGGTTTACCGGGCAAGCCAAGACGGGTTGATACGATGCCCTCATTCATGAGCCCTTGGGGAGCCAGGCTGGTATCGTCCGGAACCTGTATAACCAGTCCGCCAAAAGCTTTGACATACTGCAGCGCTTTTACGAGCAAACCGGCCGATTGTACCGGTTTCAGCCCATCTGTAAAGGCGATAGCTCCGCTGGCCTTCATATCATACATTTCAGCCAGCTCTTTACCTTCTGTGTTTTTAGTGAGGGCACCCAGGGGGTGAATACGCACGGATAACCTGTCTGCTTTTGCCATCACATACTCTACCTGCGTTTTGGCGTCGATAGCAGGTTTAGTATTAGGAATAACAAATACCTGCGTAAACCCGCCAGCTGCAGCGGCAGCGGCACCGGATTCCAGGGTTTCCTTATGTTCAGCACCGGGGTCATTAAAATGCGCAAAAGGATCCACCCAGCCCGGACTTACCTGTAAGCCATCTATCCGGATCAATTCTGCGTCATCGGCAGCAAGTTGCTGTCCTATAGCGGCAATTTTTCCATCCTGGATTAAAATATCTTGTCGGGAACCATTGAAGGAGGAGCGTGGATCGTTGATAACAACCTGTTGTAATAAGTGTTTCATCAGCGTAGAATGCTGCGAAATTAGCATTGTTATTTCATTTTTGTGAAATCAAATTTTAGTGTACTTTTGCCACCCCACAATTTAAAAAGCCTTGAGCTTTAATGAATTGCAGGTTTCGGGACGTAGCGCAGCCCGGTAGCGCGTTTGCATGGGGTGCAAGAGGTCGCTGGTTCGAATCCAGTCGTCCCGACGAAACGTTTAGGCAGCAGCAATGCTGCCTTTTTTTATTGCCTTACACAGGCGTTCGGACACAGGTCTCCATCTTTTGCGCAAATTAAAAATGCCGCAATTTGTACCAGAACAGAAAAGCCTTTCGTTAACACTAAAATTTTCCAGCATTCTTATCAATAATTCAGTTCCGAATGAAGCAATTACTAAGGTATGTAGGTATTTTATTTGTATTGATTTACCCTGTTGCCCTATCGGCCCAGCACCATTACCCCACATTTATGCCAGCCGGCGACAGTGTTGTTTTTTTCAGGGGAGCTAATGCATGGTACCTGCCTTCCAAAAAAAGGTATATACCCAATCTGGCAGCGGTACAGGTAGCGCCGGAAAAAACCTTCACCAACGGTGGTTTTCAACAGGTTTCTACTTCGAAAGGAGAATATTTTTATGTACTTGGAAGAACAAGAACCAAAGTACTGGGCCGGGGCGGTAAAAGAAACAATGAAATCTGGTTGCTGGAATATGACCCCTCCACACAAGGCAGGTATAAAAAAATCCGGGAACTGGAAAATATTTATAAGCTGGTCAGCGAAGAAATGAAAGCCAATCGCAAACTGATCATAACCGGTTGTGCCACCAATAATAGATTTTATATGGCTTCAAAGGAAAGCCTGTATTCTTTTGCGGATGATGGAAGCGACAGCCAACAGCCCCGGGAAGAGCTGCCAGCAATAGGCGGACTTTCTATACTGGAAGTAAAGATACTTTCCGATGGACGGTATGCCTTACTGGGGCTTAGTCCATCCAGCCAGCCCGTTCAGCTTTTTAGCCAGGGAACGCAGGCTATGACCACCCGTTTTTTTGATCTGCAGACAAAAAAAGCGGTCCTTGATGTAAAGCCGGAATATACAACCGGTCTGATCCTTTCTGCAGATAACCGGTACCTGATCTACAGGGGATTTGACGCTTTCCACCACTACGACCTTAAAGCCGGAAAACAGGTGGCTACCTATCCAAGAAGCTTTCTAAAGACAGTACCTGACACCGATTACTGGTACTATTTAAACGACCGCTACCTATACATCATTTCCAGCCTGGTCAATAACGAAGCCTGTTACCTCGAAGTAATTGACCTGAAACAAAATGGTACCACTACAAAATATGGCCAACTGTTATGAGAACGATACTATTAATCCTCCTGTTCGCTTATTCGGTAACCATGCAGGCGCAGGAATGCATTCAGGGCAATTGCGCTAACGGTTATGGGGTGCTAAGGATCGATACCAATGCCGTGGTGGGGGCTGTATACCTGGTCGGAAACTTTAAAAACGGGAAACTGGAAGGCGAAGCGATGGAAGTGGTTTATGATAAACCCACCTATTACCGGAGCGATAAACAATATACCGAAGTTGATTTTTTACTACTTACCAATTCGGGACAACCAAAACTGGAGAATGTTTTGGAACTGAAACCACAGCTGATAAAGTATGGGCAATACGCCAACGGAGAGCTAAACGGTAAAGGGGTATTGGTTGCGGTGGAATTAAATATGGTACCTGAGTTTGAATGGATCGTACTGTTTGGAAAAACAATGCTGAAACAGTTTTTCTGGAATTCCTTAAGGTATGAAGGAGAATTTAAAAAGTCCAAACCATCCGGAAAGGGGCAGTTGAATGTAGAGCTGATGGAAGCATCGCTTTTAACAACAGGGGAGGATCTTACTTCTCCCAATAATGACGACGTGGTTTTTGAATTTCAGAAAAAAGGAATGGAAGGTAAAGGACTGTTCCGGGGCTCATTCCGAAATGGCATGGCACATGGTTTTGCTATAACGAATATGCACCAGGAAAAAATACTTCCGGACGGAAAACTGGCTCGCCAGGCCTGGCATTCCGGCCGTTATTTTGAACCCCAGAAAGCGGGAATTTACCCGGGCGATGTTGCAGGTACCGTAGCGTTCAAACCCGATGCCCAACACGCCTATATCGTACCTCTCGACAATGAAGGCAGACCTACGAATTTCGGACGTCTAAGAAAAATGGATGCTTCCGGGCAAATGGAATATGAGTATACCGGCTACTTTAATGCTGGTAAACCAATGGGTGCGGGATTTCAGCAATTCAAAAACGGCAATTACCGGGTAGGTACGTTCGATGGTGACTCTATGCTGGTGGGAACAACCGTGATAATAGGTGTAGATGGTGTAAGATTTTATACTTCCTACACCGGCACCATTGTATTGCCGAATGGAACTATAAAGGAAGGATATGGCACTTATATCTGGCACAAATCTCTCCAAAACTTTGCATTGGGTGTTCGTGCGGAAACCTATTACAGCGGCTACTGGATGAATGGTGTTTACCACGGCGATGGATTTCTTCAAACAAAAACTACGGAGTCAAAAGGTGTATGGGCGTATGGAAACCTGGCGAAAGGTAACTCCACCATCGAATACAATAAACTGGAAACCGGCCATATTGTGGTTATAAACGGAATGGCCAGTCCGATTAAATTAGATGAGAAAACACATCGGTGGGTAACGGCCGATAATCGTTCCATTCCTGATGGTACGGTAACCTTAAGCCGCCTTACTATGGCACAGTTTTATGGCGCCTGCCCGGTTTGCAGCGGATCTGGTAAAGAAAGCGAGCAGCATTATGTGGCCAGGAAAAGCACCCTGGATGTTAAAAATGTTACTACTTATACCGATGCAAGTTATGTGGGTGGGTACTGGCAAAACACGTCGAAAGTTATTACAGAAACAGTAACCGGCGGATATTACCAAACCCTCTACAAATCCTGTAGCAGGTGTTATGGAAATAAGCGGCAAATGACCACATTGTCATTACCTGAACCCAAATAAAACCAGCTCGGTCTGCTAAAAATGCAGGGGGCATTTTCCTGCTGACATACTGTTGTCAATACGGCCTGTTTACTTTGTGGTATCATCATTAAATCATTATTTCATGAATGCTACATTAAATCAATCAGTAATGGCCGAATTGCTTAGTCCACAGGAATTATTTACACACTGGCAGGGGCATCGGGCCCTAACCCGCCGTACCATCCTGGCTTTTCCGGAAAAAGAATTATTTACGTTTTCCATAGGAGGCATGCGTCCTTTCTCTCAATTGGTGATGGAAATGGCAACCCTTGCTGGGCCTGGCGTTAAAGGGATCGCTTCCGGGGAATGGGTACCTATAGATCATACCGGCGGCGCTCAACGCCCTACCACCAAAGAAGAACTGCTCGATTATTGGGACGCTATTACCGAAGAAATGAATACGTACTGGCCTGCTATAGAACCAGCCCGTTTCCTGAAAGTGGAAAAAGCTTTTGGCGCCTATGAAGGCACCAATTTCAGCACTATTCAATACCTGATAGATAATGAAATTCACCACCGCGGGCAGGGCTATGTTTACTTGCGGGCATTGGGTATAGAACCTCCGGCATTTGGGGACAGGTAATCAAACAAGAACCGCGCCCACCGTTGGTATTCCAGGCCGGAAGGGTGTAAACCGTCCTGGGCAACCAGTGCCGGGTCGGAAACTGCCTCCCTGGTGCCTTCGGTAATGTCGATATAATAAACAGCTTGCTTTTCGGCAAGCTGTTTATTAATTTGATTAAACGCATTTATTTCAGTACTGATCTGTTGCCGGTTACGATCTGCTGCAAAAGGAGTATGCCCCCAGTCCGGGATAGACAATACCACCACCCGTTCCTTTTTGCCCCCTGCTAATTGAATGGCTTTCCGGAGCAACTGCTCAAATTCGGTTGCATAGGTATCGATCGGCCAGCCCCGGTATTGATTATTTACACCAATCAATAAACTTACCCAATCATAGGAAGGTAGGAACCGGAAAGATTCCATACCGGCCAGCAATTCGTCCGTTGTCCAGCCCGTTTTTGCAAGGATCTCCGGTGCATTTATTTCCCAGCCCTTTAAGCGAAGGCTTTGTACCAATTGATAAGGGAAGCTTTCCGTGAGGGTTACCTGCTCACCAACCGTATAAGAATCACCCAGTGCCAGATAACGGATCATAGCCAGTTTTGGCATAAATATCGGTAATTCTTTATTGTGCCAGATAGCCGCCATCCACCGGATAATATGCGCCTGTCACAAACGAAGCCTTATCGGAACTTAGCCAGAGTGCCAGTTCGGCAACTTCATCCGCATCTCCCAATCTTCCGATAGGATGTAGGCCTTTAATCTGCTCAAGGGTTGCCTCATCAAGGTTATTGGTCAATAGTGGGGTACGTATATAACCCGGTCCAATGCAATTGATCCGAACTCCCTGGTTGGCGTATTCAAGGGCGGCCGCTTTTGTTAAACCAAGTACCCCGTGTTTTGCGGCAACATATGCCGGGGAAAAACGGGTGCCCACAGCACCCAGGATAGAGGCCATATTAATAATGGCACCACCCCCGCTCTTTAAAAGCGCCTGAATCTGAAAATGCATGCCATAAAAAACGCCATTCAGGTTTACACCAATAACTTTATTCCAGCCATCAATAGGGTAGTCGGCGGTAGCAGCCAGCGGACCTCCGATGCCCGCATTGTTACAGGCAATGTGTAATCCGCCGTATTCCTGAATTGCTTTATCCACCAGTTGCCGGTTATCTTCTGCAGAGGACGTATCTGCTTTGAAAAAACTAGCTACTCCGCCGGCAGCTGCAATGAGGCTTAGGGTCTCCTGTCCGCCTGCTTCATTTATATCCGATACAACCAGTTTTGCACCTTCTTTCGCATACGCAAGTGCTATTGCCCTGCCAATACCGGAGCCTGCCCCGGTAACAATGGCCACTTTGTTTGCTAATATTGCCATACCTCAATTTTTTATAAATCTAACCACCTATAGCAACAAAAAAGGTGACCAGAATCAGTCACCCTTTTATTCAAATCAGCTAAATGGTTAATTGTTGATCCAGGCATCCCGCTCATCGGGACTAAATTTCCAGGGAGCAAAATTATTTTCCACGTTGGAGAACATGGCATTCCATTCCTGCGGTGCATTACTTGCTTCCATTACCAGGGAGCGGCGCAGTTCAAGAATTATTTCAAGCGGGTTAATACTTACCGGGCATGCTTCCACACAGGCATTACAGGTTGTACAGGCACGTAGTTCTTCTGTACTTATATAATCGTGCACCAGGCTTTTGCCGTCGGCAACAAATTGCCCGTTTTTATCGATATTTTTTCCTACTTCCTCCAGCCTGTCTCGGGTATCCATCATTATTTTACGGGGCGATAAAAGTTTGCCCGTACTATTTGCGGGGCAAGCTGCAGAACAACGTCCGCATTCCGTACAGCTATACGCATCCAGCAAATTCCGCCAACTAAGTTCCATTACGTCCTTGGCCCCGAAGGAAGGCGCTTCCGCAGCGTCCGTAGGAGCCAATTCGGGTTGCATCGCATATATAACTTCATTTTGGATAGAAGGCATATTTTTCATCTTGCCCTGTACTTCCAGCCGGGCATAATAGGCATTCGGAAATGCCAGCAAAATGTGCAGGTGTTTGGAAAAGGGCAGGTAATTCAGGAAAGCCAGAATGCCTGCAATATGCAACCACCAGCAGGTTCTTTCCAACAAAACAAGTACTTGATCGGAGTATCCATTAAGGAATGGGTGCAGGAGAGAGGAAATTACAAATGACCCGGTTGGGTGTGCAGCATAAGCCGCCACTCCGCGTTCCTGCAACAGCGTATCTGCAGCATTCATCGTCAAAAACAGCAACATCAGCAGTATTTCAGTAAGGAGGATATAGTTGGCATCCGAGCGAGGCCATCCATCCAGGTCTTTTGAAATAAACCGGCCCAGTTTTAGCAGGTTTCTGCGAGCCAGGAAAACGATACAAACCAGCAGTACCCCAAGTGCCAGCCACTCGAAGCTATTAATAAGAAACCGGTAAAAGCCCAGTCCCAGGAAACCTGTAAACAACCGATGGGTGCCAAGCAGTCCATCCAACACAATTTCAAGCACTTCCAGGTTAATAATCACAAAGCCTGCATAAATTACAAAATGCAGCAGGGCAACCAACGGGTTTTTGAACATTTTCTTTTGCCCGAATGCCAGTAGCAAAAGGTTCTTCCACCTAAGTTCCGGATGATCGGAATAATCGGCGTCTTTTCCCAGCAGGATATTACGACGGATAAATTTCACCTGGCGGGAAAAAAACCAGACAGCGGCAAGCAATAACAATACAAAGGCGATTTGTTGCAGGTAATGCATAAGAACAGTATTGTTCAACTAAATTAAGTGATTTCTCCCCGGCTCAATGATTTGTTGTAATTTTTCGCCCTGAATTTCAAGTATGTCTACAGATCGAAAATATATACTGGATGCGCAGGCGGCCGCCAAAAAGCTGGAGCGCATGGCCTATGAAATGGCAGAAGAGTTAATAGGAACCAAGGAGCCCATTATCCTGGCAGGCATAAAAGACAATGGAGTGGTAATGGCAAAGCTGCTGGCAAAGCTGATTCAGGAAATAGCCGGGCTCGAATCGGAAATCCTGGAAATTGGTTTGGATAAACGGCACCCCACTACCATTTCCTTAAGCAGGGAACTAAATTTTTCCAACCGTACCATCGTTTTGGTAGATGATGTAACAAACAGTGGCAAAACCATTTTGTATGCCCTGCAACCCTTTTTAGCCCACCATCCGGAAAAGATACAGATTCTGACCCTGGTGGAACGCACGCATAAAGCCTACCCGGTTAAGGCAGATTATGTTGGAATAAGTTTGGCCACCACTTTGCAGGATCATATTTATGTAACCGTGGACGCCGACCAGATTACCGGCGCTTACCTAGAATAATTACTGGTGGATCCAATGCCATCGAACACCCCCAGCATTGTTCAATTCCAATGCAGGAGCAGGTATTTTTATGGCATTCAGTGCGGTGAACACCGTTTTAACCCATTTTTTTCGGGTAGGTATCCTGGTTAGATCAAGGTCGGCTGATAAATAATAACGCCGGATACGCTGAATGTCTTTCCTGTTAACCTCAGTACCATCTTCGGAGATCCACCTGTTTTCCATACCACCCAGCATCAGGTCGCTGGAATATCCCAGCGATATATTCAGCCATTTGGGAAAACCTGCTTTTGGAAAAAATCGATCTATATTGGCACTCAGCCAGTAGGTTTGTCCATTGTAGTCTTTCAGGATTTGTTCCGACCAGCTTTTGCCAAATAATTCTTGTTGACGGGCTTTTAGATCTGACGGGTAGGAATAGGGGAAATAACCCATTTTTATCTGGATCCGTTGTTCTTTCCAGCCTAGTTCCTGTGATACATAGGCCGCAGCTCCAATGGTATTCGCCGCTATATCCCACCAGCTAAAGCCCCATTTGGCGGAATAGGCATCCTGCAATTCAATAATTCCCTGATAAGCCATAGCGCTGGCGCCTCCCAGCCATACGGCGGTAGAGTGGCGGAGGCCCGACCATTTCCACAGCTCACCGGAAATCCGGCCAAGTTGATAGGTGGTCCAGGTATGACCGGCCTTATCCAGTTGATTCCATTCTTTGGAATCATCAAACAGGTGAAACCCCTGCCGTTCATACCCATCGTACCAGGCTTTATTCAGCGCAATATAAGTGCCTGTCCAAACCGCTGCATGCCCACCCGCCACCCACCATTTGCGTGAAGCGGGAGCCACCGCATACCTGCCCGCAATTCCCTGCAACGGGCGGCTGGCATTGCTATCGATACTTGGCTGCAAAGAATTACCCCCCAGACTATCTGGCCTGGTTGGAATGGCTGCTTGGGCAAACAGTACCTGAAGAGGATATAATAACCACAGGATACAATTCAATAAACGATAATAAAATACAGGCTTATCCAATAATTCAGATTATTTCAGTCATAAAAATACGTTTTAACCACTTAAACAGATTCCATTCAGATTCTATATCTTCAACCCCGATAAAAAAGCGAACTATATGGATGCAGCAATACAAGCAAAAGTGGACCAGTGGCTGAACGGTAATTACGATGCCGAAACAAAAGCCAGTATAGAGCAATTAGTAAAGAATAATCCTACAGAACTTGCCGATTCATTTTATCGTAACCTGGAATTTGGAACCGGCGGACTGCGCGGAATCATGGGGGTGGGATCCAACCGGATGAATAAATACACCGTTGGTATGGCTACCCAGGGGTTTGCCAATTACCTGAAAGCAAGCTTTCCAGGAACCGCTATAAAAGTGGCCATTGCCCACGATAGCCGGAACAATAGCCGCTTTTTTGCCGAAACCACTGCAAATGTTTTTGCCGCTAACGGTATTCAGGTATACCTGTTTGAAGCGCTTCGTCCAACGCCTGAATTAAGTTTCAGTATCCGTGCCCTGGGCTGCCAGGGCGGTGTGGTTTGTACCGCCTCTCATAACCCAAAAGAATACAATGGCTATAAGGCTTATTGGAACGACGGGGGACAACTGGTGCCACCACACGATAAAAACGTGATAAAAGAAGTGGAAAAAATTGCTTCGGTAGATGAAGTTAAATGGTCGGGGGGAGAAGCGAATATTACCCTGATCGGTGAGGCCATGGATACCGAATACCGGAAGATGGTAAAAAGCCTGAGTGTATACCCCGACGTAATAGCGCGGCAGAAAGACCTGAAAATTGTATATACGCCCATACACGGAACCGGCATAAAACTGGTTCCGGATGTATTAACAGATTTTGGATTTACCAATATTACCATCGTTGAGGAACAAAGTGAACCGAATGGAAATTTCCCTACCGTCAACTACCCGAATCCGGAAGAAGCGGACGCCATGGCGCTTGGCCTTAAGAAAGCGAAGGAAATAGACGCTGATATTTTATTGGGTACCGACCCTGATGCTGATCGGGTAGGCATCGGCGTAAAAGACAGCGCGGGTAACTGGGTGCTGATGAACGGTAACCAAACGGCTGTGCTGGCATTCAATTATATGATTGAAGCAAGAAAAGCAAAAGGCCTGGCCAAAGCCAATGACATGGTTGTAAAAACCATTGTTACCACCGAACTGATCGATGAAATTGCCGCTCAAAATAGCATTTCCTGTTATAATGTATTAACCGGTTTCAAATGGATTGCAGAGTTAATTAAGGAAAAAGAAGAAACCGAAAATTATGTCATAGGAGGGGAGGAAAGTTATGGATTGATGATCGGGTCTCAATTGCGCGATAAAGATGCAGTAAGTGCTGTTGCCCTGTTATGTGAAATGGCAGCCTATGAAAAAGATAAGGGCAGAAGCCTCTACCAAAAACTAATTGACCTTTATGTACAATACGGCTATTATAAAGAGCACCTGATTTCCATTACCAAAAAAGGCATGGACGGCCAGCAACAGATAGCCGCCATGATGGAAGGGTATCGCACCAATCCGCCATTATCCATCAACGGATCGGCAGTGGTGCAGTTGCTCGATTATGAATTACAAAAGGGAAAAAACTTACAGACAGGAGAGGAGTGGACCATTGCCCTACCCAAAAGCAATGTGTTGCAGTTTATCCTTGCCGATGGCAGTAAAATATCAGCCCGGCCAAGTGGTACGGAGCCCAAAATAAAATTCTACTTCAGTGTATTCACCAGCTTACCAGACATTGCCTCCTTTGCTGCGAAAGAAGCGGAACTGGATGGTCGTATTAAAGGTATTATTACTGATATGAAATTATAGGGCGCGTACCGGCTTACCTGCATTTTCTATATCTTGCGGGCGTTTATGAGACGATTTGAAGATACGTACCGGCATAAAGGACTTCGCAAGAAATTAGTTGACCTTTTAAAGGAGAAAGGCATCACAGACGAGCGTGTACTGGATGCCATTCTTCATTTGCCCCGTCATTATTTCCTGGATTCAGCTTTTGATGAAAAAGCCTATGAAGACAAAGCCTTCCCGATTGCCGTAGGGCAAACCATTTCTCAACCCTATACGGTGGCCTATCAAAGTCAGTTACTGGAGGTCAAACCCTTTGATAAAGTGCTGGAAATTGGCACCGGAAGCGCTTACCAGGCCTGTGTACTGGCAGAAATGGGTGCGCAGGTATATACCATCGAGCGCCAGAAAGCTTTGTTCGATCACAATAAGCAATTCAGCTATCTTAAGAAATATCCGAATATTAAGTTTTTTTATGGCGATGGTTTTGAAGGATTACCTACTTATGCCCCCTTTGACAAAGTAATCATAACGGCAGCGGCCCCCTTTATTCCGGAAAAACTGGTAGCCCAACTGAAAACAGGCGGAAAAATGGTCATTCCTCTGGGAGAAGGCGCGGTTCAGCGAATGCTTCGACTCACCAAAAAATCAGATGGCGGGTATACCGAAGAACTGTTTGATAATTTTTCCTTTGTACCCATGCTCGGCGGACGCGAGGGTAGTTAAAGAAATTCCACCACTTTCTTTACTACTTTATTTTCGCGGTAAATCTTCCGGTGCCCCAAGCCTTTTGTAATCATAAACTCTATATTAGGAGGGGATTTTTTCATAATTGGTTTTACATCTTTCAGGGGCGTGATATCATCCTCTTCGTCGTGGATCCATACAATTTGCGCCTGTATATGTTCTAAGGCCCGTGGTATGGAATAATAGGAAGAAGCAACCCCGCCTTTTTCAAGAACAATTTCTTCGAAACATTCCTGCACTTTTTCATCGAGCTGCAGAATTTTATAGAGGCTTTTTATGGCGGTGGTTGTTTCGGTTGCCGGCGCAATCAGTGCCAGCCGCACCTGCTCATCATGCGGTACCTGTTCTAAAAAATGCGTAACAGCCAGCCCACCAAAAGAGTGCGCCATAAAACTGTGAACAGGTCCCAGCTCTTTGTAAACAGCAGCAATTGTTTTCACATAAAGCGGAAGCGTAATCTGGGTACCGTCAGAAGCACCATGCGCCGGGGCATCTGCAGCAATTACCTCGTAGCCTTTTTTAATAAACGGGCTTATGTAGCGATCAAAATTGATAGCGGAAGATTCAAACCCGTGTAGGATCATCACTTTGCGGAGCCCACCTTTATTCCAACGATAAACTGCCACTCTTTTTCCTTCCACCTGTACAAAAAGGCGATCTGCCTTTTCAAAAACAGGCGCTTCTTTTTTCCTGCTTCGCCGAAAAGGAGTAGCAAAAATTTCAAACGCCATTTCCGCTGCTTTTCGTTTTGAGAAAACAGCCGTAAAATTCAATTTGGCCCGCAGGTAATTCAGGGCCAGCTTTTGTGCTAATTTCATACCATCAAAAGTACGATATGAATATTGTTTTGATAGGATCGGGAAATGTTGCGCAATCACTGGGCAGCCTGCTGGTAAAAGCCGGCCATTCCATTCTGCAGGTCATGAACCGGACGGAAGAACCGGGCCGAAAGCTGGCAGACCTCCTGCAGGCAGACTACATCGCAGGATATGCGGATCTTTCGCCGCATGCCGACCTGTATATTATTGCCCTTGCCGATAAAGCCATTCCTGAATTATTGCTACACGGTAAACTTGAGAACAAATTTGTAGTGCATACTGCAGGAACCATTCCTATGGCTGCCATAGCCGGCATTTCACACCGAACCGGTATTTTATACCCCCTGCAAAGCTTACGTGGAAAAGCCCCGGTAAGTGGTGAAATTCCTTTCCTACTGCAGGCCAGCCAGCCTGCCGACCTGGCATTACTGCAGGAACTGGTGCAGTCGATGAATGCCTCGTACCAGGTAGTAAATGATAAACAGCGTTTACAGATGCACGTGAGTGCTGTTTGGGTAAATAATTTTCCCAACCTAATGTATTCCATTGCCTACCGGCTTTGCCAGGAAAACAGGCTTTCCTTTGATCTTTTATTACCCCTGATCAGGGAAACCGGCTTAAGGCTGCAAACTATGCCGCAGCCCGGTGCTGCCGATCCATTTTTGTGGCAAACCGGTCCGGCTATGCGAGAGGATATGCTTACTGTAAGGAAACACCTGGAATGTATGAATCCGCATCCCGACTGGAAAGATCTCTACGAGCACCTGACCGAAGAAATCATTTCCTTAAAAAGCCAGGTAAGCGACTGACTTATTCAACTGGCTGAATAATATCAGTTCGTACCTCATACATGGATTTTTTGGACATAGGATCATCCATATAAACATCGTAGGAAGCACCCCGTGCTTTTTTATTATTAGCCTTCAGCCACTCCTGGATCTTTTTATAGGCCAGCTGTGTTTCCTCATAAGGACCATAATAGTGAACCACTACGGCTTTACCTGCCGGAATAGATTTCCATTTTATTCTGCCCGTGGTTGTAGCCGGGGCTTTGTTTACAGGGATGGCAGCTTCCAGTACAAAAGGCGCTCCTTCGGTAAAATACCAGGCGAGGGGGGCACCCGAAATCTGGAGTTGTGACTGTTGAATCAATTGTCCCATTTCGCCATAAGCTTTCTGTAAAACCGGGCCAATTTCAGACATTACCGCGGCGGTATCCAAAATACTAAGCGCCTGGAAGGCCGGCGTATTAATTTCTTCCAGGGTCATTTTGGGTTCCTGCAGTTTCAACTCGCCGGATTCAATTTTTTGCTTAAGCTGGGCAAGGCCTTTTTCGAAATCCGGCCCCATCATTTTATCAAAAAACAGCCCAAACCAGCGGCTGAGCGGATTATGCCCCAGATCGGCATTTAAGGTCCAGGTTATTTTTGTGCCCGCTGCGGAATCGGTGAGGTCCCATTTTGCACGGGTAGGCTCATCAGAACTTCCAAAAACCAGGTCAGTTGTAACCGACTTATCAGGTACTACGTCGGTAATTTCCAGTTTACCCTTTCCCACTTTCCAGTTCTCACTCGACCAGGTATACCAGGCTCCTTTGCCCTTGGTAACCGGCCCAAATTCTTTTTTCATGGCAGTATCTACCTGGTTCCAGGTCATCCAGGCATCATACGTGGTTAAGTCACTGATCACCCCATATACAACAGGGGTAGAAGTTTTGATTAAGGTAGAGCGGGAAATTGTTGCAGAACCGGGTAGAAAGGCTCCAATTAACAGAAGAACGGCCACAATTCCGGCTATCCATACCAAAATGCGGATCCCTTTTTTCATATACTTGCTTTAGGACTATTAAAGTAGTGAAAATCCTGCTTGTATTCATCGCTTTCGGTAGTTTTGCTCGCCCTCCGGAATTTGCTGGGGTTATCTAATAATCAACTTATCATGAGTCTTTTAGACCGATTTAAAAAAATTACCACCATTGCCCTTGATGTAGACGGGGTACTTACCGACGGTACCTTGTTACTACTGGAAGATGGCCAGATGGCCCGGCGCATGAATATAAAAGACGGGTATGCGCTGCAACTGGCGGTTAAAAAGGGCTATCGGTTGCTAATTATTTCCGGCGGACAATCCGAAGCAGTTCGGGAACGCCTGCAGAAACTGGGTATTCGGGATGTATTTATAAGGGCAGAGAACAAAACAGCCATCCTGGAAAATTACCGGCAGCAATATTCGCTGGAATGGGAAGAAATTTTGTTTATGGGAGATGATATCCCAGATTTTGCAGCAATGCAACTCGTTGGCCTGCCTTGTGCACCGGCAGATGCAGCTGCAGAAATAAAACAGCTATCTGCCTATATCAGCCCCTATAAAGGGGGCGAGGGTTGTGTAAGAGATATCCTGGAAAAGATCATGAAACTGCGGGGCGACTGGCAAATAGATACCACTGTTTCCAGTAAATAGTTTTAATCAATTTAAATTCATTTTTTGAAAACGATAGCTGCATTTCTACGATTGGTGCGGTGGCCGAACCTGGTCTTTATCGTTGTTACCCAGGTATTGTTTTATACCTGCATACTGGTACCAACGATTGGCCATAATCTTAAACTAACGTTTCCGGTATTTGAACTACTGGTAATATCCTCCGTTCTGATTGCTGCGGCAGGGTATATTATCAACGACTATTTTGACCTGAATATTGACCAGGTTAACAAGCCAGACGCCATTGTAGTGCAACGCTTTATTAGCCGTCGCTGGGCTATTTTCTGGCATTTTGTATTATCGAGTATTGGCATTGTACTGGCTTTTTATATTTCCTGGGAATTGAGAAACCCGATCATAGGATTTGCGAATTTTGGCTGTGTTATTCTCCTATGGCTTTATTCCACCACCTTTAAAAAACAGTTACTGGTAGGTAATATTTTAATTTCGTTGCTCACCGCCTGGGTAGTGCTGGTTATTTATTTTGCGGAAATGCAGGTTAGTTTGTTTGATGATCCTGCTTATATAGCCAGTTTTAAAAACGTATTCAAATATGCGATCTTATACAGTGGCTTTGCCTTCATTATTTCGCTGATCAGGGAAGTGGTTAAAGATGTGGAAGACCGGGAAGGAGATGCCCGTTATGGCTGTAAAACCATGCCCATTGTTTGGGGTTTAACGGCCAGTAAAGTATTCATAGCTATCTGGACCATTGTTTTACTGGCAAGCTTACTTATAATACAGGTCATTGGCCTGTTCAAAGGCTGGTGGTTGGGTGTTATTTATACGGCGCTGGCTGTATTGATTCCCATTGTAAAATTTTTGATTGATCTCAAGAAGGCCAAACAAGCCGAGTCTTTCCATCAACTCAGCAGCCTGGTTAAAGCAATTATGCTGGCAGGTATTTTAACGATGGTATTTTTTAAGTGGTACTTGTAATGGAAAAAATCATCCTGGCGTCTCAATCGCCACGTCGAAAACAATTACTGGAATGGGCAGAGATACCCTTTGAAATCAGGGTAAAAGAAACGGCCGAAACCTATCCTGCAGGTCTTCCTATTGAAGAAGTGCCTGTTTATATTGCGCGCGAAAAAGCAAGGATTATTCAGGAGGAAGTAAGAAAGGACCAGGTGGTACTGGCAGCAGATACCATCGTAGTATTGAACAATGAAATTATTGGTAAACCCCGCGACCGGGAAAATGCGCTTCATATATTGAGCCAGCTATCCGGACAAACACACCAGGTAATTACAGGGGTAGTGATAAAAAGAGGAGAGGCTGAATGGTCTTTTGCGGATAGCACCCGGGTGCAATTTCATCCAATCAGTAAGGCGGAAATGGAATATTATGTAGATCGGTATAAACCGTATGATAAGGCAGGCGCCTATGCCATACAGGAATGGATCGGGGTGATAGGAATTCATTCTATTCACGGCGATTTTTACAACGTGATGGGATTGCCGGTGAGCAGGGTTATTCAAACCCTCCGAAATCAGGTGTTTTAACGCTTGACCCCGGTTCTTAAACCGCTTAGTTTTCCATAAAAATGAAAGAGCGGTTACTACAGTTTATCTGGCAGGAGAAATTTTTCCAACTGCAAAACCTGGAGGTTGAAACCGGTGAGCAACTGATCATCCGAAACCCGGGCACCTGGAACAATGACCAGGGACCAGATTTCCTGAATGCACGCATATTGCTGGACGGAACTTTGTGGGCAGGCCATATTGAAATTCATATAAAAAGTTCTCAGTGGTTTCAGCACCGGCATGAAACAGATGCCGCTTATAACAATGTTATACTGCATGTAGTATGGCAAAACGACGACCGTCGGCTGGCCGACACATTACCAACCCTGGTGCTTCAACACCGGGTTTCCTCCCTATTGTTAAGCCGGTACCAACAGTTAATGGAAGCAGGCGGACAGTTTGTTTGTGAGGAATGGTTACCGGGCATAGCTGCCGGGTACTGGCTTTCCTGGAAGGAGAAATTAATCCGGGAACGGTTAGCCCGGAAAGCCGCCAGTTTGTTGCAGTTGTACAAGGAAAGCAACGGCAATTGGCAGGATAGCTGCTGGTGGTGGATGGCCCGTTACATGGGAGGTACTATAAATGGCGCTTTTTTTGAACAGGTTGCCAAATCCCTGCCCACCAGATTACTAGCGCGCCATAAGAAGCAGGTTATTCAGCTGGAAGCCATGTTGCTGGGGCAGGCGAACTTACTGGATCATTCGAATGCCGATGCATATGTACAGTTATTACAGCGGGAATATGCTTTTCTCCGGCACAAATACCAATTAACACCCGTGCATGGAACGCTGCAAAAACTGCGAATGCGCCCCGCTGCCTTTCCCGAAGTAAGGCTGGCCCAGTTAGCCATGCTGTTGCATCAGAACGGATTTTTGGGCAGTTCCTGGCTGGAAGCAACGCACCCCAAAGAACTGGCGAAAAACCTGGCTGTAACAGCCAATGATTTCTGGCACTACCATTTTACATTAGAAGAAGTAGCGCCCTATTACCCTAAACACCTGGGAGAAGAAATGGTACAGCAATTATTGATCAATGTAATTGTACCCTATGTATATGCAGCAGGCATCTACCAGCAACAGGCCGCGCTGCAGCAAAAGGCCCTGAACTGGCTGAAAGAACTATCGGCCGAAAAAAACACCTTGATCAAACAATGGCAACGGGCGGGTGTAAGTTGCCATTCTGCCATGGAAAGCCAGGCCTTACTGGAGCTAAAACATTCTTATTGCCAGGCTAAAAACTGCCTCGATTGTGCCATCGGGCAGTCTATATTAAATCAATCAGGCGGTATTGTACCGCCTGATTAAAAAATTATTACCATTCATACACCAGGTTCATCTGTACATCCGGTGAAAGACTTTTAAACACCGGGCAGTTATTGCCGACCCTTTCCAGGATGGTTTGATCTTTTTCACTAAGGTTTAACGTTTTGGGAAAGCGAAGAATTACGTCGATTTTACCGATTCTCCGGGGGTCACTTACCATATGTTTTTGGATATCGAGGGTAGTACCAGCCAGTTCAATGTCCATATCCTGTGCTTTGATGCCCATTGTAGTAATGGCGCAGGTTCCAAGGGCCACACAAACCATATCGGTGGGTGAAAAGCGCTCTCCTTTGCCACGGTTATCAGTAGGTGCATCGGTTTCAATCGTAGTGCCACTCTGTACATGGGTTGCTTTGCAACGTAATTGTCCTTCGTAAACAACGGATGCTGTCATGCTGTTATTTTTGCATAAATTTACGCTAGCAGGTACCTAAAAAAATGACTGTGAAAAAAATCTTGTTATTGCCGATAGGAATTGTGATGACAACCATGGTATGGGCCCAATCCAATCCCGCATCCCCTAAAAAGGATAAGAAAGCTGAGAAAAAGGAAAGAATCAATGCCCTGATTAAGATGGAAGAGGAGGGGCAACTCATCTTTGACAAACACAATGTATTTGGCCTGCGGTTGAACAGTGACGGCTGGGGCATCTGGTTTGAAAAAGGCAAGTTCATTACACCCCGGAAAACCCGGTTGATCCAGATCGAATTCAATGAAAAAAAACATCCTAAAGAAGACAAGGATGCCGGTAGTATTGACCTCTTCACCGGTAATGTGAACCAGTATGTTTTTGGGAAAGCGAATAATTTTTACCAGTTGAAAGGAGGATATGGCCAGCAACACCTGATCGGTGGAAAAAACAATAAAAACGGGGTTTCAGTAACCGGAATATGGGCAGGCGGAGTAAGTATTGGACTGGAAAAACCCTATTATGTAGATGTTGTTGATCGTACAACAGAAGAAAGAAGCCGCAAGCGTTTTACAGAAATAGAAGATTTTCGGCAATATAGTTACCTGGGGGCATCTGGTTTTACGGTAGGTTGGGGCGAGGTCAAATTCAACCCCGGGGCCCACGCAAAAGCAGCCCTGCGCTTTGATTATGGCCGCTTTAATGAAGTGGTTTCTGCTATCGAAGCAGGGGTGAACCTCGAGTATTACAGTAAATCAGTATTACAGATGGTGAACAACAAGGAGAAAAACCTGTTTTTTAATGCGTATGTTACCGTGCTCTTCGGTAAGCGTAAGTAACGTAATTTTGTACCATTATGCAGGAATTACCCGTCGTTGCAGCTGTCCCGAAAAATGAGTCTGCTATTAAAAAGCCCAATTGGCTAAGAGTTAAACTTCCCACCGGGGAAAACTATAAGCATGTTCGTTCTCTTGTAGATACACATAAGCTTCATACAATATGTGAAAGTGGAAATTGCCCTAATATGGGGGAATGCTGGGGAGAAGGAACCGCCACCTTTATGATTTTAGGCAATACCTGCACCCGCAGTTGCGGGTTCTGTGCGGTAGCCACCGGCAGGCCTGACCCGGTTGATTGGGATGAACCACAACGGGTGGCTGAAGCCATTTACCTGATGAAAGTAAAACATGCGGTCCTTACCTCTGTAGACCGTGACGAATTGAAAGACGGCGGCTCCACGATCTGGCACAATACCATTAAAGCGGTAAAACAATTAAACCCCGACACTACGTTGGAAACCCTGATTCCGGATTTCAAAGGAATTAAGGAACAGATACAGCAGGTTATCGATGCCGCACCGGAGGTAGTATCCCATAACATTGAAACGGTTGAACGCCTGACCAAAAGAGTGCGGATCCAGGCTAAGTACTGGAGAAGTATGGAGGTACTCAGAACCCTGAAAGAAGGCGGAATGCGGGTGAAAAGTGGTATTATGCTTGGACTGGGTGAAACCAGGGAAGAAGTAATTCAAACCCTTACAGATTTACGAGACAATGGGGTAGATGTAGTAACGATCGGACAATATCTTCAGCCCACAAAAAAGCATTTGCCGGTAGATCGCTTTGTACATCCGAATGAATTTGCCGAGTACCGCGAAATTGGTTATAACCTGGGCCTTGATTATGTTGAAAGCGGACCATTGGTACGTTCTTCTTATCATTCCGAACGGCATGTAATTCCGGGGTATGGAAGAGCCAAATGGCAGGAAGGAAAATAGTAAATAGTGAATGGTGACTTGCGCACCATTCACTATTTTTTATAAATTTTACAAGGAAGCATTACTCTGCTTCATTTCCCAAACCAGTGCGCTGGCGCCAAGAATAGCAGCATCCGCCTCGTGCAGATCGCTCTTGATCACTTTTACTTTATTCTTAAAGATTGGCAGCAGGTTTTTTTCCATGTGTTCGATGGTGGGATCAAAAATCAGGTTGCCGGCTTTTATCAGTCCGCCGAAAAGTATGATAGCTTCCGGGGAAGAGAACATTACAAAATTAGCGAGTGATTCGCCCAAAATCTGCCCCGTAAAACGGTATACGGCCTGTGAAATTTCGTCTCCCTGCATAGCGCAATCAAAAATCTGCTTGCTGGTTAATTCGTCTAGGTTGAATTTCCGGAGCAGACTGGTTTTTTCCGGCTGGTTCTGCAGCATTTCCTTAGCGGTTAATACAACCCCGGTAGCAGATGCATAGGCTTCGAGTGATCCAACCAATTCGGTCGACCAGTGCGGCCGGCCACCCGGACGAATAATCGTATGCCCCAGTTCTCCGGCAAAACCGTCGTGCCCGTAAATAAGCTGGCCATTGGCAACAATTCCGCTCCCAACGCCGGTACCCAGGGTAATGGTAATAAAATCACGCATCCCTTTTGCAGCTCCGTACTGCATTTCACCTACGGCCGCAGCATTGGCATCATTGGTTAAGGCCGTGGCAAGATGCATACGCTGGCTAACCATATCAGCCAGCGGAACCACCCCAACCCAGCGAAGATTCGGGGCATATTCAATGGTGCCGGTATAATAATTACCATTTGGGGCACCAATTCCGATACCTTTTATAAGTTCAGCACCACCCACTTTTTCAATCATCAGGTTCAAGCGCACACAAAGGGCATCTACAAACGCTTCCGGCGTCTCATATTCCGGCGTAGACAATTGTTCATACTGAAGGACTTCACCCCGGCGATTTACGATGCCGCATTTTGTATTGGTACCACCTATATCAACTCCGATGGCATACTCTAAAGGAATTTTTGTCATGCTCATAATCGCTTACTATTAATGTCCACCACCAATCTGGCTGTCGAAATCCAGTCCCTGGGAGGTTAATACGTTTTTAAGTTTCAGCGCAAGATAAGCAAGGAATGCAAAACAGGCCGCTGCTAATAAATAAGAAAAATGCATATCCTTCAGGTCGCCCAATACACCTTGCAGGGGCGGAAGTACTGCTCCACCGAGGATCATCATAATCAGGAAAGCGGAGCCCTGGCTGGTATATTTTCCCAGGCCGGCTACTGCCAGTGAAAAAATGGAGGGCCACATAACCGAACAACAAAGTCCTCCTGCCATCAGGGCATAAACCGAAATCAGTCCCTTGGTAAATACTCCGATTAGCATAAAAATGGTAGCCAGCACCGAAACCGTAAGCAGGGTTTTAACCGGTTTTTCCTGGCCATAGAAAAAGGCAAGAATCATAATAACTACCACTACGGAATAACCATACAGGTCACTAATATCGTTTCCTTTGAGATGATTGGCAAAAAGAACTACGCCAAATGCAATAAACGGAACAACAATGGTTGCTATTCGTTTACCCATGGCTGATAGGTTAAATACACCAATGGCACCCGTCCAGCGACCAATCATTAGGCTACCCCAATAAAGGGAAATAAAATGGGATATCTCACTTTCGTCCAGCCCAACTTCATTAAAGTATCCGGGTGTTTTTAATAAGGCACCAAAATTATTATCGATGGTTACTTCCACACCTACGTACACAAAAATTCCAAGCATACCATAGATAAGTTGTTCGTATCTCATAGCTCCCCAACCTTCCGGACTTTTCCGGGCTGAACCATTGGAATAAAAAAGAATAGCTACTACCGTTATCAGCGTAAGCAGCAATAAGGCCAGTTTGCTGGTATCGGTAAATTGACCAATCAGGATAATGGCCAGAATTATACCTGTCATAAGCAAAAGCGCGCCGGCGGCTTTATTGGCTTTTTCAAACCGTTCATCGTTTTTGCCGTCGGGCAGGTTTTTCGAAAAGGTAAAAAAGAGGGCAACCGCTGCAAAAACGGCTGCAACTATTACATACAGGGTATTTATATTGGTAATGGTTACCTCTTTACCGGCATCTGTAACGGAGCCAAAAAGGAAAAAGCTCACAATGATGGGGCCGAGTGTTGTTCCAAACGAGTTTACACCACCGCCCAGGTTCAGCCGTTGGGTACCGGTAGACGGGTCGCCCAGGGCAATAGCAAAGGGCTGTGCGGCTGTTTGTTGCAAAGAAAAGCCCAGTGCTACAATAAATAAAGACCCCAGGATGGCCGGGAAAGAATTTGCGTTGGCCGATGGAATAATCAGCAGGGCTCCGGCCACAGAAATCCAGAGACCGTAAATAATGCCTTTTTTATAACCGATTTTGTTCAGGATATCGTAGCCCAGTACGTTGGATACAATAAATAAGATCAGGCTCCCGATAAAATAAGCGCCATAATAAGCAGAACCGATTAACTGGCTCTGGAATTGGTTTAATTCAAAATGGGTTTTGCAGAAAGGGATCAGGATACTGTTGGAGGCAGCAATGAAACCCCAGAAAAAGAAAACCATTACAAGCGTTGCTAATGCGCCTGTATTCGTTGGTTGTTTGGTTTGCGACATGATAAAATCCAGGTTTTTAATTTGTCAATATGACCTTGCTGAGAAGCAGTGAAAATAGGAAGAATTTTATTTGTCTGAAATTTTTTCAATGGATCGTGCCCCCAATTCAATTTCTTATTATATTCAATCGTAATTATTTCTATGGAAATTCTTCATGTATCAGCCGAGTGCTATCCGGTAGCAAAGGCAGGTGGATTAGGCGATGTGGTCGGAGCATTACCCAAATACCTGGCAGAAGCCGGTCATATCTGTAAAGTTGTAATGCCAATGTACAGGACAAAGTTCCTGTATGAAAATAAATGGGAGGTGGTTCATAAGTCCAGCGCCTACCTGGGCGCTACCTGGTTCGATTATACCATTATTAAAGAAGCGACAAATAAACTGGGTTTTGATCTATACCTGGTTGATATTAATGGCTTGCTCGACCGGGAAAAGATCTATGGATATGCCGACGATACCGAACGGTTTATGTCTTTCCAGATTGCTGTAGTGGATTGGGTCAGCTCCTGGAAACACCATCCCGATATCCTGCATGTGCATGATCATCATACCGCGCTGATCCCGTTTATGCTTAAATACTGTTACCAGTATAGCCACCTGGAAGCAATTCCAACGGTACTTACCATTCACAATGCCCAATACCAGGGCTGGATGGATTGGAGCAAGGCCGACTATATTCCGCATTGGGATGGCTGGCGATGGGGCATACTCGACTGGAACAATATGATCAACCCGCTGGCAGCGGGCATTCGAAGCGCCTGGAAGGTAACCACGGTCAGCTGGAGTTATTTATACGAAATGCGGCAGGAAAGCAATGGCCTGGAAGCGCTTTTTGAATACGAAAAAGGGAAATGCTCCGGCATTATTAATGGAATCGACTCAGCGGTTTGGGATCCTGCTACAGATAGCTACCTGTCTGACCATTATTCCATGGAAACCCTGGCAAAAGGCAAGCGGGCCAATAAAGAAGCTCTTTGCAAAGAGTTTAACCTGAACCCGGAAAAGCCGCTTTTCATTTTCATTGGACGGCTGGTAGGGGAGAAGGCCGCCGACCTGCTGCCAAAAGCCATCGGAGACGCATTGTATTACATCGACCAGCGTATGAATTTCCTGGTTTTGGGAAGTGGCGAAACACAGGTAGAACAGGAGTTGGAAAACATGCGTTCGTACTGGATGGGCTACTATAATTCCAAAATCGGGTACAATGAACAATTGAGTCACCGGATGTACGCAGGTGCCGACTTTCTGCTGATGCCCAGCCGGGTAGAACCCTGCGGATTAAACCAGCTCTATGCCATGCGCTATGGAACCGTGCCGGTAGTACGCCGTACGGGAGGGTTGCGGGATACCGTACTTGATATCGGTGAGCCAGGGGGGTATGGTATAGCATTCAATAATGCCAGTGTAGGCGATATTACCCAGGGAGTTTACAGGGCCGTAGAATTGTACGAAGATCAGTTGCAATTTGATGCCATCCGTCGTAAACTTATGGAACTCGATTTCGGCTGGGATGTCAGCGCGAAACAATACATCGATTTATACAAATCTTTATTACCTTAATAGCGCCTCCCGAACACCAACCAATCAATCTAATCCAAACGTAACGATATGTCAATCAGCAAAGAAATACTTGCCGTAATCCTTGGAGGAGGTGCAGGTACCCGCCTCTACCCACTCACTGCCAGCAGAAGTAAGCCCGCCGTTCCCATTGCAGGCAAATATCGCCTGGTGGATATTCCCATTTCCAACTGTATGAACTCCAATATCAACCGGATGTTTGTACTAACCCAGTTTAATTCCGCATCCCTCAACCGGCATATCAAAAACACTTATCATTTCAGTGCCTTCAGTGCTGCATTTGTAGATATACTTGCTGCAGAACAAACCCCTGATAACCCTACCTGGTTCCAGGGAACAGCCGATGCGGTGCGGCAGAGCTTACGCCATATTATGCCGTTTGAAAGCGAATATGTGCTGATATTATCGGGCGACCAGCTCTACCAGATGGATTTCAGCGAAATGCTCGAAAACCATAAGAAAAGCGAAGCCGATATTTCCATTGCCACCATTCCTGTTGCAGAGCGGGAAGCTCCTGAATTCGGCATTTTAAAAGCTTCGGATGGATTTATTACCTCGTTCGTGGAAAAGCCCAAAAAGGATGTATTACCTGAATGGATCAGCGACACAGGGGACGAAATGCGGCAGCAGGGCCGGCAGTACCTGGCTTCCATGGGTATTTATATATTCAACCGGAAACTGTTGTTTGATTTATTGGAGAACG
>NZ_LUKG01000008.1:69821-74729 GCF_001601815.1 Flavihumibacter sp. CACIAM 22H1
TTCCATGGGTATTTATATATTCAACCGGAAACTGTTGTTTGATTTATTGGAGAACGAGAAAAAAGATGCGACCGATTTCGGAAAGGAAATCATCCCGGAATCTATCCATAAATACAAAGTATGCAGCTACCAGTACGATGGCTACTGGACAGATATCGGGAATATCTATTCTTTCTTTGAAGCCAATCTCAGTTTAACCAAAGACATTCCGGAATTCAATCTCTTTGATAATAAAAACGCCATTTATACCCGTGCACGCATGCTGCCGCCGGCCAAAATAAGTGGTTCCACGCTGGAGAAAACCGTCATTGCGGAAGGTTCTATCATCAATGCTTCCCGGGTCGAAAATACCGTAGTCGGTATACGTTCCCGTATCGGGCACGGAAGTACGGTGGTTAGCAGCTACCTGATGGGCAACGATTATTTTGAAACCATTAATGACATGAACCAGGCCCGTCAGAGCGGGCAGCCGATTCTGGGAATCGGGGATCGTTGTTATATAAAAAATGCCATCGTTGATAAAAATGTGCGGATCGGTGATGATGTCCGGATCAATGGAGGGGCTCACCTCGAAAATTGTGATCACGCCCTGTATACGGTAAAAGACGGCATTGTAGTGGTTAAAAAAGGGGCCGTTATCCCGAATGGATTTGTGATATAAGCGTGCATACTATACAGTGCACTTTAACTGGTGAATGGTGAATATGGATAGTTTTTTTAAAGTCCCTGTTCACCATTCATTTTTTTTCTTATTTTCGATTGTTGTGTAATTTTTACACATTATAAAACGATTGCTATGGCTGTATCGGTATCTTCCGGTGTAAAGCAGGAAAGCGGGCTGCAACCCAAACCAAGCTTGTCCATTGCGCAGATTATTACCATGAGTTTTGGGTTCATGGGGATCCAGTTTGGGTTTGCCCTGCAAAATGGAAATACCAGCCGGATATTACGTTCCTTTGGTGCCGATGTAGAGCATCTACCGGCATTCTGGCTGGTAGCCCCGGTGGTAGGAATGATTGTACAACCGATTATTGGTCATTATAGTGACCGTACCTGGAACCGGCTGGGAAGAAGAAAGCCCTATTTCCTGACAGGTGCAATTTTATCCTCGATCGCATTGATTTTTTTACCGAATTCAGCCAGCCTGGCCGGATTGATTCCTGCTTTATGGATTGGTGCTGGAATGGTAATGGTCATGGATGCCTCGTTCAATATTGCGATGGAACCCTTCCGCGCACTGGTAGCCGATAATTTATCTGACAAACAAAGCACCCTGGGTTTTAGTATACAGACCTTTTTAATTGGCCTGGGTGCCGTGGTAGGTTCAATTCTGCCGGAATTACTGGCTGAACTGGGTGCTAGTAAGGCACCCGGAGATACAGGTGTAGCCAATAATATTACCTATTCGTTTTACATAGGAGCAGCCGTGTTTATGCTGGCAATTCTGGTAACCGTATTTTTTTCGAAGGAATATGCCCCGGCAGACTATGAAAAATACCATGGTAAGCCGGATGAGGCGCAGCAGAAAGCTGGCTTAGCAGAGATCTTTAAAGACTTTGGAAATATGCCACGT
Source organism: Flavihumibacter sp. CACIAM 22H1 (assembly GCF_001601815.1). Taxonomy (GTDB): domain Bacteria; phylum Bacteroidota; class Bacteroidia; order Chitinophagales; family Chitinophagaceae; genus Flavihumibacter. Next base: position 71,395 of record NZ_LUKG01000008.1, read on the forward strand.
ACCATGAAACAATTGGGGTTGGTACAGTTTTTCAGCTGGTTTGCCTTATTCAGCATGTGGGTATTTACTACCGATGCGGTGGCAACACATGTTTATGGATTAACGGGGGAATATTCCAAAACAGAAGCGTACAACGATGCAGGTAATAAAGTGAGTTCTGCCTTTGGCATGTACAATTTTGTGGCCATGCTCTATGCCCTACTACTTCCGCTTATTGCCAGGCAGTTCGGTCGTAAAATGACCCATGCACTTTCTCTATTTGCCGGTGGCATTGGATTGATCTCTGTATATTTTTTGAAAGATCCGGCCATGTTGAAATTTTCCATGGTAGGGGTGGGACTAGCCTGGGCCAGTATACTAGCTATGCCCTATGTAATCCTTTCAGGATCCATTCCGCCTGGCAAGCTGGGCATTTATATGGGCATATTTAATTTTTTTATTACCCTTCCGCAAATCGTTAATGGATTGGTGAATGGCTGGATTGTAAAAAACATTTACGATGGCCAACCTATTTATGCCATTGTGCTGGCTGGTTTCTTTATGATCTGTGCAGGAATCAGTGTACTGTTTGTGTATGATGAGGGCTGGTTAAGAATTCAGCAGGAGAAAAAAATGCTGGCGAATAAATCCTGAACTACCTACTAAATCAATGAATATGTTCGAAAGGCGCGTTTTGGTCCTGCTCCTAATGCTGGTAGCCGGGCCTATTGGCATCAGGGCACAGGAAATAGCTTGTTATCCTACCAATTGGTGGGTTGGGATGAATAACCCAAAAGTACAGGTGATGGTGCATGGTAAAGATTTTGGAAAGGGTACAATTCGGGTAGACGATTACCCGGGGGTACAGGTGGAGAAGATACAGGTAGCAGAGAATCCCAATTATGTTTTTATTGATCTGATTGTTGCTGCCGCAGCAAAACCGGGCAAGATTATGATCAGCAGTAAGCAGGGTAAAAATTCGCAGGTAGTTTCTTTTCCGTTAAAAACCCGGCGTACCGGCAATGGCTCCAGTTATGCACAGGGAGTTCGTTCGGAAGACCTGGTGTATTTGTTAATCCCCGACCGGTTCAGCAATGGAAATACGGCAAATGACAGAATTCCGGGCTTACTGGATCAGAGCCTTAACCGGGATTCTATTTTTCACCGGCATGGCGGAGATTTACAGGGCATCATAAACCATCTTGATTATTTACAGGACCTCGGCATCACCGCTCTTTGGCCGCTTCCTGTTTGGCAAAACAATATGCCAGATCGTACCGAGCATGGTTATGCCATCACCAACCACTATAAAGTAGAACCACGGTTAGGCACAAACGAAGATTACCTAAAGCTGAGTGATGAATTACATAAGCGGGGTATGAAACTGATCCAGGATGTAGTTTACAATCATACCGGCTTATATCATTTTTTTGTCCAGGATAAACCAATGAAAGACTGGCTGCATGAATGGCCGGCATATACGGGCACCAGTTATAAGGACCAGGTATTATTTGATCCGTATGCAAGCAATACCGACAAAACAAAATTGCTGGATGGCTGGTTTACGCCTATGATGCCGGATCTGAACCAGCGTAATCCCTATGTAGCAAATTTCCTGATCCAGCATGCCATCTGGAGTGTGGAAGAATTTGGGGTGGATGGCTGGCGGGTTGACACCTATATTTACAACGACCTGGATTTCATGAATCGATGCAATAAAGCCCTGCTGGATGAATATCCGCGGATCAGTATTTTCGGGGAAACCTGGGTACACGGGGTTCCAAACCAGGCATATTTTACGGAAAATAACCTGGGAGATGTTGCTTTCAAAAGTAATTTACCGGGCACTACCGATTTTCAAACCCTGTTTTATGGGATCCAGGAAAGCCTGACCAAACCCTTTGGCTGGACGGATGGAGTCAATAAGCTATATACTACCACAGCACAGGATTACCTGTATCGCGATCCGATGAAACAGGTTATTTTTTTAGACAATCATGATCTGGCGCGTTTTTACAGTGTAGTAGGAGAGGATACGGCTAAATACAAGGTGGCGCTCAGCTGGCTGCTTACTTTTCGGGGTATTCCGCAATTGTATTATGGAAACGAGTTATTGATGACAGGTTTTACGAATCCGGATGGTTGGGTTCGGCTTGATTTCAAGGGGGGATGGCCGGGTGATAAGGAAAATAAGTTTGAAGCTGCGGGTCGAACTGCCAGGGAAAATGAGATTTTTGAGCATATCCGCAGGTTAGCTCGCTTCAGAAAAGAGTCATCGGCGTTGAAAACAGGAAAAATGATGCAGTTTGTTCCGGAGGAGGGGGTTTATGTGTATTTCCGGTATGATGGCAAGCAAACCATTATGTGTATTATGAATACGATGGCGGAGTCGCGTACCATTGATGCTAAACGGTTTACCGAGCGTACGGCAGGGTTTCGTACGGGGGTTGATATTCCTACGGGGGTCAGTTATCCAATTACCGGTTCAATTACACTTCGGCCTATGTCAATGCTGGTGTTGAATCTTCTTTAGACGTCAGACAGGTGTTAGAACTGTGTTCTAACACCTGTCTGACGTCTAAAGAAGTGACCACCAAACAAATTTTTCGCCCCGCTTACCCCAATCCGTAAACGTAGATTGAAGGATTTTGGCCACCTGAGAGCCGGCAATTTTTTTACCCCGCTCATTAATTTTGAACGCCGCAGCAGGCGCTTCCGTAATTTCTACTTTCGTAGCAAACCAGGTCGTATATAAACGCGGAACAGCCAAACCAAGAATCATTCCGGGCAAGCCCCCAAATGATTCCGGACCACCACTTACCGGAATTTCATCCGTATAAAAAGCAACCACATATACCGAATCACTGATCACCGCAACCGCCTTGCGGCATTCAAAACCTGCAATTTCGCGGGTTTCCGCAGAAATTTTCCATTCCAACCGGTCCAGGCTATCCGTTACAATAAAATTTTCCTCAAACACTTTCCGCCGACTGATCAACTGCTTCGTAGTAAAATCCGTTAATACGATGTTTTCTTTCGCCGGTCCCAATAACCAGGGCTCCAGTTTTTTATCCGGTTCCCGACCCGGCTGGTATAAGCCTTTATCCTTATTGAAGGATAAATTGAAATAAGAGTTCTGAAACTTGGGCTGTTTCGACATAAATTCCTTCCAGAAATCACTCTGCTCTTCCGGGTTTTCCTGCTCCATTTGACGGTGCACATTGATACGACGCTCGTACTCAATTGTACCCGCCCCCAGGAACCTGGCCTGACTAAAACCCGATAACACACCACCAACCACGAGGCATATTGCCAGTACTAAGTTTTTCATTGTATTATTTTTGACCAGGATTACG
>NZ_LUKG01000008.1:75296-85486 GCF_001601815.1 Flavihumibacter sp. CACIAM 22H1
CAGCCGTTTTCTTTTTCAGGAAATTTTTTTGCCAGGTACGCATTCCATAATACCACGTTCCGGTCCTCTCCAAACACATCTGTCTTCTGCCGCCACATATAATTGATCGAAGAATTAAACTCTATATCTGCTGGTAAAAATACCGAACCTTCCGCGCCGGTTTCTGTAGTCCAGTATTTGGTCACCACATCAGGTCGTAAAGAAGAAATATTCCGGGTAAAATTAGGCGCAAAAGAGAGCTCTATATTGTATTTTTTTTGCCTTGGTCTTGTAAATGCCGGTACGGGCACCAACGGTTGAATAGGTATTGGTGTTTTTTACATTATTTACAAAGTTATTGTTCTTGCCACCGTTGTAATTTAAACTGAAATTGAAATTGGTTTTTATCTTCTTCAGTTCTTTCCAATAACCCGAATAAATATAGTAATTATAATTCCCATCCACATTTACATAACTGAATTGACGGCGGCCCTGATCATCAACGTTATCAGCACGGCTGATGGCATTGTCAATAAAATTGAATCCACCACTGAAATAAATATTCCTTCCGGTCAGCACTTTGTAATCATTGTAATTCAACCCGATATTATGCCGGAACTCCTGCTTTAAATTCGGGTTACCCACCTGGATATTCAGCGGATCGGTATTTTCCCGAATAGGTTGAATCTGCTGTAACGTAGGTTGAGCGGTTTGTCCGTTGTACCGTAGGTTCAACCCCCGTTGAGCCCCCATTTTAAAACGGATATTAGCCTTGGGAAAAAAGTTGGTGAAACTGTAATTATAGGTAGTGTCTTTCCGCAGATCCTGCTGGCGGAAATTCGCAAAATTTATATTGGAACCAAAGGAGGCAGTTATCTTGGACCCGTTGAACCGGAAATTGAGGCCGGTACTATGCGTATTAAAATCAAAGGCATAATCACTGCTGAACAGGCTGTCTAATACTTCGTATTTCCCGTTAAAATCCTTTACGAAAGAGCTCCGCAAAGCTTTACTGTTATTGATCCGGTACCCGTAATTCGTTTCTACAAACCATTTTTTGGAGAGCGGTTCGGTATAACTGATCCGGCCTCCCCAGATATTCGACTGGGTATAATTTGTTTTAACCTGATCCACCGTATCTGAACTGCTCATATTCCCATTCTCGTCAAAAAAACGGTTTACAGAATATAAATTTCCCGTGGTGGAGTTATTCTGGTATTGCTGATCAAAATTTACGGATAGGGTTCTGCCTGCTTTCATAAATTTCTTCCGCCAGATAGCAGAGGTTTTCATTTGCTGCCGATCTCCCGCAGAGCTCAAGCGCCTGCTTTGGTTATTGATCAATTGTTCCAGGTCGCCCAGTGATTCTGCTGTAAAAACGGAAGCATTACTGGCCTGCCCCTGCATTCCATTCACATTAATTTTGAGACTGGACAAAGAATCCAGCTTCACATCATAGAACCCAGACAACTGGTGTTTCAGGTTCATGGTAGAAGTTTTGCGGGTACTATTGTTGTAGAACAGCCGGTCAGACAGGATCGACTGGCTGGTATTGGAGCCCTCGTTTTCGATATTCTGTTTATAAAACTGGTAATTCCCGTTCACATGGGTTTTATCTGCATTCAGCTTATTGGAATAATGCGCACCGGCCGTCCAGGCTTTCGGCAGGCCTTCCCCGTTAAATTGCCCTCCCCAGGTATTAAATTCGTCCGATTCTGAAAAAGAATAAAATACCCCTCGTCTTCATTGTATTCCATGTTTGAGCCACCTCCAAAACGATCATTGTCCTGCCAGCTCAGCCCCGCTTTCCCGGTATTTGCCATGGTTCCATAAGCAGCTATTTTGCGTTTCCCCTTAAACGCATTGATCATGGCTTCGTTTTCATAATATCCCGGAATGCCGCCACTGAGTTTAGCTTTTCCGAAATAGCCCTTTTTCCGGTCTTCTTTTAGCGTCAGGTTAATGGTTTTCTGCTTTTCACCATCATCAATTCCGGTGAAACTCGCCTGCTCACTTTTCTTATCAAAGACCTGTACTTTATCGATAGCATCTGCTTGCAGGTTCTGGGTAACTACGGCCGGATCATCACTGAAAAACTCTTCCCCGTCTACCAATACTTTCTGCACTTTTTCTCCCTGTGCTGTAATTTCGCCCCGTTGGTTCACCTGTAAGCCTGGCAGCCTTTTTAATAATTCCTCCACGTTGGCGCCCTGTCTTACAGCAAAACTATCGGCTTTAAACTCCAGCGTATCGCCTTTCATACGAATAGCGCCAATCTTTCTCGCAACAATCACTTCTTCCAGTAGTACCGATTTTTTAATCAGGTTGATTTTACCAGCTTCAAACATAGCCCCGGAAGGGTTGATCACATCCAGGAAGTCAGCAAATTTGGGATAACTTACCAGCAACAATAACGGCTTACCTTCCGGCGCAGTTAAACGGAATTTACCCTGCTCATCGGTACGGGTATGTTTCAGTAAAACAGAATCTTTTGATAACAGGGCTACTACCGCATTAACAAGTGGTTTTTTTTCAGAAGTATCGGCAATTTGTCCCCTAATTTCTGTAGTTTGGGCATGTAGTAATAAGGAAACTAATAAAGTAGCGGTGAGACAGAATAATTTTCTCATTGTTGGTTTTGACTGGCGTGCCCAAAATTTGGATTTTATTTTTAAACTGCTTAACCGCTTATCACTAATTCTTCGTTAAACCCTAGATCATACAAATCACCCAATAACCTTAGTAACGCTTCCTACAGCATAAAGTATTACCTATGTCTTCACAACCAGGATCTTTCTACGAACAGGAAAATTTTATAGACACCAGCAAAAAGGTATGGAATTATTCCCTGCTCACAGACGAGGATATCCGAAACTTTCAACAGGGCACTCACTACTCACTGTACGAAAAATTCGGATCACATGCTATCCAGGTGCTGGATACCTGGGGCATCTATTTTGCGGTATGGGCGCCCAATGCCACCAGCGTTTCGGTGAAAGGCAATTTCAATCATTGGCGCAACAATGAATTTGAATTGAACCCACGTTGGGACAATAGCGGCATCTGGGAAGGATTTATTCCGAACCTTGGATTAGGCGAAGTGTATAAATACCGGATCAAAGGATTCCAGGGAATAGAGGCTGATAAAGGTGATCCTTTCGCCCGGTTTTGGGAAAAACGTCCCTTAACTGCTTCAATTACCTGGGATACCAACTATGTTTGGCAGGATGCAGCCTGGATGAAAAACAGGAAAAAACACAATGCCCTCAATGCCCCCTGGAGCGTTTATGAAATTCACCTGGCCAGTTGGATGCGCCCCGACAAAAACGACGAAGAAAGTTATAATAGCTATGCACAGATAACCGCCCGGCTGGTACCTTATGTACAAGAGATGGGCTTTACTCACGTAGAATTTATGCCCATTATGGAGCATCCCTTCGACGGCAGCTGGGGCTACCAGGGCACAGGGTATTTTGCGCCCACTTCCCGATTTGGTTCGCCACAGGATTTCAAAGCCATGGTAGATGCTTTTCATAATGCAGGCATTGGGGTTATTCTCGATTGGGTGCCCTCGCATTTTCCGTATGATTCGCACGGGCTATTCATGTTTGACGGAACACATACCTATGAATATGCCGACATGCGGAAAGGATACCACCCCGACTGGAACTCCTATATATTCAATTATAAGAGGGGAGAGGTTAAATCCTTTCTGATCAGTAGTGGCAGGTACTGGTTTGATCAGTTTCATATTGATGGATTCAGGGTAGATGCCGTTTCTTCCATGCTTAAACTTAATTATAGCCGGAAAGACGGTCAATGGGAACCCAATGAATTCGGAGGCGATGGAAATCTTGAAGCCATTGCATTTATCAAAGATTTCAATGAAACCATTTACCGCGATTTTCCCGATGTACAAACTATTGCAGAAGAAGCTACCGACTGGCCAGGCGTATCCAAGCCCACGTTCGAAGGTGGACTTGGATTTGGCATGAAATGGATGATGGGTTGGATGCATGATACACTCCGCTATTTCAAAAAAGATCCTTTATACCGGCAATTTGAGCAAGATGCGTTTACGTTCAGTATGATGTACTATTACGACGAAAATTTCATGTTGCCCTTGAGCCATGATGAGGTGGTTCATGGAAAAAGCCCCATGATTTACAAAATGCCGGGTGATGAATGGCAGAAATTTGCCAACCTGCGTTTGTTGTATACCTATATGTTTACCCATCCGGGTGGCAAACTTTTATTTATGGGAGATGAGTTTGCTTCCTCCGTTGAATGGAATTATAAATCAGAACTTCCCTGGGAACTTTTACAGTACGATAGTCATGCAGGCATGAAAAACTGCGTCAAAACACTTTGCCACCTCTTACGGGAAGAACCTGCCCTTTATGAAAAACAATTTGAAAAAGGAGGCTTTGAATGGGTGGATCTAAATCACCGGGCAGAATCGGTAGTGGTCTATCGCCGCAAGGGAGAAAACCCGGCAGAGGATTTGCTGGTAATACTGAATATGACACCGGAAGTAAGAATGAACTGGAAGCTGACCACCTACGGTAAAAAAAGCTGGAAGGAGATTTTCAACAGCAACCAGGTAGTGTTTTGGGGAACCGGGGATGTTTTTAATCCGGAAATTAACACAACAGAAGTGGATAAAAACAACAATTTATTTGAAATAAACCTACACCTCCCTCCGTTAGGGGCTGTAGTACTCAAATAAAAGGGCATTGCCCACCGTCCATTTACTATGAAACAGCTGATAATAGGGCTATTCTGCATAATCACCGCCCAGTTGGTACAGGCCCAACAGGACAGTATCTCCTTTTACCTTCAAAAAGGGGAAGAAGCCGCCTCGCGCCGTCAATACCTGCCTGCTTACCAATATTATAAACAGGCTACCAGTTTTGATGAAACGAATGCGGAAGCGCTAAAAGGAATGGCCTCCACGGCGTTGGAATTACGGTACTATGTAATTGCCCGTGAAACCTACAAGAAACTACTTAGTACCACACCAAAAGATACGGCGCTCATCAGGCAATTGGCAGAACTGAATTTTCAAACCAGGCAGTTCCAGGAAGCCATCACAATGGTTCAGCAGGCAAAGACCCTGGGCTCAAAAGCCCCGCTCGACTGGCTGGCAGCCCGCTGCTATTTTGAACTGGAACATTATGGCAGTTGTTTGGAGTCTATTGAGCGGGCCTGGAAAAAAGACAGTACCAACCCGCAGATGCCTTTTATTGCAGCGCGTTGTTATATTGAAATGAATAATTACCGCCGGGCCGCCGGTTGCTATGAACAGGCATTAAAGCTGGACCCCTCCAACAACAAATGGATGTACGAAGCTGCCATGACCTATTCAGCTATCCCCGATGAACCACATGCCATTCCCTGGTTTGAAAAAGCACTTACTGCAGGCCATCCCCGCAGCAATGATTTTCTGGAGAACTATGCCAATTCCTATTACGGCAATAAACAGTTCGACCGGTCTATTCCCCTGTACCAGGAAATTTTACAACGCAAACCCCAGGATATGGAAGTTTTGTTCAGCCTGGGTGAATCCTATTATTATTCCGGCAAACCTGCAGAGGCCATAGAAACCTGGGACAAAATGCTAGCCATTGATCCGGGCCAGGCACGTGCCGTTTATATGATTGGCATAGCCTACATCAAAAAAGGCGAAGACAATAAAGGCAAGGAACTCTGTGAAAAAGCCATCAAAATGGATCCTTCCCTTGCAAAACTGAAAGAGAAAAAATCCATGTTTGGCTTGTAAGACAGAAGCAGCTATCCCCTTACATTTTTTCCGGAACACGAATCCCCAACAAGGCCATTCCCGACGAAATTACATGCGCTGTCATTACGGCAATCCTTAACCGAAGTTCTTTTTTATTGGCCGATTCAGCCCGGCTGATCTGGTGTACGGTCAGGAAAGCATTGAACTGTTTGGAAAGATGAAATATATAGTTGGCCATAGCAGACGGATTATGCTCCGCCGCCGCCTGTTCTATCACCGAGGGAAACTGTTCCAGTGTTACCAGCATTCCCTTTTCCATTGGAAGCAAACTATCCTGCATCCATTCTTTGGAATCGGACACGGATTCTCTGCGCAGAATGGATTTTGTTCTGGCATATGCATATTGAATAAACGGACCGGTAAAACCATGTATATCGATAGATTCCTCCGGATTAAAGATCATTTTTTTCTGCGGGTCAACCCGTAACAGGTAAAATTTCAGGGCGCCCAATCCGATGGTATTGTACAATTCACTTAATTCAATATCAGAAAAGCCATCTACTTTGCCTAGTTCCCTGGTATTTTGTTCAGCAATCGCAATCATTTCTGCTACCAGGTCGTCGGCGTCTACCACCGTGCCTTCCCTGCTTTTCATTTTTCCACTGGGTAATTCCACCATTCCGTAGGAAAGGTGATAAATACCATCGGCTTTGGGAAGCTGGAGTTTTTCGGCTATCAGTTTAAGCACTTTAAAATGATAGTTCTGTTCATCGCCCACCACGTAAATACTCTGGTCAATTCCGTATTCTTCGTATTTCTGCTGCGCCAGGCCGATATCCTGGGTAATATAAACCGACGTACCGTCTTTCCGTTGAACCAGTTTTTCATCCAGGCCGTCTGCCTGCAGGTCTATCCAAACACTACCGTCTTCTTTTTTATAGAAAACCCCTTTTTCAAGTCCCTCCTGAACAATTTTTTTACCAAGCAGGTAAGTATTGCTTTCGTAGTAGGTAATGTCAAAATCAGCGCCGATATTTTCATAGGTAGCGGCAAATCCGTCGTACACCCATCCGTTCATCTGTTTCCAAAGATCAATTACTTCCGGTTTACCCGCTTCCCAATCTACCAGCATCTGTTGGGCAGCCCGCATAATCGGCGCCTGCTTTTCCGCATCTTCCTTCGATGTACCTGCGGCCACTAAGGCCTCTACTTCGGCCTTATAGGCATCGTTGAATTTGACGTAATAGTCCCCAACAAAATGGTCTCCTTTGGCCCCCACCAGGGCCGGTGTTTCGCCGTTTGAATACCGCAGCCAGGCGATCATACTTTTACAGATATGAATGCCGCGGTCATTTACAATACAGCCTTTAATAACCTCATAGCCCCCTGCTTTCAGGATTTCTGCAATGCTCCAGCCCAGGAAAATATTCCGCAGGTGCCCCAGGTGAAGGGGTTTATTGGTATTGGGCGAGGCGTATTCCACCATCACTTTTTTTCCATTGGCAGCGGCGCGGCCATAATTAGGATTGTAATAATGTTCTTCGAGCAGGGTGTTCCAATAAGAATCTGCCACGGTAAGGTTTAGAAACCCTTTTATTACATTATAAGCAGTAAAAAAGCCACTGTCCTGGCTCACCAGGAATTTGCCGAGTGTTTCGCCCAGTTCTTCCGGTTTTTGCCGAAGAGCTTTGGTAAGGCCAAATAAAACAACGGTATAATCGCCTTCAAATTCGGGCTTGGTCTGGTTAATCTGAAAATTAGCGGTCTCGTTAAACGCAGGGAATACTTCGCTGATTGCGCTGTTAACAATGCTTTGGATCTGTTGTGTAATCGCCATAGGCGGCAAAAATATATATTTGCGCCCATGTTAGCATGGGTGAGTCAAAGCATTAGCGCATTGATCGATTTCTTTTACCCTCCATTTAAGCGATATATACCTATTCAGACCTTCCGGTATATTGCCTGTGGTGGAGGCAATACCTTCTTGGATATCCTGATCTATTTTATTTCTTATAATTATATATTAGATAAACAAGATATTTACCTGGGATTCAATGCTTTTGGCCGTGAGGCGGTTATCAGTTCACCCATCATGGCCTTTATTATTTCTTTTTGCATCACTTTTCCGCTCGGCTTTTTTCTAAACAGAACTGTGGTATTCAACGACTCCGTATTACGCGGAAGGGTTCAACTCTTTCGGTATATTTTATTGGTTACTGCCTGTATTTTTCTCAATTATATATTTATTAAGCTGTTTGTAGAGCAATTTGGCATTTACCCTACCGTTGCCAAGATCTTCACCACCGTAATAGTGGTTTCCTTCAGTTACCTCACCCAACGCCATTTTACCTTTAAGAAATAAGCTATTCTGTCACACTAGGGGCCGGGCCATACCGGTGAATTGCGTTTTGGCAGTCTGGTTGCGGTCAACCTGACAAAACTGCCATTTTAACACTTGAAAATGGGCTTGGCATATTGATTGTCAATAGAAAATACATTCATTCATTAAAGGAAAAATTACATATATGGGAAAAATAATAGGCATCGACCTGGGAACTACCAACAGTTGCGTTTCGGTTATGGAGGGTAATGAACCCGTTGTAATCGCGAACGATGAGGGACGCAGAACCACTCCCTCGGTGGTAGCCTTCCTGAAAAACGGAGAACGTAAAGTAGGCGACCCGGCCAAACGCCAGGCCATCACCAACCCTCATAATACCATTATGTCGGTAAAACGCTTCATGGGCCGCCGCTTTGATGAAGTAACAGAAGAAATCAGCCATTGGAGCTATAAAGTAGCCAAAGGTGATAACAATACGGTACGGATCGACATTGATGGTCGTTTGTATACTCCGCAGGAAATCAGTGCAATGATTCTTCAGAAAATGAAGAAAACAGCCGAAGATTACCTGGGACAGGAAGTATCTGAAGCGGTAATTACCGTTCCGGCATATTTCAACGATGCACAGCGCCAGGCAACCAAAGAAGCCGGTGAAATTGCCGGACTGAATGTACGCCGTATCGTAAACGAACCCACTGCCGCAGCCTTGGCTTACGGATTGGATAAAAAAGGAAAAGACCAGAAAATTGCGGTATTTGACCTGGGTGGTGGTACGTTTGACGTATCTATCCTGGAACTGGGCGACGGTGTGTTTGAAGTAAAATCAACCAATGGTGATACCCACCTTGGGGGTGATGACTTCGATAAAGTGATTATGGACTGGCTGGCCGAAGAATTCAAGAAAGATGAAAATGTAGATCTGCGTAAGGATCCGATGGCATTACAGCGCTTGAAAGAAGCTGCCGAAAAAGCCAAGGTAGAATTGTCTTCTTCCTCTGAAACGGAAATCAACCTGCCTTATGTTACCGCCGTTGACGGTGTGCCCAAGCACCTTGTAAAAAAACTGTCTCGCGCTAAATTTGAACAACTGGCCGATAACCTGTTCACCCGCTGTCTGAAGCCTTGTGAGCAGGCACTCAAAGATGCCGGTATGAGCACCTCCGAAATTGATGAAATCATCCTGGTAGGAGGGTCTACCCGGATTCCTAAAGTGCAGGAAATTGTTGAGAAATTTTTTGGAAAAAAACCCAATAAAGGGGTTAACCCAGACGAAGTAGTGGCAGTAGGAGCCGGTATTCAGGGAGCGGTATTAACCGGTGAAGTAAAAGACGTGCTTTTGCTGGATGTTACACCGCTTAGCCTTGGTATCGAAACAATGGGTGGTGTAATGACCCGCCTGATTGAATCCAATACGACCATTCCCTCCAAAAAATCAGAGACCTTCTCTACCGCCAGCGATAACCAACCTGGTGTGCAGATTCATGTTTTGCAGGGAGAACGTCCGATGGCCAATCAGAATAAGAGCTTAGGTATGTTCAACCTGGATGGTATACCCCCGGCTCCGCGTGGTGTTCCGCAGATCGAAGTAACGTTTGATATTGATGCCAATGGTATCCTGCATGTAACGGCCAAGGACAAAGGAACCGGTAAGGAGCAGAAAATCCGGATAGAAGCAGGTTCCGGCCTTACAAAAGAAGAAATCGAAAAGATGAAGGCAGAGGCAAAAGCCAATGAGTCATCCGATAAGGAAGCCAAAGAGCGCGTGGAAAAGATCAACCAGGCCGACAGCCTGATTTTCCAAACAGAAAAACAGTTGAAAGAGTTTGGTGATAAAATTCCGGGTGATAAAAAAGCGCCTATCGAAACAGCCCTCACCAAACTTAAAGAAGCGCATAAAAGCCAGGATATTGCCGCCATTGATACAGCAGTTACAGAAATGAATACTGCCTGGACGGCTGCTTCTGAAGAGATCTATAAAGCGCAACAGGCCACAGGCGGCGCTGCTCAACCAGAAGGAAATGCCGGGGCTCAAAGCGCCAATGGCGAAAATGTGACAGATGCAGAATTCGAAGAAGTAAAATAGGAGCGAGGCCATGCCTGGCAACGTATACCGCTAACAATAAAAAA
>NZ_LUKG01000008.1:86396-100186 GCF_001601815.1 Flavihumibacter sp. CACIAM 22H1
TTTTTGCGGGGTCTTAAAATTTTACTTTTAACTATTTACTTTACGAAATGGAAACGCAAAAGAAAAATACAGGAATCTGGTGGCTAGGTTTTTTTGTTTCAACAGCCGCCTTGCTGGCAGCGATCTACCTGCACTGGGAATACCTTACTATGATCATTCCCTTTGTTTGTACCAGCTTCGTAAAGGCAATGGATATTATCTAAGCCATGTTCAACTCTTTCAATACGTCCCTGCCCCGCGGCGGGGATTTTTTTTGTGCCCCATCGCAGCAAAAAATAAAGAAAAAGATGGCCGAACAAATGTGTATAATATACACAAATAAATTATTTTTACCAGCGTAACGACCACCCCAAACAACGATTGCATGATTATTCAGTTTTATCTCCGCTTTTATACAACCGTCGGACAGGAACTCCTGCTTTCCGGCCTGCCAGATAACCAGCCGCCCATTCCCATGACCTGGTTCAATAACCAATACTGGTTCACCCAGCTTGAACTGGAGGAGGAAAAACTCGACGGTTTTAGCTACCATTACCAGTTAAAGGACAGCGATGGTAAAATCACCAATGAATGGGGGAGAGATCGACAATTGCAAACGGGCCTCCGGCATTTTTCCGAGATCCAGGTGGTGGATACCTGGAACCATGCAGGTTCCTTTGAGAACGCTTTTTATACGGCCCCCTTCCAGGAAACGCTGTTAGCACCTGCCGGAAAAAAGAAACTTAAATTACCCAAAGAGTTCAGTCATATTTTCCGGGTAAAAGCACCCTTGCTGAAAAAAAATGAAGTGGTTTGTTTAACGGGTGCAGGCACTACATTGGGCGACTGGGCAACGGAAAAAGCCTTACACCTTCAAACCGAAGGTAATTGGTGGACCCTTGCCCTGGAATTACCTAAGGAGGATTTCCCCCTTCAATACAAATACGGTATTTACAATACCAAAACGAAAAGTTTTGTACAGTTTGAAACTGGTGAAAACAGGCAGTTATTTGGCGATGCAGGCTTACACCTCACGATCGTACACGATGGTTTTCTGCAGGTTGCCAATACCAGTTGGAAAGGAGCCGGCGTGGCCATTCCTGTTTTCAGTTTGCGCTCTAAAAACAGTTGGGGTATCGGGGAATTTACAGACCTCGAGGAATTAACCAACTGGGCCAGGTCCGTAGATATGAAACTGATCCAGCTCCTTCCGGTGAATGATACCAGCGCTACGCATACCTGGGTAGATTCCTATCCTTACGCAGCCATTTCGGCCTTTGCACTGCATCCCATCTTTATAAACCTGGATGCAGTTGCCGGAAAAAAATTTGCTGCAACGCTGAAGCCTTACAAAGCACAGCAAAAATACCTGAATGAATTACCCAGTGTCGATTACGAAGCCGTTTTACAACTCAAGCTGGAATTGCTAAAGCAATTATTTGACCTGCAGAAGGAAAGCTGGCAACAGGATAAAGATTACCTTGATTTTTTTACCCGCAACCAAGACTGGCTGGTACCCTATGCCGCTTTTTGTTACCTGCGCGATGAAAATGGCAGTGCCGATTTTACCGGCTGGGCAACCCATTCGCGGTACAATAAAACCGCCATTGACGCATTAACGGCACCTGACCATGATGCCTATCCGAAAATATCTTTTCATTATTTCTTACAGTACCAACTGCATACCCAACTAAAAAAAGCAACGGAATACGCACATAAAAACGGCATTATCGTTAAAGGAGATATTCCCATTGGAATCTACCGCTACAGCTGCGATGCCTGGGTAGCGCCAGAACTCTACAATATGGACCAGCAGGCCGGTGCGCCACCAGATGATTTTGCCATAAAGGGGCAAAACTGGGGCTTCCCTACCTATAACTGGCAGCAGATGCAAAAGGATGGATTTGCCTGGTGGAAACGCCGGTTTGCCCAGATGAGTGATTATTTTGATGCCTTCCGGATAGACCATATCCTTGGATTTTTCCGGATCTGGTCCATTCCTTACCAGTCTACCGAAGGTATTATGGGACGTTTTGTACCTGCTATTGCCGTGCATAAAAACGAGTTCCAGGAAAGAGGTATCTGGTTTGACCATATCCGGTATACCTATCCCTATATTACGGAGCAGGAACTACAGCAGCGCTTTGGCGAACTGGCTGATTTCGTAAAGGAAACCTTCCTGGAACCCACTGGTTACGGGCAGTATTTTTTCCAGCCAAAATTTGATACTCAACGTAAAATTGAACAGTGGTTTACAGAAGCCGAAGTGCGCGATACCAATAACTGGTTACGCCAGGGCCTCTATGACCTGCACAGTAACCGGATCCTCTTCGAGGAAGAAGGTTCCAATGGCACCAGTTACCATTTCCGTTTTGGTATGGAACAAACCAGTTCATTTCAAACGCTCGAGTGGGATACCCAACAAAAATTAAAGGACCTCTATATAAATTATTTCTTCAGGCGCCAGGACAATTATTGGATGGAAGAAGCCATGCAGAAATTACCTGCCCTGAAAGCCTCCACCAATATGCTCATCTGTGGAGAAGACCTGGGAATGGTGCCCGCTTGCGTACCAGAAGTCATGAACCAGTTGGGTATCCTCAGCCTGGAAATACAACGGATGCCAAAAAATCCGGATAGAGAATTCTTTCATCCCGATGATGCGCCTTATTTATCAGTAGTTACTCCTTCCACCCATGATATGAGCACGATCAGGGGCTGGTGGGAGGAAGACCGCGCCAAAACCCAGCGTTTTTTCAACAAGGAGCTGGGTCAATGGGGCGAAGCACCGGTATTTTGCGAAGCCTGGATCAACAAACAGATCATTATTCAACACCTGCATTCGCCCGCCATGTGGAGTATTTTCCAGCTCCAGGATTTATTGGGAGGCGACGAGCAATTAAGGCGGCCAGATCCAGCTGATGAGCGCATTAATGTTCCGGCCAACCCCAAACATTACTGGCGCTATCGCATGCACTTACCCCTGGAGCAACTGATAAAAGAAAAAACCTTTAACCAGGATTTAAAAGAGCATATAAAAGCAAGTGGACGGGCATAATTTTTTAGGTTTGCAACATGCGTGTAAGCTATAAAAAAACCAATCTGCCCTTTATTCATCCTTTTACGATTTCGAAAGGCACCAAAACCCACCAGCCTGCACTGGTTGTTGAACTGGATTTTAATGGCATCAAAGGATATGGCGAAGCCCCGGCTATTGCCTATTACAATATCCCTGTTGATCAGATGGAGGCCGATTTGGTGGCGAAGAAATTATTCGTGGAGAAATTTGCGTTTACCAGTCCGGATCGGTATTGGCATTACCTGCACCATTTATTTCCAGCCAATGGCTTCCTGGTTGCTGCGCTGGATATAGCTGCCTGGGATATTTATGGCAAGATCAAACGCCAGCCACTTTACCAGCTATTGGGGGCCGATCCGGCCAGTATGCCTGTAACCGATTACACAATCGGGATCGATTCCATAGACAAGATGGTGGCCAAAATGAAAGAAAAACCCTGGCCGGTTTATAAGATCAAACTGGGCACCCCGCATGATATTGAAATTATGGAGGCTTTGCGGAAGCATACAGACACCCCTTTCCGGATAGATGCCAATGCTGCCTGGACAAAAGAGGAGGCCCTTGAAAAAATTACCGCATTTGCTGCCATGAACGTGGAGTTCATAGAGCAACCATTGGCGAAGGACGACTGGGAAGGCATGGCCTGGCTCAAAGAACGATCGCCGTTGGCATTGGTAGCGGATGAGTCCTGTGTAGTTGAAAAAGACGTGGCGCGTTGTGCCGGGCATTTTCATGGTATTAATATCAAACTCACGAAATGTACGGGCATTACACCGGCGTTGAGAATGATAAAGGAAGCCCGTACCCTGGGTTTGCAGGTAATGCTGGGCTGTATGAATGAAAGCACCATCGGATCGGCGGCATTGGCACATCTTGCTCCGCTTGCAGACTGGCTTGATATGGATGGCCCCCTTTTGTTATCGGAAGACCTGGCTACGGGCCTGCAGTACGATTTCGGTCGTGTCAGTCTGCCCCAGAACCCGGGCCTCGGCATAACGCTCATCAACCCGGTAACCACAGACCGGTAAGAAATCATTTGGAAAAAAATTCAGGTCCTAATAAATTTGTTGTCCATTTCGGGATGTAGCGCAGCCCGGTAGCGCGCTTCGTTCGGGACGAAGAGGCCGCTGGTTCGAATCCAGTCATCCCGACTTGACGGGACAAAGTAGAAATATCTACTTTTGTCCCGTTTTTATTTTTCCGCAACCTCTTATTAATCAGGTTGATATACTGAATAAATTCGTTCCTCCTGGCGGTTCGAACTTCGCTTCCGTCAAAAACGATTTTTTGGGGGTAAATCGAACCAATATCGGCCCTGATCTCCGTGAGGCTTTTATGATTCAGCACATCCTTTAACGCTATAATTTTAGCAACTCCTTTCTCGATTAGGTTTTGCATGTCATCCACATCATGGCTTAACCTCGTCAGTTGTGATTCCAGGGCTGCAATTTTCATACTGTATTCCGACTTCATATCCCGGTAGTCAGAAGCGTCGATTTGCCGGGTAACTAACAGCTCCCGTGTATGCGACAGCAGGTCTTCATAACAATTAATCTGAAGCAGTATTTCATTTTTCTCAGTTGTCGCCTCATGCACCTGTTCCAGATAATTCTTCGTTATTACCTCCTGATAGAAATCCTTATTGTCAATCCTGGGCAGGAATTTTGACAAATCTTCTTTGACCGTATTATTTACCGTTTCTGCATTTACCCAGTGACGGCAGCTACTCACGCAGTGATAGTACGCATAATAACGGGTCCACCCTTTAGATTTACTCCCCGTCAAAAGTTTTCCGTATTCAGGACATACTAAAAAACCTCTCATCGGAAACTCATCCAGCGTCTTAATTTTTGGACGGTATTTTCTCCCCCGGCCATCTAACACCTCCGGTACCTCGTAGTAAAGCGATTCCGAAATTATCGGCTGATGCATGCCCTTCACAAAACGGCTTTCCTCATCCTTAAACTGGGGGATAAAAATTTTACCGCAATACAGGGGATTGCGGACAACCTGCCAGAAAGCATTTTTGCTGCATTTCAAACCTTTTGCACTCGCCGACTTCCAAACCTGTTCCGTATTAAATTTTCCCTTGGCAATTTCTTCGAAGCACCATCGGAGTATAGACTCACCAGGCTCTTTCGGGGCGATAAACTTCCTTCCATTTTCTTCCGTTTTGTTTTCATACCCGACCGGGGCCAGCCCCATATAACGCCCCTCTTTCTTTGCCCGCCTCATGCCATAGAAAACATTCAACGCCCGCCGGTCATTTTCCACCTCCGGAGCGGCCAGGTAAAAAGCCAGCATCATCTTATTTTCAGGGATGGACAAATCAAGAGGCTGTTCTATCGCCTGCGGCTCCACCCCAAGGCCACGAAGTACATTGATCATTTGATATGCATCGCCTGCATTGCGGCTGAAACGGTCCCATTTGGTAAACAACTCCAGGTTGACACTATTCTTTTTCTTTTTGAGTTTCTGCAAAAGGTTTTTCCATGCAGGCCGGTTAAACGATTTCGCTGAATGATCTTCATAGATCACATTGCGTATTTCAATAGAGTGGTTTGCGCAATACTTCCGCATTTTTGGGTTGAATATTTTTGATACGTTGTACCTGAAATATGATTTCCAAGTGATTGTGCTCATGCTGGTATTGCTGAATGCCGATTATCTCGCTTACTATTTTTACAACCGGTGGAAACTGGCAGAACTAAAAGCGGACAGGAATAAAGAAGAAATCCAGACTGAAGGTAAAAGCAGCCGGGAAGCATTCCTAGTGCAGCGAGGGGCGGAAAGCATTCCTTTACCTGTCGAAACGATAGCCTATTTCTACCGGGACGGAGATTATAATTACCTGGCGACATTCGAGGCCGAACGCTACCTTGTTTCGCAATCATTGGATGAGGTAGAGGGGCAACTGGATAAAGTGGAGTTCTTCCGTGCGAACAGGAAGTTTATCGTTTGACGCAAAGCCTGCTCCCACTTTTCCACTCTGGAATTCGGTAAGCTAGAACTATTCGTTGCTCCTCTCACCAAAGAACCCATTGTTATTAGCCAACGAAGGGCTAAGAACTTTAAAGAATGGATGAACCGATAATGTGAATTGCTTTATTTTCTGATATGACAGTTTCTAGATTATTTTAACAAATGCCTGCAAATCAGTATCTTGGTTGTAATGCAAAATAGTGCAGCACCGTTGCACTTATTTTCGGAGCTTAAGTCCGGAGAGCAAACAGTAACCAATGCCTGACAACAAGGAACTATTTGAGAAGTATGACCTGCTACTGCCGTCGAAATATGACGGCGGCTATCTTATTATTGCAATAGATGAAAAAATAAGGACAGGCGATCTGGATGGCTCCTTTACTACCAAAGAAATAGACGATATACTGGCAGAAACCAGCGCTCATTTTCAACTCGATTCAGTCCCGCAATGGTCAAGAATAAAAGACAACCTACTGCATTACTTTATCAGGAATGATGCGGAAGAACCTGGCAAGTATTACCTGACGGACTACGCTAAAGGTGTATTGGATATGATGCGGAACAAATTGAATAACCCGTATAAGAACCACCCTTTAAAGAAAAGCTTTGAGAGTAGTTTTTATCTCCGGTCGAATGAGATTAAGGATGTAGAAGATTTGGAAAGGAAATTTGGCAGGTTGTTCATATCAGGCCCAAAGAAAGTAATTACCGACCATTTGGAAGGTCTTGAAGATGAACTTCGGGATGCTTATAAAACGCTAAACGAACTACTAGAAAACGATACCCATGAAGCTGTAAGTTTAGTAAAAGCTTTCGCACTGACTTTCCGGAAATTTGGGGAGAGGGCTGAAGATATCACCAATGCCATGAGAAGTAAAGATAAGTTCCTGAGAGACTTGCAGATGGTGGTTGATAAATTTTATGCAGAAATTGACCTTGTCCGTTTCTCAGATAATGAATCCGAAAAAATCAAAGTAGTCAGTGACTGGCAAAGGGCGCGCGATATTTATGACGATATTATTATCTTTTTCAATGATACCGACCGAAAAATAAAAGCCGCCAGGCGGCAGATATTTAACGCCAGCGAAAAGTTGAGTGAACTACAGGAATATTTCTCGACCCGTGCCAATTATAGGCTACAAATACAAAAGCTATTTGGCTATGTGCTCCAAACAGCAGGTTACCGGGAAGACGGCACAATATTTAAGAATGGCTTCCCACTTAAATCCCTGGTTTATGAACAGGAAAAAATGCTATATCTGAAGCATTATGAGTTTGCCCACAAAAAACTGAACGCTGTTATCCAAATACCTCCAGACAAGGAATATGAAAAGGAGGAGCGAACGAAAATTGAAAAAGAAATTAACCGGCAGAAAATCATAAATCATTGGGTAAACAATGCAAAAGACCATCTTAATAAGCACGGACAATTCTTGTTGGACGAAATGATGAATACCATTCTGGCAGAAGGTGAAGACCTATTTGTTGCTTACGGCGTAGCTTCGGAAATGATCTCCTTAGTTTCTGAAATCCCCGACCTTAAGATTGATATAACCAGGGAGTTAACCATCCTCAACCAAAACAACCTTGCACTATGGAAAACGAAAATCAGGATATAACATTTTATGACTTCTTATCCGACGAGGAAGTGACGAAGCGTTTCGCAGACATTAACTTCATGTTGATGTCGGGCAAGCATATAGATGAAAAATACTATGTTGCCTTTTCATTATTGGAAAGTAAAGCTGCTCATTGGACACAGTTCTACAAAAATCTATACAATCTAAACCTTGTAGCGGACCGCCTCGACGGCCACCGGTATTTTTATCTTGATTTTTTCGACACAGCAAAAGGTAAGCTTGCAGACCATTCCAGGCATAAGGAGCTTACGGAGACACAAACGTTGATAGGCCTGATGCTGCTTGATATTTACTACAAAAAATACTTTGACGAACAAAAAATTGTACGCTGGCCTGATCTAAGAGCCATTATACTGGAGGGCGAACAACAGGATGCATATAAAAGAATCCTTTTCAACGAAGTACGTGCATCCAATACCTATGATAATAAAGAATGGGGACATGTCATAAAAAAGTTTAACTACACCATTGATCTGTTTGATAAAATTGGTTGGGTAGAAAAGCAAAACCCTTCGACAGGAGAAGTGCCTGATTTTGAAATACGGCCTGCCATAAACCGTCTGGCAAAATTGTACGAGTATGAACTCCAGAATTTTGAGGCATTTGTCTCAACCCTGAAAAAAGAAGATGCCTTATGATATACCCTAAAATTTATTCATTGTCTACCGTAGGTTTGATAAAGCACTATAACAACGATTATTTGCTGCATCCTGAACGCACCGATTTTATCGGGGCGAACGGCGTAGGGAAGTCTATTCTTGCAGACATCTTGCAACTGATGTTCATTTACGACAAAGAACATATTAAGTTTGGAACAGAAGATGTAAAAGAGACTAGGTACATTCATACCCTTCCTTACTTAACAGCTTGCGCCTATTGCTTTCTGAATATTGCCATCCAAAAAGACACATTCCTTACCATAGGTATCCAGATACATAGTCAGGAAAGAAAACGTATTATACCATTTGTAATTGCAAGAACCGCTGAACTACATCATAACCTGTCCGCCCTCGCATTGAACAAAGATGAGTTATTGCTTTCCAAAGATTTTATTGTAAACGGAATGATTCCGGAAATACAGGAGCTGGCTTCGTTATTAAATGACCAGCGAAATCTGAAATTGACTTATTTCAAAAACAAGGACGCCGTACAGGAATACTATAATTTTTTAAGCAGTAAAGAAATTCTGCCTATCAACCTCTCAAGAGAGAATAACCTGAAGGCATTTGCAAAAGTGATCCAGTCCTTTTCAAAAGCCAAAACGCTGAAATTGTCAGGAAAAGAAGCATCTAAAAACCTTAAAGAGTTTCTATTTGAAGAAACGGAGGAAGATATTAAAGCTGATTTTGATAAAGAGAAAATCGCCCTTGAAAAGGTACTAAAAGACTATCAGCGGTTAAACGATGACATACATGTATTAAAAGATAAGCAAAAACGGCTGACAACACTACGACAGCAAGACGAAAACTACCTGAGCCTGTTGAGGGATTACCATATCGCCGCAATCAGCAATTGCCGTTTAGAACTTGCCACGCAGAAGGGCTTGGAAGAAGCAGGTCGTCAACAATTGCGGAAGCATAGCGAAGACCTTGAGAGGCTGCAAAATACAATCGGTAAAATACCCCGTGTTGAGGCTACAATGAATTTGCAGGCAGATAAAGCTGAGAAAAACTATAATCAAATCCACCGGTATAAGCAATTGACAGAACAATTAGAAACGCTGACTGACGAGGTTACGGAACTGAAGATGGTTATACTGCCAAAAATTGATGAAAGCTGGAAACCTTTCACAGAAACTGTGGATATAGCTATAAGAACTATACCTCAAATAAAAGAGGATGTAAAGCTTTCAGAACCTTATTTAAAAAAGTACAAAACGCTTGCAGCGATTGAAACTGCCAGGAAAAAACAATCTGAAGAGTTATTCAGACTGAAGAAGCAATTTGATTCAGAAAAGAAAAAAAAAGAGAAGCTGCTCCGTCTGCTAAGCAATAATAACGAAGACAGCCTCTTAGGCTGGTATGTGAAGAATTTTCCAAAATTGGATGAAGGAAAGATGCAGGCCATTTTTACATTATGCAACGCTTCCCATCAGCAAGCCTGATAGGCCGGAAAACGGTGCACGGTATATCAACCCCGAAGAGGTCGACAGGTTTGAGGCAGCCAGTGAAACCGGAGGTGTTTGGTTGAAATCCGGTCCTTTGTCTGAATTCATTACCTATAACCCCGACGCAGCTTTATTGACGAATCACTCTGAATTGAACCGCCATATACAACAAATAATAGCCAACCTAAAAGGCGAGTTAGCCGCTATTGAAATAAGGTTGGAGGCATTGGCAGCTATAGAAGACGGACAGTCATATGATACAAAATTGTTCGATTATGAGTTTGACATTCAGATTAGCCAAGTAGCAACAATTGGACAACTTAAAACAGCAATATCCTGTATACTGCAAAGAGACAATAAAATTGCCATGCTCCGGTCTGATATAGGCAAGCTGGAAAGAGAACTGGGCGAGCTGCAGCAGCAATTTAACCTCCGGTATAAGGAACCTGAAATAGTCGAACGGGATTTGAAAAAAATACGGGAGCAATGGATCAGGCGGCTCAATAAACTGTCAAATTATTCAGGACAAAAAGCGGGAGAACTGAAATCTTTACAAAGAGAAATCGAAACGACAAGCAAAGAGCTGGACAGAATTATGGAAGATGTGACCGCTATGCAGGAGGACTTTAATCAGTTGAATACAGACTTTTACAAAACCTTCTTTACAAACATTGCGGAGTTCAATGATGAAACCAGAGAATTATCGACCTTAAATAAGTTGTATGAGAATGCTTATGAATCCTACAAACATAATTATATAGAAATAACAACCGCTTTTGAAGAGACCAAAGGAGAAAAAAATGCGGAAGTAACATTTGAAATCCAAAAGCGTACTTATTCTTTCAGGACACTGGAGCGGGCATTGTTGAGCAACAAAATACGTACAACTGATGATATAGCTACTGCCTTACAGGAAGCAAATAACAACAGGACACAAATAGCCGACAATATCAGGGATAGCCTGATTAAGATATTCTCACGAACCTCAGAAGGCTACAATAAATATAAAACCCAGGTACAGACAATAAATACATTCTTCGTCAATAGGAAAATAAGCGGCAAATACAATTTCAGTATTGTATTTGACCCCAATCCCAATGTAAGGATCGGTGATATTGAAAAAATGGCCTATGATGTAAGACAGGCGGCAACCCGAGGCGAATTGCAATTTGACCATTCCATTACCGAATTCCTTCAAGAGTTCTTTAGAAAAATGGCAAAGTTAAAAGATATT
Source organism: Flavihumibacter sp. CACIAM 22H1 (assembly GCF_001601815.1). Lineage (GTDB taxonomy): Bacteria > Bacteroidota > Bacteroidia > Chitinophagales > Chitinophagaceae > Flavihumibacter. The sequence continues at coordinate 97,418 of NZ_LUKG01000008.1, forward strand.
GTACCGATAGCCCAACTTCTGGACCCCAGAACATATTTTCACCTTTCCACAAAATTGGAAGATGAACTGGGAGAGGATATTTCCGGAAGTACGGGGGAAAGCTATTCCGCAATAGCGTTGCTTGGAGTTGCAAGGTTATCTACTCAAAGAACTAAACAGAAAGGGCTTCGTTTTATTATCCTAGAAGAACTCGGCAGCATGGATAATACCAATTTTAATATTTTCCCGGCAATAGCAGAAGAATTTCAATACCAGATTATAACAATGGCCCCGCATACATTCAACATTGGGCTTTCGGATGAATGGTATGCGCATTACCTGATTAAAGGAAGAGCGAATGACAAAATCAACCATTACCCATGCTCCTCTTTCTTCAGAACAAAAGATGTCAATGAAGACCTGGGCGCATACCTAAACAAAGTGACAGCATGAACTGGATCGAATTAAGAGCATTGAACAACTTGTATCGGTACGGATCGGCTAAGTACAACGAAACTTTGAAAAAGAGTAAGGAGATAGGATTTCTCATTGACTCCCTGAATGCAATAGAATTAGGCCACCGGTCATACATTGCCTCAGATAAGTACAAACTTATCTACGAACGCGATTACTTGAACCAATTTACAGCTTATGAGACCTTCCTTTCCGCTAACAACCTATTAAAGCCGCAAACCCAGTATGAAGAAGCTGATATCAGGATATTGATGAAGCTCCAGGGCATGAAGGAGGATGGCGTATTGGACGAGTTACGGTCCCAGATCATCGCAGCCGATACCTCTTTAAGAAACATTTCTTTGATGTTTTTTAAGAGTGAAAAGTACCTTGACAATAGATGCTCGTTAATAGAAGCATTAAAGCAAATACTGGAGGTGGACGAATTTTCCAATGAGAAGGATCAACAATACATTTACAAACTTGAGTGTCATAATACTGTCGCAATAGTGTTATGCGAGAATTTGGATTTTCTCACTAAACCCGCAAAGCCCAGGAAACATGGCATTGAGCTTTGGTATGTAGGGGGTAAAAATGTTGGCAAACTGGATTACTCACAAACTCGGGGGTTACCAATTTACTATTCCTGTGACTGGGACTATGATGGGCTTTTTATTATTTTTCCCTTGGTAAAAGAGAAAATACCCGGCATTCAGCTTCTTATTCCTAATGGCTCACCCAAAAGTATCAATGAGACCGGCCATGGGAGTAAATGGCCATCCGGGTTAAATATCAATAGCGTTTTCGAAGACAATAATCACTATTGCACTATAAGTGAATTAATCCAAAAGGATCAGTGGATTATTGAGGAATCAAACGATTTATTAAGAATGTTAGAGCACATTAAAGAAAAGCAAAAAAATAATAATGTCATGTAAAAAAGTGTTCAATGGTCGAAGTTTGGACAGCAGTATTGCCATTCAGAATGTTACGGGAAACCGTATTTTTTTTAATTAAGATAGGGATAGCTTTGATAAGGCATATATATATATGCCACAAACAGGATATTACCAGTACAAAACAATTACATACTTATGTGGGCAGATAATGAGACCTCAGAAGACCTGTTAGGCTTTAAAATACACGCTGATCTATTGGTTGATGTAATCAACGACGATAAAGTTCTCCCCGTAACCATTGGGGTTTTTGGGGATTGGGGAAGCGGTAAATCCAGCATTCTGAAAATTGTCGAACAAGAACTAACTGGAGGTGCAGAAGATGGGTTTAATGATGGTACGCTTGTATTATATTTTAACGGTTGGGTATTTGAAGGATATGACGACGCAAAGGCGGCTTTATTAGAATCTATTATTGAAAGATTTGACAAGCATAAGACACTTGGAAATAAAGTAAAAGACAAAACAGCAAAACTATTAAAATCGGTTAAATGGATGCGTTTGCTGGGATTGAGCTTTAAAAAAGTGATTATTCCAGGTGCAGCAGCGTACTTGACGGGAGGGGCTTCTTTATTACCATTTTTGGTGAATGAGTTTTCACAGCTTAAAACAGAAGACCTGGCAGAAAAATTGAAAGGAGATGAAGCAGAAGACTTTTTAAAAGATATAATAAAAAAGAATGAAGATGAAGAAGTAACAGTAGTTCGCGAGTTTCGTGATGATTTTAAAGAAATGATAGATAAGTCGGAAATAAGGAAACTGGTTGTAATTATCGACGATTTAGACAGGTGTACACCTGAAAGACTTATTGAAAACCTTGAAGCTATCAAACTATTTCTAAATGTTGAGAAAACAGCGTTTGTAATTGGAGCTGACCCGAGAATAGTAAGGCACGCCATTGAGCACCGTTATAAAACGGACAGTATTGAAAATGCTGACGACCCGAACAGCCGGAATAAGCGTATTGTAAGTGACTATTTGGAAAAACTTATTCAAATACCCTACTATATGCCTAAGTTAACAGATAATGAAGTTGAAACCTACCTCACCTTACTTTTCTGTAAGAAAGCAATGGGCGATGATTTTTCAAAAGTAATAGCTGCTTTCAAGGCGAACAGGGAAAATAACAGATATGATGTATTCGGCTTAGGAGATATACAAAATTTAGCCACAGAAGAACAGAAAAAAGAATTAATTGAAAGCATTTCATTGATAGCTTCACTATCCTCCATTATTACAGATGGACTAAAAGGAAATCCACGGCAAATCAAACGTTTTTTAAACACTTTTACGCTAAGAAACCGGCTGGTAAAAGTTGCAAAATTACCAGATTTCAAAATTGACATTCTTGCTAAATTGATGGTCTTAGAGTATGCTTCAA
>NZ_LUKG01000009.1:0-6587 GCF_001601815.1 Flavihumibacter sp. CACIAM 22H1
TGGGTGAAGATATTTCGGGCCACTCAAAATTGGTAGCAGCCTCCCGTAAGATCTTATTGCAGGCAATACAATACATACGGCCGGGCATGAAAGTGTCGGAGCTGGGACGGTTTATTGACCTGTCTGCTAAAAAGGAAGGCTATCGGGTGATCCGCAACCTAACCGGGCATGGTATCGGACGTAACCTGCATGAGTACCCCCATTCAATTGCTAATTATTATGATCCGTATAATCGCGACCGGTTTAGAAAAGACATGGTGGTTGCGATTGAAACTTTTATTTCTACCGGTGCAACCCAGGCAAAAGAATTAAAGGATGGTTGGACGCTGGTAACGGGCGATGCCAGTTATGTAGCACAGCATGAACACACGATTGTAATTACCGATAAGCATCCGCTGATTCTTACAGCTGACAATGAAATTTAACGCCGTCTGCTCCTTTTTGCCAAACGACTTACTACCGTATCCAGTTTTGTCTGCTGACTGTCTTTGCAGATGGCTCTGACCTTTCGGAAATGCTCGTAATTATTCAGGGTTACCTGTTTTTCAAAGCCGGCCATTTTGGTGGCAATTTCTAATAAAAGGGAATCGGGTTGTGGTTCAAGTTTCAGGTTCCTATAAAGGGCTTCCCGGTTTATCCGAATAGAATCATTCAATTCTTTATTTTTTTTATTGACGGTTTCCCATAGCTCGCGGAACGCGTGTTTTTGGGTACTGTCAAAACCAATTTCCTTTGCCATATACTCCACCGGCGACCACTCGTTTTTGGAATTGCCTTTTCTTTTATCGTCTTTTCCAAAAAAATAAACTCCCAGCAAAACCAGGTTACTGATTAACAGGACAGCAATTACAATTATTAAGGTTTTGTTTTGCATAGCTATCAGGGTTGATTAATGCCATTCTCCAGGATATTGGAGGGCTGGAAACTGTAATCCTGCGCTAATGTTACCAGTTGGTCATTCAATTCTTCAGTGCCTTTTTTATTACTGGTAATTGTCAGAATATTCAAAATAATGATCACTGCAACCAACCCGATTGCCACAACAGGTCTGGATAAAAAAGCGGCTATCCAGCTCCAGGAGCTAAGCTCCTGGTCTAATTTTGCCCGGATGCGGGTATACAGGTGGGGGTTGGCGCTGGCTCTTTCCAGCCCATCAAGGCTGCTAAGGGTAGCTGCTACCTGTTCCTGTATGTTTTTCTTTTTATTCATGTTTGTGTGTTTGGTAATAGTTGGTCAATGTCTTCTGCAAATTGGATTTTGCCCGGTGCAATAAGGCTTCCACTGCGCCTTCTGTTGTTTCCAGTACCGCTGCAATTTCCTTAAGTGTCAATCCTTCCATCTTCTGCAAACTGTACGCCACTTGTTGCTGTTCAGGTAGTTTTTTTATGGCTTTGAACAACAATTGTGCCTCCTGTTTTTTTTCCAATTGAACACCTGGATGAACAAAGTCGCCCGGGTCTGTTGCTCCATTTTCTGCAGTGCCAAAAATTGGCGTTATCCAACCGAACCTTTTTTTTCGTTGCTTTTTCCGGATCAGGTCCAGCGACTGGTGAACGGCAATTTTAAATAACCAGGTTTGGATACTGGATTCTCCTCTAAACCGGTGAATCGATTTCCAGGCAATGATAAACACTTCCTGGGTAATATCCTCTGCATCCTGCGCCTGTTGAACCAGTCCCAATGCGGTATTATAAATCCTGTCTTTCCAGTCCTCCACCAATTGGTAAAAAGCTGTTTCTTCTCCCTTCCGGAGCCGTTCTATAAAGCTGGGGTCTGTCACGCTCAGGTAATTTCTTTCCGGGTTTCGACCCCAAATTACCGGTTAATTCATAGAATCGCCAAATCCTCCCGGGCCGCCGAATCCGCCAAATCCTCCCGGGCCACCAGGGCTGCCAGGTCCCCAGGGACCCTGACGCCGCTGTGGTGCCGATGCTTTTCCAAAATTCTTTATCCTATAGGTAAAGGTTAGCATAAAATACTGGGTAAGTACCTGGGTTTGGTTATCCTCAATATAATTGGCTGCAATGGTTCTGCTGATGCTTCTGTTTTGTTTTAATAAATCAAAAACAGACAAACGGATTTCCCCTTTCTGTTCTTTCAGGAATTTTTTTCCGACACCCATATTCCATAACCAGAAATTCTGGTTAAAAGCAGCTGTTAATCCCCGGTAAAGCTGGTTGTTTATGTCTGTATTAAAGATCCACCCGTTTTTGCTGAGCAGGTTCAGGCCCAGGCCGGCCGACTGGCTGAAATAATTATTGTTCAATGATTGTTGAAAACTGTTTTTTACCGTGCTGTAATTGGCATTATAATTTACATTGAAATCAACAAATTCACTGATGTTGCTGGCAATGATCATGCCTCCATTCCAGGTGGTATTCCGGGCAATATTTGATACATTATTAATAATGCCAGGTGTTTTGGAGAAATTTCCACCCAGGTTAAATGTCAGGTTTGATTTAATGGCTTTGAAGGGAAAGGAATACGTGAACATGGTGTTGGTTGCCCAATAGCCGTTGAGGTTAACCGGCTTCGATAACTGTGCACCTTCGCGTAGTAGTACGGTTGGTGTTAGCAACGAATCAGAAAAGGCGGTGTAAGTAGCATTGGTTATATAGTTGTCGGCCTGGTTAACAAAAAAGTTGATGAAAAAACTATTTCCTTTCCGGCTGTTGGTATAGGTATACCGGCCGCCCAGCCTGTTTGCTACAGATTGTTCCAGTTCCGGGTTACCGGTATTCAGGAATAATGGGTTGGTGTTATTGATTACATTCTGTAACTGGTTAACCGAGGGGTTATTGGTACTACTGCGATAAAAAATCCGGATATTACTTTTATCGCCCAGTTTTTTACGAAAAAAAGCATTGGGCAGCAGGTTGCTGAAGGTTTTTTTCAGGTTCCCCGTTTGCGGATAGGTCTGGTTATTATCCAGTGTGGTATGTTGTGCATCAATGCCAATATTCAGGTTCATATCCCTGTCTCCGATCCGGTAGGTTATGCCTCCCCTGTGTGTTGTGATTTCATTGATAAATACATTGGATAAGCTGGTGTCGAGGATGCTGAACTTATCCGTTGCGTTATCAAATCCCCAGGTACGCTGATCAGCATCGTTTTTAGAGTAGGAGGGGTTATAGCTGAACTGTAATTGCCCTCGTTTGCCAATTGGTTCCGTGTAGGATATATTGGCAGAAAGGTTTTGTCCTTTTGAGTCTGATAATTGCTGTTGGAGCAGTGAGTCGTTGTTTGCTATGCCTCCTTTGTAAAATGTGGAGATGGCTGAAACATCTTTCTGGCTGTTTCGGTCGTTGAAACCGGTGGTGAGGCCAAGTGAAATAGACCTGCCTTTTTTTCCAAAAGAATGGCGATAAAGCAGTGTGTTGTTAAATGTGTAACCATTTCCGGTAGTACGGTTACGGTTTTCTGTTTCGCTGATCAGGTCCTGGTTTTGTTGCCGCTGAACGCCAGAAATAGTATTCTGGATATCATTTTGCTGGTAGCTGAAACTTGGTATAATCAGCAAGGTATTATTAGAGTCAATTTTATATTCCATTCGCATGTTGATGCGATGGTTGGTGTTTTTGTTTTCGCTCAGCGATTGTTCAGCATAAAAAGTGCTGCTGTCGGGCGTAATAAATTGTTCACGGTTAGAGCTGGAGTTGTTTTCATTATTGGCATTATTGAAAAAATAACTACCGCTGACATTGAAATTTTTGCCCCAGAGATCGCTGAAATTTACGCCCAGTGCATTGGTTTTGGTGATGCCATTGGCACCCTGTACCTGAAAATTTCCGCCGCCCCTGCCTGCGCCACCACCCCGGCCGCTTCCTCCACCGGAAAGCCCGAGCATATCAGAACTGGAAAAATTTTGTTGGTTGATATTATTGAACAACCCAACTACTGAAATACGTCGTTCTTTATTAAAAAAGTTTACAGCTCCCCCGGCCTGGTAGCGGTTGTCGGTTCCATATCCCCCGTAAACCCGTCCAAACTGCCCTGCTCTTCGGTCTTCTTTGGTTATGATATTAATGGCTTTGTATCCCTGCCCATCATCAAACCCGGTTAACTGGGCCTGGTCACTTAACCGGTCAAAAACCTGGATTTTATCTACTACATCAGCAGGCAGATTCCGGAGTGCTGCTGTTGCATCATCGCCGAAAAATTCGCGCCCATCCACGGTTACTTTACGCACCTGTTCGCCCTGGGCTTTTACCTGTCCGTTTTCGATGGATACACCGGGCATTTTTTTAACAAGGTCTTCCACATTGGCGTCCGGATTTACTTTAAACTGGCTGGCATTAAACTGCACCGTATCGCCTTTCTGCTGGGCCGGGGGGGTAACTGCTTTCACGATAACTTCTTCGAGTTGCTCATCGCCTTTTTTCATCCGGATGGTTCCCAGGTTGGTTTCTCCGCCCTGCAGGGTAAGCAGTTTTTCGAAGGGGGCAAACCCAATAAAGGAGACGGTTAATTTGTAGGAGCCATTGGGTATTTCTGCCAGGCTGAAACTGCCTGTTTTATCAGTAACTGCATTTTTACTGAAATTTGTGTTGCGTAGTTGTACCGTGGCTCCTGTAAGGGGCGTTTTTGCCGTACTGTCTTCCATTTTTCCGGAAATGCGGTTTTGCGCCGATGCGGTTGTTCCTAGTCCAATAGTCAGTAAAAGTCCGAGAATATACTTCATAGTAATTGATCTGTGAACTATTAGACGTTACTACGAAACAAATCCTACGGGCTTTTTTATTTTTTTTAAAGATCGCCTGTTTTGGATTGCAGCATCCGCTGTGAACTATAAATACCGGTATGCCCGCTGAAATAATATGCAATAAAGCAGGCAATGGCATATAACAGGAAATATTCTCCGCCAAAGAGTTCCAGCCCCATGATTGTACAGGCAATGGGGGTGTTGGTAGCGGCTGCAAAAACGGCTATAAAACCAAGGCCGGCCATCAGGTCAATAGGGGCGCCCAGTAAAATTGCCAGGGTATTTCCAAGCGTTGCCCCTATAAAAAAAAGAGGCGTTACTTCACCTCCTTTGAATCCCATTCCAATTGTAATTGCGGTGAATAAAAGCTTCCAGGCGAAACTAAACTGCTCGGCTCCGCCCAGGCTGAATGCCGCACTTATGGTAGTAACGGAAGGGTCTGCGTTCCAAACACCTAGTCCGAGGTAAGCTGAGTTACCTGGAATTAAACTCAGTCCAATAATCAGTAAACCGCCTGTCATGGGAATCATCCAGGCCCTGGGTACCAAGAGGTTGGAAGTCTGTTTAACGAGTTGGGTAAGTTTGCTAAAGCAGGCGCTCACCAAACCTGCTGCCAGGCCCAATAGAATTACTTTGCCTAAAAGCAGCGAGGAGGGCAGCCAGTTGGATGGATCAATGCGAAGAAAGCTGCCGGGTGCTATAGAATACCCAACATGCCCAACTCCCCAGTACTGGCAGGTGATGTCTGCCAGGAAACTGGCAATCAGGCAGGGTAGTAAGGCGGTATGAATAATTTGTCCAAGCAGCAGCACTTCCAGCGCAAATAGGGCACCGGTTACCGGTGTTCCAAATACGGCACCAAAACCTGCAGCCATGCCACAGAGTAAGAGGGTTCGCCGATCCTGGGTAGAAAGACGGAATGGTTTAGCCAAGGCATCGGCTATGCTTCCTCCCATCTGAACCGCGGTTCCTTCACGCCCGGCCGATCCGCCAAACAGGTGGGTAATAAGGGTGGCAATCAGTACCAGCGGAGCTAACCTGAGCGGAACGCCGGCACCCGGTTCATGAATTTCATCCAGGATTAGATTATTGCCTTTTTCCGTCCGCTTTCCTGCCAGGTCATAGAGAAAGTAAATGAGTACACCTGCAGCCGGCAAAAAAGCCAGTAACCAGGGAAATTTTAACCGAACCAACGTCAGTTCATCTAAGGACCATAAAAAAAAGGCAACCAGGCTTCCGATGATGGTGGCCAGTGGAATAGCCAGGATTGTCCAACGTACAAGAAACCAGGTAATGCCGATTTGTTCAAAATATGCAAAACTTTTCTTCATGCTGTCCGAATATAACGCAATTATTGTGGGCGAGGAAGAATCAGCCAACAGATTCCTTTTAGTGATTTATATTTGAAGGGTTCCATCAAAGGATATCTGCGCTTATGCATATACCATCCTATCTAAATAAAGGCGATACCATCGGGTTGGTTTGTCCGGCTGGTTTTATGCCAGAAGAAAAATGGCAGACTTGTGCGCAGCGGCTACAGGACTGGGGATTTCTTGTAAGGCCGGGGGCTACCATGTATAGTAAGTCATCCAATTATTTTTCCGGCACGGATGAAGAACGCCGGTTAGACCTGCAGCAGATGCTGGATGATACTGCTATTAAAGCCATCCTCTGCGGGCGCGGTGGGTATGGCATGGGCCGTATTATTGATCAGCTCGATTTTAAAAAATTCCTTCGTTCTCCGAAATGGATAGCAGGGTTTAGTGATATAACCGTGTTGCATGCACACCTGAACCGCGTGCACAAAGTAGCCAGTTTACATGCACCTATGGCTGCGGCATTTAACGAGGGGGGCGAGGATAACCCCTATGTATTATCGCTTCGC
>NZ_LUKG01000009.1:7306-46158 GCF_001601815.1 Flavihumibacter sp. CACIAM 22H1
CTATGTATTATCGCTTCGCTCGGCGTTAACAGGTAAGCGATTGAGCTGCCAGGCCGTTCCGCATAGTTTCAATAAGCCAGGCACTGCCGAAGGCCGGTTGGTAGGTGGTAACCTAAGCCTGGTAGTGCACCTCATAGGAACGCGCTCTTCTTATAAAACAACCGAAAAAATCCTGTTTCTCGAAGATGTTGGGGAACAGTTGTATTCGATCGATCGTATGTTTCACCAGTTAAAACGCGCAGGTATGCTGGATGGGCTGGCGGCACTGGTTTTGGGCGGCTTTACTGATAACAAGGATACCGAACGGCCATTCGGACAAACGGTGGAAGAGTTGATCCGTGATCTACTTAAGGACGTCAGCTACCCGGTTTGTTATGGATTTCCTGTTAGTCATGAAAAAGAAAATTTTGCCTTAAAAGTGGGGGCAAAATACCGCCTGAAAGTTGGTACAACGAAGGTGATACTTGAAGAAACCGGGTAGTTAACGGCAGCTTTCGATCAGCTCATTTATTTTATTGATTTTCACCTGGTACCCGGTAGCACTGCTATCTGCTAAAGGGGCTAATTCAATAATGGCCTGTACAAAAACACCATCTTCCAGTTTGGCTTTCTGTTTTACCAGGAATCTTTCGGCGTCTTTTAGCATACGATCCTGGACTACTGTCCATGCCTGCTGCTGACCGCAGAGCGTAAATGCCGTTGATTTGTTTTCATTTTTTATTAAACCTCTTGCTATAAAAGGAATACTTGTAAGATTAGCCGGGGGTGTTGCCTGTTTCAGGCTGTAGTCTAGCCCTGATAGGATCTCCGTTCCGTCTTTATCAAGGAGCACAAGCCGGTCTTCCAAAATGGTAAAGCGGAGCAGACTGTCTGCATCTGCCTGCAACAGCAGTTTGTCTCCTTCCCTGCGGTAGGTCCCCATCCTGCCAAAGGGAATAGACTGTTCTGTTAAATACTGCTCGGTAAGAAAAAAAGTGCTGTCAGTTAAAATGGATAAACCGGTCAGAATGCCTTCACAGCTGGCGCAGGGAAGGGTATCGGTATAATAGCCGGCCAGTTCATTCAGTGATACCGCTATTTTGGTTTCCGGTACCGTAATGTCCGTGGTTACTTCAATTCCATCATTGCAGGCAAAACAACCAGCTGCCAGTGCAGCCATGAGCAGTTTTCGAAGCATTAGCGGGGATTTTGGGCCCAAGATACATAAAAAAGCCACCCGCATAAACGGGTGGCTTTATCGTGCTTACTACCAACCAGTGACTAAACCGAGCCCTGGCAGATAGGGTGGTATATTCTCCTATTAATTTAAACATTTTATCTGATTAGTCTGATTGATTAATTTTATATTTCAATAGATAAAATCTATTTATGACCCTCACCCAACTTGAATACATATTGGCCGTGGATGAGTACCGGCATTTTGCTACGGCTGCTACTCATTGTTTTGTAACCCAGCCCACGCTTAGCATGCAGATACAGAAGCTGGAAGAAGAAATGGGGTTTAAGTTTTTTGACAGAAGCCGGCAGCCGGTAGTTCCAACGCCGATGGGCGAACTGGTATTAGAACATGCCCGCAAGGTACTGCGGGAAGTAAAGGTATTGGAGGATGTTATCAAGGAAAAACAAGGGCTGATCCATGGAGAGCTTCGGCTTGGCATCATTCCTACGCTGGCGCCGTATTTACTACCGCTTTTCCTGCCTTCCTTCCTGGAAAAATACCCCGAACTCCAATTGAAGGTAAAGGAAATGACTACCGACAACCTGCTAGAAGCTGTTCTAAAAGGTCATCTTGATATGGCGCTGGCTGTTACCCCGCTTCAGAACAAAGGCGTGGATGAACACCCGCTTTTTTACGAGGAAATGGTAGCTTATGTATCGAGAAAAAATGCAGCCTATAAAAAAACCTATGTATTGGCCAATGATATCGATGTACATGAACTCTGGTTATTGGAAGAGGGGCATTGTTTCCGCGATCAGATGCTGAATTTATGCGAGTTACAGCAGGCCCATAAAGACCTTTTATTGTTTGAATACGAAGCGGGTAGTTTGGAAACTTTAAAAAAGATGGTGGAAACCAACCGGGGAATTACCATCCTGCCCGAGCTGGCTACCTATGACCTAAATGCGGCGCAGCAACGGTTACTGCGGCATTTCAAATCTCCTTCTCCGATGCGGGAGGTAAGTCTGATAACCAGTAAAACATTTGTAAAGCAGAAATTATTACAAGCGCTGAAAGCTTGTATTACAGATAATCTGCCGGATAAAATCCGAAAAAATAAACCGCGGAATATTATTGCTGTTGGGGAGCCGGGCTAGTTTCGTCCTGCACTTCTTCCAGTTCATCTTCTTCTTTGCCTTTCCTGATTTTTACCAGCGGGTTATCAGAATTACCGGTAATGGTCATGGGTATGCCCAAAATACCAAGCGGCGGCAATCCTAACCTAAATCGCAGATTCAGCCGACCGTCTAATGATACCTGTCCTTCCAGGCGGGGGCGAAAACCAAAAATGCGCATTTTTGTCCGTTCTATGGTCAGCAGGTTGTTCTGAATGCTGGACTGAATGGTAACTGCTTTCAGGTTTGGATTATTGATACTGTCTTTTCCTGTGGCCCGGCTAACGGCACTGAACAAGCGAAGCCCTTTTACCTGTACCTGTTCCAATACCAGTTTTCCTTTCCCTTTTAAGGAAGGATAAACAGGTTCCATTTTTTCATTCAGGCGTCCGTTTAAACTATAATCAGCGGAAATAATTCCTTTGGCATACGCAGCGCCAGGAGCCATTTCCCGGAAAATGGCCAGGTCCTGGTAAGCTTTCTGAACATCAAAGGAATCGGCTTTCAGCTTTACTTCAAACCTGGCAGAAACCGGGTTTTCGGGCGCGTAGCTGGCAGTAATGTTAAGCATTGCGCCGGCCAGCCGGGCGGTTGACGGGTTTATGAGCAGCCTGCCTTTTTCAAGTTCCAACTGGGTGTTCAGCTGGTGCAAAACCGATTGACCGTACACAAGGGTGTCAAATTTTCCGGCTATGCGGAAACGGATATCAGCAGGCAATAGAACCACTCCTTCCGTACCGGAAGAGTCAGTTGCGGGGTTTGTATCAAAGGCCATAAAATCGTCTACTACCAGCTTGTTTCCTGTTACTGATAAATTGCCTGCGAGCTCTGATTGTCCTAAAAGATAGCCAATGAATTGCTGCAGGTCTCCGTTCAGTTGAAAATCCTGGTTCTTGTATTGGAGGCGGGCATTTTTTAACCAGGCATGTTCGCGGTTAAATTCAAGGCGTGCCTGCGGCAAATAAAAAGGAGCCGGGTATTCGCGGGTTTGTAAGTGAATACCGGATGCTTCCAGGTAGCCCCTGTTATTCAGCAGTTGATAACGTTTGTTCCGTATATCGGATTCTTTACCCTGGAGGTCAAGCTGCATAGAAAGTTCACCACCAAATTTATACCCGGCTATACCCAGCATTTGGTATATACTGTCGAGTTGTAAACTCCCTGTTGCCTTTATTGCATAGTGCAGATCGTCGAGGTTCTGCAATGCTGCTGTCAGCGAAAATGGACGTTTGTTAAATTCGAAATCAAGTGGCTGAATTAAAATGGATAAATCTTTATAAGACGCTGTTTTACTGCTGATGGTGGCTTTGGTCTTTATTTGCTGCAGTGCTTCGGTAGCAAAAGGGGTCTTTACGAAGCCCTTATCCCAGTCAATAGTTGCGGTACTAACCGGGAATTGTTTTTGTGAAGGATGGTACGTGCCCTTTGACACCAGGTTCATCTGCAGGTTTCCGGAAAACGCATATCCATCCATGGGAAAGATCTGTGCCAATTCCTGTAACAAGAGTTTAGCCTGCAGGTTGGCATCGATCCGGGCGGGCATTAATCCCTGCAGGTCAAGCCGGCCTTCCAGGTTGCCGGTACCTGGGGTAGCTTTTAAGGATTGCATACGGAACCGGATATCCTTCCACTGGTTGCCTTCCAGTGAAGATTCTATATCAGCCTGCACATCTTTTATTGCGAGGGGAAGTGTAGCGTATTGAAAGGATCCGTTTTTGATGGAGGCTTTTAGCTGGTAAGCAGGAACCGATAGCAGGATGGTGTCCGGCCGTATATTAGCAGGGTTTTGACCTGTTTGATAAACTCCCTGAACCTTGGCAGAAAGGGAAAGCAAGCCCTTTAGGTCGGCGCTTTGCAATCCGATTGCCTGGTCCAGCAAACCCAGGTCCATTCGTGTATCCACCAGGGCATCCAGGTTCGGGGCCTGCATGCCCAACCATTTTAATTTCAGTCTAGTAGGTTCTTTCCGGAGGGTAAATGAAAGGGTGTCTAATTGAATCAGTAAACTATCTGTATTAAGTTTTGGCAAATAGATATCAGCAGCTATCTGAAGGTTCTTTAGGGGCTCCGGTGCTTTTTTGTGCTGCAGGCTGCCGTCTTTTACGCGGCAGGAAATATGCATATCGGGCGCTTCCCCGGTACTAGCCCGGTAGGAGCCCTTCAGGTCGAGGGTAACCCTGCTTTGCCCCGAAAACCGGGTATCTCTGAACCAGGAAGCGTATTCCGGTGGAAAAACGGAAAACACGTTCGCAAAATCGGTAGTCCCCGAAACTACGCGCAGGTCAATATCATAGCCATCCCGAACAAAAAAAAGGGTGCCGGTAAAATCAACTGGTAATTGATTGATCAGTACATTGTTTTTTTGAAAACGGAACGCAAGCGAATAGGTATTGATGCCTGTTATCAGTTCTGCATCAATGCTGCGTTGGTTCAGGTAGGTGGTGCCATCGTACTCAAAACTCAGGGCTTCGGTATGGAGGGAAGACGTGAGGTCAAATTCTTCCTGGTCGAGCAGACCTTTTCCTTCGTAATCAAAACGCTCTGATTGAATGGTCATTGGTATGGACGCGTCGCGGTAATACAGTGAACAGTCAGAAAAATAGATACCCCTGATTTGCAGGCTCGTACCGCCCGAGGGCTGTTGCAGTGTGGAGTCTGCCTGTTCTGCACCTCTATAAATTGCATAATTGGCATTTCCCTTTTCGTCTACCAATACCTTTACGCGGGCCTTGTTAATAAAAAATTGATCAACCTCCAGCTCGGAACGAAACAGGGAACGGAGATTTATGCCAAAGCTGAGCGACTGGCCAGCCATTAGGGTATCTTTCTCAAACGGAGCGGCACCGGTGAGGGTAAAATCATGCAGGCTCAGTGTCAGGGTCGGAAACTGTTCAAAAAAACTGAGTTTCACTTTCCTGAATTCAATCCGGGCATTCACTGATTGGTTTATCCATTGTTTGATGCTGGATTCAATTTTTCCGGGAAAAAGCAGCGGAAGTAGAAAAAGCAGCAGCAGTAAACTACCAAGGATAATTCCGGTTCTTTTCAGCCATTTAAGCAGGGTGGTACGCATGAAAGGGGCGGTTAAGGTTGGTTGGTTTGAAATACAGAATCCATGGTATGCTGGTAAAGGGCATAATTGGTAAGATCATTATGGCTTCCTCCTTCAATGCGGATAAACCTATCCGTGGATTTTAAGAGCGGCTTTAATCGGATGGCATTGTCATACGGCACAACCCCGTCATCGGTTCCCTGCATTATTAAAACAGGGGCTTTGATAAGCGGTAGGTAGCGGTAGGTGGGTAATTCCATTTTAATCATGCGGCTTACAGGATATACAGGCAGGTAGCGGCTAAAGAGCGAATGAATACTGTAGTAGGGGGTCTCCAGGATAACCAATCGCGACACCGTTTCGCTGGCCAGGCGGGCGGCAATGCCTGTTCCCATACTTTTTCCATAAAGCACCAGGCTGTCGGCTGCAAAACTGGCCCGGGCCAGTTTATAGGTTTGCTGCGCATACGCGTGCATCCGTTCTTCGGTCAGTTCACCGGTGCTTTTGCCAAAGCCCGGATAATCAGGCATCCATACTTCATACCCCCGTTGGGTAAATTGCCTGGCATAAGCAGCATAGTGCCGGATGTTTTTTTTGTTTCCATGAAAATATAAAACCGCCCCTTTAACCGGGAAACTGCTGTCTGCTGCTGGCAAAAATCGAATTATGTTAAGGTTCGATTCCTTGTCGAACGGAATATTCAGTTCTTTAAATGGCTGATCAAACTGGTAGGAACTGGATTTGGTAAGGGGTTCGGGGTGAAAGAGCAGGTAGTCCTGCAGATAATATACCGCAATCCCGATTCCTGCATAGAGAATAACCGCTATTTTTAACCACCGCATCCATTTCATCTTGCAAAAATAAGAAAGCCCGTACGTGCTTCAATTGCCGGTAAATAAATTAGTGCTAACTTGAATGTGTAAATTATATTATATGAAAGCCTGCAGGCAGTTGCTTCTTTTTTTATTTTTTTTTATTAAGGCGGTTTCAATCAATGCTCAAAGCGCTTCGGAGGAAGGCAAGCTGGGCTTACCGGGTGATAACCTGAATCTTTTTTCCGTGATGAAAATTTTCCAGGAATCGGAAACACTGGAGGCTTTTGAGAAAAAACTCAATGAAGAAGATAACCGGATCAATAACCTCGACCTGGATGGGGATGATAAAATTGATTATATATCGGTTGTAGATGAAGTGGATGGGGATGTGCACCTAATTATTTTACGGGTAGCGCTTAATGGTAAAGAAACCCAGGATCTGGCTGTGTTTACGGTAGAAAAGCTTAAAAACGGCGAGGTGCAGATCCAGTTAACGGGGGATGAGAACCTGTATGGGAAGGATTATATTATTGAACCAAACATGACAGAAGCCAATGCTTCCCAACGGCCCAATCCTGGTTATACTGGTAAAACGCAAAAAATCGACGATAAGGTAATTGTAGCCAGTGCTGTTCCGCGTACTGAAATTGCTACCTGGCCGGTGGTTGTTTACATGTACCAGCCAACTTATGTAGTTTGGCATTCGCCCTGGCATTGGGGGTATTATCCGCCCTGGTGGAGTCCTTGGAGGCCCTGGTACTGGCACCAGTACTATGGATACCATTATAACTGGTACCACCATTATTATGGCTTTTACAGGAGAAGTTACTACCACCATTATCCGCACTGGAATGTATTTTACTATAGTAACAGGAGAACGGTGTCTATAACGGTTACTAACAGACGAAGATCGGGGTATTATGGAACTACTTATTCAAGACCCGATTTGCGAAAAGACGGTATGGCCATGTATACCCGCCAACATCCGGAACGCCCGGTGCTGAAACCCGGTATTAACCGACCGGCCCCCACGAGGCCTGCCCCAACCAGACCAGTTCCGACCAGGCCGGCTCCGGGAAATGCAGGATCTGTTGCGCGGCCCAAACCATCGAGGCCCGCCGTGGAAAGACCCGTAACCAGGCCTGCCCCGTCGACTCGTCCGTCGCCATCGACTCGTCCATCACCGTCTACCCGTCCGTCGCCATCTACAAAACCCGCTACCCGTCCATCCCCTGCTGCAAAGCCTGCTACTCGTCCGGCTACCCGGCCAGCGCCAGTGAGAACCGGGGGAAACTGATCAGGCAGAATCATTAATGCCCCAGGCTCATTACCCGGGCAATTTTCCAGCTTGTTCCTTCTTTTTTCCAGAAGAGGACATTTTTAAAGATGCCGCAATCGAGTGTTTTATTTTCGATATGGCAAAACCGGTGCAGGTTCATTTGAATGGCACCATAACCTGGTATGGCGTAGATCTCAAAACTTCCTTCAATGGGATCTCTTCTAAAACCATTTTCGGCATTATTGTCAAAAAAACGTTTCATGCCGGTCCGGGTTTGTTCCAAATCGGCCTTGCCTCCCTGGTCGTGGTAAAATTCAAGGTCAGCGGAAAAAAAAGCCATCGTTGCTTCGAGGTCGCGCCGGTTATAGGCATCAAAAAAAGCACTGTCGAGCTGCCGGATCTGTTGGTAGAGTGCTTCATTGCTGGCTTGCGGGGTGTAGGCGCCGCTTTTGGTATCTACTACTTTAAAAAGGGATGCCGTATAATCGAGCAAACCTGCATCGCCTATTTTTCCATGTCCGGGTATAACATGCTGCAGGTTGGGGTACGTTTTTTTTACAGCATTTACGGTAGTAGACCAGGC
This sequence comes from Flavihumibacter sp. CACIAM 22H1, assembly GCF_001601815.1. GTDB lineage: Bacteria > Bacteroidota > Bacteroidia > Chitinophagales > Chitinophagaceae > Flavihumibacter. The sequence continues at coordinate 15,370 of NZ_LUKG01000009.1, forward strand.
AGTAATATTGGCATCTCCTACAAAGCCAAAGCCTGCGCCTTTTTCTTTCAGTAAACAACCTCCGAACAAGGCCTTGTATTCGGGGATATAACTTACGATGTTATCCTTTGTATGGCCTTCGCCGAAAAACCGATGGATGATAGGTTGGCCATTTAAATGCGTTACAAGTTCTTCTGAAAAGCCTTGCTGTGGCAGCGGAAAACCGGCCTGTTTTGCAAAACCTATGGTTTTTTCATTTGAGAAAGAGGGAATACCAGCTTGGTGAAAAGCGGTTAGTCCGCCCAGGCAGTCGGTATGAAAATGGGTAACGACCACCCCTTTGATGGTGAGTTTCCATTTTTTTTGTAAAATCCGAATCAGTTCCCGGCTGCTGGTATCGTTGGTGGGGGTGTCAAAAATAAAGGCAGAATCCTTACTGATATATACCAGCCCATTGCAAGGAACTTTTCCCCAGCTATCGGTATTTATATAGGATACATGCACCAGCAGGTTGGGATTGATGGGCTGCAGTTCCAGCGTAGCGGATTTATAGGACCTGTTTTGTGCGGCGGCTGTTAAGCTAAGCAATACCAACAGGCAACTATTTGCAAACTGCCATCCAGTTAAGTAGTTTTTGATTAAAAAGTTCAGCTTCTTCATAAGCAGGGTTGTGTGCACTGTGTTCAAATAATTCGATGGTAAGATCGGGAAAATGTTTGGTGATTGTAGTCCATTGTTCACCGGGGCCGGTCACAAAATCAAATTTTCCCAAAGCAAGCCATACTGGGGTATAAAAATCCTCTAAGTGGCTGGTAATATCAATATCCCGGAATACAATGCCCCATAAATGATCGATAACGGGCATATTAATGTAAACACCTTCCCAAAATCTTTTTACTTCTGTTTCGTAATTTCTCCAGCTCTTGGGGGTCAGTGCAAGATTGTATACTAAAAAAGCCTGGCTGGGATCCGCTTCCAGCAAAGCCGGTAATTCTTCCATGTTTTTTTTAAAGGCCCGTATGCGGTCAGATTCAGCCAATGTATCAAAATGCAGCTCTGCAATAGCATGATTTTCGGTAGATAAGGAGGGGGCCATGGCAATCAGTACCACACCAATTACCCGGTCATTAAATTTCTTGGCATATTCCAGGGCCATATAACCATGCCCGCTGTGGCCGGCTACCCACCATTTTTCCAGGTTTAATTGCCGGCGCAGCGCGTCCATATCATCCAGTATTTCTTCCAGCGTACAGGGTTCGCTAGTTGCTGGTACAGCTGCAGGGGCTTCGCAGAAGCCACGATGATCCAGGAATATAAATTGTAGGTTTTTTCTGAGCAGGGGGGAGAACCAGCGCTGGTAAAAAAGACTGCTGCCGATTACAAGTAGCGGGTCTCCGGTTCCTTCTATCCGGTATCTAAGTGCAAAGCCGTTGCGGTCAAGAATGCCTTCTTGGATTTTCATCGTGGATTAATCTTTCAGGGTCGGTAATTTCTGATACTTTACAATAACCGGCACAATATACTACAGCAACGGTGAAGTCGGATTTTAAATGGCAGGCAGTTATTCACAGGCCGCAACGATAAGGCGCATGATTTCTCCAATCTGCTGATTCGTCCAGCGTGTTACGACAACCAGGTCATTTTTATAATCGATGATGATATAATTTCCTCCGTACCCGGCTGCATACACCAAGTATGGAGGAGCATTTTTCAGTAATTGATCACTGTTGTTCCACCACAGGTATCCATAGGTTTTGTTGGGCACAGAAGGCGCTATAGCTTCCCGTATCCAGGCTTCTGATAGGAGTTGCTTGTTTTTCCATTTTCCTTTGCGCAGAAAAAGCAGTCCATACCTTGCCTGGTCCTTTGCATGGATAAAGAGGCCTCCGCCAAAATGACCCCCACCACTTACAGATTGCACCTGTAATCCGTCCATGGTTACCCAGGAATTTTTATAGCCGAACCAACGCCAGGTAGTGGAAGCGCCGATCGGATCCTGAATTTCTTCTTTTAAAACCTGGGGCAGTGGTTTTCTCCAAACCTGCAACAACGAATAGGCGAGCAGGTTTACCCGTATATCATTGTATTTAAAAACCGTTCCCGGTTCATGAAGGGGGCGATTTTTCCAGTCGTCGATCGTGCCCTCGCGCGGTGGGCGATCGGCCCAGTCGAACTGATTAAAGAGTTGGCCCGACCAATCTGAGCTTTGATTTAATAAATGCTCCCAGGTTATTTTACTGTTATGAGGTCCGTCAAAACTGCCTTCCCAAACATATTGCGCTACCCTATCCTTTACCGATTTTATCAATCCTTTGTCAATGGCAAGTCCGGCAATGGTCGACAAATAACTTTTCGTAACACTGAACGTCATATCAACGCGTTCGATATCGCCCCAGGAAGCCACTATATACCCTTTTCGCACAACCATCCCTGCAGGTTTTCCTCTTTCTTTCATGGGGCCAAGTATTTCATAACCCGGCTCTCGCTGATAGGTTTTATAAGAAGCGATGCGGAGGTCCTTATCCAACTCAATCTCGGCCGTTTGGGCCATTTTTACTGCGCTATCGAGCAACACCTGGTTCATGCCAACTGACCGGGCCGTTTTTCGTTCCCAGGTTGTATCCGGAAAATAGGCTTGCTGCCCCAGGGCATTTCCTGCGATAAAAATGCCCAGGAGCAGCAGGTAGCAAAAATTTTTATACGATGCACTCATTGCGGCAATATACGCCGCTTTATTTTTTTGCAGCCAGTAAACGATGGTAACTGATGTAGGAAACCAGCCACACAGCTAAAACGATAAGCGGCATTAGTAGTAAGGGGCCGGCGCCATCTACCACCCATAAACTAATAAAAGCTGCAGTGAAGTCAAAGAAGAATCCGGCATAAGCCCATTCTTTTAAACGAGGTGGCGTAATAGGCAAAATCAATACAATGGCACCAGCAATTTTAGCCAGGGTAAGCAGGGTGCCGAAATAGTCTGGATAACCCAGATGCCGGGTACCTTCTTTTGCCATTTCGGTATGCCCGGTAAGGGCGGGCATTACCCCTTGAAAAACAAACAATAATCCAGTGCTTATCCAAAACAGGACGGTCCATTTTTTCATACTATGTTTTTTGATTGGATTGCAAACTACTTGAACGAACTTGTTCAGATCAGGGCCGAATCCGCCAATAAAAGGGTTATTTGAGAAAGGGGAAAAAAAAGAGCGGCGGATGTGTAATGTGGAGCAAGGGGATGCGTCTAAGGGGAGGAGGAAGGGAGAATGGAGGGAGGGAGGGGGGAGGGATTAATGGATTTAAAGGAGTGAATAAGGCGAATGAATAATATGAATCAGGAACAGCTTTTTACCGATCTCTATCAGTCGTATTCTCCGGGCATTTTTAAGATTTGCCTGGGGTATACCGGCGACCGGAGCCTGGCGGAAGACCTGTTGCAGGAAGTTTTTCTATCGGTTTGGAATAACATGCACAAGTTTCGCCAGGAGGCCTCCTGGAGTACCTGGATTTACCGGATTGCGGTCAATACCTGTCTGACCTATCTCCGTAAAAAGAAGGCACCCCTGGTAGATGTAGCGGTAGAAATACTGGGTGCCTTACCGGAAGAGCCTGGCACAAAAGAGCAGGATATACAACTATTATATACCTGTATCAGCAGGTTGCCGGAAGCCGACCGACTGATTATTGGGTTGGTGCTGGATGATAAACCCTATGAAGAAATTGCGGCCATCATTGGTATGAACGTAAATAACCTGCGGGTTAAAATTCATCGGATCAAAAAACAATTAACGGAAATCTATAACCGATATGCAAGACTTTGAAGCACTGAAAAAAATCTGGCAGCAAAAACCTGAGCTCGTAAAGCGGGTAAGCGGGCCGAAGGAATTGAGCAGTACTTCCAAACGGAATAAAAAACTGTTACAGTATGCTCAGTTAGTGGGGGGTGCCGGCCAGGTAATAGTTTCCGCCTTTATCAGCTGGATGATGGTGTTCGGGAATTTTGGTTTCCGGTTCTGGTATACCTATTTATCCATGGGTATGGTGGTATTGCTTTGCCTGCTCCAGGCTGGCTACATGTTGTATACATACACAAAAATACGGGCCATTGATGATAGTCTTCCGCCGGCAGAGCATCTGCGGCAATGGGAACAATATTATGCTCTCCGCCAGCAACAAATTACTTTTCAGGGGCCGGTATTTACGGTATTGCTGAGTATAGCATTGGGCATTTATTACATAGAAATATTAAGTGGTCGCCCGTTTTTGCCCGTGCTACTGGTGGTATTGGTTACAATTGCCTGGATCCTGTTTGCTTATTTTTACCTTGGTAAAAAAAGCATCCGGAAAGAAACCAATCGCCTGCAGTCTATCATTCATGAACTGCAGGCTGTGGAACGCCAACTGGAAGAAGAGGAACCATCCGGGTTGGATCAATAAAAGGAAAGGGTGCGGTTTCTTGCTATCAGTGCAGACCCCAGTATTCCTGCTTTCTCCTTTAGTCTTGAAATACTTAGTTTAGAATCGCTGTTGATAAGACTGAGCGAGTATTTGTTGAGAGCAATTTTTGTAGTGAGGTATAAATAATCGCCGGTGGCTGTGAGCGAACCACCCAGGATAACCAGTTCAGGATTATACAGGTTAATCAATACGGCTAATCCTCTGCCCAGGTTATACCCGATTTTGGAAATAAGTTCAATACATAAAACATCATCCTGCCTGGCACCTTCTATGATATCCTGGATCGTAATGGTTTCCAGTTTGCCGCCGCTGGAAAAAATACTGGAAACCGATCCTTCCTGTATCTTTTGGTTGAACATTCTAAGCAGTGCCCTGCCAGATGCTTCGGTTTCGAGACAGCCTTTTTTACCACAATGACAAATTATTTCATTATCAAAGAGCGGAATATGGCCAAATTCTCCGCTAAAACCGGATTTTCCATAATAAACTTTCCCATCTATCAGAATGCCTAAGCCCAAACCGGTATCAATGTTTATGAACAATACGTTTTTTTCATTCTTTACAACCCCTTTATGAAATTCGCCATAAGCCATGGCGCGCGAATCGTTTTCCAGGAACACTTTTATCCCTACTTTATTTTCTATGTATAAAGCCAGCGGTTCTTCACTAAAATGAAAAAAACTGAAGCTATAGCCATTGGTCGTATTGATACGGCCGGTAAGGTTGATACAGATCGAAAAGATATTTTTTTCTTTAACCTGGGGGCCATTCAGGAAGTTCTGCAGTATTTCAATAAGACGGTTCAGGCTTTGGCTGGTATTTTCCAGTTCAAAGGGAATCTCCATATCAGTATGGGTAAGGTTCTTTTTGAAATCCAGCAACCCTATATTAATATACTTGTCGCGCACGTCCATGCCTAAAAAATAACAGGCATCGCTGAGCAAGCCATAATGATTGGCGGGTCTGCCTGCAATGGAGTCGATTTTACCGCAGTCTTCAATGATCCCTTCTTCCAGCAATTCAGTAACAAGGCTGGTGGCTGTAGGGATGCTGATATTGAGATTTTGTGCTATTTCGGGAATGGTGCATTCTTCCTGTGTATCCAATAAACCAATGATTTCTCGCTTCCGGGTTAGATGCTTAAAGGCAACACCACCCTGTTCTTCATCGGTAAAAAGTGCTCTAAGTTTGGAAATTTTCATTCGGCTATTTTCCTGACCCGGTCTTGACCTGGTATTCAATTCAAATTAAAATAAAATGCAATTTAGGGATTATTTTCTAAAAATATTTTATGTTAGTAGGGTTAGGAATACCAAAAAATAAAATAATTATTATCTATTTGTTTATTAATTAAATATTTTAGTTAAAACCCTTATATTCGTTTAATAAATTAATTAATGTGGGGTTTAAAGACGAAATATTTAATTCTCTAAGCGGTTATAGCGCGCTTTATAAAAATGAACTGCTTACCAATGTGTTACCCTTTTGGATGAAATATAGCCCCGATACGGAACTGGGTGGTTATTTCAACTGCCTGAACCGCGATGGCTCAGTATATGATACCGATAAGTTTATGTGGCTGCAGGCAAGAGAGGTCTGGACATTCGCCACCATGTACCAACAGGTGGAACCAAAGGAAGAATGGCTGGAAATGGCTCGTCAGGGCATGGATTTTATTCTTCGGCATGGAAGAGATGAACAGGGGAATTGGTTTTTTTCCTTAACACGGGATGGAAAGCCCCTCACCCAGCCACATAGTATTTTCAGCGATTGTTTTGCAGCCATGGCATTAAGTATCCTGGATAAATCAATGCCCGGCAACGGGTATGCCGAAGTAGCCCTGCAAACCTTCGAGAATATCCTTAAAAGAAAAAACAATCCCAAAGGAATTTACAGCAAAGAATACCCGGGCACCCGACCGGTAAAAGGATTTGCACTGCCCATGATCCTGTCAAACCTCGCACTTGAAATGGAACATATCCTGGGTAAGCATCGGGTAGATGCATTTATACCGGAAGTTATTCATGAAGTAATGGAAGTGTTTTATAAACCGGAACTGGGCCTGATCCAGGAAAATGTTGCCCAGGATGGTTCATTGGTAGACAGTTTTGAAGGCCGCCTGCAAAATCCCGGTCATGCCATCGAAGCCATGTGGTTTGTCATGGACCTGGGGGTTCGTCTGCAGGATGAAGCGCTGATTAAAAAAGCTGTTGATATCGCCCTTCGGGAAATTGAATATGGGTGGGATCAACAGTATGGCGGTATATTTTATTTTATGGACCGCAAAGGATTTCCGCCCCAGCAACTGGAATGGGATCAGAAGCTTTGGTGGGTTCACCTGGAATCCCTGGTGGCAATGGCAAAAGGATTTGAACTAACCCATGATATCCGTTGCTACAACTGGTTTGTAAAACTGCATGAGTATACCTGGAATCGGTTCAGAGACACCGAGTATGGCGAATGGTACGCCTATCTTAACAGGCAGGGTGATGTGTTATTGCCCCTGAAAGGAGGTAAATGGAAATGCTGTTTTCATGTACCCCGTGCCTTGTTGAATATATGGAAGTCGATGGAAACTGTTAGTACAAAAAAAGAAACAACCAAAACAAATACCTATTAACTGTAATTATGGAAAACGGAAGAAAAGCTCCAAACAAATGGAAACAATGGAGGGGGGGCGCCCTGCTGTTGTTTTGTTTTTCCCTGCTTGCGGTAGCTGCTCAGTCGCAATCGCTTGTAAAGGGTATGGTAACCGGACCTAACGGGTCGCCCGCTCCTGGTGTTACCATTCAGCAAAAAGGCGCCAAATCCCAAACCCTTACTGATTCACTGGGCAGGTTTTCAATTTCGGTTACTGATCCCATGCAGGCCGTATTGATTTTTTCCTCCGTTGGTTTTGAAACCAAAGAGCTTGTCCTCAATGGCAAAACCACGCTTAATGTATCGCTTGAAATTGTTACCAAAATGCTCGATGAAGTGGTGGCAGTAGGATATGGTACGGTAAAAAAACGCGATGTAACAGGAGCCGTAGCTTCTATAAAGGGCGAAGAGCTGATGAAAACCAACCCTACCAGTATCAACCAGGCTCTACAGGGTAAAATAGCGGGGGTAATAGTTAGTCAGGCAGATGGAGCACCCGGCGCAGGCATCAATATTCAGATAAGAGGCGCCAACTCCTTTTCTACCAGTACGGAACCTCTTTATGTAATCGATGGGGTTCCTTTCAATGCCGGTGAAGCACCTGGTACTGATTTTGCCACCAAGCAAACCAATAACCCGCTGAATCTTATCAACCCGCGTGATGTTTTGTCTATAGAAGTATTAAAAGATGCATCTGCAACCGCCATTTATGGATCGCGCGGAGCCAATGGAGTAGTGCTGATCACAACAAAAGGAGGTAGCAGAAACCGTACCCGGGTAGAATTCAGTTCCACTACCACCGTATCCCGGGCAGTAAGAAAAATTGCTGTGCTGGATGCGGCTACCTACGCCGAATACCGCAATGAAATGATCCGTAACCGCTATCTCTACGACGGCGGTGAATTTGTTGCCGATTCGGTACTGCCCTTTCCCATTCCAGGCCGCTGGGCTTATACGAGGGTAATAGATCCGGTTACCGGCCAGGAAAAAATTATTGACAGCGCCTATAATCCCAGTCCACAGGATTATCGCGATGGGTATATGAACAACGGAACAAACTGGCAAGACCAGATTTTCCAAACCGCTCTGTCGCAGGACTATAACCTGAGTATTTCAGGTGGTGATGAAAAAGGAACCTACCTGTTTTCCATTGGAGCCCTGGATCAGCAGGGTATTATTCGCAATTCATATTTTAAGCGCTATAATATCCGCTCCAATATAGATCGTAAAATAAACGACTGGTTCAGTGTCGGAAATTACCTGACCGCTTCCAAATCGGATAACCGGATGGCCCGTACCAATTCTGAAACCTATGGCATTATTCCTTCTGCACTGGCATTTACTCCTACACGTACCGTATTTGATCCAGATGAGCCTTCCGGTGTTTCTGAAGATTTTTCCAATGGCTTATCTAATCCCTATCTCTATGTACGTACCGCAAAAAATGTATTGGGTTCTATGAACCTGTATAACTCCAGTTTTGCAAAGATAAAGCTGACCGATTTCCTGACCTTTAAGCAGGACCTGGGGTATGCGTACAGTTATAATCAGCGCGATATTTATTATAACCGGTTTATCAGCGGTGGAATTGCTCCTGTTAATGGATACGGTATGCAGTCTGATAATTATTACCAAAGCGTGCTGCTGCAATCTACCCTTAATTTCAGTAAACAACTTTCCGCTAATCACCGTATTGATGGCGTAGCCGGTTATACTTATGAAAATGTTACCTGGGGTGGAAAAACTATGAGCGGCTCTAATTTTCCCAACGATATTACAGAGAACAATGATATGGGAGCCGCCTTGCTGCAAAACATCAACTCCTCCAGTAAAGGCAAAAGTTCCCTGATGTCTTTCCTGGGACGGGTTAACTATTCGCTTTTCGATCGGTACCTGATTACCGCTAACTACCGGAGAGATGGATCCAGCCGGCTTTCCAAACAGGGCCGCTGGGCCGATTTTTATTCGGTTGCCCTGGCCTGGAAACTTACGGAAGAAGCGTTTATTAAAAACCTGGATTTCTTTGATGAGCTGAAGATCAGGGCTGGTTATGGCGAAACCGGTAACCAGGGTGTAAGTGCCTATGCTACCCGCTCCAGAATGACTGCGCAAAACTATCCTTACAACGGCTCGCTTCAAAGTGGTTACGCGGAAGATCGTTGGGGTGGACCGGCGGCGCCCAATCTTAAATGGGAAACAACCCGTCAATTCAATATCGGGTTAGACCTTGGATTTCTTAATAACCGGATCAATTTCGTTGTTGATTATTACCATAAGAAAACCGCTGATCTGTTGCAATATGCCTTTATTCCGCTCAGTACCGGTTTCTCCAGCATTGCTACCAATTATGGCAATGTTGAAAATAAAGGATTGGAGATCGCAGGAAGTTTCGGCATTATCCAGCGCCCTGATTTTACCTGGAAAATGGATGCTAATATTTCCTTCAACCGAAATAAAATAAGTGGGCTCGATGCAGATCAGTTCTCAGATGTAGTCTGGGGTCTGGAAAGCATGTTTCTTCGTAGAAACGGCTACGCCATCGGTACAATTTATGGGTACCAGGAAAATGGATTTTATGACAATGAAGCCGAAGTGCGGGCAGACCCTGCCTATACCAATGAGTCTGATGCGAAAATAAAAAGCATGGTAGGGCAGGTTAAATACCGCGATATCAATAGAGATGGCATTATCGATGACCGGGATAAAACCATTATTGGAAATACCAATCCCGATTTTGTATATGGTATGACCAATACAGTTACCTACAAAAAGTGGAGCTTTAGTTTCTTTTTGCAGGGTATCCAGGGAAATGATATCCTGAACACCAACCTGCGGGCATTTGATATGGCGTCTACTACCAATATGCCACAGTTTGTATGGGATAACCGATGGACACCTGAGAGCAAACAGGCTGCACAGTTTCCCCGCGGCGACATCACTTTTACACGTAGCCTTCGCGCTTCGGACCGGTTAATAGAAAACGGTTCTTATCTCCGGTTGAGAAATGTATCCGTTGGGTATCGTTGGGATCGTCCCATTCGCCAGATCAGTTCGCTCAATTTCACCCTGTCTGCAAATAACCTGGTTACCTTCACCGATTACAGGTGGTATGATCCGGACGTGAATGCATTTGGAAGTGATCCTGCCCGCCGCGGGGTGGATATGGCTTCCTATCCATCTGCACAGACCTTCACCTTTGGCCTGCAAGTGGCATTCTAACGCGTTCCATCAACAGCTAAAACTCGGATAACGATGAAATATTTATCAAAACTATTTTTTATACTGATCACTGCCAGCCTGTTTTTTTCCTGTAAAAAAACGCTCGATGAGCAGGCTTATACCTTTGTATCGGGCGAAGAACTGGTAAAAACGGGTAATTACCGTGAGTTGGTAGCAGGTGCCTATAATACCCTTAGCTTTCCATTTGAATGGGGTAATTACCACAATATTGTAAATTTTGATGTGGATTATCAAACCGGTCCAACCTGGGCATTTGGAGAGCTGGGGGCCGGAAATTTCTATGAAAACGGCTCAAGCCGTAGTTTTTATCAATCCTATTATCAATCTATCCACCGGGCCAACTACCATTCCAGCCTGGTGGCAAGGATGGCTATTCCTGAAGATGAAAAAAACAATGCCATCGGTGAGTTGAAGTTTCTGAAAGCATGGGCCTATTTCAACCTGGTTCAATTTTATGGAGACCTGGTCTTGTATAAGGTGTCGGTATCAGAAGGCGCTCCACTTTATATGCCGCGCTCTTCCATTAAAGAAGTATACGAACATATTATTGAGGAACTCAAAATTGCAGAAACCTCGATGTATTCCACAAAGGATGCCAAGTACCAGAAAGGACATCCTTCCAGTGGCGCTGCCAAAGCCTTGCTGGCAAAAGTTTATTGCACCATCGGTTCAGCTTCCATGCCCACCGGTAGCCAGGTCTCTGTGATGGGTGGACTCGCTTTTTATTATGATGATGAAAACAATAAGGTGCTGGTGCCCTACCCGTCGAAGCAGAATTTTGCCAAAAACCAGGTGGCTGGTTACGAATCCTTTGATTCTAAGGAATACTATCGCCTGGGTATGGAAAAAGCAAAAGAACTGATTGAGTCGAATCAGTTTGAATTATACGGATCACAAGCGGAATTATGGTCGCCTTCCAGTAAAAATGGGGCAGAGTTCATTTTTACACTTCAAACCATTGCAGGAAATGCTACACTCAGCAATTTTGTAGCTACGGATTATTGCGGTTATTATGCACCCACCGGCGCACTGCTCAATGGATACTATGTGCAAAGAGACCACTGGTACCAGTTGTTTGATGAGGGCGATGAGCGAATTACCTGGGGTGTTATGCACCGGGTGCCTTACACCTATGATGCAGCTACCGGTACGTTGTATTATTCCTATTATCCTGCAAAGGACAGTGTAAAAGTAAGACTTGGTATGGATGGTTATAAACCAACAGACCAGCTGCGGTACGACGCGCATTTATATGGTTCAAAACTTATGAAATTCCGCCAGGTATCCAATGCCCTGGATGGTAACCGTACAGATTTCAACTTTCCCTTTATCCGGTATGCGGAAGTACTGTTATTGTATGCAGAAGCCGATAATGAAGTAAATGGCCTGCCCTCAGCATACGCTATTCAGCAGGTGGAGAAATTAAATACCCGCAACAAATCGGTACTGGCATCTTCCATCGGGGCCAACCAGCCCTGGACAACCGAATCTTTCCGGTCGTATATACTGGAAGAACGCGCAAAGGAGTTTGCCGCAGAAGGTATTCGCCGATTTGATCTGCTTCGTTGGGGTATTTATCTGCAGACAATGAACGCCCTTGGTGGTACAGATGAAAATGGTGTTATAAAACGTCGTGAACAACGGCATTTATTGATGCCCCTGCCTGCAGACGAAGTAAATACCAATCCATTTATTGAATCGAATAATCCGGGCTGGTAGTTGTTTAACGCATAATCATTAAGGAAATGAAAAAGACTATACTAACGCATCTCTCTTTCTTTTCAGTGCTCCTGTTACTGGTGCTGATAGCATCCTGTAAAAAAGACGAGGCAAAGCCTGCTGTGCCTGAAATACTTTCCGTATCAACCATCAAAAAAACCGACAGTTTAATATATGAAGGTAATATGGGCGACTGGATTGCAATTCATGGCACCAGTCTGGCAAATATTATGGAAATAAAACTCAATGATGTACTGGTTGACCTGGAAGAGATCTATGAAGAAAACGGCGTGGTTTACCTGCAGATACCGGTTAAACTGCCAATAGAGATAACGGATAAATTATACCTCACAACAAAAGGAGGAGCGTCTGTTCTGAATTTTAAGGTAAACAGCCCCGACCTGGAACTGACCGGCATGTTCAATGAATATACCCTGCCCGGAGATACCATTCGTATTTATGGCAAATTTCTTCAGTTGTACGAGGTGGATGCCAGTAATTCTGTAGTGCTGTTTGGAGAAATGGAATCGCCGGTTATTGCTGCAACAGATAATTACCTCACCGCCAAAGTGCCGGCCACTGTGCAGCCCAATGTAAAAGTGAAATTGAGGAATAATAAATACAACGCGGAAGCTGTTTGTCCGGGTTATTACCAGGATAAAAATCATGTGATAACATCGTTTGACAGCGATTTCCCTTATACAAGCGGAACGGGACAGCAATGGGTAGGAGCCGGTCCGGAACCAAAGCCCACATCCGGTAACTATATCCGGTTTGAGGTTGATCAACAGAAATACCCCAATGGATTAGGCTGGTTTTACCTGATGGAAAACAGTTACGATTATCAGCTCGATATGATTCAGCATCCCGAAAAATATGTGTTGAAGTTTGAGCTGAATATGGGGCTGCCTATACGTAAAACCAATTTCTTTATCTATTACTATTGGGCGGTTGCCCCCAGCCCGATCGGCGGCGATTTTTTTACCGTCCAAAACCTGGGGCGCTGGCAAACAATTGCAATTCCCCTGGAAAAAATAATTCCGATGGGCAATACCGGAACGTCTACCAGCTTTTCCTTGAATTTCCGGGTTGAAAATTTTTCTCCGGTTGAACAGGTGGCTATGTATTTTGACAATTTCAGGATCTACAAAAAAGGTGAATAGTTCATAAATTTTCTAATCCAAGCATCGTTTTATGTTTCATTTTTTAAGGTTTTTACTGGTACTGTGTACAATTGCTGCTTTACCTGTACAGTCTATTGCAAAAGAAGTGTATATCGATAAACTGGACCTTCGCCTTCTTTTGCAGGACTGGGGCGCGCCGGTTATTAATAAATCGGTTATTGGCAGTCCTTTGTCTGTCGGCGGGGTTCGTTATTCCCGGGGTATTGGTACACACTCGGTAAGTCGGTTTATGTTAAAGCTGGGAGGTAAAGCCAGTTTTATTAGCGGCTTTGTAGGAGCCGACGATCGCAATGATTATACCATGGATATGGCCTTTAAAATCCTGGCCGATGGTGAAGTGATCTGGACCAGTAATATTATGCGTAAAGGCATGCCTGCCCAACCATTCAACGTTGATCTTAAAGGAAAACAACAAATAGTATTAATGGTAACGGAGGCCGGAGATGGTATTATGTACGATCATGCCGATTGGCTGGAAGTGAAAATTGAAACATCCGGAGAAGTAATTCCACTGAGTGCTTATCCCGAATCTATTGCTAAAGAAAAATACATTCTTACCCCTAAGCCAGCGGATAAACCCCGCATCAATTCTCCCAGCGTTTTTGGGGTACGGCCTTCCAATCCTTTTCTTTACCAGGTGGTAGCTACTGGAAAAAGGCCCATGAAGTTTACCGCCTACCAGTTGCCAAAAGGCTTGTCAATTGATGAAACTACCGGGTTAATTACCGGAAAAATTGAACAGGCAGGCAGGTACTATATGGTAGTGCGCGCCGATAATGAAGCAGGCGGTGATTTTAGGCGTGTTACGGTGGAAGTAGGCGATAAAATTGCACTTACCCCGCCAATGGGCTGGAACAGCTGGAACTGCTGGGGCATTAACGTAGACGAACAAAAAGTTAAAGATGCCGCTGATTTTATGAGCCGTGAACTGGTTAACCATGGATGGTCTTATATCAATATTGATGATGGCTGGGAAGCTAAAACAAGAACGAAAGAAGGCGAATTGCCGGGTAATGAGAAATTTCCTGACTTTAAACGACTAGCGGATTATATACACGCAAAGGGCTTGAAATTTGGGATCTATTCCTCACCCGGTCCCCGAACCTGCGGAGGATACCTGGGTAGTTATGGCCATGAAGCCATTGATGCCAAAACCTGGGCAAATTGGGGAGTAGATTACCTGAAATATGATTATTGCCTGTATACCGACGTTGCCCCTGTGCCTACCGAAACCATTATTAAAGCACCCTATGTACTGATGGGAGAGGAGTTGAAAAAACAAGAACGGGATATCGTTTATTGTGTTGGATACGGTGCACCGAATGTATGGTACTGGGGGCAGGAAGCCAATGGTAACCAGTGGCGTACTACCCGCGATATTACCGATGATTGGAACGTTGTGGTGGCAATAGGCGCTTTTCAGGACCTGATGGCGCCAGTAACCAAACCAGGTCAGTACAATGACCCCGATATGCTGGTGGTTGGTAAACTAGGCGGTGGATGGGGAGCTAAAATGCACGATTCCAAACTTACGGCCGACGAGCAATACAGCCACCTGAGTCTTTGGAGTTTACTCTCTTCTCCACTGCTGATCGGTTGTGATATGAATGCAATGGATGCATTTACCCTAAACCTGCTTACCAACGACGAAGTAATTGCAGTAAACCAGGATCCATTGGTTAAGCCGGCAAAAAAAATACTTACTAAAAACGGCCAGGTTTGGTCGAAAGAACTGGAAGATGGCTCAATTGCAGTGGGTTTTTTTAATATGGATCCATATTATATTCTTTGGGATAAATCTCGCGAAACTGCCATCCAGCAGGAGCAGTATGAAATTTCAGTAGATTGGACACAACTTGGTATAAAAGGTGAATACCAGGTAAGAGATCTTTGGACACAAAAGGATATTGGAAAGGCTACTCAAAAATACACTGCCAAAGTTCCTTACCACGGGGTGAAGTTCCTGAAATTAACACCGGTTAAAAAATAATCCAACATCTTATTATTTATTACTACAACCGACATCAATGAATAGAAGAAATTTTCTGAAATATTCCGCTTTGGGAACAGCTGCCCTGTCGGCCACCGTTCCTGCGCTGGCAGTAACCGGTACAGGTGCCGCCAATGGAATATCCGATATAAAACCTATTGCCGGATCCTGGTTTGAATTTCAGCATTTATTACCTGCGGAAGGAGAATACTGGGATAAAGATCTTGCTCAATTTACCGAACAGCAATGGAAGGATAAGGTAAAAGAAATTAGTGAACTTGGCTTTGAATACCTGGTTATCCAGGAGGTGGCGCTCGACGGAAAATCGATTTATCCTTCCAAGCTGGTTCCACAATATAAGTTGGGCTGTGCCGATCCCCTGGAAGCGGTATTGGCTGCAGGAGATGAGGTAGGTATGAAGTTTTTTTTAAGCAACGATTTTTGGGACGATTGCCAGAAAGGAGAATTCCTGATGACGGATCCTGGTATTAAAAAGTTGCGGAATAAAGCCATGGAAGAAATTGTAAAAAAATACGGCCACCATTCCAGTTTTTATGGATGGTATTTTCCGAACGAATCTTACCTGATGCCTTATTTTGATGAAAAATTCATCAGGTATGTAAACGAGTGTTCTCATGTAGCGCGCTCCCTGCAACCGGCTTCTTTTAACCTGATAGCACCTTATAATATTAAAGCGGAAAAATCAGATAGTCATTTTGTAAAGCAATTGGAGCGTATGAATATTGACGTTATTGCTTACCAGGATGGGGTTGGAGTAAACCATGCTAAACTGGGAGAGCCTGCCAAACATTTTGAAAACCTTTGCCGCGCTCATCAACAGGCGGCCCGTTCCAGGATCTGGGCCGATATGGAAGTATTTTATTTTGAAAAAGGAACCAAGGATAATCTGCTGCCAGCTGATTTTGAAACAAGAATCCTGCAGCAAATGAAAGACCTTTCGCCGTTTGTAGATAAGATTTTGATTTATCAATACCTGGGCTGCTTCAATAAGCCTGGTTCCACGGCATATGCAGGGCATCGTAACCAGGAATCAGTTCGATTGTATAATCAATACAAATCCTGGTTAGAGAAAAGAAAATAATTGTTTCAAAAAATTGTACACATGACCCGATTCATTTATACCGTATTGCTGGCAGCCGGCTTCTCAATGTGTTCGCCCAAAAAAGATGGAAGCGCTGAGCAAAATCCCGGGCAGGAAATAACAAAAGCTGTTTTATTAAACAAGATAAAAGGCGGTTGGGCCGGTCAAACGATTGGCGTTACCCTTGGCTGGCCTTCTGAATTCCGCTATCTCGGTACATTTATTCAAGACTATGAAACAATAAAATGGCACGATGATTATGTGAATGAAGCAATGACCACTTTTCCTGGTTTGTATGATGATGTGTATGTAGACCTGACCTTTGTGGAGGTATTTGAAAAGTTGGGCATCAATGCTGCTGTAGACTCTTTTGGGCACGCATTTATGGGCAAAAAATATGAGTTATGGCATGCCAACCAGGCCGGCCGGTATAATTTGCAGCAGGGGATCCCGGCCGACAGCTCCGGCCATTGGTTGCACAATCCCCATGCCGATGATATCGATTTTCAAATAGAAGCAGATTTTGCTGGTCTGATGAGTCCGGGTATGCCGGGTGCTGCCACTGCTATCGCTAACAAACTTGGCCGTATCATGAATTCTGGCGATGGCTTGTATGGTGGTATTTATGTGGCCAATATGTATGCATTGGCATTCACCGATTCCGATATACCCCGTATCGTGAAAAATGCATTAAAAGTCATTCCCGAACAAAGTAAGTTTTATCAGTGCATAGCGGATGTTATCAAATGGCACCAACAATACCCCGATGATTGGAAACAGACCTGGTTTGAAGTGCAGAAAAAATGGGCGGAAGAAACGGGCTGCCCCAATGGCGTATTTCATCCACTTAATATCGATGCCAAGTTAAATGCTGCCTACGTGGTAATCGGGTTACTCTATGGAAAGGGTGACTTTACTCAAACACTGGAAATTGCTACCCGCCTGGGGCAGGATTCTGATTGCAATCCTGCCACGGCTGCCGGTGTGCTGGGTGTAATTAAAGGGTATGACAATATTCCTGCTTATTGGCTGAAGCCGTTACAGCGTGCGGAACAACGAAATTTTTCCTTTACAGATCTTTCACTCGAAAAAGTGTATGCGATCGGTTATAAACATGCCCTGGAAAATATTGCAGCAAATCAGGGTGATACTGCCCAGGATATTATCCGTTTTCCTGCTCCCGCGCTAACTACCGTAGAGTTTGAGGAGAATTTTGCCGGTCATCACCCGAAACAGTTTATTCCATTGGGAAAAATTTTTGCGGATGAACTGGTATTCGAAATGGAAGGTATCGGGTTTGTTATACGCGGCCATGCAGCAAAAAAAGCAGCCGATGCTCCTCCGCATGTACTACAGGCAACCCTGCTGATAGACGGTAAAGAAGTTGAAACCGCCAACTTTCCGGTTGATCCCATTTACAGCCGCACTGAATTATTCTGGCAATACCGAATGTTGCCGGGTAAACACGAGGTGCGTATCAGGGTAAATAATCCTCATCCTGCCTATGAATTCAGAACGGTAGATTGCCTGGTATACGACACTAAAAAGAATATTGGTCAGAGAAAATAAATAGAAGCCGGTTACGGGCCCTGATATTATGAGAGCATATTTACTGTGTTTGCTGGTGCTGGTTAGCAGCCCGCGGTTAATGGCACAATTGCCGTTGAAATTGCCGGCATTGTTGTCTGATCATGCTGTATTGCAACAAAACGCATCCGTAAGGCTTTGGGGAAAAGGCCCGGGTTCTTTTGAGTTGAAAATTGTTGGCTCCTGGCAGCCCGAAGACACGCTGCGCGTAATGATCGGCCCGGAATGCAGTTGGCTGACAACCATCCAGACACCTGCTAACAAAGGACCGCATACCATTACTTTTATCTGTGGTAAAGAAACCCAAACCATTCATGATATCGTAATGGGGGATGTTTGGCTTTGCGCCGGTCAGTCAAACATGGAATACAGCAGCCCTCACTCTATTGAACCCAATGAGGAACTGCGTTTTTTTACCGTCGATAAAAACTACGATAACCTGCCTTTTGCTGAATGCAGCGGTAAATGGGTGAAATGTGATTCAGCAACGGCTGCAGCCTTCAGTACGGTAGGACTTTATTTCGGCAGGCAACTGAACCGGGTAAACAAATCGCCAGTGGGTTTAATCGGCGCTTATTGGGGAGGAACCAATATACAGACGTGGATGCCTGGAGAGCTCTTTAAGGAAAGCGGGTTGGCCAAAACCATTGAGTATATTGAACCCTATGGTTGGGCGCCTAAAGGAGTGGCAAGCCTGTACAATGGTATGATCTATCCATTGAAGAACTACCAGCTAAAAGGTTGTATCTGGTACCAGGGAGAAGCCAATGTTGATTGGGACTGGGACCGCTATGCCGATCTTTTATCAGCAATGGTGCAATCCTGGAGAAATGAATTTGGAACAGCCTTTCCCTTTTTTGCGGTTGAAATTGCCCCCTGGAACGGTTATAAACCGGTACGTGGCGCAGCATTGAGAGAACAGGTTCAACTGGCGGCCCAACGCATACCAGATTTTGGTTCAATTGGAATTGCCGACCTGGTACCTGATACCGATGATATTCATCCATCCAGGAAATCCGAAGTGGGTATACGGCTGGCAGAACTGGTATTGAAAAAAATATACAAGGTAGAAGCATTACAGGTAGATCCTCCGCAAATCACAGCGGTTAGTTTTCAGGGTAACTACGCTTATGCCACCTGTACTGCCAGGGGAGTGTTGAGAAGTAACGCTGAACGTATAGGCGGTTTTCAGCTTGCCGGAACAGACGGCGTATTTTATCCTGCCAAAGCCAACCTTCTTAAAGGCAACAGGATTGAAATTTTTGCGCCGGGTCTATTGCGTCCTACTGCTTTGCGGTATTGCTTTGAGAATGCGTCCGTTCCCGATTTATCGGATAATACCCGCTTACCAGTAAAACAGTTCAGAACCGATAATTATCCGATTAATTAATCATGAAAAAAATTTTAATAGGCGTTGCCTGGCTGGTGCTGCACTTGAGTTGCACACAAAGGGAAGTGCTTACGGCTACTGCAAGTGCTGTCAAGAAACCCAAATCAGATGGTACGTTTATCCAGAGCTACCTGGTAAGAAACTGGACAGATGAGCGCTGGCAGCAGGAGTTTGCCGCATTAAAGCAAGCCGGTATGCATTACCTGGTGCTGGGCTCCACGCTAAATACCGATAAGGAAGGTAAAATGTATTCCATCTTTCCCAGCAAGTTGCCGGGGGTAGTAAACCGCTATGGGAATGACCTCGTGGAAAATTGTTTGCGGAATGCTAAACTTGCCGGCATTAAAGTGTTTATTGGACTGAATTTTGACGAAAAATGGTGGACTACTCCTATTAGCTCACCTTGGATAACGGAACAGATGGAGTTGGGGAACCGGCTTGCCAAAGAACTGGTTGATCGGTATAAAAGCAGGTATGGTGGTACCATGTATGGATGGTATTGGGTATGGGAAGTTGATAATATTAAAGCCACCACACCAGCAGCCCATGCACAGCTGGCTGCCGCATTAAATATCAACCTCCATTTTCTTAACGGGCTTACCCCTGATATGCCCTTTATGTTGTGCCCGTTTTTTAATTACCGGCTGGGCAGTTCGCAGGAAACGGCCAACATGTGGAAAAATGTATTCAGCGCAGCCAATTTTAAAGAAGGCGACATCTTCGCACCCCAGGATTGTATAGGTGCAGGCGGACTCGAAATGCAGGTGCTGGACGAATGGTTTGCTGCGCTTAAAACTGCGGTTGATACAAAACCCGGGTTGTTATTTTGGGTAGATACCGAAACCTTTGACCAGCGGTTCTGGACCAGCGCACCCCTCGATCGTTTTGTGAAACAGATGGAAATTGTAGCCCCCTATGTATCTAATTATATAACATTTGCCTACAGCCATTATTATAGTCCCGGGTATAATAATCCGCAATTTCATAAAGATTACCTGTATTATACCCGGCAGGGGAAACTGCCGGAAGAGGACGTGCAGGGTGGTATCGAACATACAGTAGTGAACCGCCAAAACGATCATTCTTTAGAATTCAGTTGGTCGGTAAAATCATCCACTGAAAAGAATGTGGCCGGTTATTATATTTTTCTCAACGATTCGCTTTATGCCGATTGTCAGTACAAGCCTGGGAAGCAACTAACCACCCGTATAAAAATTAACACCGGGCTAGTGCGTTCTGATAATGAAATTTATATAGCACCTTATTCTGCTTCGGGTAAAATGGGTGCCGGTATCCGCCAGCGATTTTGATAGGAATTAGTAATGGTTTAATTGAATGCTATGTATAAAAAAGTGCAGGTAGTTTTAGTTTTTTCAGGGTTATTGATGTTAGTCAATTCGGCTATGGCTCAAAGCCGGTTGATAACAGGTATTGTATCTCAGCAGTTCACTAAAATGGGCATTGCGGAAGTAGCGGTAACCGATGGATTTTCGGTGGTTAAGACCAATAAAAAAGGTGCGTATTCTTTTTATGCCCATCCGGATGCGGACTTTGTTTACCTTACTATTCCGGCAGGCTACCAGATTCCTGCCGATCGGTTTTTACCGCGGTTTTACCAGCGCCTTGAACCTGCGCGGAAAAAATATAATTTTGAATTATTAAAGGAAGCGGTGGATGATTCTCACCATATCCTGGTGGTTGGCGCCGATCCTCAACCAGCCAACGCAGAAGCAGCGGAAAAATGGTCCAGGTTTTCGAAAGACTATTTTAAACCAGTTTTAGCGGCGTATAAAAACCTGCCTAAAGTGGGCCTGCTCTGTGGCGATATTGTGGGCGATGATCTGACCTTGTTCGCTAATCATAAAAAATCGGTGGAGCAGATGGGGTTTCCTACATTCCAGGTGCTGGGAAACCACGATGAAGATTATGATGCCCGTACCGACGAGGGTTCACAGAAAACCTTTCGTGCTAATTTCGGTCCCGAGTACTATTCTTTCAATAAGGGCAGCATACACTATGTTGTATTGGATAATGTGTTTTACCAGGGTATGCATTCCCGTTATATGGGGTATGTTACGGAACGTCAGCTGAAATGGCTGGAGAATGACCTTAGTTTGGTTCCGGTAGGATCTACAGTAATTGTGGCGGTGCATATTTCCTTTGAATATGACCGGGAGAAACCCGCAGGCTCAGAAGGGGTAGCGCTGCCCGATGATAGCCCCGTTATAAATGCGGAGCATTTTTATAAAATACTGGAGCCCTATAAAGTGCATATAATGTCTGGGCATACGCATTGGAACCAGGCTTTTGAACGGAAAAATATCTTTCATCATATACACGGTGCCATTTGTGGAGCCTGGTGGGGGGGAGAAACCTCTTTCGATGGGGCTCCTCTGGGTTACGCTGTTTACGAGATTCGAAAAGATAGTATTTCCTGGTATTTTCAAAGTGCCGGCAAAGATAGAAATCACCAAATGCAGCTTAGTTATGAAGATTCTACCGGCGCAGTGATCGCAAATGTCTGGAACTGGGATGCCAAATGGAAAGTAGAACTGGTGGCAGATGGTAAAAACATGGGAGAAATGACCCGGTTTATAGGTTATTCGCCGGTAATGGCGGCCTATTATCAATCGCTTCCGCCCGGTCAACCCTGGATGAAACCTGTGCTGACTGCTCATTTATTCAGGACTAAGGTTAATAAAACGGTTAAGCAGGTAGTAGTTAAAGTAACGGACCGGTTCGGTACGGTATACGAAGAATTTTTGCAGCTTCGCTGATGCAAGGCCGCTAATAAGGTAGTTTTTGTAACATGGAATAGTTGAAACAAACATTATGAAGGAAAAGAATATCGGGTACGTGATTTTTTTAACCATCGTGGCAGCATTAGGTGGCTTCCTGTTTGGATACGATACGGCAGTAATATCCGGCACCATTGAACAGGTGACCCTGCAATACCAGCTTAGTTCTCTGCAGCAGGGTTGGTACGTGGGCTGTGCGTTGGTGGGTTCTATGGCAGGGGTATTGATGGCAGGTTACTGCGGAGAAAAATTCGGTCGGAAAATGTCGCTGTTTTTTTCGGGCAGTTTATTCCTGTTATCAGGTATTGGCTGTGCCATTGCGCATACGATTGATGCATTGGTGATATACCGGATCATAGGTGGTGTTGCAATCGGAATGGTTTCCATTATTTCGCCCATGTATATTTCGGAAATTGCGATAGCCAGTTACAGGGGCCGGTTGGTGGCTATGTACCAGCTGGCTATAACTGCCGGTTTTTTAGGAGCATACCTGGTCAATTACCAATTGCTGGAATATGCAGTTTCCGGCGTTGCCTTTGAGAATAATACCCTTCAAACGGTATTTGTAACGGAGGTATGGCGTGCGATGCTGGGCATGGAAGCACTGCCGGCATTGCTATTCCTGCTGATCCTCTTTTTTATTCCGGAAAGCCCGCGTTGGTTGCTCTTAAAAAATCAGCAGGCGAAAGCAGTAGGTATTCTTGCAAAAATTAATGCAAGCCAGTTGTTGGCAGAGGAAGAGGCGGCTGTTATTCAATCAAAAATGGCCGGACAAAAAAGCCATACCGGGTACAGGGTACTGCTTCAATCCAATTATTTCAAAGTAGTGGTAATTGGGGTAGCGATTGCCATTTTAGGACAGTTTATGGGGGTGAATGCGGTGCTTTATTATGGGCCTACTATATTTAAAAACAGCGGACTGTCGGAAGGTGATTCCCTGTTTTACCAGGTATTGGTTGGGTTGGTGAATATGCTTACGACGGTATTGGCTATTTTCATAATTGATCGGGTAGGGCGCAAGATGTTGGTCTACTGGGGTGTTTCGGGGATGATAGTTTGCCTGGCGCTGATTGGTTTATATTTCTGGCGCGGGCTTGCCTGGTCCTGGCCGAACGAGGTATTGTTGTTTTTATTTCTATCCTATGTTTTTTGTTGCGCGGTTTCTGTGTCGGCAGTAGTATTTGTGTTGTTATCGGAACTGTATCCCAATGCTATTCGGGCTATGGCAATGTCAATTGCAGGTTTTTCCCTTTGGGTAGGAACCTACCTGATTGGCCAGTTAACACCCTGGATGCTGGAGGAGTTAACACCGCATGGAACATTCTGGCTATTTGCCGCTATGTGCCTGCCCTATATGTATATTGTATGGAAGCATATTCCTGAAACTGCCGGCAAATCGCTCGAAGAAATTGAGGCTATGTGGTAAACGGTCTTAATACTTAAGAATGTCGCGGATGAAATTGTGGTATTCGTGAAAGGCAGGCAGGTTATTATGTCCGCCTCCACTTATTTTTATCAGGGTTATTTTGGAAGGGTTTATGCGCTGGAGTTTTTCACTGTGCCGCACGGGGATCAGCCAGTCGTTGGTACCGTGAATAATATAGGTATGGCAATTCACATGCCGTATCCATTTGTCGGTGCGGAGGTGATAGCGCAATACCAGTGATACCGGCAAAATGGGCAGAAAACGTTCTACTACTTTTTTAAAACTGTAATAAGGAGCATCCAGGATGAGGTAACGGGGATTATTATCCGATGCCAGCTTTGCAGCAAAGCCGCTGCCAATGCTACGGCCATATACGATGATATGGTGTTCGGGGTATTGCCGGGTTAATGCTGAATAGACATACTGTACATCGGTCAGCAGTTGTTTTTCACTTCGTTTTCCGGTGCTTTTTCCAAAGCCGCGGTAATCGATCAGGACCACATCATAATTGTAGCGATAAAAATCGCGGGCATACTTGGCCCATCCTTTAATACTTCTGCTGTTGCCGTGAAGGTATAGTACAAGCCCATTTGGTTCTTCGCGGTAAAAATGCAGGCCATTGATACTTACCCCAGGTTCCGGGTGAAAAAACAGTTCCCTGAAAGGTGCATCGTATTTGAATTCAAAATCCTGCGCCAGTTTCTCTGGTTTAAAGATGAATTTCTCCTGCAGAAAATATCCGAGGAGGCTAAGCAGCAGTATCGCCAGAAAGATGTATAGAAATAACATTATCCAATTCTAAAAAAACGTCCCCCTTCTCCCTTCTCTTTTCCCCTTTTCACTCCTCCTCATGATACACCCGCTTCAACCGTATACTCGTAACGGGTGCTACAATAAGCGGAAACTTTTCTACCACTACATTGGAGGGGTCGAGGCCAAAACCTCTTTCTTCGGAAAGGGAAATTTCCTTGAGCCAGAAATAGATTTTCATAATAATGCGCTCCAGGAAAGGGAGTTCATTATCCTGGCTCAGGTATTTTTCCATTACAATAAACTGGAAATCGCCTACCACATTATTTCTTTCCAGGCTTTCGTAGCGGCTGTAAATGTTTACTTCCTTGTTATTTACAAGTTCTTCCACCACTTTACGGAACAATAAGTTGATTTTAGGCTCCATCCGGAAGCCCAGGCGAAATTCTACCCGGATAATATCATTCGGGATAATATGATCTACCACATATTCACAGGTATAGGGGTCGTCGAGTGTGTCCACATGCACAAACCAGTAAATGTCGGCCCTTTTGGGTTTTTTATTAAGGATGGAGTAAATGATTTTATGTTCAATTTCCTTGGGGTTATTGGCACTGGTCATATATACCAGGTGGGTAGCATGTTTGGGTACTGTTTTGTCGTTGCTGAGTTCCTGGATCATGGGTACATAATGTTCCAGGCGTACAAATTCCACGTACCGGTTTTTAATTTTACGGCTCCGGTAGGAAACATACATGATAATGAACATGCCCAGCCCGATGATAAGGGTTATATAACCTCCATGGGTGAATTTCTCCAGCAGGGCGGCCAGGAAGGTTATTTCAATTACCAGGAAACTGATCAGGAAAATATAGATAAGCACGGAGGGGACCCGTTTTGCAACCATATAATTGGAGAATAAAATGGTGGTTGTTATCAGGGTAACAATAATGGCAAGGCCGTAGGCCGCTTCCATGCGCGAGGATTCCTGGAAATAGAGTACAATGCCAACACAACCCACAAACATCATGGTATTGATACCGGGAATAAAGAGTTGTCCTTTCTCTTCCGAAGGATAGCGGATCTTCAGCCTAGGCCAAAGGTTGAGCCGCATGGCTTCGCTGATGAGGGTATAAGCGCCGGAAATCATGGCCTGGCTGGCAATAATAGCGGCCGTAGTGGCAATAATAACGCCCGGGATAATAAACCATTGCGGCATCAGGTCATAGAAGGCATTGATTCCCAATTCTGCTTTTACAGCCGGGGTTACCGTTATACCGGTGCGGTTGGCCAGCAAAAAAGCCCCCTGTCCAAAATAATTAAGAAGCAGGCAAAGTTTTACATAGATCCAGGAAAAACGGATATTGTCTCGTCCGCAATGCCCCAGGTCGCTGTACAAGGCTTCGGCCCCCGTGGTACAAAGAAAAACGGCACCGAGCAGCCAGATGGCTTTCGGGTAAGTGGCCAGGAAATTAACGGCATAATAAGGGTTAACCGCTTTTATAATGCTGATATCATCCGTAATATGCAGTACGCCCAGTATGCCCAGCATGGTAAACCAGGTGAGCATGATCGGACCAAACAGTTTACCGATGGAAGCGGTGCCAAACTGCTGCATAAAGAAAAAGGCCGAAATAATGGCCAGTACAATATAAACGATTGTGGAAGTGCCCAGTTCATGAAATACCGGTAATTCACGCAGCCCTTCAATAGAAGAGGTAATGGTCATAGGCGGCGTAATAATGCCGTCGGCCATCAGGGATGCTCCGCCGATCATGGCGGGTAGAACAAGCCATTTTTTGCGTCTTCTCACCAGGGCATAGAGGGCAAATGTACCCCCCTCCCCCCGGTTATCGGCCCTAAGCACCAGCCAAACATATTTTACCGTAGTAACCAGGGTAAGGGTCCAGATAATACAGGACAGGGAGCCCAGGATCAGGTCCTCGGTAATTTCCCGGCCAGAGATGATCGCATTAAATACGTAAAGTGGAGAGGTTCCGATATCACCGTAAATAATTCCTAAAGCGATTAACAGGCCTCCAAGGGAGACTTTGTCTAAATTTTTTCCCACAGTTGGACTATTGCGCCGGGATAAGCACCCCGACTGGTATTCAGAATCAACCGGGTTTTATCCCGGTCGTGTTGCAAAGGTATAGTTAAAATATTCATACCTTATGTTTATGTTGTGAACATAAACAACCGACTGATGTGTAAAATTGTCCTATAATTATATGCATTGGATATTACCTTTAACTAAAGCGTACGAAATGAAACTCAAGCTTGTTGTTGTCGGCTTTTTATTGTTTGCCTTTCTTGGAGTAAACGCCCAGGCCCCGCGGATAGTATATACCGAACCCGAAAAGGAGGATTCGCGCCGAACGGAATTCGAAATCCTGGGTAAGCTGGAAGGCGATGTGCTGGTTTATAAGAATAACCGGTCCGAGCACGCCATTTCTATTTATAACGAAGAAATGAAGCTGAAGGAAAAAGTGGTAATGGACTTTATGCCAGACCGGGTTTTTAACGTGGATTACATAACCTATCCGGATAAAGTCCTGTTTTTCTACCAGTACCAAAGAAAGCGGATTGTTTACTGTGATTACGTGGCAATCGGGGCAAGCGGTAAACCCCTGGCCAATCCGGTAACCCTCGATACCACTGAAATCGGTTATTCCTCCAGTAATAAGATCTATACCGTTGTAAATAGTGACGATAAACAGAAGCTCATGCTGTTTAAAGTGAACAGCAGTAACCCCCGTAAGTTTTTTATTACCTCTTTTTTATACGATGCCGACCTGAAATTACTGACACGGAATTTCAGCGAAGTGGCGATGGACGAAAAAGGCGATTATTTTTCCGATTTCCACCTCAGCAATGCCGGAGAGCTGGTAGTGGCAAAATTTACCAGGGCTGGTAATAATTCTGATTTTATTGCCGGTGTTTCCATGCTGATCAAACACCCCGATTCTCTTGGATTTAGTATCCGTAACGTGGAAATCGGTAAACAGATCCTGGACAACCTGCTGATGAAGATCGACAATAACAACAACAGGATACTGCTCGCTTCCTTTTTCTCGCGGCAGAAAAGGGGCAATATTGAAGGTTTATACCTGGTAAACTGGGATAAGGGTACCAATTCCAAGGTAATGGATTCTGCCCTGGTGTTTAATGACGAAATCAGGATCCAGGCCAAGGGTACGGACGCCAACAAGAAATCAGCCTTCAACGATTTTTTTATAAAGAACATTTTTACCCGTAAGGATGGTGGTTTTGTGATAGTAAGCGAGGCCCTGTACACGACCTCCCGCAATAATAACTTCAATCGCTGGGATTATATGGGCTGGGGCAATCCCTGGATGAGCCCCATGAATTACGGGTACTGGTCGCCGATATATTCACCATACGGAATGCCCTGGAATCGGTATGGCTGGAACAATGCCATGCAAAATCGCTATTTTGCAGAAAATGTACTGGTGATTTCCTTTGGGCAGCAGGGTAACCTGGAATGGAGCAATGTTATCACCAAAAACCAGTTCGACGACGAAAGCGATAACCTGATTTCTTACGGAAATATGAATACAGGTGGAGAAGTACACTTTCTTTTTAATACTTTCGAAAGACGGACGTTCGTGTTAACAGACCAGAGCCTTGACCCCGCTGGTAAAATAACACGGTACCCGACCCTTAAAAACCTGGATAAAGGATATGAATTCATGCCAAGATTTGGGAAGCAGGTAAGTGCCAGGCAGATCATCATCCCGTGTTTGTACAGGAATTACCTGTGCTTTGCCAGGGTTGACTTTTAATAAACCAAGCCATAGTGATAGGAGTTTTCCGGCAAAAGAATCCTGGGAATGCATTCGTTTTGCTGATTTATGCCCTGATACTGAAATTTCCCATATTCCTGCATTCCGCCGCGCCCCTGCGGCAGGAAGATGATAATTATCTCTATCGCTTATTGCTGAATACCCTCCGGCCTGTTTTCGGTGAACGAGGGTATTTTTATGCCCTGCTGGCTTTTTTACTGCTTTATTTACAGGCAAGTTTGCTGAACCGCATCGCCAATAACGTAAAACTGCTGCCCAAGCCCAACTACCTGTTCGGAATGTCTTTTTTGCTGGTAAGCTCCCTTTTGCCCGAATGGAACCAGTTTTCCAGTACCCTGCTCGTTAATTTCTGCCTGATCTGGATCTGGTATGGCATGGTAAAATGGTACAATAACAGCCGGGCCATGGGAGCCATCTTTAATACCTGTTTGCTGGTGGGGCTATTACCGCTCTTGTATACCCCGTCTATCGGGTTCGTGGTAATGGTGGTATTGGGCATTTTTATTACCCGACCGCTCCGGATCGGGGAATTTGTGGTTGCCCTCATCGGTTTTCTGGCGCCTTTTTATTTTTTAATGGTAGTCATGTATTTAACCGATAACTGGAAGCCGGAAGAATTGCTGCCTTCGATCCAGTTTCATTTGCCCCGGTTACCGGCCTCCCTGTGGACCACCGGGGGTATGCTCTTACTGGTGGTGCCTTTCCTGGTGGGCGGTTATTTTGTGCAGGATAACCTGAATAAAATGCTGATTCAGGTACGTAAAATATGGAGTTTATTACTGGTAATTATGTTGGTAGGGCTACTGGTAATACTGGTAAACCCGGGTGAAAATTACCAGCACTGGATGCTGAGCGTGATCCCCATTTCCTGTTTTCATGCAGCGGCGTATTATTATCCCGACCGCAAAATGTTCCCCCTCATCCTGCACTGGTTACTCTTTGCCTTTGTGGTGGCGGCGAATTATCTTAGTTTTGCGCTTTAAATTCACTTACATGAAGTTTGGTGTAGTTGTTTTCCCCGGTTCCAATTGCGATCGCGATATGCAGGATGCCCTGCAAAATGACCTAGGACAAGAAGTTATCATGCTTTGGCATAAGGAGCGCGATCTGTCGGCTTTTTCAACCGAGGATTGCATCGTATTGCCTGGTGGATTTTCTTACGGCGATTATCTTCGTTGCGGCGCCGTAGCACGTTTCAGCCCCATGATGCAGGAGGTAATTGAGTTTGCAAACCGCGGAGGTAAAGTGTTGGGGGTATGTAATGGATTTCAGATTCTTTGTGAGGCGCATCTTTTGCCGGGTGTGTTATTACGTAATGCGAATCAGCAGTTTATTTGTAAAAATGTTTACCTGAAAGGGCTGGGGGCGGAGCAGGCCCTGAAAATTCCGATAGCACATGGCGAAGGCCGGTATTTTGCAGATGAAGCAACCCTCGACCAGCTCGAAGCAAATGACCAGGTCATTTATCGGTACTGCAATGCTTCGGGCGCCATTACGGCAGCTGCCAATCCGAATGGAGCGCTCCGCAATATAGCCGGTATCCGGAATGCCGCAGGAAATGTATTTGGTATGATGCCCCACCCCGAGCGCGCTACCGCAGCGGCATTGGGCAATACCGATGGACGTTTGGTGATGGAGGCGCTTTTAAACGTCAGACAGGTGTTGGTATAACTGTCTGACACCTATAAGCGTTGGTTAACATAACTTTTGATTTTTTTCACCCAATTTTGTACCATGAAAAAAATGTTACTATCCCTGGTGGTGATGGCCCTGGCAGTAACCGGCTTCGCCCAAAGTGAAAAACAGGTACGCTGGACCTTCGATTCCAAAAAAATTGCTGAAAATACCTACGAAGTGCGCATTACCGCAGATATCGGTGGCAATTTTCATATGTACGCCCAGGATGGCGGAGATGGCCCCGTATCTACCAGCTTCGATTTTACCAAAAACCCCTTGATCAGCCTGGATGGCAAAGTAAAGGAAATAGGTAAAATGAAGAAAGTGTACGAAGAAGCCTTCAGCTCCGAAGTACGTTACTACGAGAAAAAAGTAGATTTCATTCAGATCGTAAAAGTGAAAGGCAAAGCAAAACCCACCCTCTCCGGAAAAGTAGAGTTTATGGTATGCAATGATAAAGAATGCCTTCCCCCATCTACCGTCAATTTTAAAGTTGCCTTAGGGGGCTGATATGCCAAAAAAATAGCCTGAACGAGTTCTCCGGAACTCGTTTCTTTTTTCACTCCCAAACCCTGGTCGGTTATGATGAATCGTATTTGCCTGCTACTACTAGCTGTATTTCTCCAACTTTCCCTTTTTTCTCAGGAAACCCCTTCGCCCGTTCAATGGACCTTTACCGCGGTTAGCTCGCCGGGTGCGGCCGAACTGGTGCTTAAGGCTACTATTGCACCGGGATGGAAATTATACTCCTTAAGCGCCACCGATGAGCAACCGAATACCCGGATCAATGCCGACTCTGCCTGGCGCCCCATAATGGGCCAGCCTATTGAAAAAGGAGAACTGAAAAACGAGCCCGAACCGCTTTTCGACAACGCCCGTATCCCTTATTACGAAAAGGAACTGGAAATCCGGATCCCACTGCAAAAAATAGAAGGCATACGGCTTCTGAAAGGCAGCATCCAGTTCATGGCCTTACAAGGAGAAACTGTTATCGGACCCGAAGAACTGCCTTTCCGCTTTGAAAT
>NZ_LUKG01000009.1:46572-60667 GCF_001601815.1 Flavihumibacter sp. CACIAM 22H1
TCCTTTCCGCTTTGAAATGGATGCCAATGGCCAACTGGTGGCAGCCGGCTTAAAATCAACAGAAAGCACTCAAAGTAAAATAAAAAGAACGGCTATTCAGCTAAACCAGCCCCTTGCAGATTGTGGGGGCTCCGGTGTGGCAGCTGCCAGCGATAGTGGCCTGCTCAATATATTTATCCTGGGTTTTCTCGGCGGACTGATTGCCCTTTTTACGCCCTGTGTATTTCCTATGATTCCCCTCACCGTTTCGTTTTTTACCAAAAAATCGCAGGATCGGAAAAAAGGCGTAGGCAATGCCCTGCTTTACGGGTTTTTTATCTTTTTGATCTACCTGCTCTTATCCATTCCCTTTCATTTCCTGGACAGCATTAACCCGGAAATCCTGAACAATATCTCCACCAATGTGTGGCTGAACCTGCTCTTCTTCGTAATTTTTGTAGTGTTTGCCCTTTCTTTTTTCGGGCTCTTTGAAATTACCCTGCCCAGCAGTTTATCCAATAGTATTGATTCAAAATCCGGTGTAGGAGGGGGTATCGGTATCTTTTTTATGGCCCTTACGCTGGCCCTGGTTTCCTTTAGCTGTACCGGCCCAATTCTGGGCTCCCTGCTGGCCGGTTCCCTTTCTACCAACGGTGGAGCCATGCAGCTTACCGTAGGTATGGGGGGATTTGGCCTGGCACTGGCCCTGCCCTTTGCACTGTTTGCCCTTTTCCCGAACTGGTTAAATGCGATGCCTAAATCGGGGGGATGGCTTACCACCGTTAAAATTGTGCTGGGTTTTGTGGAGCTTGCCCTTGCTATCAAATTCCTCAGCAATGCCGACCTGGTAATGCATTGGGGTATATTAAAAAGGGAAGTGTTTTTTGCCATCTGGATCGTTATCGGCGTACTAACCACCCTTTACCTGTTTGGGTTGCTGCGGTTTTCGCATGAGGGACCGGTTAAAAAACTCGGTACCACGCGCAAAATCATCGGTTTTCTTTTTGCTGCCTTTACGCTGTACCTGGTGCCGGGTCTCACCAATACGCCCTATGCCAACCTCAAACTCTTAAGTGGGTTTCCGCCACCGCTCACGTACAGCCTCTACAAACACGAGGAAACAATTATCGTAAATGATTACGAAAAAGCCCTGGCCCTCTCAAAACAGCTGAATAAACCTATTTTAATTGATTTTACCGGCTGGGCCTGTGTTAACTGCCGAAGAATGGAAGAGAATGTATGGCCCGATGCGGCAGTGAAAGCACTGATGGAAAAATACATACTGGTATCGCTGTATGTAGACGATCGTAAGCCGTTGCCTGATGCCGATCAGTTCATCTATACCAATGAAAAAGGTATCCAAAAAGAGATCAAAACCATTGGCGATAAATTTGTGACGTTCCAGACCGAGAACTTTAAAAATGCTTCTCAGCCCTGGTATGCGGTTATTTCACCGGATGAGCAGCTCTTATCGCATCCTGTCGGTTATACGCCCAGTGCTAAAGAATATGCCAGCTGGCTGCAATGCGGGTTAGATGCTTTTAACAAGCAATAAACTGAAAAGATAAGGCCGTCTCCCCGGAGACGGCCTTTTTCTTACTGCTAAACGCCCAACCTTATAATTAATAACCAACTGAATGCTAGAAATTGGGGTCGACCGGTGTGTTGGGGTTATTGTCTCTTTCCCTGAATGGATAAGGGAAGAAATTTCTTTTCTTTTCAACATTCGGCTCGTTGGAACGATTGAAACGACGCATATCCTCCAGTTTAAAGCCCTGCATATAAAGTTCGAGGGCCCGTTGCCGGTAGATCTCTGTTAATACGGCTTCCTGCGTAACAGCGCCGCCATAGGGGCCCTGGTTGGCACCAATGCCAAAGGGATCCGCAGCGCTGGTTTTGGTCAGCACTTTATTGAGTTCAACAATTGCATCCGGCAGGCTGGCGGCTCCGGCTCGGGCATGGGCTTCTGCCTTAATTAAGGTCATTTCGCCTGGTACATAAATGGGCCAGGGGCTTGCCAGATCTGCGCCAAATCCTTTTATTCTCCAACGGGGGGCAATGGTGGTGTTCAAACTCATGTAAAAACCTACCCGGCCATCCGACATATCGGGCCGCAGGGCCTCGGGTAAACCGAAAGTGGAATCAATTACCTGGAAAACGTTATTGGTAGCGGTACTTACATTAAAAATGGGATTGGGAGAGATGGCATCGAAATTCATCGTGCTTTTGGAAGTTAGTGTAACTGCATTGGCCGCTGCCAGGGCAGCCGGATAATTGCCGCTGAATAAGGAATACCGCGCTTTCAGGGCCTGCAGGGTATTGGGAATTTCAATACCGGTGGGGATATTGGCCAGGAACTGGTTGCTGATCGGATTGGCTGCAATGGCTGCCAGGGCCGCATCAATCGTTGCAATTGCCTGCGCAAATCCTTCGGTCCTTGCTACAAAACTAACATTGGTGCCGATAGAGGCAGGTACCTGCTCCCAAAACATGGCCAGGTTGCCCAAGGCCAGGGCTTTGAAAATAGACGCATAGCCAATTAGCCCGGATGCATAGTTTTTATCGCCCAGGTTAGGGGCATTATTGAGCACATTATTGGCGTCGAAAATAACTTTCAGGCTATTGGTCCATAGGTTGCCCAGGATACCATTATTGCCGTCTACATTGATGCCGCCTTTTGATAAGTTGAACTCATCCACATTTCCTTCGTTCCGCAAGCTCAGCTCAAAAGTAGTGAACCCGTTGGCGGTAACCAGGTTGTATAAGGCCGATTGCCTTCCTACGCTGTACTGCTTCTGAACACCTACGGCCACGCCTGTTAACCCGGTTGAGGTGGTTAAGGCATTGTCTACCGGAGTGGCACCCGGGTTATCAAAATTCTTACTGCACCCTGCCATGCCTGTAATAAGCGTTGCCAGCAGGACTGATTTGAAAATATATTGTTTCATACGTTTAATTTGGAGGTTAGGTACTAGAATTTTGCACTGATATTAAGAGCAAATGTTCTTGGAATGGGTACGTTTCCAAAATCAACCCCGCGGGCAAGATTACTGCCACCGCCAGCATTGGTTTCCGGATCAAACCCTTTGTAATTGTCCCAACTGATCAGGTTTCTACCGGAGAAGCCTATGCGAAGATCGCTGATGGCTTTATTAATTTTACCCAGGCTATAGCTCAATGAAATTTCGCGGAGTTTCACAAAACTTCCATCATCAATCCTCCATTCTTCAATGGCATATACGCCGCTAACATACCCTCTTGGAAGCTGGCCGAGGTGTTCTTTTTCTGCAAATTCAGCACCATTACCTACCCCCTGGCGGGTGCGGAAATCGGCATTGAAGACATCCACTCCCTGTACGGCGTCGAGCTGAATACGCAGGGATAGTTTTTTGTATTCAAACGTATTTACGAGGGTTCCTGTCCAGTCGGGGTTGGGGTCTCCGATAATTTTCCGAAGCGGAGTGCCGGTAGGTAAACCATCGGCGCCTCGTTGGGTGGTATAGGACTGCGGACTGTTCTGTACGCCTCTTTCCTGTACAGGAATTCCGCTGGCGTTTTTGATATCGTTGCCATTGGCATCTTTGGCAAAGAAGAAACCATAGAATACGCCAATCGGGGCACCTCTGAGCAGCGATACTGAACCAGCCGGCAGGTTGAATTGGATAAGTCCCTGTGGTATTTCTTCCACCTTGTTCCGGTTACGGTTATAAATGAGATCAACCTCCCAGCGGAAATTTTTGTTTTTTACCGGTGTGGCGCCGATCATCAGTTCAATGCCCTTATTTCGTACTACTCCCACGTTATCAAGCAGGCTGCTGTAACCGGTTGTTGGTGCAATAAAACGCGAAATAAGCAGGTCGGTTACCTTTTTATTGTACCAGTTAAAACTAAGGTTTAAACGGCTGTCGAAGAACGCCATATCGGTACCGATTTCAAGTTCTTTTTGTACTTCCGGGCGCATATTGGTATTGGCCAGCTGGCCGGGTGATAACAGGGCAGTTCTGCCAACCAGGGGCGATGCATTGTAGATATTGAAACGATCGTAAGCACCAATACCGGTAAGGTTACCACTTTCGCCGTAAGCTGCTCTTAGTTTGAAATAATTCCAGGTGTTGGCCAGGCCCAGTTTCTCCCAGAAATTTTCATCGCTCATTACATAGGAGCCACTAAGTTTCAGGTAGAATTGATTCCGCTGATCTTCTCCAAATACAGAGGAGCCGTCTACCCGGCCTGCAGCAGTGAGGAAGTAGCGGTTTTTAAACTTGAAGTTCTGTTGCAGGTAAGCGCCGGAGATAGAAATTTCGGAACGGGCATCTATACCGGGTAATACGGTACTGGCACCGCCTACGGTTTGAACAAAGGGCGCTAACCCACGGCCTTGTGCAACCGAATAATTCGAACGCTCGTATTGCAGGGAATAACCCACCTGGGTAGTGGAATTAAGCTCGTCGGTGATATTTTTAGAAAGGGTAGCATTGATTTCATGGTTGATGAGGAACTGCTGGTTATTTCCGACAGATGCATACCCGTTCAGGGTTGGATCCAGCGAAGCGCCACCACCCCAGAAATCCGGACTTGCATTATAGGTATAAGGAGGAATATAGGTTGTACCAACCTGTGCAATATTGTCGATCCCCATTGTATAATCCACGGTTAGGTCTTTCAAAGGCTTCAGTTTCAGTCCCAGGGAGCTGATGATGCGGTTGGTTTGGTTCCGCTGTTTGATGTCTTCAATGATACTTACCGGGTTAATGCGACCGCGTTCACCCACGGCCTGCAGGTTACCATTGGCATCGCGTTTCCAGATATCGTGGAAATTGCCGATGATGGTAATACTGTTGATCGGAGAGAAGAAGGAATTACCATCTGGTTTTTCATTGGCCATGCTGTTTACATAATTCAGTCCGGCACTAACACTTACCCATTTGGCAATTTCCTGGTCAATATTGGCGCGGAAACTAAAGCGCTGGAAATCGGTATTCTTGATAATTCCCTGGTTGTAAAGGTGAGAAGCCGACAGGAAATATTTGGTCTTGTCTTTGCCACCCCGTACAGAGATATTATTATCGGTGCCGATACCATCGCGAAAAATATAATCCCAGTAATTATAGCGGGTAACATTGGTAGTGTTGGTTAAGGCGGTCAGGAGAATGTCTTGCGTAACGGCACCCGGACCGTCTGTAGGGCCGCCGAATTTGGTAGGTGCTTTGTTGTAACCGACATCTTTGCGCAGCTGGTTGATATTTACCGAGGTATTAAAGTTTACCACGGGAGCACCGCTGCTTCCGCGTTTTGTAAAGATCTGCACCACGCCGGCATTGGCCCGGCTTCCATAAATAGCGGCGGCAGCGGCTCCGTTCAGGATTTCCACCCGCTCAATATCGGCGGGGTTAATATCTACCAGCCGGTTAGGGGCAGGTGATATCAATCCGTCGTAGGCTGATTGTGTATTGGTAACCCTTCTGGAACTATTGCTTACGATCACACCGTCCACTATATAGAGTGGTTCGCTGGATCCGTTGATGGTGCTGGTACCCCGGAGGCGAACGGATATGCTGCCACCCGGATCGCCACTGTTCTGGATGATTTGTGCACCCGGTGTTTTGCCCTGCATGGCAGCTAATACGTTGCCGGTAGCTCCCTTGGTTAATTCGTCGCCTTTTACGGTGGCTACGAAGTTGCCGAGTTGCCGTTTGGTAGTACCCAGTGAGGTACCGGTAATGATCACTTCATCCATATTGGTAGCATCTGACCGTAAACTTGCATTCAGGGTATAACTGGTAGCTTCTGTAATGGTGAGGTTTTGGGTAATGGTTCGGAAGGCGATGCCGGAAAATTCTACCACGTACCTGCCGGGCTTCAGATTGCCGGTAATGGTATAGGCCCCGTTTTCATCGGTGGTGGCACCGGCTGTACTGGAGCGAACCTGTACCGAAATGGAAGGCAGGGGCAGGCCATTGTCATCAGTCACTGTTCCGGAAATACGTACCTGGCCTACTACTGCCATAGCAAAGAGCTGCAGTGATAATGCCAGTAACAACAGCTTCCAGTTTCGACGATTCGAACTTTTTTTTGGGTTCATAAAGCAGTGTTTAGTTGTAATTAAAGCGTTGAAATTTTTTGAGCCTGCAGGAAACTGGAAAAATGCTGCATGAAACGGAATATTTCCTCATCATTAACCAAGGAAAATGGGCAGCAGAATTCTTCTCAATACCTAGCAGTTAGGGAAATTAACCAAAATTTCAATCAAATAATTGCATAATCCGGCAAAAAAGTGCAAATAATTTCAAATAACCAGGTTTCTACGGCTTAATACACTCTAAATCAGGCAAGTTGTGGATGTTGCTGAGGTTCTTTGCGGGTTTTTACAGGTTGACTGCCGGAGCTTGCTTGCCTTTGTTGGGGGCTGGATCAATACCAGTTTGGAGGGGTGTTTACTAAGGGATAAAAAAAAGCCCTCGTGGAGAGGGCTTCAGTTTGGCGTCATTCTGTAACAACCTTCTGGCTGGCAAGCGAAACATTGGAGATGTCAGAGGGAGCCACAGAATGACATTATGTTGATGAAATCATCGTCGTTTTTAGTATTGCAATATTACAGTGTAAAAATGATTCTGTTCTGATGACTTGTTTAAAAAAATATTAAAAACAGGAAATAAGAATTGTATAAGAATATCAAGCGATTGCTCCTGGTAGTTATCAGAGGGCAATATTCTTCTCTGACATCATTTTACGCAGGTTAATTAAGCCATAGCGCATACGACCCAATGCTGTATTAATACTGCAATTTGTCAATGCTGCAATTTCTTTAAAGCTTAATTCTGCATAATGACGCAGGATAATTACTTCGCGCTGATCTTCTGGCAAACGATCCAACATCTGACGAACCCGGTCATGACTCTGCCGTTTCATCATTTTTACATCTGCACCATCTTCTGTGAAATTGATCACTTCAAAAATATCACGATCATCACTGGTTTTAATGGCCGGTGAACGCTTCACTTTTCTGAAATGATCTACACATAGATTGTGTGCAATCCGCATAGCCCAGGGAAGAAATTTACCTTCCTCGGTATACCTGCCTGCGCGAAGTGTATCAATAATTTTAATGAGTACATCCTGGAAAATATCCTCTGCCAGATATTTGTCTTTCACCAGGAAAAGAATGGACGTGTACAATTTGTCTTTGTGACGGAGAATTAGGGTTTCAAGGGCGGCCATGTCACCATCCATAAACATATGGATAAGTTCATTGTCAGTTTTAACGCAATGTGATTTCATAAACATCTACGGTTTTAGTATTAAATGGGATATTGGTTACTTGGATTTGGGAAAATTACGATTGTAGTAGTAAATCTACGATAGGCGTGAGTTTTATGGTTTTTGTTATAGGACGTTTTGTATAATAAAAATAATAATTTCTTCGAATAAACAAGAGCTTGTTAAAATTATTTTCCATTTATCGAAAATTACCGGCTAATTGTCTAAAGGAATTTACTTAAACATTATATACGTGCTACCTATTCACCCGGATTTAGCCGCCCAGGTTTTTTTAAACCCGCGTAATACTGCGTTTCGCTCAACTACCTGTAATTTTGCTGTTCTATGAAATCAGCTTCCCCTTCTGTTGATACAGTTGCCCAGGATATATATATAAAAGGTGCGCGTGTACATAATCTGAAAAATATCGATGTTACCATCCCCCGTAATAAACTGGTGGTGGTTACAGGTGTTTCCGGCTCTGGTAAGAGTTCGCTTACGATCGATACTCTTTTTGCAGAAGGACAACGCCGTTATGCCGAAAGCCTTAGTGCGTATGCCCGGCAGTTCCTGATGCGGATGAACAAACCCGATGTCGATTTTATCAAAGGGCTTTGCCCGGCGATCGCTATCGAACAAAAAGTGATTACCCGCACACCGCGTTCTACCGTCGGCAGCATGACCGAGATCTATGATTACCTCCGCCTGCTTTATGCCCGGGTTGGACAAACCATTTCGCCCGTATCCGGTAAAATTGTCCGGAAAGACGATGTCAGCGATGTGGTGGAAGCCATCCGCCGGTTACCCCGAGGCGCCAAAGTACTGGTGCTGGTACCTTTTTTACTCCATGCTAACCGTTCCGTACCAGAGGAGCTGAATATTCTCCTGCAAAAGGGGTTTAGCCGCCTTTTTGACGGGGAGATCCTGCGAATCGAAGACCTCCTGGACTCTTTTCAGGAAGGCGGTGGCAAACCCTGGAAACCGTCGCCTAAAAAACCGGTTTACCTGCTGATCGACCGGCTTGTTGTAAAAGATTTTGAGGAAGACGACCTGCACCGCATGGCAGACTCCATCGGTACGGCCTTTTATGAAGGAGAAGGCATGGTTCAGTTACAGGTGGATGGCGCTGAAATGTTTGGTTTTTCCAATCGGTTTGAACTGGACGGCATCCTGTTTGAAGAACCCGTCCCCAACCTTTTCTCGTTTAATAACCCCTTTGGTGCTTGTCCTACTTGCGAAGGTTTCAGCCAGGTGCTGGGCATAGATGAAGACCTGGTGATCCCCGACAAACGCCTTAGCGTATACGAAGGCGCCGTGGCGCCCTGGAAAGGAGAAAAACTGGGCTGGTGGAAAGAGCAGTTTGTAAAAGCATCGCGCAGTACTGGTTTCCCTATCCACAAACCCATTATTGACCTTAGTAAAGAACAATACCGGCAACTTTGGAAAGGCATTTCTCCTGCGCTTGGAATCGACGATTTTTTTCGCGAGGTGGAAGCCAATCTTTACAAGGTTCAATACCGTGTTCTCTTATCCCGGTACCGGGGCCGAACCACCTGTCCGGATTGCGGAGGATACCGGCTTCGTAAAGAAGCCCTGTACGTAAAAGTGGGCGGCAAACATATTGGTGAACTCTGTGAAATGCCGGTACGCGACCTGCAGCAATGGTTCCTTCAACTACACTTATCCGATTATGACCGGCAGGTAGCTAAACGCATTCTGCTGGAAGTAGAAGGCCGCATCAGCACCCTGATGGAAGTTGGGTTGGGGTACCTGACCCTCTCCAGGCTCGCAAATTCACTGAGCGGGGGCGAAAGCCAGCGGATACAACTAACCCGCAGCCTGGGCTCCAACCTCACCAATTCACTCTATATCCTGGATGAGCCCTCTATCGGCCTGCATTCCCGTGATACGGAGCGCCTGATCGGTGTATTGAAAAACCTGCGCAACCTCGGCAATACAGTGGTTGTGGTGGAACACGATGAAATGATGATGCGCGAAGCCGACTATATCATTGATATGGGACCGCTTGCCTCACACCTGGGCGGAGAAGTAGTTGCAGCCGGCAACTACCAGCAACTCATTGCGCATAAAAACAGCTTAACCGGGCAGTACCTGAAAGGAACCCTTACTATAGATCCGCCGGAGAAACCCCGCAAATGGAATCGCTCTGTGTCAGTTACAGGTGCCCGCCAGCATAACCTGAAAAACATCAACGTAGAATTTCCCCTCGGCGTTTTTACCGTTGTTAGCGGGGTAAGCGGTAGTGGAAAAACCACGCTTGTAAAACAGATCCTCTATCCCGGTTTGCAGAAAATTAAAGGAGAAGCTGCCGATAAAGTGGGCCTGCATAAATCCATTGAAGGCGATATTGATTTTATTACACAAATAGAACTGGTGGATCAGAATCCCATCGGTAAATCATCGCGCTCCAATCCGGTTACGTATATCAAAGCGTACGACGAAATCCGCGATCTGTATGCATCCCAGCCACTGAGTAAAATGCGCGGCTTTCAACCCAAACATTTTTCTTTTAACGTAGATGGCGGCCGGTGCGATGCCTGTAAAGGAGAAGGTGAACAGATCGTAGAAATGCAATTCCTGGCCGATGTACATCTCACCTGCGATGTATGCGGCGGCAAACGCTTTAAGGAAGAAGTACTGGAAGTAACCTACCAGGAAAAAAATATCCACGATGTATTACAAATGAGCGTGGATGAAGCCCTTGAATTTTTTGCGAAAGAAAAAGATGTAGTAAACAAAATTAAAGCCCTGAGCGATGTAGGTCTGGGTTATGTGAAACTCGGTCAGTCGTCCGATACACTTTCAGGCGGAGAAGCACAGCGGGTAAAACTGGCTTCCTTCCTGGGCAGGGGCCGTGCACAGGGACATATTCTTTTCATTTTTGATGAACCCACTACCGGCCTTCATTTTCACGACATCAAAAAATTACTGGCCTCCTTTAATGCATTGGTCAACCAGGGGCATACCATTCTTGTCATCGAGCACAATACCGATGTTATCAAATCGGCCGATTGGGTCATTGATCTTGGGCCGGAGGCCGGTGATGGCGGGGGACAACTGGTTTATGCCGGCCTACCTTCGGGTTTGAAGAAAAACAAAGAAAGCCGGACCGCTAAGTTTCTTACCTAAGGCGGTCCAGGCTCTTAATCAGTTTTTCATCGCGGCGAATGCCACGGGCTGCCAGAAACAGGAAAATCAGCATGGCAATGGGTAATAAACCTCCCCAGGAATAGGTTCCCTGAACCATATTCTGCGTGGTTTTAAACCCTTCTACGGAATATACCTGCAGGCCAATCACCACTGCCGAAAGCAGTGCACCGCTTACCGCCAGTTTAAATTGCGTAGGCCTGTTTTTATAAAGAAAAATGGCTACTGCCGACAATACAGCAATGCCAATTGCCAGTGCAAAGGAAAGCAGGCTTTCGGTAGCCAGGTAATGCCGCACGGTTCCATCCTGCAGGGTGGCTGCAAAAAGTGGAATTCTTGCCATGGCAAACCCACAGATTGCAGCCAGTGCCAGCCAAATGGTTTGTATACGTTGAATCATACGAATCTTTATTGATGGGGTAAAGATATATACTTATCCCAACTGCGGATACAGCGGAAACTGCTGCATAAATTCATTCACCTTTTTGCGTATGGTACTCAGTTTGTTTTCATCATCGGCATTCATTAACACCGTATCAATAGCATCCACTACAAATTCCATATCAGCCGCCTTCATACCACGGCTGGTAATAGCGGGAACGCCTACCCGGATTCCGGAGGTTACAAAGGCAGATTTATCATCAAAAGGAACCATGTTTTTATTCAGGGTGATATCTGCCTTGCCCAGTACCTGTTCCGCTTTTTTACCGCTGATGTTTTTATTCCGGAGATCAATCAGCATCAGGTGGTTGTCGGTGCCGTTACTAATGATCTGGTAGCCCCTGCTTACCAGCGCAGCCGACATGGCCTGCGCATTTTCAATAACCTGTTTGGCGTAGCTGGTAAAGGAATCACTTAGAATTTCTCCGAATGCTACTGCCTTGGCTGCAATTACATGCTCCAATGGTCCGCCTTGCGTGCCGGGAAATACCGCCATATCCAGCAGGTTGCTCATTAACCGGATATTTCCTTTGGGATCTTTTAAGCCGAAAGGGTTTTCAAAATCCGATTTCATGAGGATAATACCACCTCTTGGACCTCTAAGGGTTTTATGGGTAGTAGATGTTACAAAATGACAATGTTCGAAGGGAGAGCTGAGCAGTCCCTTGGCAATCAGTCCGGCCGGGTGCGCCATATCACACAATACAAAGGCACCTACTTCATCAGCTACTTTACGGATACGGGCATAATCCCAATCGCGGCTGTAGGCAGATGCACCACATATAATCAGCTTGGGTTTTTCTTCACGGGCAACTTTTTCCAGCATCGCATAGTCCACCAAACCAGTTTCTTTTTCAACACCGTAAAAAAGAGGCTGGTAGAGTTTTCCGCTAAAGTTTACACTGGAGCCATGGGTAAGATGGCCTCCCATACTCAGGTCGAGGCCCAGTATTTTATCGCCTGGTTGAAGAATGGCCAGCATTACTGCGGCATTGGCTTGTGCACCACTGTGGGGTTGCACATTGGCATAGGCACAACCGAAAATTTCTTTTAGGCGATCAATGGCCAGTTGTTCTACCTGGTCAACGATTTCGCACCCGCCATAGTACCGGCGACCGGGATAACCTTCGGCATATTTATTCGTTAATACGCTGCCCATCGCCTGCATTACCTGCAGTGAGGTGAAATTTTCAGAAGCAATCAGCTCAATGCCGTGGCGCTGACGTTCTAACTCTTTGTTTATCAGGTCAAATACCAGTGTATCTTGGGTCATGGAAGAAATTTTGCCGCAAAAATACAGGAAAAGGGGGAAGGGGGAAAGGGGAAAGGAGAAAGGGAAGCAAGGAGGTGGAAAGAAGAAGCGAGGAGGGAGAAAGGGGAAAATGAGAGGAGGGTGCTGCTGCTTTTGTGCTTTTCCCTAATTTCACGCCTTGTTAAGGCCTGTTAGTAATGAATGGGCTTTTTTGAAAAACAATTGGATGAAAGCGATTATTCCCGTTGCTGGTGCCGGCACCAAGCTACGACCACATACCTACACACAGCCCAAAGCACTGATTCCGCTGGCCGGTAAAACCATTCTTGGTATTATCGTTGATCAACTGGTGGAGGCAGGCGTGCATGAGTTCATTTTTATAGTTGGCTACCTCGGTGATAAAATCCAGGATTTTGTTGAAGAAAAATACCCCCATTTAACCACTCATTTTGTACACCAGCATGAACGTATGGGTATTGGGCATGCCATCTTAATCACCCGGGAAATTGTGCAGGATGATGAAATTATTGTAGTACTCGGCGATAGTATCTGCGAATACGATGTGAAATCCGTGCTGCAATCCGAAACCTCATTGCTGGGGGTGAAACGGGTTGACGATCCACGCGATTTTGGTGTAGCAGAGATCAATGAAGACGGACAGATTACCCGTGTGGTGGAAAAACCCCAGATCCCCAAATCGAATATGGCCCTGGTGGGCATTTATAAAATTCGTGAAACAACCGTGCTGTTCAATTGCCTGGAGAATAATATCCGTAATAATATCACCTCCTACGGCGAATTCAATTTAACCGATGCACTGGAATGTATGATCGGAGACGGGGCTGTGATCCGCGCCTACAAAGTGCAGAACTGGTTCGATTGCGGTAAGAAAGAAACCCTCCTGGCCAGCAATGCTACCCTGCTGAAAAAGATGGGCCAAAGTATCGCCGCCGATAAACCATTTGAAAACACCATCATTATTCCGCCGGTAAGCATTGCTGCTGGTTGCGATATTTCCAATAGCATCATCGGTCCCAATGTTGCCATCGGAGAATGTGTTACCATCACAGATTCCATTATAAAGGACTCCATTATCGGCGCTTTTTCTGACCTGAAAGATATAGTGCTGACACAATCCCTGATCGGTTCTGATACCGAAGTTCGGGGAGAAAGCCGTAGCCTCAACATCGGTGATAATACCGAAATTGATCTGGGTAAACGATAAAAGCCAAACCATGGAAGAGCTGTTCTCCAACAACCGTATAACCGGCTTGTTCGGTATTCAATATCCCATCATACAAGGCGGTATGATATGGGCCAGCGGATGGCGTTTAGCCAGCGCCGTTAGTAATGCCGGCGGACTTGGTTTATTGGGCAGCGGCAGCATGTATCCCGAGGTATTGCGGACACATATCCAGCAAACAAAAGCAGCTACTGACCGGCCCTTTGGCGTAAATATTCCCCTGCTTTATCCGAATATTGAAGAACTGATCAGCCTCGTTATAGAAGAAGGAGTGAAGATTGTTTTTACCTCTGCCGGTAATCCTGCAACCTGGACGCCCCGGCTCAAAGCAGCAGGTTGTACCGTGGCACATGTTGTCAGCAGCAGTAAATTTGCCTGCAA
The DNA here is from genome assembly GCF_001601815.1 of Flavihumibacter sp. CACIAM 22H1. Classification (GTDB taxonomy): domain Bacteria; phylum Bacteroidota; class Bacteroidia; order Chitinophagales; family Chitinophagaceae; genus Flavihumibacter. Next base: position 60,294 of record NZ_LUKG01000009.1, read on the forward strand.
GGCAGAACAGGCGGGCTGCGATGCCGTGGTAGCCGAAGGCTTTGAAGCAGGTGGCCATAATGGGCGCGAAGAAACAACCAGCTTTGTACTGGTGCCTGCCGTGCGTGCGGCCGTAACTATTCCGGTTATTGCAGCCGGTGGAATTGCAACCGGGCAACAACTATTGGCTGCCCTGGTATTGGGCGCAGATGGCGCACAACTTGGTACCCGCTTTGTTGCCAGCGAAGAAGCCAGTAGTCACCCCGCCTTTAAAGAAGCCCTGATCAACAGCCGCGAAGGCGATACCCAGCTCAGCCTGAAAAAACTGGTGCCGGTTCGACTGTTGAAAAATGCCTTTTTCCAACAGGTAGAGGAAGCTGAAAACCGGGGCGCTT
>NZ_LUKG01000009.1:61089-85987 GCF_001601815.1 Flavihumibacter sp. CACIAM 22H1
GTTCAGGACTGCCGTGGAAACCAGGTACTAGAAAAACTGCTTTTATGAAAAATTTCCGCTCCTTTATTCTCTTAACCGGAACTATTTTAGGCACCCAACTGGCCCTGGCCAATAATGGCACCCAACCTAAACCTGGCAGCGAACTGCCCAAAGAGGAGGGAACGGTGCATGGTTACGTGGTGGATGCAGCTACCAGGAAGCCTGTTTCCGGTGTGGTCGTTTCTGCCAGCTACTCAAAAAAGACGTTCAAAAAAGAAGTGTCAACCGATGCCTCCGGTTATTTTAGACTGGATGAATTGCCGGCAGGGGACGTACTGATCTATTTTGATAAAAAAGGGTACCGCATGCTTAAAAAATCAGCGCTTTGCCTGAAAGAAAAATCTGTTATGAAACTTACGGTTGATTTGCAGGAAGAAGCAGTGGTTTTTGAACACCCCGCACTTCGACTGATTGATGGAATTTTCAACTGAACGTTCATATAAGCTATATTAAAAGAGCCTGGTTCATTTCCAGGCTCTTTTTTTTCACAGTTGATAAGGTTGGTGCAGTTTGGATAAGGTGTATACACCATCGATTGCTAGTCTCGATCGGTAAGAATGTCGAATTTGTTCTGCTTGTTTTGAAGTACTATTTTTTTACCCTTGAAATAGGGCATATATTTTTTGAAAACATTAGCCGGCTGCAGTTTCCCGTCGATAAGAAGGCTGCTTCCATCGTATTCAATACGGTAGTTGGCGACATCGGTGAGCAGGCCATCCCGGCTCATATCGGCAATCATTTCCCGGTAACCGATAAAGGTTTCCTGGGTGGACCTGATTTCCTCTTTTGCTTTTTTTAGTTCCTGCTCAATAGAGGGCAGCGTTCTTTTTAACTCACGCTGAAGGTTCTGTTGCTGCTGCCGGGTATCGGCTTTTACTTGCTGTATTTCTATTTTTAGTTGCTGCATTTCTTTATCCAGTGCTTTCAATTGCGCGTTCATTTCCTTTTCAGTAAGTGCCGACAATTTTTTAATGTCAAGTTCCTTCAGTTCTTTGGCCAGTTGCTGTTTGGATTGTTCAATGGATTCCATGGCTTTGGCCAATGTGCGTTCAATTTCGCCGGAGTTTATTTTTGCCAAGGCAGTCTGGATGCTTTTTTCCACTTCCTGCCAGTTTTTTGCAAGTAATTCTTCCGTCAGTTTTTTTTCTGCTTTCTCCAGTGAAAGGATATGGGCTTCCAGTGATTGAGGTACTGTATCTACCCGCTCATCCTGGTAAGCTGCCGATGCTATTTTGTGTTCCTCTTCAGCGATTCCTTCGCTGATTAGTCCGCCCATAAGACCGTTTCCGTGAAAAAACGGGAATGCATAAGCGGAACATACACTGCCGAATAAAGCAGTGGCTAATAACAGTCCTTTGAATTGATTCATAGTAGTTGGTTGATGAATTACGAATTGGTTCGTATGAAATTACGAATTTATTCGTAAGTAAGGGGTCTTGGGTGGGGATTGGGAAAAAATTAACGAAAGGAAGGGGGAAGGAGGAAGGGGGAGGGGTGGAGGGAAAGGAAAAGACCAGTGCGGGCACTGGTCTTTTATAGAAAATTGAAATTATAGGAGGAGCATCAGGTCATGGCCCATTTCCACAACTCTTTCCAGGTTACTTTTTTACCGTACATAAGAATACCGGTGCGGTATATTTTGGCTGCCAGCCAGGTAGTGCCCAGGAAACCGCCGATCAGCAGGCCAATCGAAAGCAGTAATTGCCAGGCGGGTACCCCGTAAGGTATACGGGCCATCATAACAATGGGAGAAGTAAGAGGAAACAGGCTTCCAAACAGGGCCAGGCCACTATCCGGGTTATTGATCGTCTGCATCATAATAACAAAAGCGAAAATGATGGGCATGGTAATCGGCAACATCAATTGCTGCGCATCCTGCGGATCCTCATTCACTGCACTGCCCACTGCTGCAAAAAGCGAAGAATACAAAAGATAACCACCCAGGAAATACAGGATAAATAGTACAATAATAAGGGTCATATTAACTGACTGCATATTGTTCAGAATGGTGGTAACCATCGAAGCCTTTCCTCCACCGGCATTGGCAACTTCCACCGCACCCTGTACCGTGCCCGCCTGCTCCAATAACTGCGGAAACAGGATCGGTAACAGCAGTTGCAGCGATAACATCAGCACTCCCCAAATCAGGAATTGCACCAGTCCCACAGCGCCGATGCCCACAATTTTACCAATCATCAACTGGTAAGGTTTTACGCTGCTCACCATTACCTCGGCAATACGGTTGGTTTTCTCTTCCATAACACCGCGCATTACCATGCTGCCATAGATAAAGAGTACAATATAGATCAGGAATCCACAGATAAAACCAAGGGCAGTAGCAAACCCGGCATTGCCGGCTTTACCGTCCGATTTTTCGATTTTCAGGTTGATAGAGGTTTTATTGCTTTCCACCTGAGACAGGGTAATGCCCGGCGCCAGCATCTGTTGTAAGCTGTTTTTCTCCAGCGCTTTATTAATGCGGCTTTCAATTTTTCCCTGTGTCATCAATCCCACATTGGTGCGGCTATGGTATTGCAGGCTGTCTTTTTTGCCCAGGCTATCGGGCATAATGATATAACCTGAATATTTTTTGTCTTTCAGGTCCTGCTCCAGTGTTTCGATATTGCTTTGTTTCAGGAAGCTAAATTCAATAGTAGCATCTGACTGAATTTTTCCTTCCAACTGCCCCTTGCTATCAACAATGGCTACGCGAAGATTGTCTTCACCCTTCATGCTGAAATAGATTATTAATCCGTATAAGCCGAAAAGCAGGATCGGCAGCAGAATGGTAGAAAGCAGGAAGGTTTTTTTCTTAACACGCGATAAAAATTCGCGTTGTATAATAATAAATGTCTTGTTCATGTGTCTGTTTTGTTGGATTAGGAGGCGGTTTGCTGAAAGGCACGGGTAGTGGCGTGGGTGCCTTCTACCAGGCGAATGAAAATATCATTCAGGGATGGCAGGATCTCTGAGAAGCCATAAATCGGTACCTGGTTTCGAATCAGCTCTTCCAATACGGTATTGGTGCTGGAATTATCTGTCAGTTGAATGGTGTAAGCAGAACCAGCAGCTGCACCTTCTTCTTCTACGAGGCTGAAATGGCTTGAAGCGGGCAGTTGTATGCCTTTTTCGGACAACAGCGTAAACTGGTGTTTTTTGTAGGTTTGTTTTACCCCCTGTACAGTGCCATCCAGTATTTTTTTGCCTTTATTCACCAGTATAATCTGATCACAGATCTCTTCTACCTGTTCCATCCGGTGGGTGCTGAAAATAATAGTACATCCTCTTTTGGCCAGTTGGTAAATTTCCTCTTTGATGAGGTTGGCATTTACGGGGTCCAGCCCGCTGAAGGGTTCGTCCAGGATAATAAGTTTGGGCTCATGTAATACGGTGGTAACAAACTGCAGTTTTTGTCCCATTCCTTTACTCAGGTCTTCTACTTTTTTATTCCACCAGCTCTGCATTTCAAATTTCTCGAACCAGTTTTTTACTTTATCCAGCGCGTCGGATTTTGATAGTCCTTTTAACTGGGCCAGGTACATCGCCTGTTCGCCGATTTTCATCTTTTTATACAGGCCACGTTCTTCAGGCATATAACCGATGCGTAGAATATCTTCTTCGGCCTGGAAAGGGCGGCCGTCAAAATTTATTTGTCCCTCGTCGGGGTAAAAGATACCTGTAATCATGCGCAGCAAGGTGGTTTTACCTGCGCCGTTCGGACCCAGCAGGCCAAAAATGGTTCCCTGTTCAATGGAGAAACTGATATCATCCACGGCTTTGTGTGCTCCGTAATATTTTTTCAGGTTTCGTACATCCAATAAAGACATATGTGGTGTTGTTGGTTTAGTGTTTAAATGTTCTGCAGTATTGGATGCGCTGAAAGCGGATTTATTACACCAGTCGGCGAAAAAAATTATCGCCGCAGCGTATCCACCAGTTGCAGTGCAATTCGTTCCCCGTCCATAGCAGCGCTTACAATACCACCTGCATAACCGGCGCCTTCCCCGGCCGGGTATAAATTTCTTACCTGCGGGTGGTTCAGCAACTCGGGGTCTCTGGGTATTCTTACGGGCGATGAAGTGCGTGATTCGGTGGCTACTACCACGGCATCGCGGGTATAGTACCCCCGCATTTTCTGGCCAAAGGCGGTAAAACCCGCTGCAAGGCTCTTAAATACAAAATCGGGCAGCAGTTCCCAGAGGGGGGCGGCTTTGATGCCCGGCAGGTAGGAGCAATCGGGTAAATCGGCCGAAAGGCGCTTACTAACAAAGTCGGTCATGCGAAGGGCGGGTGCTACCAATTTGCCGCCACCGGCTGCAAAAGCCTTTTGTTCCACCCTTTTTTGAAATTCGAGGGCAGCCAGGGGAGAGCCATCCTGTTGCCAGTCTTTTTCTTCAATACTCACCACCATACCCGAATTGGCATAGGGGTTATTACGTTTAGAGGGGCTCCAGCCATTTACAACCAGTTCTCCTGGCGCGGTAGAAGCGGGAGCAATTATGCCGCCCGGGCACATACAAAAAGAAAATACCCCGCGTTGGCCCACCTGTTGCACCAGGCTGTAGGAGGCAGGGGGCAGGAATTCACCGCGGGTGGGACAATGATACTGTATACTGTCGATCAGGGCTTGCGGGTGTTCGATGCGTACGCCCAGGGCAAAAGGTTTGGCTTCGATCAGGATCTGCTGCCGGTGCAGGAGTTCAAAAACATCACGGGCCGAGTGGCCGGTAGCCAGTATTACTGCCGCACCTTCATAGCGGTTGCCCGAGGCAGTTAGTACGGCTTTAATACGGCCTGCTTCCAGTTCCAGCCCTGTCATTTTTTCTTCGAAAAGAAATTGCCCCCCGCTTTGCAGGATCTGTTCCCGCATGGCCACCATAATATGGGGCAGCTTATTGGTACCGATATGGGGGTGGGCTTCGTAGAGAATGCGCTCATCGGCGCCGAATTGTACAAAAAGATGCAGGATGCGGTCAATACTGCCTCTTTTATTGGAACGGGTATACAATTTCCCATCGCTATAAGTGCCGGCGCCACCCTCTCCAAAGCAATAATTGCTTTCCGGGTTAACCAGGCCTTGCTTGTTCATGGCAGCCAAATCGCGCCGCCGGGCCCGCACGTCCTTGCCTCTTTCCAATAAAACCGGCCGTATTCCAAGCTCAATCAGCCGGAGTGCGGCAAAAATACCACAGGGGCCTGCGCCTACTATAATTACCTGTTCGGCAGACCGGCTAACATCCGGAAAATGGACGGGTGGGTTGCTCCGTTCCACGAAAGGTTCATCAATAAAGGCTTTGAGTGTCAGGTTTACACGTATTTGCCGCCCACGGGCATCGATCGATTTTTTGAGAATATGGTAACCGGTAATTGCGGAAGCCGCTCTGGCACTGGCATGGGCCAGGTAAGCTGTAATGGCGGTGGGGTTGCCGGCTTCTTCCGGGCTGACCTGGAGGGTGTATTGCTGTTGCATGGTTAGGTAGTTGTCCTAAAACCGGACAAAAATAGGTGGTCTAAATTTAACCGTCGCGTAAAAACACTTCATTTATATTTGCACCCCTTTATTGAGGTGCTGCCACATCAATAAAGTTGTACCTTAAGTGTTCTCTTATGTCCATGTTTTCGTCTGCGTCCATACGAATTGCGGGTCTGTTGGCCCTAGTTTCCGTAGCCGGTTGTGCCGTTTCTTACACGCCTTCCGCCGTACAATACGATACCGTTCGCATTACTGCAAAAGCTCCCAGGAGCCAGGACCTGGAATCCCTGCTAAAACCTTATTCCGATAGCGTAAACAGCAATATGAATACGGTAGTGGGCATATTGGAGCGCGAAATGGAAAAGAAAATGCCGGAAGGTACGTTGAATAATTTGCTGGCCGATGCTATGCTGGCCGAGGCAAGAAAAGAATTCGGAGCGGATATAGCTGCGGCTTTTGTGAATTATGGCGGGGTGCGTGCCGCGCAATTACCAGCCGGACCGCTTACGATTGGTAAAGTTTATGAAATAATGCCTTTCGATAACCTGTTGGTTGTACAGGAACTTACCGGCAAGCTGTTGCAGGAGTTCCTGAACCGGGTTGCAGAAAAAGGTGGCTGGCCGGTGGCCGGGGTGCAGTTCACCATAAAAGATAAAAAAGCAGTGGAGGTGTTGGTAGGCGGTAAACCGCTGGATCCTTCGGCCAGCTACCGGGTAGCTAATTCCGACTATATCGCCAATGGTGGCGATGATTGCAATATGCTGGTCAATATTCCACAAACAAATAAAGGTGTGCTGGTGCGGGATGCTTTCCTGCATTATTTTCAATCCATTACAGCAGCAGGCAAAAAAATAAATGCGCAATTAGAAAACAGGGTGCGGTATGCTCAATAGAAGAAAATTTTTACAAACAGCTTCCCTGGCAACGGGTGCCTTGTTAACCCAGGGGGTACTGGGCCAGGAACGGGAGGAAGATACACCGGTAAACCAACTTACCATCCTGCATACCAATGATGTACACAGCCGTATTGATCCTTTTCCGATGGATGGCGGCAGGAACCAGGGCCTGGGTGGTGTAGCGGCGAGGGCAGAAGTAATCCGCAACATACGGGCAAGTACTGAACAGGTATTATTGGTAGATGCGGGCGATATTTTTCAGGGCACTCCTTATTTTAATTTTTATAAAGGCGAGCCGGAGATCAAAGCCATGGCTGCTATGGGATATGAAGCAGTGACGATGGGGAATCATGATTTCGATGCCGGACTAGAAAATTTTGCCACCCAGTTGCAGCATGCCAATTTCCCGGTGGTAATTGCTAATTATGATTTCACGAATACACCTATGGAAGGGAAGTCCAGACCTTACCATATAATAAGGAAAGGCCGTTTGAAAATTGGACTAACAGGTGTTGGTATAGAGTTGAAGGGGCTGGTGCCTGACAACCTGGCTGGAAACACGATTTATTCGGATCCGATTCTGGCAGCGAATCGGTGGGCAGCTCATCTGAAGCAAAAAGAGGACTGTGACCTGGTTGTATGTTTGTCGCATTTGGGGTACCGCTACAAAGAAGCGAACAAAGTATCGGATGAAATATTGGCACGTGAATCGGCACATATTGATGTGATAATTGGCGGACATACACATACGTTTTTAGATGCACCTGTTGTGTATAAAAATAAATTTGGATCGGATGTAATAGTGAATCAGGTAGGGTGGGCTGGAATCCTTCTAGGCCGCATGGACTTTGGGTTTCAGCGAAATAAGAAGAAAAATTTGGAGGCATCTCACCGTGTAATTATTGGGAAAAAAACAAGTGAGTAAAAAATTTTTTTTTCGAACAAAAAATTTGATATTCGTCCCCCTACGTTAATTTTTTATCAACGTACTACTAACAAAAAAAACTTCACGTTCACAAATGACCAAAACCTTAGATACAGTCTGGAATAGTTGTCTGGAGATCATCAAGGATATCGTGGAGTGGCAGCATTTCAAAACCTGGTTCGAACCAATCAAACCCGTTGAACTCAAAAACACCGTACTCGTTATTCAGGTACCCAGTCAGTTTTTTTATGAGTATCTTGAAGAGCATTATGTAAACCTGTTAGCAAAAACATTGCGCAGGGTGTTAGGGAAAGACGCGCAGTTGGAATATCGTATCATGGTAGATAGTGGAAATCATAAGAACAAGCCATTGACGATGGATGTACCTGCACATGGGTACAAGACCTATGCGAATAATGAAATGGATTTTCCCCTGGTGATCAACAACCCGGTAAAAAATCCTTTTGTCATTCCGGGTTTGAAGAAGATGCAGATCGATCCACAGCTGAATCCCATTTATACATTTGATTCTTATATAGAGGGTGATTGCAACCGGGTAGCGCGCAGGGCTGGTAAAACAGTAGCGGAGAAACCTGGGGCAAATTCATTTAATCCGCTGGTTATTTATGGAGGGGTGGGCTTGGGTAAAACCCATTTAGCCCAGGCTATTGGAAACGAGGTTAAGCGGCAGAATCAGAATAAAGTGGTGTTGTATGTGAGTTCGGAGAAATTCATCAACCAGTTTGTGGATCATAGCCGGAACAATGCCATCAATGATTTTATACATTTTTACCAGTTGATAGATGTATTGATCATTGATGATGTACAGTTCTTCAACCGGGCGGAGAAATCGCAGGATGCATTTTTTGCCATTTTCAATCATTTGCACCAGAGTGGTAAGCAGCTGATTTTGACATCGGATAAGGCGCCGAAGGACCTGGAAGGGGTACAGGAGCGTTTGCTGAGCCGGTTTCGTTGGGGGCTGAGTGCAGATTTGCAGGTGCCAGATTATGAAACGAGGATTGAGATCCTGGAGCGGAAAATGAAGAATGATGGCCTGGATATGCCGCGGGAGGTAGTGAAGTACCTGGCATATAATATCAACAGCAATGTGCGGGAGCTGGAGGGGGCCTTGATTTCGCTTTTGGCACAATCTTCGCTTAATCGTAGGGAAATTGACCTCGATTTGGCCAAGAAAGTACTCCGTAACTTTGTGAAGACCTCTTCCAAGGAAATCACTATTGAAGCCATCCAGAAGATGGTGTGCGATTATTTCGATGTTCCCTACGATAAATTATTGCAGAAAACCCGCAAGCGGGAGATTGTGCAGGCGCGTCAGATAACGATGTACCTGGCCAAGTCTTTTACAAAGAATTCCTTGAAAACCATCGGTGAACACTTTGGTGGTCGGGATCATACGACCGTGATCCACAGTTGCCAGACGGTGAAGGATCTGATGGATACGGATACGATCTTCCGGGAGAATGTGATGGAATTGCAGCAGAAAGTGCAGTTGGCGAGCTTGTAAAAAACAGTGCTAAATATTTGGGTGGGAACCCGTTAAATACTTATTTTTGCGCTCCCTGAATGAGATTCGGGGTCGGTAGGTGAGGTGCCTGAGTGGCCGAAAGGGCCGGTTTGCTAAACCGTTGTACGGGCTTAAACCTGTACCGAGGGTTCGAATCCCTCCCTCACCGCAGGAAATGCAGTCTTCTTTGAAGGCTGCATTTTTTTTGTGCCGTTGGGGGAGTATCGTCCATTTGGCAGTAGTTGATCACCATTCAGTACTCCGGCTTCGCTCATCGTTAAGTGTTTGGTAAGTCCGCAACCGTTCTAACTTCAGTTTAGCTTCGGTTTAGGTTCGGTTTAGCTTCAGTTCAGGAGGGATTTCGGAAAGGGGGGTATTTTTCCCGGTGCGCAGAGAAAATACGGTTTCCCGGAATAAAAAGATTTTCAAAAGATTTATATTGTTGATACTAAACCGTTGAGACTCGAAATGGGACTCATGTGGCGAAGCTATTGGGTGGAGGGCGCTGGAAATTAAAATCTATAAGTTACAATTCGTAGAAACACAACAGCAAGTGTCTTTCTCTGGAAAAAACACATTTGCGCAACCATAATTTACCTGAATGCGAAGAAAGGGATTGATAAAGAATAGTTCAATTTATATAGAAGTACGTCTAATTGCGTAAATAAATGCATTGTGTGCAATGCTAACAATCGAAGCGACCCTAAAATGAGCGTCGAACAAATCAATAAAGTAGATTTCATTAGTACATCCCCCGATGGAGAAATTATGCTCACCATTTTCGACCATTTCCCTTGGGACAAAAAAATGAACATTTAATAATATTGCAAAACAAAATTAGCTCATGCCTATCTTTTATTGAATCTGGACAAGTTTTCAAAGAATATCCAGACCCAAAAAATAGAAATTTAGTTATACAGATCGCCATTAAATATCAACCAGACAATACAGCTTTGCACTTTCTTAAACTCTGTAAAGAGAAAATTCAAGAAATCAATATTTCCTTTTGTTGGTAAACAATTCGATAGTAATTCAAAAAATCACATATAAACACGTTGTGAAAAATGTTTGTGTTTCAATCTAGCAAAATCAGGAGGATCATTTTATTGTACTGCAACCGCTAATATGAATCATTTTTTTGAAACATTTATCAAACCACCGCACAGCGCACAACAGACGGTTTGGCAAAAATTATTCTGACGTACACCTGCACCTTAATAGCGTAATTGAATGGGAATGTTATTCAAAAATGACCGTAAAGGAATTTGACAAGCCCAATAAATTAAAGATGAGCTTGTATCTACCTAAAATGGAACTCGAAGCAATGCAATATGATACAAATTATATATATTATCTGACTGAAATAAATGGAAAGACAGTTTTGAGTTTTGAAATTGGAGTCTTTTCCCAACTGCTAAAAGAAAAAGATTATTATGATACATAAGTGGAGTGGGTTCAAACGACAAAACAGAAAATTAAAAAACATTCCGAACATTAAACAGACTGCTCGAAAAAAGAGAACAACGAACCGCTAACATAGTTTGGCAATATGGCGGCTGAACTGCATCTATGAAACATTTGTGCAAAGTTAAAAGGCATTAATTAATTTATCAACCACCGAAAGAAAGATACCCACATAATTAGTGTGTTTTCTACAATATTTGTTGGATGTATTAGTGTCATTGACTACCTATAGTCGTGATAGATAATCAATAATGTTTTCTAACTATCCTTCAACGTTTTGAGTTTGAGTATGTATTGTGGTCAAACGAATCCGGCAAACAATGGTCTGCTGAAATCGGCGGTCGTGATTAAATCCATTCAGCGCTTGCATATAAAAATGACTTGACCCATTTTAAATCTTAGAGTTACAGATTATCCACCTTATTCAGCAATACGGGGCAATTACTAAATTCTCCTTTACGTTTGCAACATATGATCAAAAAAGTAACTTTATATTTCTGACAAGATTAGTTTCAATCAATATTGCCGTCGATGCCAGTAAATTTTACGAAAGAGGAAGTCTTTCATGCGTATAAAAAACTCAAAAATTATTTTTATCACGACAACACTTCTCAATTCATCAGAAAGAGAATTGCTGACTTCGAAAACAGTATAACAGATAATAACGAAAATGAATACACGAAAGCATTTTGGCTTGAAATGGAAAAGATAGCTAAAATGATAAACAATAATTCAAATGAAGTATGGAAAACTTTCTTTAAAAAAAATATAAACTACTCAATTACTCCAAAATCCTTCAAAAAGAATAACTCCAAAATAATTACAAATAAGAATCTGGAAGAAAACATAATTCTTAAAAGAATTAATGTTTTTATCGATGCAGATATTATTGTACACATTATCTCAGTATTGTGGTTGATTCGGATCGGTCCAGTATTGGAAAAGTTGATTGACCAGGATAGTTATGCATACAAGTTAGAAATAACTAGTGAAGTGGGGGAGCAAGAAGAAAGCATAAATGGCATGAAACTGTACAAGCCGTATTTTATACAGTATCAAACCTGGAGGGATAATGCAATTAAAACGGCTGAACAACTTTTTGAGAATAAGAAAGACTTAGTCATTTTAAGTTTAGACATAAAAGACTATTTCAATTCTGTTAGATTAAATCTCCCCGACCTCCAAAAATTTATCATCGCTGAGGGAGTTGAATCGATGGGTGAAGAGATTAATTCAAGGTTATTCGAATTACTATCGATGATAAATTCTGAATACACCCATAAGATTTCTAAAATTAAAAAAATACCCCAACTTAATGAAAACGAGACAATTCTACCTATTGGTCTTTTGTCCTCCGGTATCCTTGGCAACTTTTACTTGCGAGATTTTGATAAGGAGGTTAAAGAAGCTTTGAATCCTGCATATTATGGCCGGTACGTTGACGACCTTCTTTTTGTACTTACCAATGTCTCAATAAATAGTCTTGCTATTTCCCCAATAAATTATTTTCTAGAAAAATATTTTGTTGGAAGAGATCTATTCATTTTTGACAATCCCTCAGAGTTGAGCGATTTGTTTGATTTTTCTAAAACAAAAGTTGGTGATGGCTATCAATATAGCTACAAATACAATGAACCCGAAGCCAGCGAAACTGATGAATGCAGGATTAGAGAACAGGCCGACCGCGTTCGGTTTGCATTTAAGAGTAAACCAGACCTACTTATACAAAGTAAAAAAGTGGTTCTTCAGGACCTTGATAGTTCGGAGTCGCCTGCCATTTTAAACAATTTCAAAAAAAATATTGATAAAAATCGAAGTGAATTCCGCTTTCTACCTGATGAGGATGAAGCCGAGAAGGAATTTGAAGAAGAAGCTGTCTTTCTTAGGTATAATGATTCAGTCAATAAAATAAGGAGTATAGAGGGGTTAGATGAAGATAAATATGGTGCTTCCAAATACCTAACTGGTAAAATATTTGCAACAAGCTTGAACCTGGAAAAAGCAGACAGTAAAACGTCAAGACAAATTTTAACCTTCTTTCGAGGGCTGATAGGTTTGAATTTCCACAGCCTATGGGAAAAGGTTGCTACATTCTTCTTAATTAATAACCTTCCGGACGAATACATAGAATTTTATCGACAATCAAAAAACGCAATAGAAAAAATAATCTATACCCAATACGATGAACAGGACTTCGAGGGGAAGGTTAAAGAATACTTAGCCAAAGACTTAGAAAGATTTCTAACCATTGCTATGGCTACCCCCCTTGCATATAACTTGGATTTTTTGAATGATCCAAAATTTGATATAGAAAATAAAGAATTGGGAGGCGTTGCGAAATCTATAAGGTATTCAAATATGTTTAGACATGCCTGGATAGGGTTACCTGCTATAAATTACACAAACTACCTGTTCGAAAATAATGGAAGACTAAATCTTCTTAGATATCCCAATATTGACGAAAATCTAGAGGTTCAGCTATTAAAAGATGAGAGAAACCCGGACTGCAAATCATTGGAACTAAATGATAGGCTAAGCCTACTTGCGCCTAAATACGTGCGCTATCACGAAATTAATATTTTACATTTTTTCAAAGTTGTCGAATCAATTAAGACCGAAACAAATAACACAGTCGAAGAAATAAACACCATTAATGATAAGGCCTTTAATCTATATTGGAACCTTAATAATAGGTGGAGGCAGGATCACACTAGATCAACAGGTAGCGAAATAAACAAGGCAAAAGAAAAATACTTTTCAATATATGAAGATGTTTCTACAAATAGTGATAGAAATCGAAATAGAATTGAAAGATTTGTTTCAATAAACGATGCTGGTTCACGAATCTCTAACGAAGACAAAAAGATTGCAGTTGCAAATGTCAAAGTTGAACACTCGAATTTGATGGCAAGCGTTCTAGGTAAACCCAACACTGGCAAGACTCGTCGTAAGGAATTATTTGATTTAATAAATTCTGTGGAAGAAGCTCACTGTGACCTGTGTATCTTACCTGAAGTAAGTATACCCTACCAGTGGCTGAGCCTTTTAGCATATCAGGTTTGTCGCAGAAATATTGGCTATGTGGCCGGGCTAGAGCACTGGATCAATCAACATAAGTTTGCGTTTAATTTTATGGTGACGATTCTTCCGATTAAGAAGAATGGTTATAATACTTGCCTTATAAACGTAAGGCTAAAAAACCACTATTCGCATGAAGAAAAGAAACTTTTAAAAGGCTACCGTTTAATTATCCCTAGTGAAGTTTATCCGGTTCTTTCTAAGACTTATAATTTATTTCATTGGAGGGGGGCATACTTTTCAACTTATAACTGTTTTGAACTTGCAGATATTCAAGACAGAGGTATATTTAAGTCGAAAATTGACTTTATTATCGCTTCTGAATATAATAAGGATGTAAATTATTTTTCAGAAATAGCTGGTTCATGGGTAAGAGATATGCATTGTTATTTTATCCAGGTAAATTCCTCAGACTATGGAGATTCTAGAATATTGCAACCGGCGCAATCCTATAATAGAGACCTGTTGCAGGTCAAAGGCGGAGAAACTTCGATAGTAATGATAGGGATCTTAAAGATTAAATCGTTGAGATGCTTTCAGCTTATGGAATATGATTTGCAAAAGGATCAAAATAGTTTCAAACCCACGCCACCTGATTTTGATAGAAAAAATGTACTTGATCGAATTAATAACAAAAGATTTTGGATTTAAAATTTTATAAATTGATACTTGCCTTTACCCAAGCATGTAACTTTTAGAATAATCGACTTGTATAATTAACTATCCAAAGGTCGAGGTAGTAAATTTGCCCTGTATAAAATATAAAGTAGAGTAAAACGAAAACCTCTACACATGTCAATTAGCAAACTAGAGGGATACATTCTGAATATTGACTATTTGGTTCAATTTTTGTTTAATAAGTACTACTTTTTAAATTTAATTTTCAAAAATTTCGAATGTTGATTTAATCCGATAAAATCGATTGATTTATAGATTGATGTTTTCTTTATAATATCCTCTGGCAGACAGTTGCTAAATTTGGAAAACCAGGATGCTTTCACATGATTTATTGCAAGGTCGGTCATTTCTTCAGCGGAATAGGTTTTTAGTTTTTCAATAAATTTTTGCCAGTCAAAAATCTCTCGTTTGTTATGTTTTTTAAATGATACGTATCGATAAGTTACCTTTAATTCAACTCCCTCCAGCACAAGAGCCATTTTCGCTATGGCACGGTTTATTTTATCTCCACAGTATGTCCAGAGAATGGTACTCATTCCTTCTTCTGATTCTGAAACAACCCAGGTTCCTTGCTGCCAATATATTTCGGAGATACTATTCCGGAAATGCTTTAAGACCAATTTGGCATCTCGATCCAGGAAGGGTAACTCTTCCTGGGAATGTACTATTCTTCCCACTTCCTGGGCTACTTCAAATGGAATATCTGAGCCATGGTAGGTTACCCATCTGGGGGGAATACCTGATCTGTTTTCCACGGCTTTAACACGCTGCATTTCATGATCGATTTCTTTTGCCTGCCATTCTTTGCCCCCTAGAATGAAGACAAATGGTTTAGTCAGGGTTTGAACAAATGCTGTATCCAATGTTCCAATGGTATTTTTGCCGTTTACCACTTCATACATCGGACCACTATCGAAAATGGCAAATAGTGGCCGGTAGTTCATTTTAAGAAATTCGGTCTCGGTTTGATCTCCGGTTACCAACAAATCAGCGCCCAGTTTTCTTAAATAGTCTCTTTCAATCATATAGGTAACTAATTCGTCAAATTCTAACCGGGATATCGAGGAGAAGCAATAAACGTTTTTTAAAATTTCCCAGCATTTATCCGGTGTTATTCCTTGTTTTTGGAGTGTTAAACAGATAATCTGATGTGCCAGTATATGGAATGCTTTTTTGGGGAATAATACGTTTTCAGAAATGCCTTGCAATCCTAGATTGACACTGGCAATGAGCAGCAGTAGTTCGTCCTCATCACTACAAAATCCTCTAAAGAATTGTGGCTTTCCTTCTCGCCGGCCTGTCCTTCCTACCCGTTGCAGAAAGGAGCCGGCACTTGCCAATCCTTCAATCTGAATTACTTTGTCGAGTTCTCCGATATCAATTCCCAATTCAAGGGTAGAAGTAGATATGATCGCATTCAGATCTCCTTCGCCTTTTTCTATTTTTATTAATCTTTCCGCCTCCTCCCGCATGAATTTACTGACTGAAGAATGGTGCGTTCTTACTTTTAATGGGTACTTGTGTCCATTTTTTTTTTTAATCTCATTCAGTTTTCCTGCCAGGGCCTCAGCAAAGCTTCGGGATCGGGAAAACACAATTGATTTATGGCGAATCAGTTCACTGTAGAGAGCTACATCCATTCCCTCCCCATCGTTTTTGAAAAACTTAACCTGAAAATCCTTTTCTTTTTGTTTCTTGCTGGCAACTTTAATGGCCATTCCTTTTCTGTGTGGTTGTAACCAACGCATTAATTCTTCCGGATTTCCAATAGTAGCCGTAATAGCGATCCGCTGAACTGGTTGGTTTAGCGGGTTTGTTAATCTTTCCAGTAAACTAACCAGGTGAGATCCCCTTTCAGTTAAGGCGAAATAGTGAGCTTCGTCAATTACTATTGTTTCCAGGTTGGCAAAAACATTGAACCAGTTTGCTTTTCGTAGGAGAATTGCTTCCAGCGATTCCGGGGTTGTAAGCAAAATGTCGGAGGGAAATAACATCTGCTTGATCTTATCCGTTTGGCTGACATCTCCATGCCATTTGAAAGCCTCCAGGTAGCATTTTTTTGAATAATCGCATACCCGAAGAGCCAGGTCGTTTAGTAAGGCTTTTAAAGGAGCGATATACAATACTTTTATCCCTTGGTTTTTATTTGTAGCGATCCTTGATAATAGTGGAAACAGCACTGCTTCTGTTTTACCACCGGCGGTAGGGGCTTCAATAACACAATCCTGTAGGTTATAGATCGGATCAAATGCCTGTTGCTGGATGTCTGTTAATCCACCCCGCCACTTATCCGCTACATGATCCTGCAAGCGGGGATGCAATTGATGTATCATTGTTCTGTGTGTTTAGTTGGTGTAGAATAGGTGGGTGTCTGTGGATCTTTTTTGAGAAATTGGGCAAGAGAAACCCCTCTGTTTTCTTCGCAGAGATCCAGCATTTGTATAAACTCCCGAAGAATAGGACGGGGTTTTCTGTCTACTACTTCATCTCCCGACATAGTCCAGTTATGTAACAAGTCTGAAATTGTAACATCGTCTGCAAACTGGCTTGCATCCCAGTTATAGGCATTTCCGTAGAGGTCCCTGACCTTATGTAAAACATGGCTTAGTCTTTCCTTGTTCAGGGCTTCCAGGCGGATGATGGGTTGCCGCATGCTCACAAAGGATTGATGGTCTACCCGGGACATAACTCTTTCTGACAACGCTTCGTAACTTTTTAAGCCATAACGTTCATCTTCAAAGAATTCATCGGTACCGGTAAACACCAGTAAACAGCCAGGAAGTGCATTTCTGCCAGCTTCATCAATTAGTAATCGCAGGGTTTCCAGTGCTTGTTCTCTTTGGCGGGCGTGTGGAAATTTCCGGATCAATTCCAGTTCATCCACCAGCAGCAGCAGCCCTTTATACCGGGCTCCGCTTATGATTTTTAACAAGGCACGCATCCGGGGAAATACATTATTGGCTTCCAGGTTACCTTTTACACCGATTTCGCGAAGTGCCTGGGCGGAAAGGGATCGGCTGCCTGTAATCCAGGAAACGGCATTTGAAACCAACTCCATATTTCCACTTACTTTCCCTTCATAAAAGGTTCGCAGCGCCTGTGGAAATCCGGGTTCGATATCGTTTAAACTGGCAAGTTCTGATTCAATGGTTCGATCCACTATCTGGTTCAGCTTTTCCTGGTTGGCCGAATTATCTGGTGTTAATTGTTCCATTTTTGCAGTTTTGGTATAGATATTCAGCAACCAGGATTCCAGGATATCTACCAGGGCGCTGGAATCTGTTTTTTCCGGAGTTCTTAAGCCGGCAATTAAACCGGAAAAGAAGATCGGCAGATCTGATAAAGGCTGGTCGTGCCCGATATTGATAAAAGAGACAGCGTATTCCTGGTCCAGCGCATATTCTTTCAACCAGCTGCACAGGAATGTTTTACCGGAACCGTATTGTCCCCTGATGAATTTGAAATGCGACTTATCAGCGGCAACTTCTGCTAATAATCCTGATAAGTGTGTCCGGACAGTTGGTTGTCCCACTGCCAGTAAGGCAAGATTATGGTTCGGTACCACTCCGTGGCGCAAGGCGTCAATAATATCGCGGGCGGATTTGCGCTCTAATATATTTTCATCCTGGATTTCATTGCCAGCCCATTGGTAGATATTTGCATTCTGAATACTTTTTATCTGAACAATTTTTTTGCCAAACCGCTTCATTTTAGCTATCAGTTCGGCCATGTTGGCTTTATGTAAAAACCAGCCAAGCCGGTGTTTGACAACTATCCGTTCAATATCCTGCTCGGTTATGGATTTGGCATCTTTGAGTATCGCCACTACAACTTTTTCGCTGTGATCCAGCTCCGGATATTTCTGATTCACCTCCTGCCAATTAGCAGGTAGGGGGATCTGCTCTTGAAAATCCTGTTCTATATTAATTTCGGAGGCAGGAAGCAGCATAGGAGCGGTAGGAAGATCAATGGTAGCGTCTGCAGGTGCAAACGGGGTAAGTTGATTTGAAATTGAACTTGGTATATGGTCTATGATCCGGTCTACCAGTTCTTGTTTTGCTCCCGTACTGTGCAATCCTAGTTTACGACATAGTTGTGACAGGTCTTCTTTCCTTAGTTGGCTGAAAATGGCTCTTTCTGACCAGTTGCTTTCTACAATACGTTTTACTTTTTCTTCCTTGGTGCCGCTAACCATTAACTCGTTTTTGTACATCACATCATATAACTGCTGGCCGGTAAGGTTTAACAGTATCCTGGCGTAGTTATCGGCATTCATTTCCCTGGGCTCCGGTTCTTTGGGTACAATCGATGTTGGTTCTTCTATACTCTTTTCTTTTAAATCGCCCGCTGTATCAAAGAATTCAATGATATTGGCAATTACCATATTTTTTAGCCCACTGCTGGAAATATTGTTTCTTCTGCATATATCCCTTAATGATTCGAGGCTATAAGCATTTAAAATTTCAGAGGGCGGAATTAAACTGTTAAGCAGGCGATCAATTATCTGGTCCTTATACCCGCTAACATTTAATGCAAAGAAACTAAGCGCAACGGTTAGTTCATCTTTACTTAAGGTATTTAGTAGTCGCTTGAAGGCGTTATCGGATATTTCAATTCCAAATACTTTTTTAATACGTAGGGCTACTTCCTCAGCAATGACATAAGAGCTGTCAACTGCTAATAAAATACCTGTGCTCAATAAATGGTTCCTGGCGGCGTAATATTCGTGTTCAAGGTCCCAATTGCCCAGGATGGATTCATCGTGCATAAGTACGAAGTGTTCTCTGTCCCAGATACCCAATTCTTCTTTTACCAATTCCAGGATATGTGCTTCGCTGTGATCGATGATGCCATCGTTTTCCCATGCTTTTTTTAGAATTTTGATATAAAGCTGGGGGTATTTTTCCTGGGTTTTTTTATTTGATTTGGCTGCTTCTTTCAGAAGGCTTGTGTTTTCCAGTACCCTGGCTTTAAAACCCTCCACGTCAGACATATAGCCGGCGGATTGCAAAATGCTGTTCAGGATAGCGTACGTGGGTGGGCGACCGTAAAGGATTTTGTCGGAGATATAGGACTGTGAGCTAAGGGCTGAAACAATTTCCTGTACAATTACCGGCTGTGGCAGTCTTAAGTTAATGGCTTCATCAACTTTGTCGGATGAGATCTGATCAAGTACAACCGTGTCGTACTTCAGGAGTATTTCTTGAAGGTTCATAGAAGGGCTGGGGGTTATATGGGATAATCAATATTTTTTGGCATAAACAAACCCATTCAATAATAGCTGGCTGGTGATTTATTAACCTGCAGTAAGGCTTTGCCGTTAGTTTCGAAATTAGCTCTGCGCCACTATGATTTTTTACGGGTTTCCGTAATTCGGGGGAAGGCGCCTTGGTATAGCCGCTTGGCACTTCTGAAAACAAGGCCTGCATTTTCTGCATGCTCTTTGGTCATGAGCAGGATGATGTTGATACCCTGAGCAGCATTCCTTCAGAAGCTATCAGGGGATATTTTGCGCGCTTGCTGCTGTTTGGGTATCGTTTTGCTATTTTGTGGGTAATGTGGAAGGGGGGAAGGGGTGAGTTAGAGGTTGAAGATGGAAGCAACTATTACCAGTAAAAGAATTGCTTTTGCAGGCATTCGGGCCTTAGTGACAAATACAGTATAGGGTAGGAGTGGGTCTTTCTGATAAGGGCCTGGCTCCGTTGAGGTAAGTATAAGGCATCGGATAAGAGCGGACAAAAAACTCTTTTAACGGTAAACCACGTGTTATCCATCAGTCATCCTTCAGTGGTTGGTCAGTTCCTGTAAGGAAAACTAGGTAAATGATTGGAGGATGAGAGTTTTTAGGTTAAGGTCTGGGTTACAATATTGGGCAGGAGTATTAAGAGCCTGATTGCTAATTTTGCCATGCTGTCACGTTATTCGATCTTGCCCTGCAGGGTATTAAAAATGGTGCGGACGGCCTGAATATCTGTTAACGATTGCTTTTGACAGTTACACCCACGCCCAAGAAGTTGCTTTTTCTTTTATACGGTGCATGTTTTCTGTGAGATTGCAAAAGTATTGATGCTAATAATTGTAGTATAGTTTTATGATGTTCAGTAAGATATGTGTATTTATTATTATATTATTGGTTTCTGTACTTCTTAAAAGCCAGTTGGTGTATTTTAATCATTCAAAAACTTCTTTGTAATTTTTAATCAGCTTATTTTTTGTCTGATAATCAATATGATAGAAGGGTGTGTTCAATAATACTAATTAAGTTAGCATTTTTACCGTGTTTTAACGGTTGCTTTTCTTTGAAAATCTAAAATATTTTCACATTCCTTAAATAACCATTTGCTCAAGTTGTTATTGCTTATGAAACAAATCATTAATAGACCTATAGTAATAGGATTTTGGATTGTTTATTTTTTGCTGATTCAATTCGTCTCCTTCGGACAAGAGAATCCGTTTAATGAAGTAAGTATAGCATCGCCAAATGCTGCATCATTAGGTAAGTTTGTTGATGCTCCAGTAAACCTTCATACAGGAGTTCCAACTATTGGAATTCCAATTTATACAATCAAACAAGGTCCTATCGAATTACCTATTTCATTAAGTTATCATGCCGGTGGATTAAAAGTAATGGAGCCTGCTAGTTGGGTAGGAGCAGGTTGGGCATTAACAACAGGTGGTTTCATTAGTAGAACTGTTCAGGGAATTCCTGATGAGGCGCAAACAGGTGCCGGTCCTGCAGTAAATAATAATATGGGATCACATTTAACCAATAATGGGTACCATAGTTACATGGAAGTTGAAGGAGTATCTGCAAGCCCTAAATTATTAGACTTAAATGCAGGAAGATGTGACGGTGAGCCAGATATGTTCAGCTTTTCTTTTGGCACCTATGCTGGAAAATTTATTTTTGGTGAGGATAGAATGCCAATTCTCCTTCCGCAACAAGATTTAAAGATTGAATATGTCTATGAGGCTGGCTTTAATAAGAGTATTGATGCATTTATCATAACAACACCTGATGGTATAAAGTATTTTTTTGGTGCAACGCCATCTAATACTGATACGGATCCTGTGGAAAGAACAAATCCATGGACTGCTATTAATGGAATGAACCCTACAGCTGCTACCTCCGCTTGGTATTTAAACAAAGTTCAAACACATGATGGAGTGTTTCAGATACTATTGGAATATGAATCAGAGTTATATTCTTATCCAACAATTTCAATGATGTCATTAAGTAATTCAGAATTGAATTCATCAACCAAAAAAGAATATGCGCTTGTTAAAAACATCACCTATGGTGTAAGATTAAAAAAAATAACATGGACAGACGGTGAAATGAGATTTATTCCTGGATCAACACGTATTGACCTTGCTGGAACCTCTTCAAATGGACTTAACGATGATGAACCGAATGTTTCGGCGAAATCTTTGGATTTAATTGAGATTAGATCTTTAGATAGTTCATTTTGTAAAAAAATAAAGTTCAATTACAGCTATTTTTATGATGCAACAAGCCCATTAAATGGAACTATTTCGAATCACACTATTAATACGGATCGTTATAGATTACGTCTCGATTCAATTCAGGAATCTAGTTGCAATAGTTTAATTAAGATACCTCCTTATTATTTTGAGTATTACACTGAAAAGGTTCCTAGAAGATTGTCATTTGGTCAGGATCATTGGGGGTACTACAATGGGGTAATTAATAATAATACTCTGATAGCAAGTTATACGCTTGATAAATATACAAATGTATCCATGGCGAATCGTGATGCGAATTGGCCTGCTATGCGGGGTGGGACACTGCGAAAGATAAAATTTCCTACCGGTGGTACACACGAATTTGAAATGGAGCCACATAGGACCTGGGTTAGCTATAACAAATACAACCAAACATTGATACACAATAAAGGTATAGGCTTTGATGGCTCTTACGTCCCCTCATATACAAGTCCATATTTTAATTTTACTGCCAATTCCTATAAGATAACAATAAGTATAAGTAGTTCGCTGCAGACAACCAATATGTCGGCTACCGTTTATCTTCAGAATACTTCAAATTCAATAATCCATCAGATCAATGTGAACAATTCAACCAGAAGTAATAGCTTGACATTTGAAGTTCCCCCTGGACAATATTATTTGTATTTAGTTATGTCAAACAGGAGTACTGGCGAAGGATGTTCTATCAATTTGTTTGAAATGCAGCCATATCAATATGAAGCAAATGAAATTGTGGGTGGGTTGCGAATTTTGAATTCTAAAGTATCAGAAAAATCTGGTAGTGAGATTGTAACAAATTATACTTACTTAGATGGTGTTAGATCAAGTGGAATCTTGTATATGCGACCAACTTACGTTCAAGTAATACGCAATGATAATCTTGTTTATGTTCCAAAAGTATTATCTAACGGATCTGTTAGTTATGAATTAAATCCTTGTAGTTCAAATGGTTGTGAGTCTTGTGATTTTGGTCCAACTCGTAATTATTATGTATCGGCAGCACCAATTCGTCCAATGGAGAATACTCAGGGGCAACATATTGGGTATAATGAGGTTAAAGTGTCGCAGGTAGGAAATGGATATAAAATTTATAGGTTCTACGGTTCGAATTTTTGGGATTTTGATTATTCGGATGTGGCTCATCGTAATGTTACTCCCAAAGCTGCATGTAGTTTAACAATTCCGAATTTTCCTGAAGCGCCGCCCCCTATTGACTTTAAACGAGGTGAATTGAAATACACGGGCAGTTATGATAATTCAGGAAATTTAATTGAGACAAAAGAAATTATTCCAGAGTATCAATCTTCGGAGATTTTTACGCCTGGTATTATTTCATATAAGCTTACGCCTCCATCTACATTTATTACTGCAACTGAATACAAGATTATTTCTCAAAAGAAAATAAGATCAACGGAAATTACTAGAAAGTATGAAATTGGTGGACATGTTCTGAGTAATACTGTTGTAACTGATTTTTCAAGTAAATGGCATACTTTTCCTACAGTTATTAGCAGGTCCAGTTCCAAAGGAGATATCTTAAAAACAATTCGTAAATATTCTCTTGATTTTCAAGCCCCTTTGAATGAGGGTTTATCCAGTTGCGTATTTGAGTATAATACTGCGGTTGATGCTGAGAATAGTAATTATTCCAGTATTCATGCGGCTTGTTCCACTGATGAGTGCAGGGGACTTGCACGCAGAAATCATTATGCAAATCTGTATACTATCCGTAGAAATTATATTGATTGTAGAAAGAACAATTTTACAAATAGCAACAATACTTACTTTACAAATCTTGTTAACGCAAAGAATGGCGGAGATGTTGAGTTGAAGCCTATTTATGATTTATGTCTCAATGGAAGGAACTTAGTTATTGAAGAGCAGAATTTCAAAAATGATTTATTGATTGGTTCAATGTATTATAAGCAGAATTATTCAGTTGCATTACCTCAAATTGTTCATACTGAAAATCAGTTTTCTATTCCTTTATTAGCACCTTCTATTAGTTTTACGCCCGTTCAAATTTCAGGAAGTACATTAAATAGAGATGCACGTTATGAGTTGGATGCTTCTTTAGTGATGCGAGGTAGTAGTGTTGTAAATGAAGTTAAGAAACGGGGAGGGTATGCGGTGTCGTATATATATGACTGGTCCAATACTCGGGTAACGGCAGAAGTGTCTGGTGCATCTTTGTCAGATGTAGCATTTACGTCATTTGAAAAGTTTGGAGTTTCTACGGATGGGGGGTGGTCAGGCACAATCACTCCGTTTAATGTTACTACTAGTAATGTTCGTACGGGTTCCTACTGCTCTACGGGAGGGGGAGGGTTGGCAAAATCAGGATTGGATCCAACAAAGACTTACGTAGTGAGTTATTGGCGGCGATCAGCCAACAGGATTTCAATACCTGGTAGTTCAGGTCAGCCGTATTCGAGTTCTAGTACTCCTGTAGACGGTTGGTATTTTCATACACAGTTTGTAAATGGGGTTAGTTCTGTAGTGGTGAATTTTTCTTCAATTCCAATCGATGATTTACGGTTGTTTCCCGTAGGTGCATCAATCAAGACTTATACGTATGGCCTTGGCAATATGATTACTTCTACAGCTGAGACGGATGGGCGACTAAATTTTTATGAGTACGATCAATTGGGTCGATTGCTACGTATCCGGGACAATGAGGGTAAAGTGGTAAAGCAGTTTAAGTACGAGTATTATAATGCCAGCAATTAAACCGAATCGACTGATATGCGTTCGTTATGTATAAATATTGCGTGTTTGCTGCTCAGCTGTTTGTTAGTGCCTGCTCAGGCCCAGCGGGTAAGTTGGAGCGAGCGTGCGGAGCAGGCGCTGACCCTTCCGAACAAACTACTGGGTAAACTGGGCCAGCAGGCGGCGAAGGCAGAAAAACGGCAGGCGCAACAAAGCCAAAAATATTTAGCCCGTATTAAGAAACAGGAAAAGCGCCTCTATAAGGAGCTCTATAAAAAAGACAGCACGCAAGCCAAGAAGTTGTTGGGGAACATCGATTCGGTGTATGCAGCGTTGGAGCAATCCACCGCTGAACGGGCAAAGACCAGTGGAGCTCGAGAACACTATTACAGCAGCCGGCTGGACAGTGTGAACAGTTCGCTTCGTTTCCTGGCCCAGGAGCAGTTACCGGGAGTCCGTCAACAGCTTCCAAAAGAACTTACCACCTCGCTGGGATCCTACAACGCGTTGCAACAACGCTTTACGCAAAGCAGTTACGTTGAGCAGCACCTGCTGGAACGCCGGCAACAGCTGCTGAGCCAGTTAGCGAATACGGGCCT
>NZ_LUKG01000010.1:0-20750 GCF_001601815.1 Flavihumibacter sp. CACIAM 22H1
GGTGCGCTACCTGCTTATAATCCAGTAATGCCGCTACTTCCTTTAAGTTTTTATCCTCAATAGTTAGTAACTCTTTCGCTTTTTCAATTTTAAGTGAAATACCATATTGTTCAATGGTTGTGCTGGTTAAGCCGGAGAAATAGGAGGCCATTTGTTTATAGTCCATCCCTAACTGTTCGGCCAGGTAATCAGATAAATTCTGTTTAATACTGCCTTTATTGAGCACATATTCTGCAATACTTCCCTTTATTTTATCAATCAGTACTTCTTCGGCTGAATTTACCAGCTCCAGTCCGCCTTTTTGTATGGCTTTGGCAAAATTTTGTTTTTTTTCATCAGAAATCAATCCTTTCAGTTCCACTTCTCCCAGATCAATCCGAACCGGTCGGATCCCTAATTTTTCAAGCTCCTCCCGCACTAATAAAAGGCAACTTTCGCAAGCCATATTTCGGATATATAAAATCATAGATTGGTTTTATACCCATAAATGCAAGATAAATACCAAATTTTTTAACCCTCAAACTTGCATAATTAGGGTAATTAATTGTGTAATTTTTTCAACAATTTGGCCAAACCCTTAACTGTCTTGCTGTTATATTGGGGAAATCAGGCTCAGTTATTGTTTAACCATTATAACGGATTCAGTCGGCATTATTTAAACGTATTTTTGCGATTGATCGTCCACCTATGCTTCACCCATTTTTACGCTCAAAAACTGATGACCAGCACCAGCAGTTAGAAAAAGTATTCCTTGATTTATTGCAGGGGGTAAAAACTCAGGTTGAGTATGAAATACTGCTAAAAAAAATGGCAGGTTTTTTAGTACCCCTTGAAAAACAATTAACGCAATTTCCATTACAGCATATTGTACCGGATATTGCAGAACGCCAGAGAATGCACCATCTGTTAACAGATATAGCAGTCTTTGATCCCGATTGGCAACCACTAAATTCCGTTAAGCTTCCGGAACTTACTTCTATTTACCAGGCAATTGGCACTTTATACGTATTGGAAGGCGCTACCCTGGGTGGCCCCATAATAGCCCGTATGATTAAACAGCAGGCTGGTATAGAAAAAGGGCTGCATTACTTTGAAAGTTATGGTCCTGAGCGAAAAACTATGTGGGCAAAATTTCGGGACTATTTAGAAATTCCGGGACTTTATCAACATAAAGAAATCATTGCTTCCTCTGCCATTGCCTGTTTCAGGGCATACAAACAGTGGTTGGAATTAACCAGCAGTATCCAGTATGATGCAACATCCAATTAATCAATGTGACCGTGAACCCATTCAATATCCGGGTAAAATACAACCCCATGGAGCGCTCCTGGTGGTGAATCGGCATAACCTGCTGGTTGAGCAGGTTAGTCCGACGATACATCAGTATCTAAACATTTCTGCAGCAGAAGTCCTGGGTAAACCTATTCACGAATTGCTTAGCCCCTACCAGTATCATCCCGATTTCGAGCAGGGAGCTTACCAGCTGATACAAACAGCTAAGGGCGAAACCTACCTGGTTTCACATTATACGGCCGATTATCTTTTGCTCGAATTTGAGCCCTTTCTTGGATACACCTACAACGAAGAGGCCATCATGTCAAAAATGCTGCATTACCTGAACCAATCAGATAGTGTGTCTGTATCGTTTAAGGAGGCTGTAAAAAACGTAAAAGAGATAACCGGCTTTCATCGGGTTATGGTTTATATGTTTCATGAAGATGGCCATGGTGAAGTAATCGAAGAACTGGCCGATCCTGGCCTGGAGCCCTTCCTGGGTTTGCATTATCCCGACTCAGATATCCCGAAACAAGCCCGTGAACTCTATAAAAAAAATCTTGTACGGCTTATCGCAAATGTAGCTGCACCTGATAGCATACTTGAAAGAATACCCGGATCAGAAAACAATCCACCTATTGATCTGTCCGATTCCATATTGCGATCCGTATCCCCTGTCCACATTCAATATCTTCAAAACATGGGGGTGGCAGCCAGTTTTAGTATTTCCATACTATCCCAGGGTGAGCTCTGGGGATTAATTGCCTGCCATCATTATCAGCCCAAACAACTCGACTACCGGCAACGCTTACACGCCAAAATGATTGGCCAGATGTTATCGACCACCGTTCGTTTCCAGGCAGAAGAAGAAAAACAGCAGGTGCTTGGTTTCTGGCGCGATAATACTTCCAACCTGATCCGGCAAATGCGCCAATCCGATAGCATCCTAACAGGACTGACGCATGGAAACCTCGATTTATTGTCAATCAATAGTGCCAGCGGTGCGGCTATTTTATATGAAGATCAGTTAACGCTTGTAGGGCATACACCCCCACCCTCCTTTGTGCGTGAACTGGCCGTGTTTTTACAGAAAGCCTCAACCAAGCAGGTATTTCAAACCAATCACCTGGCCTCTGTTTATCCGGAAGCAGCCAGGTATGCAGATAGCGCCAGCGGTATACTTTGCGCACCCTTATCCGCCGACCTGAACGATACCATTCTTTGGTTTAAACCGGAACTGGAACAGGAAATCAAATGGGCAGGTAATCCGGACAAAGCCGTTATCCTAAATGAACAGGGAGAAACCAGGATTGAACCCCGTAGTTCATTTGCCATTTTTATACAATCACTGCGGGGAAGGTCTGAAAAATGGTCTACCGCTGAACTCACCAATGCGTATAAACTGCGGGAAGAAATCCTCTTACTTATCCAGGAAAAAATAAATCAACTACGCCGCCTGAACGAAGAACTGAAAAAAGCCTATGAAGAACTTGATAGCTTCAGTTATACCATCTCACATGATTTAAAAACACCGCTTGCTACCATTTATAATTTTGCAGAATTATTGCTGGAAGAAGATCCGGCCATCGACAACCGCTTACTGACCCAAAAAATTTTGCGTAATGCATCACGCATGCAGCAAATGATCAAAGAAGTCTTTAATTATACAAAACTTGGGCGCGAACCGATAAAGTTACAACCCATTGATATGCAATCGCTGCTCTTCCAGATCCGGGAAGATATGCTCGACGCTTATAAAGACACCAAACCCGATCTGCAGATTGGGAATACGCCCGCAGTATACGGAGATAGTACCATGATTGGCCAGGTATTCAGTAATCTCGTAAGCAATGCCGTTAAATATTCGTCGAAGAAAGAAAAGCCCACGGTTCAGATTACCGGAGAAATGATAGATGACTCTGTAGTATACAGTATTGTTGACAACGGTATTGGGATGGACCCCCGCCATACCGATAACCTCTTTCACCTGTTCTACCGGCTGCCCGATGCAAAGACCTTCGAAGGAACCGGGCTGGGTTTGGCCATTGTAAAACGGATCATAGACAAACACCAGGGTAAATTATGGTTTGAGACCGAACGGAACAAAGGCACCCGTTTTTATATAAAACTGAAAAAAACCGAGTCCGCTTAAACCTGGTCAACGGTCACTTCCAGTTTATAGCCTTTTCCATGAACATTCAATAATTGAACAGTGGGGTCCGCTTCCAGTTTTTTCCGAAGCTTGGACACAAACATATCAAGGCTGCGCCCAACGATTACACCCTCATCCTCCCAAACCTCTTTCTGGAGTCTTTTGCGGTCGATCAACTGGTTTTGTTCGGCGCCAAATATCTCCAGCAAACTGGTTTCCTTACTGGTTAAGGGTATGCGTAGATCTCCCAGTTGCAGGTACTGTTGGTCGGGATAAAAATAAAACCGCCCGATAGGAATACCTGCCAACAAGGGGCCTGCCTCCGTAGTTGTTTCAACCGGAGCAGGTACGGTAGAACGTTGAAATTTGTTCCAGCCCAACCAAATAAAAACGGCCAGGCCCATTGCTGCCCAACCAACCAATAGCTTGTTGCTATCGTTAAGTGGAGGCTCTTCCAGCTTAAAATGGATGGAATACCTGGAGCTTCCAGGTTCACGTCCCAGGCAAGGCACTATATTATCCTGTTCGGCACCCAACATAGCATAACCAAACACTACCTCTCCGGTTGTTCTTTCTTTAACATTTACAATATACCGGGAGCTGAGCTGGTAATGACTGAAAACAGCCTGAATGGTTTTTACCAGCGAATCGGGCGTAAAGGAAAAAGCTGTTTCAAAAGGAAGTACAAATTCTGTTTTCGATATACGCTGAACGGCCGGAATTCTTGAACTGCTGTCGCCGGCCGCTCTTAATACATCATGGGCAACCTTTCTTAGCACAATCATTTCTTTTGCTGATTCAAAATCATTCTCTACCGGGCGCTTTCGTATAAAAGCTGCCAGTACCAGCACCAGCACTATGCCAAAAAAGGGCCAATAGAATTTAGCTTTCATACAGCAAAGATAGGCAGCCGGAAGAGCCATTTCAGGCTAAAATGCTGATTTTACACGGCATTTACAATCAATTTACAGTGGTTTTACTGCTGCCGCCGGGTGATTTATTACTTTGAAATCCGCTCAAAATTTATCATCCAAACTAAACTACCAATGAACAGTTTGTTATTTTCCCTGCTATGGCTATTCATTAGCGATCATCCCGATCCTACTCCCATCATTGCTGAAACAACCTCATCAGACAGCCTACCAGCCAATAAACAACCGGTTGACCCCATCCGTTTATGGCCCGGACCATTGGAAGCCATGAAAAAACCCGGCCCCTCACCAGAAGAGTTCCAGATCAGCGCAGTTATTACCCAGGTAATGCAAGACCGGTCGGGCGGAATCTGGATGGCTACAGCAGACGACGGGGTTTGTTATTTTGATGGAACTGAGTATCATTATTTTAGAACCTCTGATGGGCTGGCAGCCAATACTGTCCGAACCATGGTTCAGGACGCATCCGGTACCGTTTGGATTGCAACCAGCGGAGGAATATCAAGGCAAAACGCCAATGGGTTTACAAGCTACACAACCGCTAATGGACTACCAGATAACGATGTGTTTACGCTTCATATAGACCGAAAGGGTATGATCTGGGCAGGAACCAGGGGCGGACTGGCAAAGTTCGAAAAAGACCGGTTCCTAACGGTACCCTTGTACCGCGAACCGAAAACAACTGAAGATAAGCCCATTAGAACCGGCGTAAATTCCATTTATGAAGACAAATCAGGCCAGCTATGGTTCGGCACCAATGGTTATGGATTATTCAAATATGACGGAAAAACCCTGGTGAATGTGATAAAACCAGGATGTTAATAAAAGCGGGTAATACCCTACCCGCTTTTATTCTGATCGTAAACTTTTTACCGGGTTGAGCAGGGCGGCCCGAACAGTTTGCACACTTATTGCTACCAATGCCAATACGCATAATGCTATCGCAGGCAAGAAAAACACACCCGCTTCAAGGCTGGTTCTATAGCTGAAATCGGCCAGCCATTTATTGGCAGCATACCAGCCAATTGGTATGGCAATCAGGAATGCAATAAGTACCAGCCGCAGAAAATGCCCGGCCAGCATCCACACAATGCCCGGCACGGAGGCACCCAGCACCTTTCTAACCCCTATTTCTTTGGTTCGCTGCTGAACAGCGAAGGCAGACAACCCAATTAAACCAACACAGGCCAATAGTATAGCTACCCCCGTAAATAATCCAATAACTTTTGCTGTCTGCTGTTCAGCCTGGTACATGGCATTGTACGACTCATCCATAAAGCTGTAACTGAATGGCCGATGCTGTACCAGGCTTTTCCAGGTCTTTTCTATAAACGAAATTGTTTCCGGAAGTTGATTACCCGAAATCTTTATCATTAATAAATTCCCATAGGTAGACGGGAAAAGCACCAGGCTTTGGATAGGTACATGCAAAGAACTGAAATGAAAATCCTTTACTACACCTTTTACCACACCTGGGCGGGAATCATCCAGGAACATTCGCTGCCCGATGGCTTTCTCCGGCGTCCAGCCCAGTTCTCTGGCGGCAGACTCATTCAGGATGAAATGATAATAATTTTTCGCTTCGTCTTCCTGGTTAACATCCAGTAAATCCTGTTTTGTAAGATCTGTGCCGGCCAGCAATTCAATTTCATTTGTTTTCAGGTACTCATCATCAATTGGGTTGGCATATACATTTAAAGAAGTTTTTTCCGGCATAACAGCACTCCGCATTCCATATCCACCGACAATGGATAGCGGAGCGTTATAAGCAAGAGAGGTATGTTTAATTTGCGGATTGGATTTTAAGGCTGATTTTAACACGTCAATTTTTTCCAACACTTTATTATCTACCATTAACTGAACAACATGATCCCGGTTAAAGCCTAATGATTTCTCCCGGATATATTGTACCTGCTTGTAAATAACAAAGCTGCCGATCAAAAGGAAGGCCGAAATTGCAAATTGAAAAATGGTAAGCGATTGCCGGACCAACTGACCACTGCCACTATTACTGAAACGTCCTTTCAATACTTTGATGGGTTGAAAACCGGAAAGTACCATCGCCGGATAGGAGCCGGCCAGTAATGCTATACAGAAAACCATGGCCAGGGCGGATACTATAAGTGATGGCTGTAATAGATCTGCAAAATCGAGGCTACGGTTTACCAGTCCGTTAAACCCGGGAAGCAATACCCCTGTTAAACCAATACCCATTATCAGTGCCAGCACAGCTATTACAATGGATTCACCCAGGAACTGGCCAAACACCTGTTTCCTGGATGCCCCGGCTACTTTACGGATTCCTACTTCCCTTGCACGCTCCAGTGATCGGGCGGTACTCATATTGATATACGTAAAGCAGGCAATCAGAAGTATCAGGAAAGCCATGCCGCTGGCAATATATATATAACGGATATCAGTATTCGCTACATAGGCACTATAGGGAGAATGCAGGTGAATATCATAATAGGGTTCTAAATGATAGGTCAGGAATACATTCGGATCGTTCATTTCCTTTTTCATGAAAGGAAGGATCTTGGGCTGCAAACTATGAATTGCACCTTCGTTCTTCAGCAATAAATAGGTTTGGTAGTTAGCATTCCAATAAGTTTCTTCCTGGCTGGCACCTAAGGAAGAGAACGATCCTAACAGGGAAAAACGAATCTGTGAGTTAGCCGGACAGTCTTTTGCAATTCCGGTTACCTGGTAAGGTGTTTGTGCTGCTCCAACAAGAATGGTTTGACCAACTGCATCCTGGTGCGGAAAATATTTTTTAGCCGCCGACTCTGTGAGTACCAACTGGTTAGGCGCCTGTAATACTTTATCAGGAACTCCTGCTAACAACGGAAAGGAAGAAAATACCCGGAAAAAAGTGGAGTCCGCAAACAGGAACTCCGGGTCCTGGTATACCTGATCGCCTATTTTAAGCAAGCCAGATCCGGTGGTCATCCGAACCCCCTCTTCCACTTCCGGAAAATTTCGCTTAAAGGAGGGCATTACTTTGGTACTGGTATAATTGCCGGCCCTTTTTTCTGAATCTCCAAACCCATACTCCATAATAACCCGCACAATTCTATTGCCCTTTTCCTGGAACCGGTCAAAACTGAGTTCGTGCCGGATATACATAAACATCAGCAAACAGCAGGTAAATGCCACGGTTAGCCCGGCAAGGTTGATAAACGAGAAGCCTTTGTGTTTCCAAAGATTCCGCATAGCTATACGCCAATAATTCTTAAGCATACTCAAGTATTATGGCATATTCGCACCAATGCCTGTGCCAATCATCTAAAAATCTGATTATCAATTGTTTGATTAAATAATGCAAATTCTTCCTGTCCGATTACGAACAGTTTTTGTCCGCTTTTATGCGTCACCGGCCGATGGTACCGACCCCTAAGATTATTTGCTGATCTTGGTAAGTACAATGGGTGCGGCGCAGCAGGGAGTTGAAGCCAGGTGGACGGCTGCTTTCACCTCTCCGCTGATCGTAACTTCCAGTCCATCGAGGTAGTACTCCAGCGCAAGGGTGCAGGGGATAAGGCGGGAATCGATGGTGCCGGCTTCTACCAGGTATACTGGTTCGGTTGCCCTGTCAGTAACCCGAACAACCGCTTTTTTATCAACGATCTTTCGAACAGTTGCTTGACTACTGTTGCAGGAATCGGGCTTATTTTCTTTGCCGCAGCCCGCTGCAATCAGGAGTACTATAGTAAACAGCCCTACTTTCATCCTACCTTTTTAGAAGGTGACACCCAGCTCTTAGCCAACGTTGCAGCCAGGCAGTAATTTAAATGAGAAGATTAACCCAATCCTTTAAAATCGGTAACGCCAATTTTTCCGATTGCCGTTTTTACTGAAACTGACAGTGGATTTAATATAGATTTTATCTATCAGATCATCTATTAAATAAATAAAATTGTTGGGCAATTCGTTTATAATTTCGTGGGAGATTAGGACGCAGCAAATTCAACAAACTATATGGATACTCTACAAAAAGTCAATGATGAAGGTGGCGACAAAACCCCTTCCAACGGTGCAGCAGCCAAATGCCCTTTCCACAACGGAACCATAAAAGCCGTTTCCGGAGGGGGTACAAAAAACCAGGACTGGTGGCCGAACCTGCTCAAGCTGAACATTCTTCGCCAGCATTCTACCCTCTCTAATCCCATGGGTGAATCTTTTAACTATGCAGAAGAATTCAAATCACTAGACCTGGCGCAGGTTAAAAAGGATATTTTCAACCTGATGACCGATTCGCAGGAGTGGTGGCCGGCAGATTATGGACACTACGGACCATTTTTTATCCGGATGGCCTGGCACAGTGCGGGAACCTACCGGATTTCTGATGGCCGCGGTGGTGCAGGCTCAGGATCCCAGCGTTTTGCTCCTTTGAACAGCTGGCCCGATAATGCCAATCTCGATAAAGCCCGCTTACTGCTTTGGCCTATTAAGCAGAAATACGGAAAAAAACTTTCCTGGGCAGATCTGATGATCCTTGCAGGCAACTGTGCCCTGGAATCTATGGGGTTCAAAACCTTTGGTTTTGCCGGAGGCAGGGATGATGTTTGGGAACCCGAGCAGGATATTTATTGGGGTTCAGAAAAAGAATGGGTAGCCCATCACCGTAACCCCGAATCCCTGGAAAACCCGCTCGGTGCAACTGAAATGGGGCTTATTTACGTAAACCCCGAAGGACCCGACCGTTCGCATGATCCGGTACTGGCAGCAAAAGCCATCCGGGAAACCTTCGGCAGAATGGCTATGAATGATGAAGAAACCGTTGCATTAATTGCCGGAGGACATACTTTCGGAAAAACCCACGGCGCAGCCGAACCCAACAAATATGTAGCAGAAGAACCTGCGGCTGCTTCTATCGAAGAAATGGGTATGGGCTGGAAAAACAGTTTTGGCAGTGGTTCCGGTGCAGATACGATTACAAGCGGCATAGAGGGCGCCTGGACAACCACGCCCGCAAAATGGAGCCATGATTTTTTTAAGCACTTGTTTGAATACGACTGGGAGCTGATCAAAGGACCCGGCGGAGCTTATCAGTGGGAAGCCAAGAATATAGGGGAAACCATCCCGGACGCACATATCCCGGGTAAATTCCACAAGCCCTTTATGCTTACTACCGATTTATCCCTGAAACTGGATCCCGCATACGAAAAAATTTCACGCCGGTTTTATGAAGATCCGGCAGCTTTTGCCGATGCTTTTGCACGCGCCTGGTTTAAATTGACCCATCGGGATATGGGACCCAAATCCCGTTACCTCGGTCCGGAAGTGCCTGCAGAGGAACTGATCTGGCAGGACCCCGTACCTGCTGTCAATCATCCCCTGGTAGATGATCAGGACATTGCTGCTTTGAAAACACAGGTTTTAAATGCTGGTCTGTCCATTTCGCAGCTTGTTTCTACCGCCTGGGCGTCCGCTTCCACTTTCCGCGGATCGGATAAACGCGGTGGGGCCAATGGTGCCCGCATTCGCCTGGCGCCACAAAAAGACTGGGAAGTAAACAACCCTGCCCAATTGGCTAAAGTACTCGAAACGCTGGAGGGTATCCGCCAGCAATTCAACCAGGCTAACCCCAACGGAAAACAAATTTCTATCGCAGACCTTATTGTATTAGGCGGTTCAGCAGCCATAGAAAAAGCTGCCAAAGCAGCCGGTGTTGATGTAATTGTTCCGTTCATCCCCGGCCGCACAGACGCTTCACAGGAACAAACAGATGTTGAATCCTTTGCGGTGCTGGAACCTGCTGCCGATGGATTCCGCAATTATTTATCGGCCTACCGAACTACTTCTTCTGCCGAAGAAATGCTGATCGACAAAGCCCAGTTGCTAACCCTCACAGCTCCTGAGATGACAGCCCTGGTAGGTGGTATGCGTGTTTTAAATGCCAATGCTGACCAAAGTAAACGTGGTGTATTCACCCACCGTCCGGAAGTGCTGAGTAACGATTTCTTCATCAATGTACTGGATCTGGGAACCACCTGGAAAGGTGTAAACGGATCAAAAGACCTCTTTGAAGGGCGTAATCGTAAAACAAATGAGCTCAAATGGACAGCAACCCGTGCAGACCTGGTCTTCGGATCAAATTCTGAGCTTCGTGCTATTGCCGAAGTATACGGATGCGCAGACGGCCAGGAAAAATTCATTCATGACTTCATTGCAGCATGGACAAAAGTCATGAATCTCGACCGTTTTGATTTAGGTTAATTAGGTTTGAATATACACATGCGAAGTGGCCCGGATCCGGGCCACTTTTATTTTATTTCATCGTAGATCAACTTAGATAATTCCGCCAGCGCTGCATTCGCTTCTTCTTGTGATTCGATGCCCTTCGATAACAATACTACCACATATTTCCGGCCATCCGGCAAATACACGATCCCTGAATCATGGGTAATTTTTACAATTGACCCGCTCTTGGTAGCTGTTTTCACCTCCCTGGGTAGTTTAGCTGGAATACTGTTTCTAAAGTACTGGTCCTGTAAAACCCGTATCATGTCTGCGCATGCCATCTTGCTGATAAAACTTCCATTACCTAATTCCTCAAACACCCGCATCAGGTCATAAGCGGTGGTAGTATTATTTTTTCCTGCCTCAAATGCTTTTTTATCCTCCACGCCTCTAAGCACCTGTATCTGGTTCGCTCCAATTTCTTTCATCGTGGTCATTACATTTTTCGCCCCTACCAGGTCAATAATGATATTGGTGGCAAGGTTACTGCTCTTGGTGATCATACGGTGAAGAATATCCGAAATCGGCAACTCTTTACCAATTAGCTGGTATAATTCAAATTCACTGTCATCGGTCGGACTTACACTAAAAACCGAACCGTCTTCAATACTGGTAAAGCTGTTTTTGACCGTTATTTTGTCCTGCAATGAAAATTTGCCGGCAGCAGCCTGCTTATAGGCTTCCATCATTACCGGAGTTTTCATAGTACTGGCTGCATGAAAACTCTTTTTTTCCGCTACAAAATAGGTTTGGCCGGTTCCAAGATCTTTACAGGCAATAGCAAATTCGGCCTGTGGATGTTTTGACATCTCTGCCCGAATTGCTTTATCAAGTTTACTTATGTCCATCTTTTTTTCATTAATCGGGCTAAGTTCCATTTCGCTGAAATCGAGCTGGGAGGCCGGGTCGTCTACCAGCACACGAACCCGATCCACAGAACCGTCTGCCTTTAGTCCATAGGAAATATATGCTTCCGTGGGTACCCCCATACCGCGGAACGAAGCAATAAAATTATTGTATTGAAAATACCGCAGGTCGGCAACCATGTGTTCCGTATTATCGAACCGCAGCACCAGCCCCTGGTCCTCCATTTTTATAGTAGCCCTGCCCAATAAAGGCTCGGTAAAACTGCCGGCATATTTTTCCAGCGCAAGCGAAGGTTTATCGCCCGTTGCACGAAGTATGCTAAGGTCTTTTTTCCTGGCCAGTGCCCTTGCTACTGCTGAATCCTGGATCCGTTTATAACCGCCGAGCCAGTCAAAGGAAGGATTGCCCATATAATAATCAAGCACCTGGTAAATAATTGACCAATAAGCAGCCGTAGATGCCTGGTTGGTTAACACCACCACGCCCAGGTTTAAATCAGGAACCAGGGCAATCTGTGATACAAAACCGGATAGTGCTCCACCATGCCCGATCACTTTGTACTTTCCATAATTATAGGACCTAAATCCAGATGCATATCCCCAAAAATCTGCTTGGGAGGGGCGAATCAAAGAATCTACTTTACTAATGGGCATTGGCCGGATAATTTTCCAAAGGTCGGCGGTTGCAGCAGGAGTCAGTACCCGTTCTTTTATCGGGGTTCTACCCGAATCCAATTGGGTTATCAACCAGTTGGCCATGTCTGCAGCATTCGAAACAATTCCACCAGCTGCATTACCCGCATCGCCAATATTCTGTTCGCGAAAATTTTCCACAACCCTGATAGTATTATAAGAGCGGGCATGACCAAAGGAAAAATTAGTGCTTTTCTTCAGATCGGTAAAGCGGGCTATCGTTTCCTTCATTCCTACTTTTTTAAGAATTCTTTCCTGTACAAAATTTTCCCAGGGTATTCCTGCCACGGTGGAGATCAGCTCACCGGCTGCCACGTATAAAATATTATCATACGCATACACGGTTCTGAAATCATACTTCAATGGAATAAGCGGTAGTTTTTCCAGGATTTCACGGCGGCTGTAGGTGGCCGGTGGAAATAACATAATATCGCCCGCATAGGCAGGCAACCCACTGTGATGAACCAGCAAATCGCGCACGGTCAGGTTCTGTGTAACATAGGGATCGCTCATTTTAAACCAGGGAAGATGTTTGATTACTTTATCATTCCAATCTATCTTTCCCTCTTCTACCAACAACGCCAGCGCAGTTGCTGTAAATGCTTTACTATTGGAAGCGATCAGAAAAAGCGTTTTTTCATCAACCGGTTCTTTGGTATCCATACGCTTTACTCCATACCCTTTGGATAATAGCACTTTCCCATCTTTCACAATTGCCACACTTACGCCGGGTACATTTAAAGAAGTAATTACCTTATTGATGTAGGCATCCAGCCCGGGCGGCAAAGCAGGCTGCTTTTTCTGTGCTATTACCGCTCCTGCAGCCAACCATACAGCTGCCATTCCAAGCATCAAAGGCCTGATTTGTATCATACCGTCCGTTTTAATTACCCTTTATTATTTAATTAGTTTGCGTTGCAAAAATTCTGCAACCGCTTTATCAACCAGTACCTGGTTATGATAGCGCATCCAATGATGGGTTTCATCCGGAATAACCAGGCTTTCGTAGGGTTTTCCCATTTGTTCAAATCGTTTAACCAGGTCTACCGTTTCAGAAAAGGGTACATTTCCATCATCATCTCCATGAATAAATAAAACCGGGGAGGTCCAGGTTTTTACCCATGCCACCGGTGAAGAGGTCCAGATAAGTTTTCTGGTATATTCGGCATCGGGGGCCTGTTCACCGTCGTAAGAGGGATAATCTTCCTTATTGGTATGAACGCCGTGTATATCCACACCTGCTTTAAATAACCTGGAATCTTTACCAAGTGCCAGTGCCACCAGATAGCCTCCGTAAGAGCCTCCATAGGTTCCGATGCGTGTAGGATCTACAAAAGGCTGTTGAGCCAGCCAGTTGCCAGCTGCTTTTACATCCAGGTATTCCGATGCTCCATAACTTCCCCAGTTTTTTGGATATTGAAATTCATATCCGTAGCCGATTCCCAGCCTGTAATTAACCGACAAAACCACAAAGCCTTTACTGGCCAGGTATTGATTCAGTGCATAGGTATTCGAATAATAATCGCCATAATGCCAGCCCAATAACATTTGCCGTTGCGGGCCACCATGAATAAATACTATTGCTGGTTTTTTTGCCGATCCGCCAGTTGGTGGTTCAAATAATTGTGCATGTACCAGTACCCCATCCGAAGCCCGGAAACGAACGGACCTGGGGCTAACCATATGTGCAGTGGGAAAATCAGGTGGAATAAACGAAGCCCCTATTAACTGCGGTCTTCCTCCTTCAAATGGCATTACAGCGGCTATGCCGGGTTGTTGGGAAGTAGCACTGATAAAAGCAATATGCTGCTGATCTCCTGTAATTACCGGCAGGGCTTCTATACCCTTACCCGGCGTCAGTACTTCAACAGCGGCCTGTTCTACCGACACCTTAACAATATGCCGCCGATCAAAATCGTCTTTATCCGGGCCCGTGTTAGCCGATGCAATCAGCCATTTACGATCAGGACTGAGTTTTATATGTTCAAGCATGTAATCACCCTTTGTTAAAAGAAGAGGATTACCGCCTTCAGCAGGAACTGCATATAAATGTGGCCATCCATCCATATACGATACAAAAACAATACGGTTACCCGCTGCCCAATGAAGGTTGGTACCACCCTGGGTGCCGGGGAAAGAGCCTCTTAAGGTAGTGGGTGCTGTCCAGACTTTTCTGGCAGTTCCTGTTATTGGATCTGCCACCAGTATTGACCAGGGCTGATGCCGGCGAACGGTTATCGAATCGGGCCTGCCCCCGGCAGCATTTCGTCGAACAAATACCAACTGCTTTCCGTCGGGCGACCAACGAGGCGATCCATCCCTGGCAATAGCAGGCGCTATCCACCGGATGGGTTGGGTTGAATCCGTATAAATACCAATAAAAGAATGATCTCGCCGGTTGCTGACAAACACGAGCTGTTTGCCGTCGGGAGAGTAGCTGTACTGGCTAACTGTTCCGCGAACATGGAATTTACGTTGTGGCCGGGAACTGCCGTCCAGGGCTGCTTCCCATAAGGCGCCGTTTTTAACATAAATTACCCGTGTTCCGGATGGATCTATTATTGGGTCTATGCCTTCATCCAGCACAATCGGTTCACCTTTTTCAAATGAAAGGCTCATCACCTGCACTTTTTGCTGTACAGGTGATGAAGCCGGATTTCTTGCCATGGTTTCATCAAAGGCGCCATAATCACCTCCCCGAACAAAGGCAATCCATTTTCCATCGGACGAAAGCCGGATACAACTAATCTCCAACCCTTCGTCGCGGTCAAATAAAGTCCGTTTTTTGAGTACAAAATCCGGACCCTCTGCCACATAAATATTTCGTTTCCCCTGTTCGTTCAGTGCCAGTGCAATTCTTGAACCTATTGTTGCCGCACTTAACTCCGACGGAAAAGGATAAGAGGTTACCGATTCCAGGGAATACTCCTGCGCCTTAACAGCAAGGGAAAGAACCGTATATAAAACAATGGCTAGGCCTTTTCGTATCATTCCGATGATTAGGGTTTATCAAATGCCAGTTTTTCATCCAAGCCGGAAATATCCGGTACATTGGCGCCATTCCTGCTGAACTCTACTGTTGGATAGGCCAGGCGACGTATGAATGTATTCAGCACTGCGCCTTCCGGCAAACCAAAGTCTTTGTAGTTATAATCAAAGCGACGGGCATCTACCCAGGCTTCGGGGTGCAGGAACATAGCTACATACTTTTCTTTGGCAATTAATTCCAGGGTAATATTTTCTGCTCCTACGCTAACCGTTGGATTATTGATATAGGTTTCTTTTGCGGTGGTGGCCACACCTAGTTTGGTCATATGGGCATCGATACCAGCCAGGTAAGCGGCATAAGCCCTGGGTTTATCATCAGCACGGAAGGCAGCTTCTGCTTCAATGAACTTCATTTCCGCAAAGGTTACCAATGCAAGTGGCGCATTCCCTTTTGAATAATAGCCATCTACCGATAAATAAGATTCTTCATCATCTGTACCGGTGCCGATACGGCCGGCTCCATTGGGGGTGCCCCGATAATCGCCAAATTTTGTGAGTGTGGCTATCAGGGGCAATCTTGGGTCTTCTACTCCAAAGGTTGTACCATCCAGTGCATCCACAAATTGTTCACTCAGCCATCCGTCCAATAAAAGCACGGTATTATTATAGGCCACCTGATTCCAGGGACTACGGCCACGGAATACCGTCATCATTGCATCGTCTGCATTGGAACTGTAGGTTGAACCCAGTTGAGTAAGCACATTGTTGGCATTATACGAAGCCTTTTTGGTAAGCTGATTCATGAACCTTGCTTTCAGCGCCTGAGCTGTTCTGATCCATGCTTCGGTATTACCCTGGTGAATTACATCACTGGCGGCATCCAGATTCAGACTTGCTCCTGTCTGCTGCAGGGCTGCAATGCCTTCATCCAATAAAGTCATCGAAGTGGCGTGTAAGGAGGTCTGATCATCAAATTTTGGCACCAATAGTTCGCCGCCTTTCAGCGCTTCACTATAAGGAATATCGCCAAATGCAGTAATCAGCATATTCAAACTGTAGGCCATCATAATTTTACCCACACCGATATGATGAAACGCGCCTACCGCCTCTGCCTTGGTAACCATTTCCTGAATGTTCATCATATTGGTATAGAAAGCTGTCCAGGTAGTGGAATAATCTACTTCATTATAAATTTCTGTATCACTGCCTTTGGTACTGGAAGCCTGGTACTGCGTAAAATAAGAAACCGTATATCCCATCCGGTAAACATTGTAGCCGGTATTATAGGTCGTTTGGCCCAATAAGCCATTCAACGGCGGATCAGTTACTAAATTCGGGTTATCCAGTTTATCGAGGTATTTACTACATCCCGTTAAGCCGATAAGAAGCAGGCTGATATATATAAGTTGATTAAGTCGTTTCATGGTTACCTGTTTTAAAAATTAAGATTGAGTGAAACAAGATAACTGCGGGTAGCAGGATAGGTAAACCCAGAGAAACCATCGGCAACACTACCAGAACTGGTGGAGCTGGCTTCCGGATCAAATCCTTTCCATTTTGTATTTATCCAAAGATTATTTCCAGAGAAGGTAATACCGGCGCCCGTCAGGAATCCACTTTTGGTAACAATAGCAGACGGAATAGTATAACCCAGGCTGAGGGTTCTGAGCCGGATCCAGGAAGCATCCTCAATAAAAGTTTCTGACGCTCCCCGATAATAATTCCGGTAATACCCGTTTCCATAGTTCACTCCATCTGGTCCTACACCCTGCCCTAACCAAACTGGTTTTGTATTAGGTGTTCCATCGGCCAGCACCCCGTCGAATACGATAACATCATTCCTGTTTTCCGATTCCTTATTAGTAAGAAAAGCTCCCAGGAAATTCGACAGTTGATTATACCGATACACGCCTTGCTGCGTATCAAACAGGAAGGATAAACTAAGCCCTTTGTATCGGAGCGTACTTCCGAGGCTACCTATCCATTTGGGTTGAGAATTGGCAATATATTGTTGTTTAGAAGCAGGATTCAACACCGGAAAACCGTTTGCGCCAATTACAATTGGAAGACTTTTATCCAGTCGGGCCGGATCTTCTGTTTTATCGCCATAGTAGCGCATAAAAGTTCTTCCAAACAGGGCACCAACCGGATAACCCGGAATATATTTCTGCGTTACTGTAGCGCTCAGGTACCCAAACTGGCTTGCAATTGCAATCTCTGTCAGATCCGGATAAATCGATAGTACAGTATTTTTATTGGACGTGAAATTAGCCCTTATATCCCAGCTGAAATCTCTGGTTTGTACAGGCGTACCTGATATACTGATTTCAACGCCACGATTTCGAACGCTGCCCGAATTCAGATATATCTGATCATAGCCGCTGGTAACAGGAACTTTTACAGGAATAATCAGGTCTTTACTGGTATTATTATAATAGGTAAAGTCCAAGCCAAGCCGATTTTGCAAAAATTTTAGTTCCAGGCCACCTTCATAGGAGGTAGTAAATTCTGGACGCAAATTAGGGTCGCCTGTTTGTGTTGACAGGAAAAAGGGAATTACATTATTGTTCAAAGGCGTTCCCAAACTGAAGCCGGAACTGGTTGCATACGGAACCGCATCTTTACCGATTTTGGCTACTGACACACGGGCCTTACCAAAGCTGAACCAATCGGGCATAGTAAAGGTTTCTGAGAAAATATAACTCAAACTTGCTGACGGATAACTGAAGGAACGGTTGTCTTTCGACAAGGTGGAGGTATAGTCGTTCCTATAGGTCAGGGTCATGTAGAGATAGTTTTTCCAGCTTACTGTCCAGTCTGCAAATAAACCAATGATCCGGTATTCCCGTAAGCTGTTAGAGCCGGTAACTCTTTTCGCATTATTAAGGTTATAAAAATTGGGTACTACCAGTGTGTCGCCATTTGCATATACAGTACTTCTTTTGGTTGAATACAAATCATGGCCCAATTTCAGCGAAGAACTAAGATGCTTACCAATCTTGTTCTTAAAATTCAGCATCAGCGTAGAGTTCAATATGGTATTTCTGGCATTGTATTCAGAAATAGTTCCGAAGCCAAAATCACTGGCGGGGTAAATTTCATCCGGCAGTCCCATCGGGCCGGGGGTTTTTTGTGTACGGCCATCACTGTATATATCTGCCCCAAACCGATAGTTAATATCCAGCCATTTTGTAGGGGCGTAGCTCATGTGTGTGTTCGTCAGAATTCTGTCTACATTATCCCTGTAATCTACACCTCTCAATACATATACCGGATTATCGTTTCCGGAACCTACAATCGTTTTCTGTGTTCCGTTTTCATTGATATAATCCCATATATCCCAGCGGGGCGAAAAGTAGGTGAGGTTTTCATTGTATCGATCTGCATTTCCTCTACGTCCACCCGATTTCACATAATTCAGACTACTTCCCATTTTTACTTTTTCAGAAAGCTTGAATTCTCCACCCACCTTAACCGAAAAGTTTTTATAATCCGTGAAAGGCATAATACCTTCCTGGTTGAATTGCGAAAAGGTTCCGGTAAATGTTGCGCGTTCTGATCCACCAGAAATATTCAGGGAATTACGGAAGGAGTTTCCCGTTTTATAACCATGTTTAAAATTGTTGAAGATTTTATCGGGGTGTGTTGGGTCTATTGCTTTGGCCTCTTCAATGGTGGGTCCGGTAG
The DNA here is from genome assembly GCF_001601815.1 of Flavihumibacter sp. CACIAM 22H1. Taxonomy (GTDB): domain Bacteria; phylum Bacteroidota; class Bacteroidia; order Chitinophagales; family Chitinophagaceae; genus Flavihumibacter. The sequence goes on from NZ_LUKG01000010.1 coordinate 18,837, forward strand.
TTGGCCAGAAACTGGAAGGATCGTATTCGCCCAACCAACCTTGTGTATACCTGGTTTGTGTTTCGGGGTATTTATTTATTTCATCAACACCATAGGTAGAGGTTATGCTACCTCTTAATTTACCTGCTTTACCGGATTTGGTAGTAATGATGATAGCGCCTGTTGAAGCCCTTAGGCCATAAAGCGCGGTTGCTGCACCACCTTTAAGGATATTAATACTTTCAATATCGTCGGGGTTTATATCTGCAGCACGGTTACTGATGCCGTACAAAGAACTTCCATCGGAAACGTCGGTGGTATTATCAACAGGGATACCATCTATAATAAATAGGGGTTGAAAATCCCTGTTTGGATCCAGTGAATTCAATCCACGCAGAATAATTTTCGATCCTTGTCCGGGTGCGCCTCCACCAGAGTTAATCTGTAAACCAGCAGCCTGGCCTTGTAAAGCATTAACAATATTTGGCTGGCGGCTGGCAACCAGTGCATCGCCTTTCACTTCCTGGGCAGAATAACCCAGCTCTCTTTTTTCCCTGCGTATTCCCAGGGCGGTTACGGTTACTTCCGCCATATCCGCATTGTCTTCCACCATAACAATATCAACGGAAGTAATAGAATTGTCCGTTACGGTTACCGTTTTTTCAATTTTTCCAAACCCGATGGCAGAAATTACCAGGGTATAGGTACCGGGCTTTAATCCGGATAAGGAAAACCGGCCTTCGAGGTCAGCAGCGGTTCCCTGGTTGATACCGGTTACCAGTATTGATGCGTTGGCAACGGGCTCCCCTTTATTGTTGACCACCCTGCCGCGTATACCTCCTTCCAATTTATCCTCCTCCCGCGGGGGTGTTACCGTTGTGGGAACCTCCGGTTTCCGAATAATAATATTGGAATTGATCACTTCATACTCAAGCCCGGTATCCTCAAACAAGGCCTTCAATACTTTATCTACACTAATATTTTCAGCGGCATAACTGATATTCCTGAAATGAGCAATATCCGCAGTCTTAAAAGAAAAGGATAGATCGGTTGAACCCTCAATCTTTTTCAGTGCCGCTTTTAGTGGAACATTTTTTACGTTAATGGAAATCCTGATTTTACTCAGGTCCTGCCCCGTTGAGCGTTCTGCCATTATTACGCCACTAATGGTAAGCAGGATTGCAAGGGTCAATGCTCTCATAATTAGTACTTGAACGCAATGTGCTGTCCACCCATGCGTTTTTGAATGAAAACTCATAGTTTTGATTGGTTTAAAGATTTTCAAACAGTTTTTAACCAGACCGCAACAGTTTGCCCCTGGAGCGGTCTTTTTTTGTCTCTAGCTGATAATCATGTGTTTGCTTATTGTTTTTTTATTATATAAGATCCGTTTTTTGTATTAAACTGAGTACCTGTTAGCCGGGTCAGGATTTCCAGCGCATTTTCCACCCCATACTGCCTTTTAAGGGTCGTTGTTACCCTTAATTCGTTTAAAGCCGGTTCTCCTACCTGTATGTTTACGTCATATACTCTTTCCAGGTCTGCCAAAATATCTCCTACGGAATAATCGTCGTAGACCAGGTTTCCTTCCTGCCAGGCCGCTGCAAACTCCGCTTTTACCAATTTCTGCTTTGCTTCCTTATTCCGGTTTCCTATCACCACTTCTTTTCCCTTTGTTAATACAGCTACCTGCTTATCGGCATAGTTAACTTTTACCTTGCCCCGTTTAACAGATACGGTAATTTTTTCCATATCAGGATACGCTTTGATATTAAATGCCGTTCCCAATACCTCTGTCGTAACATCCCCTGTATAAATAAGAAAGGGAGTTTTATCAGCATGCCGAACATCAAAATAAGCTTCCCCTTTTAAATAAACGACCCGTTTTTTCTTATCAAACTGCTCCGGAAAATCCAACTGGCTATCTGCGTTTAA
>NZ_LUKG01000010.1:21194-24531 GCF_001601815.1 Flavihumibacter sp. CACIAM 22H1
TGTTTTTGAAATCGTTGTTACCACATCAACCGTGTTTCTGTTTTCCGCAATAGCAACAGCGGTTGGCTGGCTTAGCCACCAAGCCGCTCCTAAGAGCACAACCAATATGGAAGCTGCTACAGCAATTGCCGGAAACAGTTTTTTCCTGGGCAGCGTCTTAGCCGCCTCCTGCTCTTTCAACAAAGAATCTACTAGCTTATCCAGAGAGTTCGTATCTCCCTGTTGTTCCATATAGGCAAATAATTCGTTGAATTCTTCCCTGCTACAACTGTTATCCAGGTATTTCCTGAACAGGTGTTTAAACCTTTGATTCATTGGGATGATGTTAGGTACATCTTCTTATTAGACGAAGCAACGACCGGGTGTTCCTATTCCAGGGATAATTTTTTTTGAAGAAATCTCAGGGCATGGGATAATTGATTCTTTACGGTATGCCGCGAGATAGACAGTTCATCAGCAATTTCGGTATAACTAAGCCCTTTATCTCGGCTAAGCTGGTAAACCAACCTACGTTGTGGGGGTAATTTATCTACGATCAATTGCAGTTTTGCCGTTGAGTCTTTCAGGTCCAGCGCAGAATCTGCGGAGTAATCCTGCTGTTCCATACTATTCCAGAGTTTATCCTGCAAACGATGGTCAGCTGCTGTTTTTCGAAGAAAATCGATGAGCCTGTTCCGGGTTACCCGGTGTAGCCAGGCTTCAAAATTGCGGATTTCTCCCCACTGAGGGTGCATTTCCCACAGTTTTACAAATACATCCTGCATAATGTCGCAGGCCTGCTGGTGTGATTTGGTTACTTTAAGCGCAAGCAAATAAACAGACTGGTTATGTGTTTTGAATAAACTTTCAAATTCATTTTCCAGTTCTTTATCTGAATGGAGGCAATAAGTATCAGTCACGCCGTTCACAGTTCAATAGTAGTCTTGGTTCATATGAAATTACTAAAAAAAAAGGCTGAAAAATTTTCAGTGCTTCATATATTTTTTTGTGCGATGCTGCTGCATGCTCCCTGGCTGACTGCTTGCTGATGTATTTATCTACAACATTTTTTTCAAGGTCAGCTAAGCTTATGAACCTGTTTTTTCTTTGTCGCCACCCAAAGAAACAAGTATAAATACCAGCACAACTACTGCTGACAAAACGATAAAAGCATAGCCTGCTATTGCTTGTTGCTCGTACACTACTTGCCGACATGCATCAAAATAACGGCCATTTTCATACGGCAATTGCAGCCTTGAAAAAAGTTGAGCGCCTGAAAAAATCAAGGCCATGAATGCTGCACTAAGCGCAGCCATGCGAAGCTGTTTCATTGCTTACCGGGCGTATCCTTTCCAACAAAATACAGCTCTATTATCGATGGTACAAACGAATTATTGTAACTTATAGCGTACTATTTAAATGGGAAACCATGCTACGTTTATTATCTGTCCTTCCGGTTGCCTGGCTGATGATGACCACCTCCTGCAAGAACCCTGGAGCCCAACAGGATTTTAGCCCGGGCTTTAGGCTAGTTAGTACCGACACATTTCACTTCAATAATTTTGTAGACTGTAATATGGCAGCAGCCTGGATTGGCGATACCTTTCGCATTTTTCCCGGTAAATATGGCGAAGACCCGGTCTGGGGCCCGGCAAATGACTTAAAGTTCTCTAGTGGCATGCATGCTGATGAAGCATTCAGTAACCCCGCAGCTGCCTACAAGACCCCTGGCTTACCGCAGAATGCCCCGATTGGGAAAACAGGTTTGCATGGAGCCATCTGGTTTGAAACCGTTTACCAGGATACCAAAGATGGTTCAGGAAAAACCCTGTATGCAATTTATCACAATGAAAACTACCCGGAAACACTGCCCTACGATTCGGGTACTGGTGAAGGATATATAAATCATAAATGGCCATTGGGACTTACCGACCGGATTACCCCAGCTGCCGTTTGCCGGATTGGTATCATGAAATCGACGGATGGTGGGTGGAACTGGGAAAACCGGGGGCTCTTCCTCGAAGACAAACAAACGCGTATGATCCTTAAACCGCATAATACTTCCAAGACCTTTGCCGGCGGTGTGGGCGATCCTTCTGCAGTTGCGGTAGGCGATTCTATTTACCTCTTTTATGGAGAATATGGATATCCCGGGATATATGATTCGGCAGCTTATGATCCGCTGGAGGAATGGGGCGGACAGTGCATCAGCGTGGCACGCATTGCCATTGCAGATTTGGAGCAACCACAGGGAAAAGCACAACGTTGGGATGGAAAGGCATTTGCTGCCAGCTGGGATGGTATAGGAAAACCCATTGCCTCTTTACAAATGCCCCTGGAAGCTGGGGGTGGACCAGCATCTTCTCCTTCGGGAGGTTTTCATTGGGGGCCTTCTGTCAGTTGGAACGAATACCTGGAATGCTGGGTTATGCTGATGGGCAAAGTTGAAGGGCAGTCCTGGGTTGGAGATGAGTTATTCATCTCCTTTAATCGACATAAAGACCTGGGGAAAGCAAACCATGCGCAAGCCTGGTCAGCTCCCCAAAAATTATTGGAAAAACCAGGGCATGTGCTTTGGTATCCTTCTCTTCAGCCAATGAATACAACTGAAGATATCAGCAAAAAAAGAACCAGTTTGCGCCTGGGTAAAAAAGCCCGTCTTTTCTTTAAATACTCCGATCTAGGCAAGTATTGCTCCACCTATATCATTGAATTTGAAAAGAACTAATTGTTATCCCTGGTGGTGTATATTTTTAGAATAGTTGGATTTATACCTATCGATACCGCTATAAATTTCAGTGCTTGACAGATCAAAGTCTCGGATCATACATTTAATCAATTCTCCTCCTTTCAGTCTAATCATCAGATACTCCTTGGGCTCATTTTCATGGTCCTTTTCTACCTCTATCCAATACGCGTCCAACAAATCCCAGTGATACCAACCATGTTTTCGGACAAAGAGTCCTTCTTCGGATATGATAAGCTGTGGAGCATTTCGAATTAAATCAATGGCAGAATAACTGAAGAGTAGCCCAAAAATAACACTCATCGTACTTGTAAACCAGCTAAATGGACCTGTACAAAAATATAAAAGTAAGAGTCCGCTAATGATAACCATACCAATTAGCCGTAGTCGGTTATTTCGTATAATAATGCTTTCCATTATTTAATACTGGCTTCCCTGTACTTCTATAAACTGCTCCGGAAGATTCCATCCTTCGACAGCAACAAGAGGCTTACTACCGGCAGAGGCAGAAAATTCCATACTTATTTTCTTGGTCTGGCCAGGTAAAATGGATATATAATTATCGTCGTAGAAAACCGGCAACAGTCTTTTTTTAGTACCCCGGTCTACCAG
>NZ_LUKG01000010.1:24556-59875 GCF_001601815.1 Flavihumibacter sp. CACIAM 22H1
AGTGAAACCCGGTTGAAAAAAGAAACAGGGCCACCTGCTGGTACAGAAATTGTTAATTCAATTTTCCCTTGGCCGATTGCTGTAGCATTGATTACAGGCGTTGACCGGGGCATTTTACCCAATCCTGAATAAACGCCGTTTTCATCAGGCAACCAGTACAGGTTTTCAGCAATGACTTCTTTCTGAAGATTTAAAATTTTAAGGGCCAAGAACGCGCCTTCTTCTTTTGTGGCCTGCCTGATTTCTCTTTTTATAGCAGTAATCATGCGGGTGGTAGATGGGCCAATTTCAGCAAAAACCTGTCCGAGGCTTTTTTCTTTTCCTTCCTTATCATAAATGCTCATTACCAACATCAGATCATACTGATGTGTGAACGTGTTATTGATCAGATGCAAACTCGTATCGGCATGGTTATAAAAAAAATTAACCGGTGCACTGCCTTTTCTCAGGCCATATAAACAGGCATTCGGATCCAGGTAATAATCGTACATCTGGCCACGTAAGGCCGTCCAGGGATTCTGCGTTTTCCAGATAATAACACCTGTATACCAATCCCACATATGCGAACTAAAGCCTTCCATCAAAGACCTGTACTGATCGTAATTAACCAACTGCGCTTTAGTAGCCCATTCTTTTAAATCAGCCGTTTTACCATAGGCATTAATAAAGTTATTATAGCCGATGTATTTGTGATATTGCCAAACAGAATCAACTATTTCTTTTCTGGTTTCCGTAGAATAATCCGGGGCTACCAGGTTCTCTTTTGGAATAAAGCGTTCCAGCGATTGATAATCGCCGGTTCCTACCGATCCGATTTCAGAATTAAAGGGCCAGGTACGATGATTAAAAAAGGTTTTCAGGGGTTGAATGCCGTAAGGCCCATCTCCATTACCACCCAAAAAGTTGAACGACATATCGTCCGAGTTCGAATAATCCACAAACCACCTGGTACCATCCAATGCTGGTAAAATGGAATCGCGCAGAGCGCTTTGAATATCCTGTGGCAATGTAATTTCATTTCCGCCACACCAGATTGCCAGGGACGGGTAATTACGGATCATTTTAATCTGGTCAATGGCCGATTGCAGAAAAAGCGGATGGTCGTCGGGATATTTTCTTCGGGTCCACTGATCGTCTTTCTTCATAGGATCTACCCAACGGCCATTACAATCTCCGGATCCCCAGAAATCCTGCATCACCAGCAGGCCGTACTGATCACATGCTTCATAAAACTCGGGGCGTTCGGTAATTGCCCCACCCCATATCCTGATCAGGTTCAGGTTCATATCACGATGGAACCGGATTTCGGCCGCATAACGTTCCTTACTGAAGCGTAACATGGCATCCGCTATAATCCAGTTGGCCCCCTTTATAAATACCGGCTGCCCGTTTACCCAGATTTGTTTACTACGGGTGGTACTGTTCCAATCGGCCTTGATTTCGCGCACCCCTACCTGCAAATGTTCTTCATCCGAAACTTTTCCATTGGCAACAAATTCCATCTTCAACGCATATAAATCCTGCTTTCCATAACCATTCGGCCACCAGAGTTTAGGAGAAACCAACTGGTGATCCGGCAACTGAACCTCACTAACAGAATTTGGTTGTATGGTTACGGACTTGGCAATTGTTTTCCCATCAATTGAATACCGCAATAGGCCGGTTACGGCTGAAGCCGTATTATTTAGTAATTCTGCCGCAACTTTTAAGGTAGCGGGGGCTTGTTGCCCCTGGGGCTTTCTTTTACCAGGAACCAGGGTAACTACATGTGGATGTTGAATGCTGACTGCGCCGGTTTTTTCAATTTCTACTTTGTCCCAGATACCCGTATTTCGGTCTCTTACCGGTTGAATCCAATCCCAGCCAGCTACATATTGGTGGGCCACATTTTTAGCAATGGTTCCGTCTCCTCCCTGTCCGCCATTCGGATTACCCGGTTCATCCGGCGGATATACAAGTATAGCCAACCTGTTTTTACCCTGCTTATTAAGCTGCCTGGTAATATTATAGGACTGCCGTAAAAACATTCCATAATGTCTTTCCTTATTCAGTTTTTGCCCGTTCAGAAAAACATCACAACTATAATTTACACCACGCAGGTGTATCCATACAGTTTCCCCGGCAACCGGCTTTTCTGTAAATTCCTTTACAAACCAATAGGTATAATAAGCATTTCCTGTATTGAAAATATCCGGAATCTTGGTATTGTTCATTCCATAAAAAGGATCCGGTATTTTTTTATTCTCCAGCAGGGTTGTTAAAACGGTTCCTGGCACCACAGCGGGCTCCCAGTTACCAAGGGAATATTCGGTGGAGGACACTAATTTTCCCTCTGCGGAAACCTCTGAAACCGGTGCACATTTCCAGCCCTGATTCAGTTCATACTTTTTTTGTGCCTGTATAGAAAAAACTGAAAAAACGTAAATAAACAGTACAGTCAATTGTTTCATTAGAAAAAATTTAAACGATCAAACCAGGGCTTCGTACAATACTTCTACCGGATGTTTTGCTTTTCTACCGGTTCCGTCTTTTATCTGGTGGCGGCAGGATGTACCGGGTGCGGCAATAATGGTTTCTTCTCCGGCAGCGCGTACTGCAGGTAATAAAACCAGCTCGCCTACTTTCATAGAAATATCATAATGCTCTTTTTCATAACCGAAAGAACCTGCCATTCCACAGCAACCCGATGGAATGGTTTCCACGGTATAGTTTTCGGGCAAACTCAATAACTGTACAGAAGGGCCAACCGACGAAATTGCCTTTTGCTGACAGTGGCCATGCAACTTTATGGCGCGTTTTTCTTTGGTGAATGCCTCCGGAGAAATTCTTGCCATACTGATTTCTCTCGCAATAAATTCATCAATCAGGTATACATGTTGTGCCAGTGCCTGCGCATCTTCCAGCAGGTCGTCCTCTGCCAGATCAATATATTCATCGCGAAAAGTGAGTATAGCAGACGGCTCAATACCGACCAGCGGTGTTTCATCACTGATCAGCGGACGTAACCGGGCAATATTGCGGTTAGCGATACCTTTGGCATGCCGGATCAGTCCTTTCGACATCCAGCTTCTTCCACTTTCTTCATGCTCGGGGATTACTACTTCATAACCCAGTCTTTCCAGCAGAAGGATGGCCTTCTTACCAATTTCAACGTCGTTATAATTTGTAAACTCATCACAGAACAGGTATAATTTTTTACCTCCAACGGGCTGTGCCGTTGTTGGCGTTCCGCGGCGTGCTGAATGACTTTTGAACCAGGCTTTTAAGGTAGTAGCTGCCAGTGTAGGCATAGAGCGTTCAAGTGCAAAACCGGCAAAATTTTTCACCCATTTGCTTACCAGTTTATTGGTCATAGCAAAATTGTAGAGGCCGGGTGCGATGGAACCCAGTTTTGCCGACAAACTAAAATTGGCAATCAGCCTGCTTCTAAGCGGTATACCATTGCTATCGTAGTATTGCTGTAAAAATTCAGCTTTCAATTTAGCCATGTCCACATTTGACGGGCATTCGGTTTTACAGGCTTTACAACTAAGGCATAAATCCATTACTTCCTTAATCTCTTCATGGTCAAAACGATTGGCCTTTTCGGAGCGGGTCAGGAATTCCCGAAGAATATTGGCTCTTGCGCGGGTGGTATCTTTTTCATTACGGGTAGCCATGTAAGAGGGGCACATGGTACCTCCACTTAAATGTGTTTTCCGGCAATCTCCCGATCCGTTGCATTGTTCAGCATGTTGCAGTACATCCTGGTTATAGTAGCGGAAAACCGTTTTAAACGCAGGGGTTTTTTGTCCGGGGGTATACCGTAGCATGGTATCCATAGGAGGCGTATCCACAATTTTATTGGGGTTGAAAATATGCTTTGGATCCCAGACTTTTTTGATTTCACGCAACAACTGGTAATTTTTTTCACCTACCATTTGTTTGATAAACTCACCTCTCAGCCGCCCGTCTCCATGTTCGCCACTAAGAGAACCCTTGTATTTTTTTACAAGCGTGGCAATTTCTTCTGCAATTACCCTAAACAGCCGATTGCCTTCTTCGGTTTTTAGATTGATGATGGGTCGCAAGTGTAGCTCACCCGATCCGGCATGAGCATAATGCACTGAATAGAGGCCATGTTTGGCAAGAATCTCGTTAAATTCCCGGATAAAAGCGGGCAAATCTTCTACATCAACCGCAGTATCTTCAATTACCGGAACGGCTTTTTCATCGCCCGGCAAATTAGACAGCAGGCCCAGCCCCGCTTTTCGGAGGGTCCAGATTTTTTTTGTGTCCGCTCCAAATAATAAAGGGAAATGATAACCTAGTCCGGCAGCACGCATTTCCGCCTCACAAGCGGCAGCATCGGCTTCAATTTCCGCGCGTGTTGCACGGGCAAATTCCACCACCAGAATTGCGCCGGGATCGCCCTGCACAAAAAACCGGTTCTGCATTTGCTCGCGGTTCTGCTTGGTGCATTCCAGTATATAATGATCGATCAGTTCACTGGCACTTGGCCGATATTTCAATGCAATCAGGTTAGCGCGCAGGGATTCGTCAATAGAATTAAAATGCACACAGAGTAAGCCGGTTTCCTTCGGCGGTAATGGAACAAGGTTTAATTTAATCTCGGTAAGAAAAGCAAGGGTTCCTTCAGATCCGGCTATCAGGGTGCAGAAGTTAAAATCAGGTTGCCCGGCAGTAAAGGGTGCAGTTTCCAAAAGCAGGTCTACAGCATAACCGGTATTTCTCCGTTCTACCGTTTTTTTGGGAAATTCTCTCCGGATTTCTTCCTGGTTGGCATAATCACTTAATAGGGAGCGTATCCTCCGGTAAATCTGGTTTTCCAGCGTATCGCCCTCGCATTTGGCATGAAATTCATCGAGGTTCAGCGCTTTGAATTCCGCATCTGAACCATCGCTGAGGATGGCTTTCACTTCCAGTAAATGTTCCCTGGTACTTCGATAAACCACTGAGTTGGAACCACAGGAATTATTACCTACCATTCCACCGATCATGGCCCTGTTGGCTGTACTGGTCTCAGGCCCAAAAAACAGGCCATGTGGTTTTAAAAAAAGGTTCAGTTCATCGCGGACAACACCCGGCTGTACCCGTACCCAGTGTTCTTCTTTATTTAATTCAAGGATTTTTGTGAAGGTCCTGGATACGTCTACCACAATTCCGGCGCCCACTACCTGTCCGGCCAGGGAAGTACCTGCAGTACGGGGTATTAGCGAAGTATGGTGCTTCTTTGCAAATGCGAGTAAGGTTTTAATATCCTGCTCATGCCGGGGTATGGCCACCGCCAGCGGCAGTTCCCGGTAAGCCGAAGCATCTGTAGCGTAAAGGGTGCGCATCGCAGCATCATAATACAACTCACCTTCTAATTGTCGGCCCAGTTGCTGCAGTTCTTGAATCATGTCGGTTGGTTTGCTTGCGGCGCTAATTTACGACATTCTGTTTCGAGCTGCTTCCTATTGTACCAGATATCGCCTGCCTTTAACCGTTTTAAATGTTAGCACCCTGTCCTGATTCTGGGAAGAAGCAATGGTAGTACCATTTTCGCTTATTATTCTTTTTCCCTTAGGCAGCCAGATTTTGCAGGTATTTCCCAGGCGCGACAGAAGGGCAGCATGTATAAGCCGTCCTTTTTCCCAGGTTATATCTACCTCAAATCCGTTTCGGGCCGATAACCCGGTAATTACGCCTGTAGCCCAATCGGAATGAGTGGGTAAGGCGGGCAGCAGACGGATAACCCCTTCTTCACCATGACTTTGCAGCAGCATTTCGGCCATTCCGGCTGCTCCGCCGAAATTGCCGTCAATCTGGAACGGCGGATGGGCACAGAATAAATTGGCATATACCCCGCCGCCATTGCTCATATTGGTACCCAAACTGGTAGCGGGTTTAAGCAGTTGGCGGACCAGTTCATACGCGTGGTTTCCATCGCCCAGGCGGGCCCAGAATGCAATTTTCCAGGCTTTGCTCCAGCCCGTTCCATCATCTCCACGCTGCTCCAGCGTTTTACGGGCCGCGGCAGCCAGGTCGGGGGTTGCCCAAGGAGTAATTTCATCGTACGGGTGCAGACCATATAAGTGTGAAACATGCCGGTGTTTGGGTTCACCGTCTTTCCAGTCGTCCAGCCACTCGTTTAAATCGCCGGCAGCACCAATTTTGTTCGGTGCAAGCCGGGGTAATGCCAGTTCCAATTCTTTCTTAAACCCTTCGTCTGTTTTTAGAATCCCTGCTGCCTGAATGCAGGCTGCAAAAATTTCGCGGGTAATCTGCATATCCATGGTAGGACCCATTGCAGTATTTCCCCGGAATCCGTTGGGCATGATATAAGCATGTTCCGGCGAATTGGACGGTGCTGTAACCAGGTAGCCGTGGCGGGGAGATTCGATGAGGATAGATTGCAGGAATTGAGCGGAACCCTTCAGAACCGGGTAATAAGTTCGCAGGAAAGCAGTATCGCGGGTAAATCGAAAATGTTCCCAGATATGGTCACAAAGCCAGGCGCCCCCGGTTAACGTGGAGCCCCACTCTGCCCCTTCTCCCGGAGATGTATAAAGCCAGGGGTTAGCAATGACATGCGCTGCCCAGCCTTTTGCATTATAATAAGCTTTGGCCGTTTTTTCGCCATTTGGAACCAGGGCCCTGGTAAACCGGAAAAGCGGTTCGGCCAGGTCAGAAAGATTGGTTGTTTCTGCCAGCCAGTAATTCATCTGGATATTGATGTTCAGATGGTAATCTCCATTCCAGGGGGTCTGGTATTCTTCTGCCCACAAACCCTGCAGGTTGGCCGGCAATAATCCGGGTCTGGAGGAGGAAATCAATAAATAGCGTCCAAAATTATAATATAAAACAGGCAGTGTTGGATCGTTCTGATTGTACCGTTCCAGCCTTTCCTGGGTACTTAATGTAGCAACAGCCGGATTTTCAGGCATTGTCCACTGGTTGCGCAAATAATAACCAGCATAGACATTGATATTTTTCTCCAGTGCGGTATTGTAGTTGAGCCCCGCTTTCAAATAGGCCAGTGCTGCCGGCATAGGATCAAAACCAGTGAGGGCATATTTAGGATACGCATAATCGGTAGCTGCGCTAATTTTAATGATCAGTTCATTTGCATTTTCGACACGGATAACCGGCCGGCCATTCAGAACATCTTCCCGCATGGAGCCCCCGATTATTTCCGGCTGCAACGCAGTAGCAAAGCGCAGGCCCTTGTCTTTTCCACTGGGTAATTGCCCGCTCAGTAACAACATATTGCCCGAAACCGACGTACTGGCATTTTCTTTCCGGAAAAGGTCCAGTGCAAGATTAATACCTCCTGGTTTACTGCTATGAATACGCACCCATAAAATATCATTGGTGAAATCAGCCCAACAGACTTCAGTTATTGTTGCACTATCACGGTTATAACGGGTACGGGCAACTGCTGTTTTCAAGTCGAGTTCGCGATTGTATCCGGTAACCGCACTGGTGGTATCTCTCCAGGTAATCAATAAATCAGCCAGGATCTGGTAGGCTCCGTACTTCTGGTTAGCACCGTTCCCATGCCCCGATCCGGGCCCTTTGGCAACAAATTCCTTCATTAGTAAATCCTGCGCTTCTTTGTTTCTTCCGGCAAGCAGGTGCTCCTGTATAGGTTTGAGAAATTTGTGCGCATTTTCCCGGTCGGCATCCTGTGGCCCGCCCGACCACATGGAAATTTCATTAAGCACCAGCCGTTCCCGATTGGGGTTTCCAAACTGCATAATGCCCATCCTTCCATTTCCTACCGGCGAACTTTCTGTAAAATAACGGGCTGGTTGTTTAAACCGAAGGGTATTGGCGGATCCGTTACCCGCTATAGCTGACCCGTTCATTTGAGATTGGGACTTGGTAGTACTGATCAGCAGGCCTAAGAAGAATAGCGATGTTATGGCAATTTTATTCATATGGAAACTCTAGGTTCTAAAGATATTCTCACCAATCAGAATAGAATTGGAATTTTTCAACAGATTTCACCTGAATCTTCACCAATAACCCGGAAATTCAAAAAAATGCCATGGAATCTGTGATTTTTTTACCCTTTTAGCGAATAATAAGGAAACAGCTCAGCACCGGATGAAGGAACCGATACAAAAGCAAGCATTTATACAGATGCTGGAAGCTCATAAAGGCCTATTGTATAAGATCGCGCGGTCTTATACCACCACGCCTGCCGACTGCCAGGATCTGGTACAGGAAATTACCCTGGCACTTTGGCGATCTTTTGAGAAGTATAACCAGCAGTATGAATACAGTACCTGGATCTACCGGATTGCATTAAATGTATCGATCAGTCATCTAAGAAAGGAAACCCGGCGTATACAATCACATGCACTCACCGAAGACCACTTGTTCTTACCTATTGATACCGGTGGGGAGGATGCTGCAGTAAACCTTCTGTATTCCTTGATTGCCGCCTTGAATCCGTTGGATAAAGCCATTATGTTACTTTATCTGGATGAAAAATCGTATCGCGAAATGGCTGAAATACTCGGCCTGTCTGAATCCAATATTGCCACCAAAATCAGCCGCATCAAAGAAAAATGGCGGCAGCAACTAAATGTAAAAAACACCTGAACATGCAAGAAAAAGAAATTATAGAAATCTGGAAATCGTACCAGCAAAAACTGGATAGCTCCCTGCAAATGAATAAAAAATGCCTGCAGGAAATACAGCTCATGAAAGCATCTTCCTCCTTAAAACCCGTTCGGCTAACCAGGTGGATAGGGATTGTATTCGGCCTGGTATGGTTATTATTTATCGCTTTCCTGATGTATCATTCCTTAAGCTGGTCAAAACTTGTTTTTCTCCTTTCAGCCGGCATTCATTTCATCGTGTCATTGTATGCCATACTTGTTTATATACATCACCTGGTTTTATTAGATCAGTTTGATAATAGTAATTCAATTGTGGAAGCACAACAAAAACTGGTTCTGCTTTCCACATCTAATCTTCGGGTCCTAGGTATTTTGTTAGTTCAGTTACCGGTATTTTCTACCTGGTACATGAATCTTGAATGGATGCATTCATCTCCGGAAACTTTTTGGGGCATCCAGGTGCCGATTGTATTAATACAGGCCTGGATGGGTTGGTGGGCATTCAGAAACCTACATTATCGCAATCATGAAAAAAAATGGTTCCGCTGGTTTTTGAGCAAGGGCGAATTCGCCACCTTTAAAAGAGCCACGGCTCTTTTAAAAGAAGCTGAAATGCCACTGACTTCTTAACAATTCACTAGGGATTCTTCTACACCAATAAGCCTATATTCGCCTTGAATGATTTACTTTTTCTCAACGTTCAAGGACTTTAATACCTATTCCCCGACTAGCTAATTTTTAGTCGGGGGTTCTTCATTTGCAGAATCCATTTCGGATTCAATACTTGTTTCACTAATTTATTACACCCTTGTTTTCCTTGCCATTGCAAGGTAAAAATTCATGTAATCAAAAACATATGACAGTTCGATCTAATAGTGCGGCTACGGCCGGACGCGCCCCCTTATTGCATCCATTGCCCATTATATTACTTAAAGACGATGTAGTGCTGGTTGAATACCTGATGGCACACCATCCGAACTGGCCGGAAATCGAAACATTAAAAGAAAAAATTAAACTGGCCACCATTAAAGATGGCATGAATTTTCCGACCGGTGTTGCAAGAATTCATTCCAACATACTTATCCGCGATCAGGTATTAAAACAAAATTTCAGCTACCGGTTAAATCTGCCGGAAAGCGGCTCTACTGCATTCCACAGTGATAGTATTTTCCGTCCCATGGGAGCCGCTCTTTGGGGAATGCAGAGCGGCGACGAACTCATCTGGCCAACCCCTAAGGGAAACCGCTATTATTTTCTTTTATCCGTTGTAAACCCAGTTGAATCTTTTTAAAGAAAAACGAGGTTTTGGGATAGCGGGTGCAAGCACAGCAGCCTATTCCATGCACGGCAGTGATTTAACGCCTGATTCGGCAGAACAAGGGCCTTTTCCGTGGCCCTTTTTTCATGGCTTGCAGGAAAGAGTATAAACGCTGTGCTCCATTTTACCGTCATTTTTCCCAGTGCTTTGGCTGCCGCACGGAGCAGCAGGAAGCTTCTGCGCAAAGCTTTTTGACCTAGTATATTATTGATAAATCCGAACCCAATCGAGATAAATATGAACCGGTAGGTCCGACGCTTTTACCTTGCCAACCCAAGAGCCACCCAGTTGCTGGTCCAATAATAAATAAAAGGGCTGATCAAAGGGCCATTGGCTGGCATCTACTCCCTTTAGTCTGGGATAGCGAAATGTTTCTTTCCCATTTAAGCGGAAGGCCAGATAATCGGGTGTCCATTCCAAGCCAAATACATTGAACTCACCCCGTTTAATTGCCGCTTTGCCATAATGGGGAGGATTCTTTTTTTCTTTTAATTCAAGTGTATAATAGGAATGGACCGTTTGGTAGATACTGTCTTCAAAGTTGAGGTGCTCCATAATATCAATTTCACCATTTCGCGGATAGCTGCCATGCACTGTATTGGCGCCAAGCATCCAGAAAGCCGGCCAGGCCCCTTGCGCCTCCTCCAGTTTTGCGCGAATTTCAATACGGCCGTACGTCCAGCTGAATTTATCCTTCGTATAAATTCCACCTGTTAAATAGGGCCGTTTGTCTGTACTTGTATCGGGGTTATTTATTCCTTTGAGCACTAATACTCCTTTATCCCAGCCAACTACCTGGTCAGCAGTTGACATATGCCGGCCCCAATCTGCCTGATTGGCGTTAATTCTTACCCATTTTGTAGTATCCAGCAACGGTTGGTTAAATTCATCGCTCCAGATCAGTTTTTGATAGGCGGTTTCCTGCCCAGTGGAAGCAACAATATGGCTACGACACGATGAGCAAGCTGTCAGTAATAGTGTACTTAAAGCTATAAGCAGAAAAGAAGCGTTTGTATGCATAGACCAAAAGATTTATTGAAGTTCTGCCAATTGCTGTTTGGCGGCGTTTACAATAGAGTCGGCCGATTGTTTGGCAAGTGCAGCAATGTCAAATCCAGCCAGCAATTCATTTAACCGGCGGAGTTTTTCTGTTTCATTCTTTTTCAGAAAATCTTCTTTCAGCAAACGTACCTTTTCATAATCCTGAATGCCTTCAATTAGTTTTTCAAAGCGAATACTGCTAGTAGGGCCCGGGTAAACCTGATAGGTATCACCAGCCGGCCAGGCTGTAAAACGGCTGTCTTCAAGCGGCGCTTTTGTCCAGCTATTGTAGGCCCAACGCAGGTATCCGGTAAATCCCTTAGCCTGTGCATACCATCCCAGGTACACGTGTTCAGCCGGTGGCGAAAAGCTGAACCCATTCGGATATGCTTCGGTGCAGCAGGTATAAACCGTAGTAGGTTTACCGGCTGCTATTCGTTTATTTAATACAGCGCTATCTAAAATCCAACGAGAAGCTACACAATAATCAAAAATATCCGGTTCAATTTCGGGATGATAATCCCCTGCCAATGCAATTTTCCAGGAGGGGTCTATCGACTTCAATAGTGCAATTGCCTGTTGCATAGCAGGCAGGGGGCGCTCATCCATTGCAACCGTGGTAATTGAAAACCAGTTTTTTTCTTTCAGGTGTTGTGTTAATGCCTGTAACATCGGTTTCCAGGTAGCCGTATATGCCGGGGTATTCATTTCTGTTGCAATGCTGGTATCCCGGCCAAGCCCTTCATCATAATACTGCACCATCATTTTCCAGGGAATAATGGAATAACAATTTATACGTTCTTTAATACCGCAATTCATCACAAATTCCACGTACTGATCAAAACGGCTGAAGTCGTAGGACCAGGTTCCACTTTTGGTTTTAGTCCATTTTATAAGAGATGGAAAATCGTCATGGGTTTGATGCCCCCAGGGTTCATGCACAATGGATGCAGTGATATTTTTCTGTCCTGCTGCAGCGAGTTCCTGGTAATATGGCTTCATAACCGCAAAATGTTGTTCGGACCAGAGTGGTACATTATGCACTCTTGCTATGGCTGCCGGGTGCTGCCACAAATCCAGGTCAAAAGACCAGGCAGCAGGCGGCGGCAATAAGCGGTTAATTACTTCCAATTGAAGCTGAAGCTTTACGTCATTACTGGTTGTAACGGTAGACCGATAAGTTCCGGGGATCGCAGATTCCGGCACCTGAATGGTGATCCAGAAAAATGCAGTACTGTCTGCTTCCAATTCTGTTTGATTAAGCAGGGGGTCGGTGACCAATGATGCATAATATGCAGCAGGATCTGTACGGTAACCACAACCTCCATGGAATTCATCCGTAATTACTTTGCCAATAGCTCTTATTTTTATTTGGGCAGCCGCTATGCTGTCGCCCTTCTCGTTTACGAGTGGACTTAGCTCTACAGCAAAACGTTGTTTTTTTTCTCTAGGCGGAGATTTTAATGCAAGCTGTGTGTGCACCCTTTCTCCGCGCCAGGCAACCAACCGGCTTGTGGACCTAAGACGGTTTTCGCCAAATACCGAGTTTGTTGTTATTACCTGGCCATCTTTTAGAATCGGATTAATGGAAGCCTGGTTCTTTTGCTTAATGGAATCAACCAGTCTTATATCAGAAGAAAAAAAACCGGCATTCCCAGGTTCTGTGCAGGAGGTAAAAACAAATATTACCAACAGCAAAAAAAATGACGCGCGTTGAACTCTAAACATGACAGCAATTGTTGATTCAGAAATGAACCCGGAAGTTAGACTGATTGATTGGTTCATTTCATGTCTATGCAACAATTGACGCAATCGGTTGAGTAAAAAAACCGGCTCGCCGTAGCGATACCGGTTATACTCAAGGTAGCACATCCGTACTCAATGAGCACGAATTTGGCTTATTGATTCAGCTTGATTTCGCCTACATCAACGGTAGCACCTTCGGCTACTTCAACACCGTCTTTAGCTGTGTTCTTATAAGGTGCAACTGCTTCAATTACAATCTGATAAGTACCTGCTTTCATGTTTTTAAGCTCAAAAGCACCATTTGCGATCGGAGCTTTTACTGTGTCAACAGAGGAAAGTGCCCATGCCTGGGTAGCTCCTTCTGCGGGACTTACAGTTCCTTTTACAGTTGCCGTATTTACATCTTTAAAAGAGAATAAACTAACTGTTGCAATTCCAAGTGCCAAGGCGGTAATTTGTAACTTTTTCATACTCATGATTTTTTTAATTGGATAAATGAATTGTTTGATGACAGGAATGTAAATCCAATCATTGTGCCAAAAATGTATTATTGAAATGTTAATGCACACAAAATCACTTAAAATCCAGTATTGGCAATCATTTCAGCGGGTGGTACAGTTATTGATAATATAAAAATATCGGCAAAATTATGCACGGTAACGATACTACTTGCAAACAGCTTGAAGGGAAATAAGAACGGTTATTCAGGTTATAAAAACAGTGGTTTTTTTACGCTTTCGTTAACCCATTAAAAAGCATTTTATCCACCCTTTTTTCTACCATTAAAAATAGTTTTAGACGCTGTAAATGTTGAAAAAATAGGGATAAACTGTCTTTATTTTTATCAAGTAAATTCAATATAGTATATTAAATTTACTCGATAGATTATTCCCTAAACCATGAGCCAGCAAAGATTTGTCCGGCATTTAAGCCGTTTTTTGACAAAAAATCAGGTTTTGATTCTTTCAGGACCCCAAATGATTGGAAAAAGATTTTTGTCGGAACAGATCGCCAAACAGTTTCGGAGAAAAATTTTGGTGCTTGATTTAGCAAAAACGGTAAATCGTAAAAAACTGGTGAACCCAGATTTTTTTCTTTCTGCTCATGCAAGTGATTTTATTGTGCTCGAAAATCTTGAATATTTTCCCGCATTATTGGTTGACATCATCCGATTCCAGGGAGTCCATAAAAAGTTGCCAAAAATTGTTTTAACCCTCAATTTTCAATTTGAAGCCGTTTTTAGGTTTTATGCTATTCCACGAAAAGTTATTGTCCAGGAGATTTTTTCCATCTCCTTCCAGGAGGCCACGAGATTAAAATCGGTGACAATTTTTGATCATTGGTTAAAAGGAGCGTATCCCGGTTTTTTAACGGCGCCTTCTCACCGGGTATTAAACAACCGGATGGACAGAATTATTGAATCGGTTTGCACAGGCAACACGGCTCAAATTACCGGTCACCAGTTAAGTCGTGATAGATTGATGGAATTACTAGAAATCCTTGCACAGTTAAACGGTACCATCCTCAACGTTCAGGCAATTGGAAAATCGATGGCATTGAGTGGCCCAACCGTACTTCGTTATATTAATTACCTCGAAGCCGCCATGCTGATCCGTTTATTGCCCGCATATTCTCAGGCAGGAGCTTCCAAAAGAGTAGTGAAAGCACCCAAGATCTATTTCCGGGATTGCGGTTTATTACACCATCTTCGGTCTATCAAAACGGTTCAATCGCTCAGTAAGTCAATCGGTCAGGCAGATTCCTGGGAGGCTTATTGTATAGATGAAATCACTAAACTGCTGCCGCCGAAATATAAACTTCGTTATTACCGCACACAACATGCTGCTGAAATTCAGTTGGTGCTCACAAAAAATAATAAACACCATCCCGCCCTACAACAGGCCGTGGTAGCCATATCCATTCAATCAGGCCCCTCTCCGCAGCTACCCCGTGGGCTCAGAAATTGTTTTGCAGACCTTTCTACCCGCAAAAATTATATTTTGCCGGGGCCCGGGCAGCATACCCATTCAATTCCACCTGAGTTTCCTGCTGAATTTGCAACTAGTTTAAAATCAGTGAATTGCTCGGTTATTTCCCTGGCAGAACTGCTGCTTAAACTCCCTTTTCTCCGGTTCTAATCACCCAAACTGCTGCCTTTTTTCCCCTTTCCTCCTTCTCCCGCCTATCTTTGTCAGATGGACAAAAGACTTTTTCTACTCGATGCAATGGCACTGATATTCCGGGCCTATTATGCACTGATTCGTAGTCCGAGAATAACTTCTCAGGGCAAAAACACCAATGCGCAGTTTGGTTTTACCAATGCGCTGCTTGAATTAATCAATAACCGCAACCCTACCCATATGGCGGTTTGCTTTGATACCCAAGCTCCTACTGAACGTCATACTGATTTTACCGAGTATAAAGCCAACCGCCAGGAAGCTCCGGAAGACCTGCTATTGGCCATTCCCGATATAAAAAGAATTATTCGGGGTTTTAATATTCCGGTAGTTGAATTGGATGGGTTTGAGGCGGACGACGTGGTGGGTACCCTCTCCAAGCAGGCCGCGGCCGCAGGTTATGACGTATTTATGGTGACCCCTGATAAAGATTATGGTCAACTGGTTTCCGACAAAATCAAGATATATAAACCTGGCTACCAGGGAGGAGATATCGAAATAATGGGCCCGGAACAGGTTTGTTCAAAGTGGAATATCAAATCGGTTGACCAGGTAATTGATATGCTGGGACTGATGGGTGATGCTGTTGATAATATTCCAGGAATTCCCGGTGTGGGCGAAAAAACCGCCTCCAAGTTGTTAAGCGAATTCGGTAGCCTTGAAAATATCCTCGCAAATGCTGATTCCATTAAAGGTGCGGTCGGAGAAAAAGTCAGAAACGGCCGTGAATCAGCAATTCTTTCAAAAAAGCTGGCCACCATTATTACCACCGTACCCGTAGAATTTCACGAAGAAGACTTTCGCCTGAAAGACTGGAACAAGGATGCATTACGGGAAATCTTTACCGAACTGGAGTTTAAATCTGTTGCCAAGCGTCTGTTAGGTGAGGATATTTCAACACCCAACCAGGCAGCACAGGGAGTACAAACCGACTTGTTTGGAAATGTTGTGGGTACGCCAAAAAATGGCGTAGCACCTTTACAGGACAGCGAAACGGAGGAAAATTCCATAAATAATGGTCTTATTGTAGATAAAAACATCCAAAATACCCCCCATAATTATGAACTGGTGGAAGGTACAGATGCGATTGACGCCCTGCTTAGACAATTATTAGCGGAGCCGGAGATTTGCTTTGATACTGAAACCACCAGCATTGATGCCAACGATGCGGAATTAGTAGGCCTTTCTTTTTCTGTTAAGCCACATACCGGGTTTTATATTCCTTGTCCGGCTGATCAAACCAAAACCAAAACGATCCTCAATCAATTGAACCCCTTGTTCCGGGATACGACCAAAACCTGGGTAGGCCAGAATATTAAATACGATTTGCTGGTACTCAAATGGTACGGTGTTGAGCTGGCCGGAAATTTATTTGATACCATGTTAGCGCATTATGTGATAGAACCGGAAGGGAAACGCAACATGGATCTTTTAAGTGCTAAATACCTTGGGTATGAACCCGTACATATTGAAGAACTGATCGGGAAAAAGGGGAAAAACCAGGGCACCATGCGCGACGTGGAGATAGAAAAGGCAAAAGACTATGCCGCAGAAGACGCCGATATTACCCTGCAGCTGAAGCATAAATTTCTGCCCCTGCTGGAATCGCTGGAGGTAAAATCCGTTTTTGAAAAAGTAGAGAACCCCCTTGTTAAAGTGTTGACAGATATGGAGTTTGAAGGAATACGGGTAGATACCAATTTCTTGCAGGAATACTCTAAAGACCTGGAAACCAATGCCAAATCAGCAGAAGAACGGGTATATGCTGCTGCAGGTGTGCGCTTTAACCTGGCATCACCCAAGCAGTTGGGAGAAGTGCTTTTTGAAAAACTAAAGCTAGACCCCAAGGCGAAAAAAACCAAAACCGGCCAGTATGCCACCGGCGAGGACGTACTTACAAAACTGGCCCTGCAGAATCCGATCGTGGACGATATTCTCATTTTCCGGGAACTGACCAAACTAAAATCAACCTATGTAGATGCCCTTCCCCTCATGATCAATCGAAAAACAGGAAGGGTTCATACTTCTTACGCACAGGCCGTGGCCGTAACCGGGCGATTATCGAGCAATAATCCCAACCTGCAGAATATCCCAATACGTACTGAACGGGGTAAAGAGATCCGTAAAGCATTTATACCGAGAGATGCCGACCATATTTTATTATCAGCCGATTACTCCCAGATTGAACTGAGGATCGTTGCGGCCATTAGCGGAGATACGAATATGTGTGAGGCTTTTCGCCAGGGAAAGGATATCCATACTGCCACTGCAGCAAAAGTATATGGGGTTGATGAGGGAGATGTGACCAAAGATATGCGGCGAAAGGCCAAAAGTGTAAATTTTGGCATCATTTACGGCCAGGGCGCATTTGGCCTGGCAGATAACCTGGGAATTTCCCGCACAGAGGCAAAAGAGATCATCGATAACTATAAAAAGGAGTTCAGCGGCATAACCAGTTATATGGACGAAACTGTCAACTTCGCCAAAGAACATGGTTATGTACAAACCCTAATGGGCAGAAAACGCTGGCTGCGCGATATAAATTCCTCCAATTTTACCGTACGCGGCTTTGCGGAACGAAATGCCATTAATTCTCCCATACAAGGTACGGCTGCTGATATGATTAAACTGGCAATGAGTGCCTTACACGAAACCATCAAAAAATCCGGACTGAAAAGCAAAATGATTCTGCAGGTGCATGATGAACTGGTTTTTGATGCCCGGATGGAAGAGGTTGATCGCCTTAAACCCCTGATCCTGGAATGTATGCAACAGGCCATGCTCCTGCCTAATGACGTGCCCGTTATTGCAGAAGTTGGGCAGGGTACCAATTGGCTCGAAGCGCATTAAGGAGTTTAGGGGTGGGGTAGTATCCGACCCCTAAACTTTCGTAAATTAGGGTATGCCGCAGACTGACCAGCGAATCGATGCATATATAGCTAAAGCAGCGCCTTTTGCCCAACCTATTCTTCTGCATTTGCGGGAACAGATTCATAGGGCTTGTCCCGGAGTAGTGGAAACCATCAAATGGGGATTTCCCCATTTCGAATACAAGAGCTCCCTGCTTTGTAGTTTTGCTGCATTTAAACAACATTGTGCCTTTAGTTTCTGGAAAGCATCCCTGCTACAGGACCAGTTGCAGCAACACCATGCAACGGCTGAAAAATCAATGGGGCAACTGGGTCGTATCCGATCCCTTACCGATCTGCCGGCTGAATTTTCCCACCTGCTTCAGGAAGCCATGCTGTTAAATGAACAGGGTATAAAACCCCCGCGAAAAAAAGCAACGGAACAAAAGCAATCTTTGTTACCGGCTGCATTTGAACAGGCACTCCGGAAACAACACCGCGCCTGGGAAATATTTGATAAGTTCAGTTATAGTAACCGGAAAGATTACATCGAGTGGATAACCGACGCAAAAACAACCAACACCCGCAGCAAACGTATTTCTCAAGCGGTCGAATGGATTGCCGAGGGCAAAACCCGAAACTGGAAATATTCAGGTTAAACGGGTTATTTCAGCAAGCGTAGTTCATAAAGATCGTGGCGCCGGTCTTTCAGGGTGGTTACACTACCGTATTCATGCAATTCTGTTAACAGGGTAAGGTCTACATCGGACACTATGATCATTTCTGTATTGGGGGTTGCTTCTGCCTTTATCCCATTCACCGGAAAAGCAAAATCAGAAGGCGTCAGCACCGCCGATTGTGCAAACTGTAAATCCATATTATGTACTTTAGGCAGGTTGCCAACGGTTCCCGCAATAGCTACAAAGCATTCATTTTCAATGGCGCGAGCCGCGGCGCAATAACGCACGCGGTTATAAGCATTCTGCGTATCCGTTAAAAACGGAACAAATAAAATCTGCATGCCCTGGTCGGCCAGCAGGCGAGATAATTCCGGGAATTCCACATCATAGCAGATCAGTACCCCTACTTTCCCCGCATCCGTTTCTATTACTTTTATTGTATCGCCTCCCTTAATGGCCCACTCATATTCCTCCGATGGGGTGGGATGGATTTTATCATAGGAATCAATTCGTCCGTTTCGATGCAGAAAATAAGAGGTATTGTACAATTCACCGGCTCGCAGGCAGGGCATAGATCCACCAATGATATTTACATTATAGGAGATGGCCAGCTTGGATAAAGCCTCTACAATATCCGGGGTAAAAGCGGCCAGCTCGCGGATGGCCGCATGGCCGGGCAAATGATTGAACTGTTCCATCAAAGGCGTATTAAACAACTCCGGAAGTAGACAGAAATCAGAGTTATAATCGCTCACCGCATCTACAAAATATTCAACCTGCTCCAATAGATCCTTTAGCGATTTATAGGGTCGCATCTGCCATTGAACCAGCCCGATACGCACAAAATCTTTCCGCATCTTTAATACATTACTATTGGGCTCGTAGTAAATATTATACCAGACCAGGAGGGTTGCATAACCGCGGGATTCTTTATCCTCCGGTAAATAATGTTGCATCACTTTTTTGATCTGGAAATCGTTGGCCAGTTGAAAGCTGAGCGTACCATCGTGTAATTCTCTTCGCTTCACTTTATCGATGTATTCGCGGGGGGTCATGGAATCAGCATAACGCCCATAGCCCGGTATACGCCCGCCGGCCACAATAGCTCGTAAATTCAGATTTTCACACAGTACTTTCCGGGCTTCGTAAAGGCGGCGTGCAAGACGTAAGCCCCGGAACTCCGGATGAATAAACATTTCGATTCCGTATAAAACATCCCCTTTGGGATCATGTGTATCAAAGGTATAATTGCCCGTTACCTGCCGATAGGAATGAGTATCGCCAAATCGGTTGAAATTTACAATCAGCGTAAGGGCGCAACCAACCACTTTGCCTTCGAGCGTTACACATATCTGACCCTGTGGAAACTTCCGGATCAATTTATCCAAGGATGCTTCTCCCCAATATTGCCCTCCCATACTGGCATAGGCTTCAATCATGGATTCCTTTAACTCCTGGTAATCTGCCATGGTTAAATTCCGTACTTCGATTCTTGCATTTTCCATATACCGCCTTTAGTGTAAATTAAATAATAACCAGTTGCCTTAAAAGAAGGTTGTTAAGATCTCATTAATACTCGCTAAAATTACCGGTGAAAGCCAGTACTTTGCAGAATGACCCCAATTATTTATTACTGTTATGATGCTTATTGTGGCTGGTGTTATGGGTTTAGCCCTGTAATAAAAAAAATTCAAACCCTCTATTCTGACCAGGTATCCTTCGAAGTATTATCCGGTGGCATGATTTTACCCGACCATCCCCGTCATATTGGGGTAATGGCAGGTTATATTGCCGAAGCCTATAAATCGGTGGAAGAATTAACCGGTATCCGGTTTGGGCAGGACTATCTCTGGCATATTTTTCATCCTGATCAGAGCGACTGGTATCCACATTCTGAAAAACCAGCTATTGCACTTTGTATTTTCAAGGAAATTTATCCGGATCTGCAGGTAGCATTTGCGGCCGATCTACAGTATGCCCTTCATTTTGAAGGAAGAGATCTTTGTGATAAAGAGGCTTACCGGCACTTGCTGGAAAAATACCGGATAGATCCGGAGATGTTTTATGAAAAGCTTTCGTCGGATGAGTACAAAGAAAAAGCCTATTATGAATTTCAGCTTTGCAAACAATTGCAGGTAACCGGCTATCCCTGTGTATTAATCCAGGTAAGTGAAAGTAAATTTTTTATGCTGGCAAGGGGCTTTACCGAAGAATCCACACTGGTTCAACGGATTGAAGCGGTGCTTGCCGATCTGAACAAAAACTAATGGTATGATTCTTACGGTTACCCCCAACCCCGCGGTTGACAAAAGCACCCGTACCAGCCAGTTAATTCCGGAAAAAAAACTTCGGTGCAGTGAGTTGGTGGTGGAAGCCGGGGGTGGCGGAATCAATGTTACCAAAGGCCTGCAACGCCTGGGTGCCCCAACCCTTGCATTGCTTACCAGTGGCGGTTTTAACGGTCAGCAACTGGAAGCCGTCCTTAAAAAAGAAGGCCTTACTTATTCCGCCGTTCCCATTACAGGAGAAACCCGTGAAAATCTGGTAGTGCTGGAAGAACAAAGCAATAACCAGTTCCGCTTTGTTTTACCCGGACCAATACTCGGTGAAGAAACAGCTGCTGCCATCCTGGAGCGGATACAGGCTTTGCCCAAAAAGCCGGAAATCATTGTTGGCAGTGGCAGCCTTCCACCAGGTTTTGCTGAAAATTTTTATGCAAAACTCGTGCTGCTTGCTGAGCGTATAGGCGCAAAGGCGATCATTGATTGTTCGGGAAAATCATTACAGTTAGCTGTTGAAGCCGGCGTTTATTTGATAAAGCCCAACCTGCATGAACTGAGTCAGCTGGTAGGCCTGGATAAGCTGGAGACAGACCAGGTAGTGGATGCTGCCAAAACACTTCTTTCCGCCGGAGGGTGCAAAGTTGTGGCCGTATCACTTGGCGCTCAGGGTGCATTATTGGTAACCGGAAAGGACGTGGTTCAGGTGCCGGCTCCCACGGTAAAAAAACAGAGCACAGTGGGCGCGGGCGACTCTATGGTAGCGGGAATCACCTACCAGTTATTCAAAGGAGGCAGCCCGCTTGAAATGATCCGCTATGGGGTGGCCTGTGGCACTGCTGCTACTATGAATCCGGGTACGCAGCTTTTCCGTAAAGACGATGTTGAGCGATTGTACAATTGGCTGGTACATCATTAAAGCTACCAGCACTTTATAGTTGTTTCCGAAAATAGAAATCTATCCGGCTGCTGCTATCTGCAGGTCCACCGTCAATCCATGCATGCAGCGAATCTCTACCGATAAATTCATACACAATCCGCTTTGGATAATCATGGGTGGGGTTTTCAAAAACAACGGAATTGGGCGAATGGCGGGTTAGTTCGAAATCGATCCTGTCCTGTTCCGGTTGATTAAATGCTTTGGCCTGGTACAAAATTTTGTGGCTTGTTTGGCGTAAGCGGATTTCTTCAGATACAAGGGTATCTTTTCCTGTTACCTTATACATCCTACCCTCTAACAGGGTAGCTGTTTTACGCGTCCACTCCTCAAATTCAGGAGTCGATTTATTGAGTCGTTGCCAGCGGCCTTCCAGCCTATCGAATGTTTTCATAGGATCAGCCTGCTGTCCCTGCATGGCTGGCTGTAGAAGCAGGAGGAAGAGTATAGACGTCAGACAGGTGTTCGAACGGTATGCTAACATGTTGGGGTATTTATTAAAATAGATCAATGAGCAGGCCTGGTTTATTTTCTCATTTATCCGGTGAATTGATGTAGCAGCCGCCGTAGGCCCGCAGCAGCACATCCCTCCCCTTACAACCTATTTTCCTGAACAACCGCACCCGGCAACCCTTGCGGTGCTCAGGCATTGGTCGGGTTCAACGGCAGCCATAAGCCGGTATCCCGTCAACTGGTCTCGTATAAGTCAACGGCGGCTCAGCTACTGAACCGGCACAGAATGCAGCGCAATTCGATTGCCTTCTGTATCCAGAATCACCGCCATAAATCCATGCTCGGGACTTATCTCTGTTTTCGGTATCAGGATGCTTCCGCCGGCTTCTTCTACCCGGTCCAATACCACTTGAACATCCGGATTAGCGTTGAGGTAAACCAGGGTTCCGCTGGCCTGTGGCTGGTAAAAATCAGGTGCATAAACCAAGGCGCCGCCTATATAATTAAAATCTTCTACCGGAAACATGCGCATCGACAGATTCGGCATATCCAGTTTAACCATTTTTATGGCCAGGATGGTTTCATAGAATTTTTGCGCCCGTTCCAGGTCGGTGGTCGGAATCTCAAACCAGCTAATTGTATGTTGTGACATAGTATTGATTTATATAGTTCTAAGAAGTATCTGACACCTATACCAACAGTGTTCTAACACCTGTCTGACACCTACCGCCAGAGCCCAATAATCGCCCCCATTAAAACCAGCGCAACCACCGAGTACCCGCCATTGATCAATATATGCTTCCAGGATTTCAGCTCAAATAAACTATGAATAGCAATGGCGCAAAATGTCCAGATACCTGCTAAAAACCCGGCAGTTGCACCCCAGGCCAGATCCGTTTTTACCTCCGCTGTATCAACCAGGAACATCGCCAGGTTCACCGCCATCAACAAGGAAAATATCGCCGTAAAGCCAAAAATTTTTCCCTTATTGCCCGAACGGATCCCTTCTTCCGTTAAACCCGATTCCTTCATCCATATACGGCCAAATAACCCCGGTGAATACCAGATACCACCTACTACAAAGGCAGATAAACCGGCAGCCAGCACTGCCAGCCAATTGATCGTACTCATGTCCATATTAACTGATTTGATTCCTAAACTATTAGGTAAATTCACATCTACCAAGTAAACCAGTATGAAGCCGGATTCCAGGGCCCCAAAACCCGATTTTTTCCCGACTAAACCTTTGCCCGAAGCAAAAAAAATAAATGATATCGGGTTCCGGGTAATCCTCATCCCCTTTTGTGGTATTACTATTCCGCTACTTACCTCTCTGATTCCTTTTCAGCAATTCAGCCTGCTTGAAATTAAACTCAGCTTCCTCTATACTATCGCTATTGCCTTCATTATCTGGGAAGGAAACCGATCCCTGCTGTTTACCCTCCGCTCTTATTTTAATTGGTTCAATCAACCTGTAAAAAAAATCCTGGCCCTGTTGCTCGTCATCCCTTTTTATACCATCCCCGTTTCTGTACTGCTGATCGTAGGGTGGTACCAGCTTTTTCTCAATGGGCAGGTCAACTGGACAACCATCTGGAACAATACCCTCATTATACTTATCTCCGTTCTTTTCATCGTTCATGTATATGAAACCGTTTTCCTGGTAAAAGAATCCGAATCTGAAATGCTCCGCAATGCAACCCTGGAAAAAGCAAGAGCAGAAGCAGAACTTCAGGCGCTTAAGAACCAGATCGACCCGCATTTCATGTTCAATTCTCTCAATACCCTCAGTCACCTCATCCGTACTAACCCCGCAAAAGCTCAGGTTTTTAACGATACCCTGGCTGAGGTTTATCGCTATATTCTTCAAAATAAATCAAGAGACCTCGTTCTGCTGCAGGAAGAACTCAGCTTTATGGACAATTATCTGGCGCTCTTGAAAATTCGCTATGGTGATTGCATTTTCATAAATAAGCAGGTCTCCGATACCTGTGTACATACCAGCCTTTTACCCCCCATATCTCTCCAGATCCTGGTTGAAAATGCAATTAAACACAATACGTTCTCCCAAAAACAACCCCTGCATATACATATTATTGAATCCCATGGACAGCTCTCTGTTTCCAATCAAATCCGTGAAAAAAAACAAGCCCATTCAAATGGAATCGGCCTAACCAACCTGCTCGAACGATTTATCCTCATCACCGGCAGCCAGCCTGCCATTGAGCGGATGAACGGCTGTTTTTTTGTTCATCTACCTTTACTAATGCTGCGCTGATATGAAAATTTTACTTATTGAAGATGAATTGCCGGCCGCTGAACGCCTTTCAGCATCCCTGCTACAGTTGCGGGAAAACCTCCGCCTGCTGGCAATTTTACCAACAGTTAAAGAATCCATCCAATGGTTAAAGACCCATCCTCATCCGGATCTGATCTTCATGGATATTGAACTTACCGATGGCCAATCCTTCCTAATATTTGATGAAGTAAAACTCGATTGCCCGGTTATTTTCTGCACCGCCTACGACGATTATTGGCAAAAAGCCTTCGAATACAATAGCATTGATTACCTGTTAAAGCCGATTGCCCGGGAAAAGCTACTGGCCTCCCTGCAGAAATATGAGCAGCTGAAAGCCCATTTTTCCCATTCCTTTGAACAGTTTCAGCAATTCAGAAAAAACCCCGACCAGTATAAAAAACGCTGGCTGATTAAACGGGGATCGGATTATATAGCCCTAAAAACTGAGGAAATTGCTTTTTTCTATGCTACCCATAAAATGGTTTGCCTGGTGGACACAGATGGACAAAAATACCTGCTCGATAAATCACTCAGTGATATTGAGCGGGAGCTTAATCCCGCCCAGTTTTTTCGGCTCAACCGCCAATTCCTGGCCCATATTAACGCAATAAAAAAACTGAAGTCCATCGGAAAAGGCAAATTATCCGTAGAATTGGATCCCGCCAGCCCGGAAGAAGTACTGATCAGTGCCGAACATACCGCCGCATTCAAGGAATGGCTCGATGCCTAAGCCCCCCTTCCCCCGCCGGGTAGTAAATTTGTTTTATCTTGCATCTCCCTTACAATTTTGTAGATATGGAATATAACAGAATCATTGCCGTGACCGGGTTACCCGGATTGTTTGAATTAGTAGCCAGTAAAACCGACGGAGCCATCGTTCGCTCGCTGGATGATCAGACGACCAAATTCGTGTCATCCCGCAAACACAACTTCTCCCACCTCGAGAGCATTGAAATTTATACCAAACGGGATAATATTAACCTGGTGGAAATTTTCAAAGCAATGAAAAGCAGTGGCGCTGCACTACCGGATGTGAAAGATGGCAATGGCCTGAAAGCCTATTTCGAACAAACCTATCCTGATATGGATTTCGAACGGGTATATGCCAGCGACATGAAAAAAATGGTTAAATGGTTTGAAATCATCGATAAAAATAAAATCGAATTTAAACTGGCAGAAGTAGAAGCAGCCGATGATACAACCCCTGAGGTTCCGGAAGAAGAAGCCCCTGCCAAAACTAAAAAAGCTGCCAAAACCGAAGCGAAAGCGCCCGCGGCAGAAGAGCTGACCGAAGAAAAGCCGAAAGCAAAGAAAAAAGCTGCCCCTAAAAAAACGGCAGATTCCGCAGATGCTGCGCCTGCCGAAGCCGGCGAAGAAAAGCCGAAAAAAACAGCCCGTAAGAAAAAAACAGAAGAATAAGTTAGTAGTATGTCCATTGCCAATATTCAGAAAACACCCCGGCATTTCCTGCCCGGGGACTTCACTATCAGTACCTGGGAGGCGCTTGAGCCTTATTTCCAGGACCTGCTCAACAGGCCCCTGCTATCGGGCGATGAGCTGGAGAAATGGATGGCCGATTGCAGCGAATTGGAAGCAGCCGTAAGCGAAGACGCCTGCTGGCGGCAGATCCGTATGACCTGTGACACGGAAAATAAGGAGCTGGAAGAAGCTTTCACTTTTTTTGTGATGGAAATTCAGCCAAAAATTCAGCCCTATGCCGATCAACTGAACCGAAAGCTGATTAGCAATGAATATACAAAGGCATTGGACCAGCAGGAGTATTTTACCTACCTGCGCTCGGTAAAAAAATCGATCGACCTATACCGGGAAGAAAACATCCCGCTCCAGGCCGAGCTTTCAGTTCTAGCCCAGCAATATGGCGTCATTTCCGGTAAAATGGCCGTTACCATAGACGGTAAAGAATATACCCTTCAACAGGCTACGAAATTTTTGGAAAGTCCGGACCGCAGCAAACGAGAAGCCGTTTATCGCAGCATTCAGGAACGCCGCTACCAGGACAAGGATCAACTGAATGAATTATTCAGCCAGCTGGTCCAAAAACGCCACCAGGTTGCCCTGAATGCCGGCTTTGCCAACTTCCGCGATTACAAATTTGCTGAAATGGGGCGCTTTGACTACAGCAAAGAAGATTGCTTTGCCTTCCACGAAGCGGTAAAACAGCAGGTAGTTCCCCTGGTAGCTGAAATCTATAAAAAGAAACAGGCAAAACTACAGCTCGACAGCCTTCGACCCTGGGATACCGAGGCCGAACCGGCAGGTATTGAACCCCTGCGTCCTTTTAAAACAGGAGAAGAGCTCCTGGAAAAAACCATTGAATGCTTTCGGGCACTCCGGCCCCTGTTTGCCGACTGCCTGCTTACCATGAAAAAAATGGGGCATCTCGACCTCGAAAGCAGGAAAGGTAAAGCCCCGGGTGGGTATAATTGTCCCCTCGCCGAATCCGGCGCCCCCTTTATTTTCATGAATGCAGCCGGACAAATGCATGATGTTACCACTATGGTGCACGAAGGCGGACATGCCATTCACAGCTTCCTTGCCCACCCATTGCGGCTTTCCGCGTTTAAGGAGTATCCAATGGAAATTGCGGAAGTAGCCAGTATGAGCATGGAATTGTTCAGCATGGATTTTTGGCACAGTTTTTTTACTACAGAAGAAGAACTGAAACGTGCAAAAGAACACCAGCTGGAACGAGTAATAACTATTTTCCCCTGGATAGCGATCATTGATAAGTTCCAGCATTGGGTGTACGAAAATCCCCATCATAGTTTAGCAGAAAGAGCCGGTAAGTGGGTAGAAATAAACGATGAATTTGCTACCGGTGTACTGGATCTAAGCGGATTAGACGAATTCCGGAAATACGGATGGCAACGTCAACTCCACTTATTTGAAGTTCCTTTCTATTATATAGAATACGGAATTGCCCAGTTGGGCGCTATTGGAATGTGGATGCAGTTCAAAGAAAACAAAGAAACCGCCCTGGATAATTATACCAAAGCGCTTTCCCTGGGAGGTACCCGTACCTTACCAGAATTGTACCAGGCGGCTGGTATTTCGTTCGATTTGGGACCAAACCGTGTTAAAACATTGATGGATTTTACCGCCGCAGAAATGAAAAAACTTTAAACACGGGAAAAATACCCACATTAGGGTATATGGAAAATTTGAAAAGAATGATTTATAACAATATATTTGTACAAGAAAACACTTAGAAAGATCCAACGAATCTAAAAAGATTCTTAAAATAGCTACTAATCAGAGCCTTAACCAAAAGTCCCGGTGTGTCTACATCGGGGCTTTATTTTTTACCGCCGTTTTATTGACATTTATCAGTTTTTATTTTTCCACCATTCTTCGGTTACTCACGGGTACAGTCTTTACACTTTCCATTTATCACTACCTGAACCTGGCTGAACTTATAACCTCTTGGTAATCGTATAGCCGGAACCGTTACTTCATCCAGGCATACGGTATTTCCACATTTATCACAGACAAAATGAACATGGTTATCATGATGATGGCCTTCCCCGCAGTCATCCTTGCACAATGCATACAACACACTGTTATCTGCCGTGGGAATAGAATGAATAATACCTTTGTTCAAGAATACCTGCAGGGTCCTGTATACCGTAACCCGATCAAATTTTTCGCCCGTTTTACGCTCAATATCACCATGCGCAAGTGCCCCTGGCTGATCCAGAAACAATTCGAGGATCTTTACCCGGCTGCCCGTTACACTTAACTGATTCTTCTTTAATATTTCCTGTATGGCTTCCTGCATAACTTCTTAATTAGAAGGTTGATTTAGGTAAACGGGAGGCATCCGTTGCCGTTTCTTCCAGTAAAACCGGAATATCGCTGATCAGCTGCTCCACTTCCTCCTTTTTTAATCCATCATAAATTCTCCGAACCCGGCCTACCCTGTCTACCAAGGCAAAAAACTGGGTATGAATAAACTGGTCCTCGATCCGTTCATTGTTATTTTTAGGGTCATCCAGTAAATAACTTACCCGCGCCGCCAGGTATAAGCTATCCTTCGGCCCGGTCAGGAAAAACCAGTTGGCATTATTTACCCCTAACGAATCAGCATAAATTTTCATCCGGGCCACGGTATCCGTTGCCGGGTCTACCGAATGCGACAAAATCAGGAAGTCCGGGTTCGTTTTATACTGGTCAAAGACTTTCTTCATGTTGGTATTCATCTTCGGACAAATACCCGGACAGGTAGTAAAAAAATACTCTGCCACATATACTTTTCCTTCCACCTGCGCCTGTGTAAAGGATTTTCCATACTGATCACTAAACCGGAAGGGTTGAACATAACTTAATACAGGCATCTTTACCTCCCCGAAACCGGGTAATAATTTGGTCATGGCAACTACAAAGGCGACAAATAAAATAACAAAAAAGCCTATAAAATAGATCGTCCGCTTACTCATACCTGCAAATTTACGCCCTTATTCCCTCAACTCCCGCACCGGTTAGGCTACAAGGGCCGGGTGAAATTTATTTTGCAACAAAGTTGCATCTGTGTATTTTTGCCGTCCGATGTCATTTAAGATCAACTGGGATGCCCTGGGTATTGCTACCTCCGTCGCCTGTGCGATTCACTGCGCTATTTTACCGTTATTGCTGACAAGCCTGCCCATTTTTGGCACAAATATCATTGATAATGAGGCATTTGAGCTATTAATGATTGGAATTGCCTTGCTTATTGGCGCCAATGCGCTCTGGCATGGATATAAACGCCACCACCATAAGCCCGGCCCCTATATCATTTTTGGTATCGGCATTCTCCTGTTGTTTGCTAAACAGGTTTGGCATGATCTCCAACTCTGGTTCCTGGTACCTGCTGTTATTGCCGTGGTGTATGCCCATTTCCTGAATTACCAGCTTTGCCGGAAAGCCAATCACTGCCATAGCAGCGACTGTAACCACTAATCAATACAAGCGCGCTGGCCCCGATTCCTTAAGATTTCCTAAATTCACAAACATTGCCCGTCGGCATTTGTTATTTTTGCAGTTAAAGTTGTTGAATTATGATTAAGACCGGAAATCCCGTTATCAGTATCTATACAGAAATGACTCCCAATCCGGAAACCATGAAGTTTGTGGCAAATAAACTTTTATATCCCGGAAGAAGCATTGATCTGCCAGATATGGAAAGTGCGAAAGCCTCTCCGCTTGCCGTGGAGCTCTTTGGCTTTCCCTTTATAAAAAGTGTTTTTGTGGCCAGTAATTTTGTTACCCTCACCAAAACACCCGAAACAGAATGGAGCGATGTTATCCCTTCCATTCGCCAGTTCCTGAAAGATTACCTGGAAGAAGGCAAGGTTGTCGTAAACGAAGAAGAAATAGCGGCCCTCAAACCACAAGGTAGCAATGAAGTAAGTGCGGACGATGACGATGTGGTAAAAAGGATCAAGGAGTTGCTGGAAAACTATGTTAAACCTGCCGTTGAAATGGATGGTGGTGCCATTCAGTTCAAAAGCTACCAGGATGGTGTAGTGAACCTGATGATGCAGGGCTCCTGCTCAGGCTGCCCGAGCAGCATGATTACCCTGAAAGCGGGTATCGAAGGAATGATGAAACGCATGATTCCGGAAGTGAAAGAAGTAGTGGCTGAAGCTGAATAAACGATCTGCCTTGGCAAATGAGGAGTCCTTTCATATTTACCCGATTGCTGAATCAGCTATAACCATAGAATATGGAAAGGAACCTGCTATAGCGGCCAACCAGGTCTTATTAAGGTTTCAACAAAGTTTTCATTCAGTACCTTTTACAGGTTTTACAGATACCTCTATCACTTATAATAGCCTGACTGTTTTTTTTGACCCAGGCCATATTTTTGCCAAAGGCCAGCCATCACCGCTGGCCTTTGTTACGGACCTTATACGTAAGCGGATCCGTAGTTTTTCCGGTTCTGACCTGCAAACCCCTATTCCCGGCAATCATCACTTGATTCCGGTTTGCTATGAAGCAGCGATGGCACCCGACCTGCCGGCAGTGGCGGCCTTTCACCAAACAAGTTCCGATGCTATCATTCAGGCACATTGTGCGGAGGACTGGTATGTTTTTATGATTGGCTTCAATCCTGGTTTTTCCTATATGGGTATCTTACCCGACACCCTGGCAATGCCCAGAAAGCAACGTCCGGCCCTCCAGGTTGCTGCCGGATCCGTCGGTATTGCAGGAAAACAAACAGGTATTTACCCCAATACATCCCCCGGGGGATGGCAGATCATTGGTCGTACACCCCTCCTGGTGTTTGATCTCAGGGAAGCAGAACCCTGTCTCTTCAAAGCGGGTGATACCGTCCGCTTTACCCGCATCGATTTAGCCACTTTTCAATACCTCAATCAGCATGCGAGTCCTTAAATCCGGAATATGCACCATCCAGGACCTGGGCCGGTTTGGCAACCGGAACCGGGGATTACCGGTGAGCGGTTTTATGGATCCCCTGGCGGCAAAACTTGGCAACCTGCTTACCGGCAATGACAGCAATGCCGCCTCACTCGAAATCAGCCGGGGTGCTTTCAGTGCCAGTTTTGAAACAACCTGCCTGCTTGCTTTAACAGGAAAAGGTTATACTGCCTATATAAGCGGCAGGCCAATCCCTTTCTATCATCCTTTCCTGATTAAAGCCGGCGAGTTCCTGCAACTCTTTCCCAAAGAAACCGGTTTTACCTATCTATCGGTACATGGGGGAATCCGATCTAACCCGGTTTTTGGAAGCCGTTCTACCCACCTTGCGAGTAAACTCGGGGGACAGGAAGGCCGGCCACTCCGCGCGGGTGATCAGCTACCTGTAACAGTGCTTCCCGACGAAAACGGGCAGCGGATTATTGACTACCTGTTAAAAGCGTCCAACCATCACCAAGTGGGGTTAAGCCATTCCGTTTTGCCAGATTATACCTGCCAGGAAATCCGCTTTATTGCCGGGGCAGAATATAGCTGGTTCTCGGGCGAAGCCCTGAACCTGTTACAAAGTTCCGGTTTCCGGCCTTCTGCCTTATCTAACCGGATGGGGTCGCGGTTTACCGGGCCTGAATTAAAAAGAATTCATACAGCAGAGCTGCTGTCACAAGCCGTATTACCGGGCACTATACAGGTGAGTCCGGATGGACAACTGCTGGTTTTATTTGCCGATGCACAAACAACGGGGGGGTATCCCCGAATCGGACAGATCATCCAGGCAGATCTTCACCTGGCTGCCCAATGCAGCGTAGACAATGTGCTCCACTTTAAACAGGTTTCCATTGAAAATGCGGAAAACCTTCTGCTCCAGCAGGAAAAACAACTGCTTCAACTGAAACGCGACTACTATCTTTATTTTTCCTAAAATAGGCGGAAATGGACATCAATTGTGACCTTGGCGAAGGTTTTGGCTGTGAAGCGGAAATCCTGCCCTTTATTCATTCGGCAAATATTGCCTGCGGATTTCATGCCGGATCTCCCCAGGAAATGGCCCATACGGTTGCGCTTGCTAAAAAAATGGGTGTGCAGGTGGGGGCCCATCCTTCCTGGAACGACAGGGCCAACTTTGGCAGAACCGCCCAGCAATTATCTTCCGCCGAAATTATTGCATTGATCACCTATCAGCTCGGTGCCCTCGATGCCATCTGCAGGAAAGCACAATATCCCCTGCAGCATGTAAAACCACATGGCGCCCTTTATAACCAGGCAAGCTCGGACCCGGCAATAGCGGGGGCTATTATTGAGGCCGTACTGGCATTTAACCCCGGCCTGCAGCTATATGTGTTAGCCGGCAGTCAATTTTCCAAACTGGCAAAAGCTGCCGGGCTCCGCATAAAAGAAGAAGCATTTGCCGATCGGATGTACCAGGCAGACGGCAGCCTTGCTCCCCGCCACCAACCCAATGCAGTGCTTCTTCAAAGCCCTGAGGTTCTGAAGCAGGTCGATTCCATTATGCGTTTCAACCGCGTACAGACCGTAGACGGTAGCTACCTTCAATTACACGCTGATACCCTTTGTATACATGGCGATGGACCAACCGCAGTTAGCCTGGCGAAAGCAGTGCACGCCTACCTGCAAACGAATTCACCCGCATGCTGAAAAATAAACCCTCCTCGTTCTGGGCCGCGGCTTTCCTTATGGCTACATCGGCAATTGGCCCGGGTTTCCTAACTCAAACTACGGTTTTTACCCAGCAACTACTGGCTGGTTTCAGTTGCATTATACTGCTTTCTATATTGCTCGACATTGGCGTTCAAATGAATATCTGGCAGATCCTTTTTGCAAGAAAACAACGGGCCAACCAGGTGGCGGATGAACTTTTACCAGGCCTGGGCAAATTGCTGACCATACTTATTGTTATTGGCGGATTTGCTTTTAATATCGGCAATATTGCCGGTGCCGGATTGGGACTGGAAACCATTACCGGTATCTCTCCTAAGGCCGGCGCCGCAATAAGTGTAGCCTTTTTATTGATCCTTTTGTTCAATAAAGAAAAAGCATTACCCCTGATGGATGGTGCGGTTAAATGGATGGGGGTGCTGATGCTGGTACTCACGGCCTATATTGCCGTTTCTTCCGGCCCCTCTTATTCCGGTCTTTTAACCGAAACCTTCTGGCCAAAAAAATTTAGTTATACCGCCTTGGTAACCATTGTAGGCGGTACGGTTGGCGGGTATATTTGTTTTGCCGGGGCCCATAGAATGCTGGAAGCCGGCAGCACTGAAAAGCTTACCCTGCCTGTAGTGCGTTCCTCGGCTGCAACCGGCATTTTAACGGCCTCACTTATGCGTTATTTATTGTTCCTGGCTGCACTGGGGGTGGTTGGAAAAGGCCTCCTGCTCGATGCAGCAAATCCTGCAGCGGATGTATTTCGGAAAGCGGCCGGGGAAACCGGCTTTCGTTTATTCGGTATCGTTATGTGGTGTGCCGCTATTACCTCTATATTAGGTTCCGCTTATACCTCCATCTCTTTTGCCCGCTCCTATCTTCCCTGGCTACAGGATCGTCCGGAAAAAGGGGCCATTCTTTTTATAACCTGCTCCACGGTGTTTTTCCTGCTTTGGGGTAAACCCGTGCAGCTATTATTAGCTGCAGGGTTGATAAATGGGTTTATTTTACCGGTTTCACTGGTTATTTTACTGGTAGCAGTGAGGACAAACAAAAACGGCTACCAACACCCGAAATTTTTAAGCATTGCCGGATGGGTGATAGCCGTGTTGCTGGGTTTCGCTTCTATCCAAGTGTTGCTTCAGAACTAATCGCCGTATTCAATAATTTACTGATCGGGCAATTTTGTTCCGCATCTTTAACACAGGCCTGAAACTGCTCTTCGGTAATTCCGGGAACAACCCCTTTAACTTTCAAATGAGACTTGGTAACTGCACCGTTCTCAAATGTAATATCACAGGATGTTTCGAGCGATGTGGGGGTAAAGCCCGCCTCACCCAGTACAAAACTCAGTTTCATGGTAAAACAGCCGGAATGGGCTGCAGCTACCAACTCCTCCGGATTGGTTCCGATTCCGCTTTCAAAACGAGATCCGAATGAATATTGTGTTTCACTCAATACCCCGCTTTGAGTAGTGAGATGTCCTTTGCCTTCTTTGCCGGAGCCGTTCCAAACGGCAGTTGCTTTGCGAATCATACGTATAGTTTTAATGGTTGATAATGCCTTCCCAATTTACGCCCCTATTGGTTAGGTAACGTAGTATAAATTCAAAACAGGCGGCATCACTTCCTACCAATTCAGGAGGAAACACGCCTTTTTTACCAAACCGGCCGGTTGCCACCAGTTCCGCCACCGCAGTACAGGTATAGCCCGTAGTGCGAGACATGGAGGAGGTTTTGGTAACAGCATCGTAACGATCCAGCAGGTTATAGGTTACCCGCATCGGTTTGCCCTCTTTTTTGCCCTCCACCATTACCCGCATAACCGTAAATTCGGGCTCCTCTTCTCCCAGCTTCCATTCTTTAAACAATACCGCCGAACTCAGGTCGAGCGGCCGAACAGTTGTTCCGTTCAGCTCCAAAGGTTCTTCACTAAAAAACCCTG
Organism: Flavihumibacter sp. CACIAM 22H1; assembly: GCF_001601815.1. Taxonomy (GTDB): domain Bacteria; phylum Bacteroidota; class Bacteroidia; order Chitinophagales; family Chitinophagaceae; genus Flavihumibacter. The sequence goes on from NZ_LUKG01000010.1 coordinate 58,998, forward strand.
CCAGTTGCAGTGATTGAATCAGGTCTATATGGCCCGGATAACGCAATGTCTGTTCCTTCAGGTCCGGAATATGGGGCATGGTGTAAAGCAAGGACCGCAACCCGTCGGTATTAAAAGCTTCCAGCGTGCCTACCCCGTCGAAGTTCATCAGGCTCCGCTCCGATAAAGCAGGTTTTGTAACAATAACCCCGTTTTCTTTTAAACGGGCCGGCCGGGTATATTCCTCAATTACATCAACCGGTGAAAATGGCGCTTTGTATTCGAACGGTTTTTTACGGATCAGGGGGAGCCCGCCTACATAACACTCGAACCGGCTTACTTCCATTTCCTCATTATAACGGCCGAGTATCAGGTTTCCCATACCAGGTGCTACGCCACAATCTGTTACCACCGTTACTCCTACCGACTTCGCCAAAGCATCTAATACACGGGAGTCTTCCGGAAAAAATGAAATATCTACGACCGGTTTACCGGATCTGATAACGGCTTCGAGTGTGCGAAATCCCATGAACCCGGGAACTGCGGTAATGACCAAATCAAATTCGTTCAGCCAGCCGGAATAGGCCGCAACATCGGCCAGATCTGCCCGATGAACAGCAATTTCAGGCGTTTTTCGATGCAGTTTCTGAAGGGCCGATTCATCTCTGTCAAAGGAATGTACTTCATGCCTATCGGCAAGATCACTGGCAATGGTCCTTCCTACCATTCCGGCACCTAAAACAGCTATTTTCATGCAAAGAATTTCCGGCAATCTAAAAATTCTGACGGATTTTTAGCCAATGGAAACGATTTGGCAACAATTCCTGGATGGACTGATGCAGACTTCTGCATTGGAATTTATTGCAGTTATTACAGGAATTCTTAGTGTGATTTACAGC
>NZ_LUKG01000010.1:59900-68228 GCF_001601815.1 Flavihumibacter sp. CACIAM 22H1
AGTACCACCATTTTTATTTACCTGAGCATTAAAGGTCATTTGTATGGAGAAGCCAGCGTAAATCTTTATTATACCATTATGAGTATTTATGGCTGGTGGCTCTGGGCAAAAAAATCGCCCGATAAAAGCCCGGAATTAAAAATTACCCAGTCTACCAGCAAGGAATGGATACAGCAACTCCTGTTTTTTCTTTTCTTTTACCTGCTGCTGTTTTTTAGTCTGACCTGGTTGAAAAAAGAATTTGCCCCCGAAGCTATTCCATGGGCCGATGCCTTTGCGAGCGCAAGTGCCTATACTGGTATGTGGCTTATGGCCAGGAAAAAAGTGGAGAGCTGGTATTGGTGGATTATAACCGATATCGCTTCTGTTCCACTATATTTTACCAAAGGTTATGTTTTTACGGGATTCCAGTTTCTTATACTAACAATCCTCGCCATGGCGGGCCTGCAATCATGGAAACTTAAGAGTCAATACAGTAAATTGCCGCTGCAATGATGAAGAAAATTGTGATAGTTGGACCAGAGTCAACTGGCAAAAGCACGCTTTCCCAGGAATTATCAGACCATTATGCCAACCAGTACGCAACGGCCTGGGTACCGGAATACGCCCGGGAATACCTCGATAATTTAGGCCGGCCCTATACGTATGAAGACCTTTTAGTAATTGCAAAAGGACAATTGGAAGCAGAAGAGAAAACGGCACTTGCGCTGGCTGAAGCAGCCGGTGACCAGGCTTCTATCCTGTTCATAGACACAGATATGATGGTGATGCAGATTTGGTCAGAATTTGTTTTCCAGAAATGTGACCCCTTTATTTTGAATGAAGTTGCTTCCAGATCCTATGATCATTACCTGTTAATGCAAACAGACCTGCCCTGGACCTATGATAAGCTGCGTGAATACCCTGACCTGGAAAATCGGGAACGGTTGTTCAAACACTATTACGATATATTACAACGACAAAACACCAGCTGGTCTTTGATATCCGGAATTGGTCCGGAACGCAGCAAAGCCGCCATCCGCGTAATTGATAAATTACTTGCCTCATGAATGCAATGACCTCCTCCCTCCAACGCAGGCCGGCGCTGTGGTTTTACCTGGGCTGGTTGGTGATTAACCTGGTACAATCGTATGGTACGGAGCTCCTGCATGATGAAGCTTACTATTGGGTATATAGCCAATATCCCGATTGGGGTTATTTCGATCACCCGCCCATGATTGCCCTGCTTATAAAAATCGGCTACCTGATTTTTCCGAATGAACTGGGAGTGCGGCTATTTATGGCACTCATGAACACAGCTACCCTATGGCTTATTCATCAGCTGCTTATCAAAAAAGACGATCGGCTGTTTTTTGCAATTACTGCCGGCATGGGTGTATTGCAGATCGGCGGAATCCTGGCCGTTCCGGATATTCCACTTACCTTTTTTACAGCCCTCTTTTTCTGGCAATACAAACGATTCCTGGAAAAAGACAGCTGGCTACAGGGCCTGATCCTCGGAGTGGTAATGGCAGGTATGTTATACAGCAAGTACCACGGAATCCTGATCATCCTGTTTACCGTACTCAGTAACTGGCGGCTGGCAATGAATCCAAAAGCATGGCTGGCTGTTATTACAGGTATCGCTCTTTTCTATCCTCATTTATACTGGCAATACACCCATGATTTCCCTTCCGTATCTTATCATCTGAAAGAACGGAATGCACCCGCCTACCAGTTTGCGTTTTCATTGGAATATGTAGCCGGACAAATACTACTTGCCGGCCCGCTGATCGGCTTTCTCCTCTTAAGAGCTGCCAATCAATACCGAACCAGCAGTTATTTCACAAAAGCACTGCAGTGGAGCATGTGGGGCTTTTATGGATTTTTCCTGATCAGTACGTTTAAAGGCCGGGTTGAAGCAAACTGGACCGTTCCTGCACTGGTTCCTGTAATACTGCTTTCTCATGCCTGGCTGGCAGATAATCTTTCACAACGGAAATGGATTTTTAAATTACTTACCCCTTCTCTTATTCTGGTAGTGCTGGTACGGTTGTATATGTTGTCGGATATTCCTTTTTTGACGCGGATTTTTAAGGATGAACTGCATGGAAATGCAAAGTGGGCAACAGCTATAAAAAAGGCGGCGGATGGATTACCGGTTGTGTTTTTAAACAGCTATCAGCGCCCTTCTAAGTATTGGTTTTATTCGGGCGATACCAGTTTTGCCATCAATACAACCGGCTATCGCCGGAATAATTATAATTTCTGGCCCATTGAAAAAGAATGGCAGGGGAAAAAAGTACTGCTGGCAGATAATGGGCTGACGGATCTGGATAACTCCTTCCAGGTTGAAACGGATCGTGGCCCCATTACGGCAGTGGTTCATAGTGCCCTACACTCCTTTTCCTACATCCAGCTTAGTTTGCCACATAGCCCTGCTCAGGCAAAAAAAGGCCAACCCCTCCGGTTAACAGTGGAACTGGGAAAAACCAGTATAACCGCATTTGAGCAAATCCAACAACCGGGGTCTGCCTACCAGGGAATAATTGCCGACCTGTTTGTAGGTAAGTTATTAGTGCAGCGCATCCTGCTCAAAGCCATACAAACAGCGTCCAACAGGTATACACTGGAAAGCAGTGACCTGGTTTCACTGGAGCCAGGCAGCTATATACTGAAGCTTGGGTTGGCTTGTTCCATACCCAACCAGTATTCGCAGAACAGTGCGGCTATACCAATGGAAATCCGTTGATTATTTTTTGGAGTACGGGCCGATAATAGATTGGATTTCGGCGTCGCCGGCAAGATTATTCATTTGCCGTTGAATTACCCAGGCCCGGCCGGCTACATATTTACTGGCGGGTTGAACGATTAATTTTTTAGGATTCGGTAAACAGGCAGCAATTCTGGCAGCTTCTGCTTTACTGAGTTTTGCAGCTGATTTTTTAAAATACGCCTGCGCAGCGGCTTCGATTCCAAAAATACCCGCCCCCATTTCGCTCACGTTCAGGTACATTTCCAGGATTCTTTTTTTACCCCATATCAGTTCAATCATAAAGGTAAAATAGGTTTCAAGCCCTTTCCTGATCCAGGACCTGCCCTGCCATAAAAAAACATTTTTGGCAACCTGCTGGCTAATCGTGCTGGCGCCCCGTACACGATTGGGTTTTTTTTCGTTGTACTTCATGGCTTTCTCAATGCTTTTCCAGTCAAATCCTGAATGATCGGCATACAACTGATCTTCCGAGGAAATAACCGCCAGCTTTGCATAATAAGACATTTCATCAAAGTCGACATAATCCCGCTTCAATCCATAACCGCTTACCCAATTCGACAATTGGGTGAGTGTAATGGGCGGGTTCACCCATTTTAGTAACAGGATATAGAGAAACTGCCCAATCACCAGGATGAGCAGGAGTTTTTTAAGAAATCTACCAATACGGGGAACTAAACCTTTTGTCTTCACGTAAACACCAGAAATTGTTGCGGCTGCAATATAGGTAAAATGATACGGCTCACTTGTCCGTCATCTTCACATAAACGATCTTGTAATTTTTTCCTTTTTTTTCACGGTGCCGGTGAAGGCGATTGAGTAAAAATCCACCCCCCGCCACAGCACCGGCTATTCCGAGGGAACGCAGGTTAGCCGGGTCACCAATGGGCTCTTTTCGATAGGCGCCGTTGATCAGATTCAGTACGGCATAGCCCACTCCGCCAATCATAAAAATGCTCCCGTTTTTTACAAAACCCCAGCCCTCCTTTTTATTATGAATGATCTTAAATATTTCCTGGTAATGCAAACCATAAACCATTGAACCCAGCGTATCTACTTTAGACGTACCAAGCTGGGTTATATAACTGACGATTTGCCATTGCCGAACAAAAATTGAATCGTTCCGGACAGCTTCGATAGGACCATTGATATACTGCCCATTTACATGCTGAAATTCAATGCGACTACCTTTAAAATAACTGGCAACATGGCGATTATTGGCTCTTTTCAAAGAAATAAAATCTCCCATTTGAGCCTGCGAGGCGGTTGCACAACAAGCCATTACCAACAGTAAGAACAGTCTTCGCATAGGTAGTTGTTTCATTCAGACTTTTTCCAGGTGAAAAGCTAGTCCCCACAGCAGGGCGATGCCAAATCCCACCAATATTACACCCGATATTTTATTTACCACCGAAAGATTATGCAAGGTGAGTTTTTTTCTCAGCTTGCCCGCCAGTAATACTTTCAACGCGTCTGCCAGCATATTAAAAACCATACAGACGGTAAAAATCAACACCCTGTCGCGGAAGGAATGGGTTACTGCAAATGCCGTGGCATTAATTAACCAAAACAGCAGCACACTCGGATTCAGGCTGTTGATCAGAAAGCCGGAACTGAAAATCTTGGCTATATCCCGTTTACGAAACCGTTGCTCCTCCCCATTCGCTTGTTGGGTGAGTTGTACTTTTTTTAGAAATAGGTAAAAAAGACCCATTCCAATCAGGAATATGCTGCCGATATAACCAATGGTTTGTTTGTATTGTAACAGGGCTTTTACCCATTCGGAAAATACATTGCTCAGGATAATCAGTATAATATCGCTTACCCATACCCCCGCAACAAAACTGAATCCGCCCTCTCTACCATTGTTTAAACTTTGTTTAATAATAGTAAAAATCACCGGTCCAACTGATAAAGCCAGTATGCTTCCAAGCGCCAATCCTTTAAGTAATGCGTCTATCATGCGTGCAATCAGAAACGTAAAAATACTCGTTCCTGTTACATTCGGTAGAAAGTTTATAAAACTATTGCAGAATTAAAAACTTTATACTTCTTTTGTTTTCTGGAGTAAATTACCCACTTACCTCAGTGCTTTAAAACCCTCATTTTCGAATTATCTGCACTGTTTAGCTGCATATCCGTTGAATTCCGCCCTCCAATAGCCAGTTAATTAATTCATCATTTAAACTTAAGGTATGCGCATCTTATCATTAACAAGAGGCATTATTGCCTTTTTACTAATCAGTTCGGGTAGTTTAGTGATCTCTTCCTGTCAGAAATCTGCCGATGCAGAAAATGGCAGCGAAAGACCCAATTCTCTTGCCACCATGGAGGGGGTCGTTGGTACTGCTTCCAGTACAGCCAGTGCTATTACGTTCTGCAAAACCCGTGATTTTTGCTTGTGGGCTGGGCAAACCATCAATACTGGCAAAGTAGTTATTGGTAACGACGATAATAATTTATACGTGGTTATCAATTCCCTGGAAGGCTTTCAGAGCGTGAGTGAAAACGTGAAAATCTGGGTGGGTGATAACCTGGTTGATCTGCCGACGACTCCACAGGGTACTCCCATCCCCGGAAAATTTCCGTATAAACTTACGGTTGATCCCAGTTATACCTGGTATACCGTAACAATTCCTTTTTCTTCTATCAAAACATCCGGCACATTGGATTGCAGCGGTAAAGGGCTGTATGTATATGTTCATGTAGATGCAATTGCCAAGAAAAAAGGAGAAACTGCCTGGGGAGGAAATTGCCTGGCTGACGGGCCGATCAAAACGCATGGTCGCTGGTACTATAACATGACCTACAGCACCGGTTGTTGCGATGAGTGTACCTGCAAAGACACGAACTAAGTAGCCATATAATAGTTATTTTTATGGGCGATCGGCTTCGGCTGATCGCCTTTTATATTTAGTACCGCTGTGTTTACTGCTTAATTTGATCGTATGATTCGCGAAACCATCGAAAGCGCCATCACCCGGCCAACAAAAAAATACCTTCGCTACCTGGGGATCAAAAACCTGTTTGGAACAGATCGTACCAAACAGATCCTGAAAGTGAATCCCACGATTTTGCCACATCGGGAAGAAGCCAGGGAAATACGGACCTATGTCTATGACTACAACCCGCAATCCATTGAAGAGCATGAATTCAGAAGTGTAGAACCTTGTTTTCAATTTCGCCAGAGTAACCGGATCAGCTGGATTAATATCGATGGAATCCGAAAATCAGACGTTGAGCTCATTTGTACACATTTTGAAATTCACCCTCTTTTAATAGAAGATATACTAAGCATTCAGCAACGTCCTAAAATGGACGAGGTGGAAAATGTGCTGTTCTGTTTATTAAACATGCTTTATTTCAATGAAGTAAAAGGAACGGTTGAGCAAGAGCAGATCAGCATTGTGTTAGGAAAGGATTTTGTAATAAGTTTCCAGGAAGATGCCTCCCGCGATGTATTCAATCCCCTGCGCGAAAAGCTGAAACTGAGCAATTCAAAAATCCGCCAGCGATCGGCCGATTATCTTTGTTATTCCATGCTTGACATGATTGTGGATAATTACTTTACGGTGATGGAAAAGCTGGGCGAGCGGATCGAGGACCTGGAAGAACAGGTGATTGCCAGTACCAATAACAGGGCCCTGGCGAGAATCAGCTCACTCCGGAAAGAATTGATTGTACTTAAAAGAAATATAGCGCCCGTTCGTGATTTATTAAATGGAATTATCCGGAGTGAAAGCGACTTACTCGACGATCGTACCACCAAATACTTCAAGGACGTATACGATCATATCATGCAGGCCAATGATCTCTGTGAAAACTACCGCGATGTGATGGTCAATATGCAGGATCTCTATATCAACAATGTTAACCTCCGGATGAATGAAGTAATGAAAGTAATGGCCATTGTAACCTGTTTACTGGCGCCGGCCACGGTAATTGGTGGAATTTTTGGCATGAACTTCGATCGCATTCCCTACCTGCATCATAAAAATGGATTTTATATTGCCGTTTTTATGATGCTGATTATTCCCGTTTATATGTTATGGGTATTCCGCAAGCGAGGTTGGTTCTAAGCGTTGTTATTTCCGTAAAAATTCCTGCCAGTCTTCCAGCATTTTTCCCTTCAATACCCTGGGAAACTTATGTTGGCCACCGACCTTACCCTTTGATGCCATGAACTGCATAAAGTGGTCTTCAGGTAAAACATCCAGGAATACTTCTTTTAACGCGCTTTTTCTTTCAACGGCATAATCATCATTTAGTTCCATCAGGAACTGATCTATTTTATCACGAAGCAGGTTGGCATCCACCATATCATCTGAAGCAACATACCAGTGGTGTGCAAAGAATGTTCCATAAGGTATACCGGCTACAGTAAATTCAGGTATGGAAACATTTAGTTCTTCGGCTGCTTTTTTTAGGGCCCGGTTCATATTATCCACACTCAGGTGTTCTCCAACCAGGCTCAGGAAATGTTTGGTGCGGCCGGTGATCACAATTTCCCCTCTTGCCGCATCTGTAAAACGCACGGTATCTCCAATCAGGTAACGCCAGGCCCCTGCTGCCGTGCTAAGCAGGATAGCGTAATCCTTTCCCTCTTCCACTTCATGAATCATGAAGGCTTTATGGTTTGCCATAAGGTTTCCTTCCGCATCAAAATTTTCGTCGTCAAATGGTACAAATTCAAAAAAGATATGATCGTTGATGCTGAGTTTCATACCCCTGGCAGCCTGGCGATCCTGATACGCAATAAAGCCTTCCGACGCCAGGTAGGTTTCAATATAGGTAAGGGGCTTGGCCAGTAATTGTTCAAAGCCCTTTTTATAGGGTTCGAAGGAAACGCCTCCATGAACAAAAAAAGAAAGGTTCGGCCAAATATCATGGATGGTAGTAAGCTTGTAGCGCTCAATTATTTTTTCCATACACATCTGGATCCAGGCAGGTACACCAACCACAAAGCTGATGTCCCAATTCGGTGCCTCCTCTACAATTTCTTCCAGCTTGTCGTTCCAGTCGGTCATTTTCGCAATCTTTTTTCCCGGCTTGTAAAAGGGGGTAAACCAGAAAGGAACTTTTTTTGCAGTGATACCACTCAGGTCGCCGGCATAATAACCCTGGCCTTTTTGCAACTGGGTGCTTCCTCCCAGCATCAGCCAGCCTTTACGTAGGTTTCCAAAAGGGATATTATTGTAATGGCGTAAGGAAAACAGTTGTTTGATCATTACGATCCTGTTGCCTGCCAGCAGGTCTTCGGTAATCGGAATGTATTTACTGGCTGATTCTGATGTGCCGGAAGACAGCGCATAATATTTGATCTTTCCCGGCCAGCAGATATCCTGTTTTCCCTCCAGGGTTTTATGCCACCATTCTTTATAGATAGCGTTATAATCGTGGCTCGGAACCAGTTGCTGAAATCGTTTCCCCGGATGTTTGCTGAGCATAATTTCATCAAACCGATAATGCTGACCAAACTCTGTAAAGCGGGCTTTTTTTAGCAGCTTTTTCAGCACTTTTAACTGCTGCCGGCGAGGTGAACTTTCCGGTAGGCGTAAGGCCTTGGCAATCGTCTT
>NZ_LUKG01000010.1:68965-70159 GCF_001601815.1 Flavihumibacter sp. CACIAM 22H1
ATCGCTGCCAACCGCTACGTCCGACTGGGGCCATTTAAACCGGATGGCTGTTTTCGGTGGCCGGTTTTTCAGGGTCCCGAACACTTCTTCCAGGCTATAGTTCAGGCCGGGTACAAAAATGGTTGGGATAGCCGGATCATAGGTCGTAAGCTGGGAGCAGGTATGGAATTGCTGTTGACTGGGTATTTTTTGCGTACCGGGAGAAATTTTTAGTTTTTCCCGCAGGGTTCTGACGCCAATTGCAAATTCTACCAGGAACCTGCTAAACCAGGTTGCCTTTTTACCATATTTATGGCGGAAACTAAGCATGGCCTCGTAAAAATGCCGGGCATTGGCGGCAGACCGAACCGTACTTTCTCCTTTAAAATGGATAATTCCGGGATGGGGCAGGTAGTAGTTTTTATACCCGGCCTGGGTAATGCTATAACTCAGGTCAATATCTTCCCCGTACATAAAATAACGTTCATCAAATCCGCCGACTTCAAGGTAAAGTTGTCTTGGAAGCAACATACAGGCACCCGCCAGTACCTCTACCTGCTGCACAATATCCGGGGATCGGTGCCCCAGGTAATAATGTGCAACCTGCTTATTCCGGGGAAATACATGAATCAGTCCGCTAAGTTTATAAAATGCCGTAAGCAGAGAGGGGAAGCCACGTTTGGATTCCGGCAGGAAGCGGAAACGTCCGTCGTACATACGCATGCCCACCGCCCCCGCATCGGGATGGCTCTGTATAAAATCGAGTGCTGTGGAAATGCAGTTTTCGGGTAAAATCGTATCGGGGTTAAGAATCAGGAGGTATTCACCTGCAGCAGTTGCAGCACCCAGGTTATTCGCTTTCGAAAAGCCGAGATTGGTCTCATTCCAGATAAAACGTACTTCCGGAAACCGCGATGGCAGGTAGGCCCGGCTGTTATCTGTGGAGGCATTGTCTACAACAATAATTTCATGATCAAGGTGCTGGAGAGCAGCCCGCAGCGAATAAAGGCAGGCTTGCAGGAAAAAACAGACATTATAATTTACGATAACCACCGATAGCAGCATAGCACGAATTTATTGGTAATTTTTATATCGGCTTTGCAGCTTAGCTTTGCCCGATGATGTTATTGGAAACTCTTATCAGGGCCACCAGGGCCGGAGCTGCAGAGCTGGAACGTTTTTTTAACCAGAAAGACCTGGCCATCTCTAATAAGG
>NZ_LUKG01000010.1:70425-82825 GCF_001601815.1 Flavihumibacter sp. CACIAM 22H1
CTAATAAGGAAGGCGTAAACAACCTGGTAACGGAAGCCGACCATGCCGCTGAAAAAGCTATTATTGCCACCATCCGGGAAGCTTTTCCCGACCATTTCATCCTAAGTGAAGAATCCGGGGAAATGGCTACAGAATCACCTTTTAAATGGATAATAGACCCGATTGATGGTACCATTAATTTTGCAAATGGCATTCCGATCTGCTGTGTAAGTGTAGCCCTGGAAGTAAATGGGGTAATAACTATGGGGGCTGTTTATAACCCCATTATCAATGAGTTTTTTCTGGCCGAAAAAGGCAAGGGTGCCAGCTTAAACGGAAAACCCCTTCATGTAAGTGATAAAGCCGATGTTCTTTCCAGTTGCCTGGTAACCGGCTTTCCCTATACTTTCCTGGATATGCCCAATGGTCCGCTCGACTGTTTCGAACGTTTTATCCGACGTGGTGTTCCGGTTCGCAGACTGGGCTCTGCTGCCATTGATCTTTGCTGGGTAGCGGCAGGCCGGTTTGATGGGTTTTATGAACATAAACTAAATGCATGGGACAGTGCGGCGGGTTTTCTGATGGTAGAAGAAGCAGGCGGTAAAGTAACCGATTTTACCGGCGCCTACTATTCTCCCTACCAGCCTTTTATACTGGCAACCAATGGAAAGATTCACGACGATATGCTTGGCTGGATAAACGGTGAAAAAAACTAAGTTGAATGGAAACAAGAACGGACATCTCCAGTTTGGGTGAATTCGGCCTCATCGAACACCTTACCAAAAATATAGAGTTCAGCAATGCCTCTTCCATATTAGGCGTAGGCGATGATGCTGCGGTCATCGATCATTTCGGAAAACAGACCGTGATCACCACCGATATGTTGGTGGAAGGAATACATTTTGACCTCATGTATACACCACTTAAACACCTGGGTTATAAATCGGTGGTAGTAAACCTGAGCGATATCTATGCTATGAATGCGAGTCCCACGCAAATTACCATCAGTATTGCCCTCAGCAACCGTTTCAGCGTGGAAGCCCTGGAGGAATTTTATGAAGGGGTTTATGCTGCCTGTGAAGCCTACCAGGTAGATCTTATCGGGGGAGATACCACCAGTTCCAAAAGCGGGTTTGTAATAAGTATTACCGCAGTAGGAGAAGTTGCACCTGACCAGTTTGTACAACGATCCACTGCTCAAAAAGGCGATCTGCTTTGTGTAAGCGGTGATTTGGGCGCCGCCTTTCTGGGCCTCACTTTATTAGAGCGGGAGCGAAAAATTTACCTCGAAAATCCCAAAATTCAGCCCGATCTCGAAAATGAACAATATATAGTTGGCCGGTTACTTAAGCCGGAAGCCAGAAAAGATATCATTGCTTTTCTTACGGTCAACGGTATTCGTCCAACCGCTATGATGGATATCAGTGATGGCCTCAGTTCAGAAATCCTGCATATCTGCAAAAAAAGTGAACTGGGCTGTGTTTTATACGAAGAGAAAATTCCGATTCATGAAGACAGCCGGCAGGCAGCGTTTAAATTCGGCCTCGACCCAACTGCCTGCGCCCTAAGTGGTGGGGAGGACTATGAATTATTATTTACCATTCCACAGGCCGACTACGATAAACTGGTACTTAACGAACAGATCAGCGTAGTTGGGTATATGACAGAACCGGAAGCCGGTGCTCATATTATAACTAAAGGGGGAAATAAATTCAAGATCACCGCCCAGGGCTGGAATGCATTTAAGGAACCATAAACAGCAGTTTTAATTTAGTTATCCTAATTGTACCAGGCGCTCCATGCTTACCCATTGCAACCGATTTTGTTTATTACTGCTGGTTTTAGCCGGCCTTCAGAGCTGTGTGGCATCAAAATCGGGGTGGACGCCTTCAAGGCTGTATCCTAAAGAGGAGTTACAGAAGGATTACCAGGTATTCCGCTCCGTACTGGAAGAGTCGCATCCCGGTTTATACTGGTATACTCCCAAAGACAGTATGAATTACTATTTCGATTGGGGATACCGTCAACTGAACGATTCGATGACAGAACCTCAGTTCAGATCTGTATTAAGTTATGTAATAGCGAAAGTAAAATGCGGACATACCAGCACCCGTTATTCAAGGAAATTTCTGCATTACCTGGATACAGCCCGGCTACCGCAATTTCCGATATCGATTAAAGTGCTGGAAAACGATACAGTGGTGCTGAATAATTTTATTCAGCGCAGTAACCTGAAATTAACCCGCGGCACCATTCTTACCAGCCTCAATGGGGCCCCTATTAAACAAATTGTGGACAGCCTGGTAACTCATATTCCACAAGATGGGAACAACACCAGCTACCTGATGCAAACGATCAGTAACCGCGGGGCTTTTGGTGGTTGGTTACGTTTGGTTGCAGGTTATGCACCCAGTTATGAAGTAGGCTACCTGGATAGTTTGGGAAAGGAACAGAAAACCGTCTTTAACCTGGTTGAACCGCCTAAGAAAGACAGTGGCCGAAAAACAATATTGCCACAATTAAAGGAGAAATTAAGGCAGCGGGAACAGCGGGCAAACGAGCTGGACAGAGCCCGGTCGCTGCAGATCGATACAGCATTGTCTACCGGTTATATGACGGTTAACACTTTTAATAACGGGTACCGGCTGAAAAGTTTTTTCCGCAGTGCTTTTAAAGAGCTACGCCGCAATAAAGTAAAACACCTCGTTATAGACATCCGGAGCAATGGGGGAGGAAATGTGGCACATTCTACTTACCTCACAAAAAAGATCCGCTCTACTCCTTTTAAACTGGCGGATTCTTTATATGCCGTAAGCAGGAAAAGCAGGTTTGGAAATTATGTTCGTTTTAATGGAGTAACGGGCATCTTTATGCGCTTTATTACCCGCAAAAAAGCAGATGGGTTTTATCATTTTGGGTACTTTGAAAGAAAAGAATTTAAACCGGCGCGAAAAGATTTGTTTAAAGGGCAGGTATACCTGCTTACCGGGCCAAATTCTTTTTCTGCAGCTGCCATTTTTGCTTTAACGGTAAAGGGGCAGTCGAATGTAACGCTGATTGGAGAGGAAACCGGCGGGGGGGCATATGGGAATTCTGCCTGGTTTATCCCGGATGTCCGTTTGCCGGAAACTGGTATACGGTTTCGGCTGCCTAAGTTCAGGCTGGTCATAAATAAGGAAGCTGTAAAGGATGGACGGGGTGTTCTTCCTGATGTAGAAGTAAAATCAACCCGCCAATCCATTATTGAAAACCGCGATCTTAAAGTGGAGGCGGTTCGTAGTTTAATTATTCAAAAACGCTGAGTACATCCAAACCAGTTTTTCCTGTGCGCGGATATAATCGCTCATCAACGCATTGGTTCCTTCATCATTTGCCTCTTCGGAAATTTTTAGTAGTTCGCGTTGCAGACCAATGATTGTTTGGAAGGATTGCAGGATATTCTCCACCGCTTTTCTTCCATCTGCCACTTCCTTGCTTTCTTTGATGGAGGCCATGGTATGGTAATCTGAATAATTATGGGCAGGTGAATAACCCAGGGTCAGAATCCGTTCGGCTATTTCATCAATTTTGAGCAGCAGGTCGTTGTATAGTTCTTCAAATTTTACATGGAGCTCAAAGAATTTCTCACCCCTTATATTCCAGTGATACCCCCGGGTATTCTGGTAAAAAATAGAATAATTAGCGAGGAGGGTATTGAGTCGTCCGGATAGGTCTACCGCTTTGGCTTCGTCCAATCCGATTGCATTTAATTTTGCCATGATTATAGAGTTTTAAAAGGAAGCTATCCAAAACCATTCCGGGCGGTAGCCCACTGCCAGTTTGCCCCATTCGTTCGCAATTCCAAGGACTCTCGCCGGATAAAGGGAGGCCATTCTAAGCGCTTCCTCTAATGAAATTCCGACTTTTTTTACACAATATTGAACAGCCGTTAACATCGTTAAGGCCGACCCGGACAGGGTGCCATTCGGCAACGTGTAATGATCTCCCCGAAGTTGGTGCGAATATTTCCCGGTTTCGTTTTGGGTAACCGCATCGGTAATGATAAACAATCGTTCCCCCATCAGGTCTTTGGCCATTTTGATAACCACGGGGTCTACATGATAGCCGTCCGGAACAATGCTGGAAGCTACTGTTGGATGAGAAAGAATGGCACCTACCAGGCCGGGTGCCCTGTGTTGGAGCGGCGACATTGCATTAAACAAATGCGTACAGGTTCGGATACCCTGTTCAAACCCCCGCCGGGCTTCCTCATAACTGGCATTACTATGGCCGGCAGAGAGAATAATTCCGGCTTCCAGCAAATAGTTTAACTGGTCAGGTTCAAATAGTTCGGGCGCTACCGTCATCATTTTAATAATGCCGCGGCCGGGTTCAACCAGGGTTTTAAGTGCCTCCATGGTAACAGGCTGAATTTGATCCAGGGAATGGGCGCCCCGTTTCAAAGGATTCAGGAAGGGTCCTTCCAGGTGAAGTCCGTAAACCCCGGTACCACCTGTTTGCCAGTATTCCCGAACCGCTTCAATAGCATTCAGGGCAATTTCGTTGGTATTGGTAGCCACGGTGGGCAGAATCAGGTGGGCGCCCCCTTTCCTGGAATAATCGACGGTGGCCTGTACGGCCTCCAGGCTGGGATGTTCGCCAAAGAGCTGTCCGTTGCCACCGTATAGTTGAACGTCAATAAATGCTGGTACCAGGTAGCCACCCTGCAGATCCTGAACGGTGTTGGCAGCCGCGGATGGGCTTACTGTTGCAACCGATGTATGAATTTCTGCAATACGCCCGTCGGCGATGGTTATGCTTGCTTCGGAAAGCCAGTCTTCCCCGGTGAAAATTTTTCCATTAATAAAATTAATCTGTTGTATATCAGCCATTTGTGATGTCATTTAAAAGGGTAAAAGCATCTGCATCGCGGAGAAAGGGAAGTTGCTGGCGGGTTTTTGTCAGCTGTTCTTTTTCCAGGGTAATGGTAAAGCAATCTTCCTGATTTTCTTTATGGTAGAGGGGGCTGCCTAAGGGATCCAGTATTAAGGAATCGCCGCTGTAGTAAATACCCTTTCCATCCTCTCCAACCCGGTTTACACCCACTACAAAGGCCTGGTTTTCAATAGCCCTTGCTGTCAACAGCGTTTTCCAGGCATGATTGCGGCGCGCTGGCCAGTTGGCTACTGTGATAAGTACATCGTATTCCGCTTCTGCGGTCGGAGGCAATGCCGCCGGTGGCTGCCCCCCGGTAGAATGGCTGACTTGCTGGCGGCTCCAGACGGGGAACCTAAGATCGTAGCAGACCTGCAGAAAGATGCGCCAACCTTTGACGGAAGCGATAAAGCGCCGGTTTCCGGAACTGAATTGTGCATCTTCCCCGGCATAGGCGAAAAGATGCCGTTTATCATAGTGCCCAAGCTGACCATTCGGTAAAACCCAAAGCAAGCGGTTAAAATATTTTCCGCCATCCTCAATAATAATCGAACCGGTGAGGATGATCCGTTTACGGGCAGCCAGGCTTTTCATCCAGGCAACAGTTGGCCCATTCATAGGTTCTGCCAGTTTTTCCGCATTCATGGAAAAGCCAGTACTAAAGGTTTCAGGTAGTACCACCAGTTCCATTTTTTCGGAAATACTATCAATTTTTTCCTCAAACATCCGCCGGTTGGCTTCCGGGTTTTCCCAATGGAGTGCCGATTGAAGAATGGTTATGGTTAACGAAGACATGTCCGAAATTAATTCTTTAATTGGGTTGCACCTACTAGCTTGCTCCGGAAGCAAATGGGGGCCAGGAGAAGCGGCGGCAGGAGAAAATCAATCCACTGGTCCCAATCCACTGAGGGTTTCTTTTATGAGGTTCCACTCGTATCCTTTATAAAGGAGGTGCTCCTGTGTTTTTCGGAGCCGCGCAGCTTTATCTTCCTCTTTTAAACTTTCCCAACGAGTGCGGGCCAGTTTTTCAAGCGCAGCAAAATAATCGGCATCGGGAATTTCTTTCATTGCTTTTTTTATGCAATAGTCACTTACCTGGCGTTGTTGAAGCTCCCGTTTTATACGGCTCCTGCCCCAGGCTTTCATTCTGAATTTACCTCCGGCATATTGGATAGCAAATCTCTCTTCATTAAGGTAATCTTCTTCAATGAGGGTAGACAAGACCTGGTCCACTTCCTGGCGGTTGAGACCAAAGCTGAACAGTTTGGCTTTAACTTCCTGGTGGCAACGTTCCTGGTAGCCACAATAATGGCGTGCTTTCTGAAGTGCCTGGTCGGGGGTAAGTCGCTTTTCCTGCATCATGGGTCTAAGTTCCGGCAAAAGCAAATGTGGAAAAAACCCATTTTTTTAACATCCGCCCGGGAGCTGAATTGAGTTTACCCGCAGATCTCATATCATCCTTAGTAGAATGGCCGAATTTCCTTAGTTTCGTCCCTTATAAATCGCAACCGTTTTATGAAGTTTATTGTAAGTTCATCGGCTTTATTGAAACAGCTCCAACAGATCAGTGGTGTTATCAATGCAAATACCGTTTTACCTATTTTGGAAGATTTTCTTTTTGAAATAGATAAAAACAAATTGAATGTGGTGGCCACCGACCTGGAAACGGTAATGCGTGTTCAGATGGATATTGAAGCGAAGGAAAACGGGCGGGTTTGTATTCCGGCAAAAATCCTGATTGATTCCTTAAAGAATATCCCCGACCAGCCCCTGACGTTTACCATTGACAAGAATTTCGGGATAGAAATGACCAGTGATAACGGGAAGTACAAGGTAATGGGAGAAAATCCCGACAATTTTCCGAAGGAGCCTTCGGCGGATGATACTACTTCTTTTGAGATGACAAGCAGCGCCCTGGTAACAGGTATTAATAAAAGCCTGTTTGCCGTGAGTAATGATGATTTACGTCCGGCTATGACGGGGGTATATTTTGAGCTCGACAAAAATTTCGTACAGTTTGTGGCTACGGATGCCCATCGGCTGGTTCGGTACAAAAGAACCGATGTAAAATGTCCGAAAAGCGACTCCTTTATTGTTCCCAAAAAGCCACTGAACATTCTCAAATCTGCCTTACCGGATAACGATGACAGTATTACTGTAAGCTATAACAGCAACCATCTTTTTGTAACGCACGGCAATACCCAAATGAGTTGCCGGCTTATTGACGCCCGTTTCCCCGATTATAAAGTGGTGATCCCGGCTGATAATCCCTATAAGATGATTGTCGGTAAAACCGATTTCCAGGGAGCCTTGCGCCGGGTAAGCGTTTTCTCCAATAAAAGTACCAACCAGGTTGTGTTAAATATTTCGGGCAGCGAATTACAATTAGCTGCGCAGGATATTGATTTTAGTTTTGAAGGAAACGAGCGCATGAAATGCCAGTACGACGGGGATGATCTTGCCATTGCCTTCAATGCCCGTTTCCTGATTGAAATGTTGAATGCCGCGGAAAGTGATGAGGTGCGTATGGAATTATCAACTCCCACGAAGGCGGGTATCATCAAACCCATGGAGGCGGATGAAAACGAAGAATTGCTGATGCTGGTAATGCCGCTGATGCTGAATGCATGATCCTGATGCCTGTTCATGAATTTTTGTCAAATCCGATCATACGATAACTATATACAGGCCAATTTACAATTGAACCTGTTGAAAGACAATGGCATCAACTGTCATTTAAAGGATGAGCATATCGTCACCATCGATCCTTTTCTGAGCCCCGCTGTCGGCGGAATTAAATTAATGGTTCTGGAAGCTGATTGGAATAGGGCGGAAACCGTATTGGATGAAACCGAAGAAGCGTATATACAGAGTTTACCCTGTCCTTTTTGTGGCGCAAAGACCCTGGAGAAACGCGCGCATGTTAAACCCTCCGGTTGGGGTAAGCGAATAATTGCCCGGTTGCGGGGTATTGATGAAAGCATTTTCAGCGCTGAGGTCGTTTGTAAATCCTGCCATAATAAAGTAAATGATCTGCATCAATTTTCCTGATAATTGAGCTGTTAACTCGGCGGGTTTGGTAACTTGTTATATCAAATGCCGCCATATGGAAGAGTTTTTTTCTTATTGGGCAACCATCCCTCCTATGCATCGCGTGCTTATTTTACTGGGCGGTATGGTCGTTTTCTGGTTACTAGAGGGTTATTATCCCTTATTTAAATTTTCCTTTAACCGCGTCCGTCATGCGGGTATTAACCTGGTTTTCCTGGGAACTACCCTGGTTTTAAACCTGGTTTTTGGGTTAGTAACGGTTTGGTTTTGTTTTTTGGTGACCGAAAAACAGCTGGGCATATTACAATGGATTCCGATGGCGGGATGGCTGCAGGTATTGCTGGGTTTACTATTTATGGATTTGTTTGGCCAGTATATACCGCACTGGTTAATGCACCGGGTAAAATTTATGTGGAAATTTCACATGGTTCACCACAGTGATACCAAAGTGGATGTTACCACTGGCACCAGGCATCACCCGGGCGAATGGTTATTCCGTGAAACCAGTACCATTCTTGGAATTCTGGTAATTGGTACGCCGGTTTGGTTGTATTTCTTATACCGGGGCTGTGCCGCTTTGTTTACCCATTTCAACCATGCCAATATCCGGGTTCCGCGTTGGATTGATTACCCGATCAGCCTGGTTTTTGTATCACCAAATATGCATAAGGCCCATCATCATTATAGGCGGCCGCTAACGGATACCAATTATGGCAATATTTTTTCCGTATGGGATCGGTTGTTTGGAACCTTTCGGTATGTAGACCCCGCAGGTTTACGCTATGGTTTGGATGTGCTGGAAGACAGTACAGACGAGGATTTAGGCTATCAGTTCCGGATTCCCTTTAAGAAGGATATTAAAACCGATTATTAATGCATCTTTGTTTTCAAATTCACGATAGATGGGGAAAATTATTGCCATGATTCCGGCGCGGTATGATGCTACCCGGTTTCCGGGAAAATTAATGAAGCCTTTGGGAAACTCCACAGTAATCCGGAAAGTTTATGAGAATACTGTTGCCACCCGATTATTTGATGAAGTAAGTGTTGTTACGGACAGCGATATTATTGAAGCTGAAATTCTAAATGCGGGCGGAAAAGTATATCGAAGCCAGCGGGCACATGAAAGCGGAAGTGACCGGATAGCAGAAATAATTGAGGGGATGGAGGTGGATATCATTTTGAATGTACAGGGGGATATGCCCTTTGTAAAAAGGGCACCCCTGGAAAATTTATTGGCCAGCTTTAAGGATCCTAATGTGCAGGTAGGCTCTTTGATGCAGGAGATGTTGGATGCAGAAGCCGTAAAAAATCCCAACGTGGTGAAAGTGGTGGTAGATAAGTTTAATAATTCTCTTTTATTTAGCCGCAGTCCGATTCCTTATCCCAGGAGTACCGAACCACCGGTTGTGTGGTATGAGCATGTAGGGGTGTATGCCTATCGGAAGGCGGCTTTGATGAATTTTACTTCCTGGGCAATGACCCCCCTGGAGGCTGCTGAAAAAATTGAATGTCTCCGCTACCTTGAAAATGGGATTCCTTTAAAAATGGTAGTAACCGAATACCTGGGGGTTAATATAGATACACCGGAAGACCTGATCAGGGCTGCGGAGTTCCTGCAGCAAACGTCAGACAGGTGTTAGGACGGTGTTCTAACACCTGTCTGACGTTTGAAAACCGGCACCGTTGAGCAAGGTTCGCCGTACATCAATGAACGTACTTGTGGTAAAAGAATCCGGGAAATTTCGAAATAGGCATATTCACCCAATGGAAGATCGCCACACCCTTTAATTACTACCCGCTGATCAACAAAGCTTGAACCTTCTATTTCATTCAGGCGATCCAGGAATAGTTTTTTTCTGAATTCTGCCTCCGTACCCTGGTAAATAGCTGCCGCTACCGGCTGCAGATAACTTGCAACCAACATATAGGCCCACATCGGAATAATTGCATCTGCAGTACAGCTTACCGCTACCAGTTTTCCCCTATATACGTCCCAATCCTGCTCTTTCATTGCAGCACGGAATTCTTTTTCTTTTAAAATCAATCCCATAAAAAGATAGGTCGCCAAATCAAATTGCAGGATTTCCTCCTTCGGATAATAGGTTTCCAGGTCGAGTGTAATCAACCCGCTTTCCGCTATTTTATTCGTAATTGGTTCCGACATACTCCCGTTTTTATAGTAACAATATTCAGGCTATAAAGTTAGTAAATTAAAAAAGGGACGCCGGTAAGCGCCCCTTCCTATTAACAAGATATTCTTATTATAAAATTTTAGACCGTTGATCCTTTACGTCTGCCGATTTGCGAAGTGCATCTACCGCGCGGAAACCAGCTGACTGACGAATCTGCAGCATACTTGCTTTTCTTTGCTCTTCCGCATTAGCGCCACCATCTGCAACTGCCCCTACAGATTCGGTTTTAATTACAAATACGGCCCCGTTACCAGCAATGGGAGCTGATACGGCCGACTGGTAGGCTTTGTTAAAGGCCGCTCCAATTACCTTTGGCTCCTGGCCGATATTTGGTATAAAGGGCGATGAGAAACGAACACTGTCTGCATTCAATACAGTTTGTTGTGTTGCGGAAGCAATAGCATCCAGGGTATTGGCCGTTCCGATTTTCTTTTTAATAAGCTCTGCTTTTTTCTGGTTTTTTACCTGGAACTCAACCAGCGGTCTTGCTTTGGCTGGCGACATCAGGCCTTCTTTGGATATTTCGGTCAACATTACTACCACAAACTTATCATCCACAGGAAACGGCTCAGATACATCGCCCACAGCGGCTTCATTTACCCAACGCACCAATGGACGACTGGATCCTAAACCAGGAATCATTATATCATTTGGCTTTATTTCCTGGGCCAGGAGTTTGGTCAGGTTCTTCTTCTCCGCATTTTCGTTAAACGCTTTTCCGTTTCTGCTTTCACCGGCAAACTGATTGGCCGCACCAGAAGCTGTATTTTCCGTTTGTTGACTCGCAATAATCGGACGGCTCAGGTAGGCAATTTTATAGGCCTGCTCAAAACCTTTCTGATTTAAAATTTCAATATAGTGGTAGCCAAAATCAGTTTTTACTACTTTTTTCTCACCGGTTGATCCATAAAAAATGAACTCCCCAAACTCTTTCGCCAGGTTACCCATTTGCTGAGAACCAAAATCATATTCACCCCCTTTGTCCTTGCTTCCCGGATCTTCACTGAACTGGGCAGCCATGGCCGCAAAACTTGCTCCTCCCTTTACAGCCGCAGCAATGGAATCGATCCGGGCTTTTGCAACTGAATCTGGCGTGGTTTGCGTGCTTATTAATATATGTCTGCATTTAACGCTATCCGGCATAGACCGTTTTCCCAGCATTTTTGCCAGTACATAATTACCTCCATCCAGGTAGGGTCCGAATACTGCACCATCTGCCAGGTTACGGATTGTATCCGCATTCGGAACCTGTAATCTTGATTTTAAAACATATCCATCAAAAAATGGAAGATCACTGTTATTTCTGGACAAGAAAACAGCAGCATCCTGAGAAACGGCAAATTCATCCCGAAGATTCTGCAGATTTGTACGAACCGACAGGGTATCTTCTGTTGTTGGCGCCGCACTAAAACTTATATAGCTGATACTCCTGGACGCTTCCTGTTTAAACTCTTCTTTCCTTTTAGAGATAAACGCAGTGATATCAGCATCGGTTACTTTCACTTCCGGCAAACTATCACTTATTGTAGTATAGGGTACAGCTACAAATTTGATAGCGGCAATCTGACTATTTTCGGCCGCAGTTTTCTCCGCCATCCATTTAGGTATATAATAGGTATTCCCTAATAAGGAAGCATATTTTTCACGGAGACGGGCTCCTGCCAATGCCGGAAGGTATACTTCACTGAAGTTTTTCGCCATCGGATTGTTCTTCTGCTTCTTTAATGCATCAATCGCTTCTTTTGCTTTGTTTGCATCGTATTGTCCCTGTTCATTTGTGAACTGCTGGCGAAAATCCTGCGGCGGATTATCTCCAAAAAGCAGGTCATTTATTTCTGCACTTGTAACAACCAGTCCGAGTTTTTTATATTCAGATTCCAATACATTTTCCTCAATAAACTGGTTCCAAACCTGTTCCTGGATATTCTGGCGCATCAATTCATTCATGGGATAACCCTGTTGCTGAAATTGATTTTCCTGTAATTGAATTCTCTCCTGAAATTTTACGTAATCAATATCTTTTCCATTAACAGAACCTAAAGAAGATTGATTTCTTCCAAAAAGATCACGGCCACGGGCACCTGATACAGAATCCATCAACAAGAAACCCAATAAACTCAAAGCAATTACAATAAAAACAAGCCAAGCTGCCTTATCCCTGATGTTTTGAATGATCGACATGATGCGTTTTGATTATACTATTATATTATTCTCAAAAAAATGAGGAGCGAAAATAAGGAATTCCAACTTATTAACAAATT
>NZ_LUKG01000011.1:0-21233 GCF_001601815.1 Flavihumibacter sp. CACIAM 22H1
AAGGGATACCGCTTTGCCCCATTTTAGAACTATCATTCCGGGTCAGATCGGGCGAAATAACGGTCCAGCTTTTACCGAGATTAACGGTTTTAAAAAGGCGATTTCCGGCATGATAAAAACTTCCCCCATCGGCTTTTGACCAAACTATGGGCGCATTCCAGTTAAAGCGATACCTCATTTTCTTGGGCATTATACTTTGGTACTGGAGTGGCACCACCATTACCCCCTTTCCTTCCTTTATTTCCTGGTTTAATAATTCGATGGTTCCCTGGTAACTTCCCCCCATTACGTAAGTAGGCTTATCGGGGTCAAATGCCAGAAACGCACTTTCGCCGCCTGCAGAAGAAAACCAGTTACGTTCACCGATTGAACCTCCCCAGAGGTTTCGGCTTTCGATGACCAGCGAAGTATTGTCCTGTTGGCCTGCATAGATCCGGTAAGGAAACTGATTATCTACATTAATCCGGTATAGTTGAGCCGTTGGTTGATTATCCAGTGAACTGAAACTTTGTCCACCGTTGAAGCTTATGGAAGCACCGCCGTCGTCTGCCATTATCAGGTTATGTGGATTAGACGGGTTTATCCAGAGCTGGTGATAATCTCCATGGGCAGTGGAAAGATTGGACCAGGTTTTACCGCCATCAATACTTTTTATCCACTCGGCACCTAAGGCATGTACCTCGTTTTCATTCTGCGGATTCACAGCCAGTTCAATATAGTACCAGGCGCGGGTGGTAAGGCGGTGATCCTTACTTATCCGGTTAAACGAATTGCCGCCATCAGCTGATACAAACAAACCACCCTGTTCTTTGTGCGTATCACTTTCAACTAATGCATATACTTTATCCGGGTTACTAGGAGCTACTACGATGGCCATTTTACCCAGTTCTTTTGGAATACCCTGGTCGAGTTTTTTCCAGGTAGATCCGCCGTCGGTAGACTTATACAAGCCGCTGCCGGGCCCCCCGCTTTTTACTTCCCAAGGCAACCGATGATGTTCCCACATAGCCGCATACAGAATCCTGGGATTGGAATTATCCATGCTCAAATCAGAACAACCGGTGCTATTGTTGATGTATAAAATTTTTTCCCAATTGGCACCGCCGTCCGTACTCCTGTAAATTCCCCGATCTTCCGATGGGCCGTTCAGGGCCCCTTGTACGGCAACATATACCAGATCAGGATTTTTGGGATGAATGCGGATAGCCGCTATCTGACGGCTTCCTGGCAGGCCCATCTTTTTCCAGCTGGCACCTGCATCGGTACTTTTATAAACGCCATCACCGTAGGAAGTCATAACCCCTCTGGGGGCATGCTCTCCCATTCCGACATAAACTACATTTATATCCGATTCAGCTACGGCCACTGCGCCCACCGATCCTGTTCCGAAATAGCCATCGGAAATATTTTTCCAGGTAATGCCGGCATCGGTGGTTTTCCACAGTCCACCTCCGGTGGTGCCCATATAATAATGCTGATCATTTCCCGGCACGCCGGTGGTAGCCACTGATCTACCTCCGCGGAAGGGTCCTATATTCCGAAACCGAACGGTTCGAAACTGTTCTTCCAGGGAGATCGGAGAAATGTTTTCTGTCTTCTTTTTCGTTTGAGCATGGCCGTTGACGGCGGCCAGTGCTAACATCGTTAGTAGGTATTTTCTCATAAGTGTCAGACAGGTGTAAGGATAGCGTTCTAACACCTGTCTGACACCTAAACTACATATTCCTTCGATACTGACCACCAACTTCATACAATGCGTGGGTAATTTGGCCTAATGAGCAGTATTTAACCGTCTCCATCAACTCCTCAAAAAGATTGCCATTTACCGTCGCCACTTCTTTTAATCGCTTCAACGCCAGGGCTGATTTACCCTCATTCCGCTTCCAAAACGCCTGCAATTGCTGGATCTGCTGTTCCTTCTCCTCCCTTGTGCTGCGGATCACTTCCCCGGGTATTACCGTAGGCGATCCCTTTTTATTCAAAAAACTGTTCACCCCAATGATCGGCAGCTCACCGGTATGCTTCAGTTGCTCATAATGCAGGCTTTCCTCCTGGATCTTATTCCGCTGGTACATCCGCTCCATCGCTCCCAATACACCTCCCCGCTCGGAAATCCGATCAAACTCCGCCAATACGGCTTCCTCCACCAGATCGGTCATTTCCTCTATCAAAAACGAACCCTGAATGAAGTTCTCCGTCTTAGCCGACCCCAGTTCCCGGTTAATAATTAACTGAATAGCCATCGCCCGCCGCACACTTTCCTCCGTAGGCGTAGTAATTGCCTCATCGTAGGCATTCGTATGCAGAGAATTACAATTATCGTAAATCGCGTACAAGGCCTGGAGGGTAGTCCTGATATCATTGAAATCTATCTCCTGCGCATGGAGCGAACGACCCGATGTTTGGATATGGTATTTCAGTTTCTGGCTACGATCGTTCCCTTTGTATTTTTCTTTCATGGCCTTGGCCCAGATTCGGCGCGCCACCCGCCCTATTACACTGTATTCCGGATCCATTCCATTACTGAAAAAGAAAGACAGGTTAGGGGCAAAATCATCAATATGCATACCCCTGCTCAGGTAATATTCAACATAGGTAAACCCATTAGCCAGTGTAAATGCCAGTTGTGTTATAGGATTGGCTCCCGCCTCCGCAATATGATACCCGCTAATGCTTACACTGTAAAAATTCCGCACTTTTTGTTTGATAAAGTATTCCTGCACATCGCCCATCAGTTTTAAGGCAAACTCGGTGGAGAAAATACAGGTATTCTGCGCCTGGTCCTCTTTCAGAATATCGGCCTGCACAGTGCCCCGTACCTGGCTCAGCGCTTCGGCACGCAACTGGTGATATATATCTAGTGGCACCACTTCTTCTGCACTTAGGCCAAGTAACCCCAATCCAAGCCCGTTATTGCCCTCGGGTAAGCGCTCTGGCGAGGAAGGGTTATAGTATAACGGCTTTTGCAAATGCTGGTACTTTTTCTCCAATACAGGTTTTACCCATTGCTCAATTCCCCCGTTGGCTGCTATCCATTTTTCCGCCGCCTGATCAATAGCAGCATTCATAAAAAATGCAAGAAGAATCGGAGCAGGACCATTAATCGTCATACTTACAGATGTACGGGGATCACACAAATCAAATCCACTGTACAATTTTTTGGCATCATCCACAGTGGCGATGCTTACCCCACTATTACCTATTTTCCCATAGATATCCGGCCGTACCGCTGGATCCTCTCCATACAGCGTTACAGAATCAAAAGCGGTCGACAAGCGTTTTGCCGGTTGCTCTGCCGACACATAATGGAATCGTTTATTGGTACGCTCGGGGCCGCCCTCACCGGCAAACATCCGGGTGGGATCCTCTCCCTGCCGCTTCAGTTCAAACACACCCGCTGTATAGGGAAATTCACCAGGCAGGTTTTCCTGCAACTGCCAGCGTAAAATATCGCCCCAGTCCTGGTATTTTGGCAGAACTACTTTTTTCACCTTTGTTCCGCTAAGCGATAAACTTGTCAACGGCTGACGGATAAGTTTATCCCGTACCTGGTATTCGAAAAAATCCTTATTGTATTTATCTACCAGCCCTTTCCAATTGTCTAACAGTGTTCTGCACTGATGATCCAGCATTTTTTCATACCGTTCTTTCATTTCCTGCAACGGAAGCAATACTTCCATACCTGCCTCTTGCAGCACTCCCTGTAATTGGTATAATTTACTGGCCACGCGGCATTGTTCCTGTGTCCACTTATTGTATTCTCTATTGGCTTCTGCAATTTCCGCAAGGTAGCGCACACGTTTCGGAGGAATCACCATCGATTGCGCAGTGGTATTTTGGTGATGCACAACCGCTTCTTCCAACCCAAATGAAATACCCGTTTTTTGTTGTATTACCCCTATTAATTTTTCAAATAATTCATTTACGCCGCTATCGTTAAACTGAGCCGCAATAGTACCTACAATGGGAAGCTGATCATCTTTTGCCGTAAACAACTGGTGGTTACGTTTAAATTGTTTCCGCACTTCCAGCAAGGCATCCAATGCTCCGTTTTTATCAAACTTATTTATCGCAATTACATCTGCATAATCCAGCATATTGATTTTTTCCAATTGGGATGCCGCCCCATATTCAGGAGTCATTACATATAAACTAACATCACAATGATCGAGAATGGAGGCATCTGATTGACCAACCCCTGCACTTTCCAGTACAACCAGGTCATAACCCGCTTCTGCACAAATATCAATGGCTTCCTGTACAGAACCACTCAGGGCTACATTATCATCTCTTGTTGCAAGCGATCTCATGTAGGCTCTGGGCGATGAAATGCTGTTCATCCGGATCCTGTCGCCCAATAGCGCACCGCCGGTCTTTTTCTTAGAAGGATCAACCGATAGCACGGCAATTGTTTTATCCGTAAACCGGTTTAAGAAGCGCCGCACCAGTTCGTCGGTTACCGATGATTTTCCTGCCCCACCCGTACCCGTAATCCCCAATACAGCCCATCCCTTCTTCCCCTTTAGCTCTTTCCCCCTTTCCTCCCCCTTTTCCACTTCCCCCCTTTCCGCTTCCGTTATCTTCCTGGCCACTACTCTTACATCCTTCACCTCGCCCAAACCCATGGGCCGTTTGTAAGCCGTTCCGTTCAACATAAAGCTGCACTCCCTTATCACTTCCTCGATCATACCTTCCAGCCCCATTTTTCGTCCATCATCCGGTGAATAAATCCGTGTAATGCCATATTGATGCAATTCCCTTATTTCTTCCGGCAAAATGGTTCCCCCACCTCCACCAAAGATTTTGATATGACCACATTCATTCTGATCCAACAGGTCTTTCATATATTTGAAAAACTCCACGTGCCCCCCCTGGTAACTGGTAATAGCAATTCCCTGCACATCCTCTTCAATAGCAGCTTCTACGATTTCATGCACAGACCGGTTATGTCCAAGGTGAATGATTTCGGCTCCCTTAGACTGCAGAATCCTTCTCATAATATTAATGGCGGCATCATGTCCGTCAAATAATGCAGCCGCCGTTACAAGTCTCACCTTATTTTCCTTTCTATGTCCCATAAATCCAGCATTTTCAATTGATTGCCAAAGGTACAACCCACAACCCAAATTACGAACACCTGTTAGTTTCTCCTACCCTTTGCCAACTGGCCGGCAGCCGACCGCTAAAGCGCATCAGATTTCGAAAATTTTCCTATATTACGGGGGTGAAAAAACTAGCTGCCATACTTTTTATGAGTATGCTCCTCTACAATGTAGTGGGCTATAGAGCTGTTTTTTCCTGGTTGGAGCAACGTTCCTACCAAACACTTAACCAAGAACTGGATAACCTGGGTTATGATGAAGCGGAGCTGATTACGATTAAAGTGCCGATTAACGAACTTCCCTATTTTACCAATTCACCAATTTTTGAACGAACCAACGGAACAATTTCTGTTCAAGGAATTACTTATCAATATGTTGAGCGCCGGATCTACAACGATTCACTTGAAATGCGCTGTATTTCCAATCCGCTAGCCACCAACCTTACCAATGCAAGAGATCTTTTTTTCCAATTGGTGAACGATCTTCAACATGGCAATCCAACAGGCAAACAGGCCCCGGCTAAACCCGTGCTGGCCTTAAAAAATACGATCACGGACTTTACCCTGTTCGAAGAAGTCATAGGCTTTGAACCGGTGTTCAGCACCTTGTCGACCTCTTACAATCTTTTTCAACTGAAAGATTGTAAGCATACCAAAGCAACACAGGAACAACCGCCGGATGCTGTTGTGACGGATTGTATTTCCTGAACCAAGGGGCCGGAAAGCTTCTTGATGGTTCGTTTGTACAAACCTGTATTCCAGGCCTGGTGTACAGGCTACTAATTCCCCGAATTTTATTAAGTGCTCAACCATGGGTTGACGCAACTATTACCATGCTCATTGGAATAGGACCAATGATGTTATTACGTTAGCAATTAACTACACTGCTATGCATCACCACCCAAACCTGCCTGCCGCAGGAAGAAAAATAAATCGCCTTTGTTTACTTACGCTTACCCTATTTTTTATTACAACAGCAGAGATCAACGCCCAAACCGAAACCGACGCCATTATGATGAACAAGACCCAGTTTTGTGCAGGGTTTGTTTATGGCTATTCTTCCTGGGATCATTATTGGGAAGGAACATTAAAGCGCAATAACCTGAACCTTGGAACCGTATCCGCCAAATCATTGGCCTTTATGGCCAACTACGGCATTACCAATAAACTGAACGTTATGGTAAGTGCTCCCCAAATCTGGACCAAAGCCAGCGCAGGAACACTACGTGGCATGGAAGGATTGCAGGATTTTTCACTGCATGTAAAATGGAAAGCACATACCCTGCAAACCGGCAAAAACAAATTATCCTTCTTTTTGGTCGGGGGTTTTTCCACCCCAATCAGCAATTATGTGGTCGATCACCTGCCCCTCTCCATTGGCCTGGGTACCACCAATCTTACAGGAAGAGGTATCGTTGATTATTTCCGGAACCATTTTTTTGCAACCGCCAGTGCTGCCTTTGTTTACCGCAGCAATGTTACCATTGACCGTACTTCCTACTATGATACAGAACTGCACTCCAGCCAGGAAATAAAAATGCCGCATGTAGCCAACTACCTCTTCCGTACCGGATACCGGGGAAAATACCTGATTGCAGAAGCTATGATCGGGAACAATACTACCTTGGGCGGATTTGATATGACCAGAAACAATATGCCTTTCCCCAGTAACCGGATGAATGCCACCCAGGTGGGGTTAGGTATTAAATATACGCTTCCCGTGCACACCAACCTCTCCTTCCTGGCAGGTGCAAGCCATACCATTGCCGGTAGAAATATGGGACAGGCCACTTCTTACAATGGAGGTATTTTTTATGCCTTTTATTTCAGGAAACAACCAGGTAAAAACGATAACAACCTAAGTAATCAGCCATGAACAATAATAAATTTTTACTGACCACAGGCGCTATTGCATTGGCCGTAACAAGCATTTTCTATTCCTGCTCCAAAGATATAAATGACCGTACCAGTAACCTGCCTGCACTAAACCCCGCTTCCACCGATGCCAATGCAGGCACCTGGAAACCTGTTCTATTGCAAAGCAGCAGCGAAATTACAGTAGCAGCGCCTGCCCCTACCACTACCCCCGACTACATTGCACAACTCAATGAGATCAAAGCAACCCAGGCAGAGCTTACCGACGAAGAAAAAAGAATAGTAAAATACTGGGGAGCCGGAGGCATTCTGCGCTGGAATGAAATTCTTCGAGAGCTGGTAGCGAAACACAACCTGCCGCCTTATCAGAACGATGATGGTACTTACCCCTTTCCCAGTGCCAATAACCCGTTGGCGTATCCTTTATTTCCATTTTCCAATCCGCCATATGCGGCAAGAGCCTATGCATATGTTAGTGCCGCACAATACGATGCGTTGGTGGCTGCCTGGCATTATAAATATTTATATAACCGCCCCGCGCCTGACAAAGTAGACGAAAGCATCAATCGTTTAATTCCAGGTTCTGATCTTCCTTCTTATCCTTCCGAAGATGCAGTAATTGCAGGCGCTGCAACTGAAATGCTAAAACTGCTTTTCCCGGGAGATCAGGACTTCATCCAGGCCATGGCAGAAGAACATAAAAAATCGCGCATTATTGCCGGTGCCAATGTGCGCAGTGAGCTGGAAGCTGGTGAAGCTTTGGGAAAAGCCGTTGCTCAAAAATTTGTTGCCAGGGCAAGAGGCGATTATGCAGGTGCTGCGGCTGGCAATGCCGCTTCCTGGAAAAAACTGGAAGACGATTGTATTGCAAGGGGCGAGGAGCCCTGGTACAGCCTGGAACTACCCAAACGTCCGCCCATGTTACCGGGTTTCGGAAGAGTTAAACCCTTCCTTTTTGATTCGCTGACGGTTATTGCTATCCGTCCTGGTCCGCCGCCCTCCGTAACCAGCGCTAAAATGCAGGAAGAAGTGAAAGAAGTGAATAAGTTCATCACTAAACCTACCCGTGAGCAAACCCGGATTGTTCATTATTGGGCAGACGGGGTGGGTACGTACACGCCGCCCGGCCACTGGGATGCCATTGCTGCAGAAGATTTTATTAAAAAGGACTTCAGTGAAGTACGCTGGGCAAGAAATATGGCCCTCATTAATATGGCGTTAATGGATGCTGCCATAGTTTGCTGGGATACCAAGTATTTTTATTTCAATCCCAGGCCTACCCAGCTAGACCCCAGCATAAAAACACTGACCGGCATACCCAATTTTCCGGCCTATATTTCAGGTCATTCTACCTTTAGTGGAGCGGCTGCCACTATTCTGGGACATATCATCCCGGAACGTGCCAAAGCGTATTCCGATATGGCAGCAGAAGCTTCCATATCAAGAGTGTATGGAGGTATCCATTACAGAAGTGATTGTGCTGTTGGGTTAACCACCGGCAATAAAGTAGGTGAATATGCCATCCAGCGGGCCCGGACGGATGGTGCAGAGTAAACACCTTCCCGTATAATGGAACATAAATTCTGAACAACATAAAAAACATGAACAAACGGTTAAATCGAAGCCTGCTCTTCAGTACCCTGCTAATGGCTGAACTGGTATTTCTATTTTCCTGTAAAGCAAAAACCGATTATGCAGCTTCCCTGCACGATCCTATTCTTTTTTGCAAAACAGTTAAGAAGCTCAATGATGTAGTACTGGAAAACAATTTTCCGCCGATGGTAGCCAGTCGTAACTATGCGTATGCAACCATTGCTGCCTATGAGATCATAGCTGCGGGCGATCCTGCACATTACCAGAGTTTATCAGGCCAGATCCGTCATCTGCCTGTTATGCCAGTACCCCAGGACACAGCCACCATAGATTTTCCTCTGGCCGCCCTGCTTGCATTAACCAAAGTGGGCAATGCCGTTACTTTTCCTGAAGGCAGCCTGATGGATTATTACGGTGAACTTTTGAATATGGCCGATAGTTTGGGCATGCCGTCCGACAGGATTTCGGGCAGCGTTGCGTATTCTGATACCATCGTTTCCACCATCCTGGCCTGGGCCAAAAAGGACAATTATCCTGAAACGCGCAGCGCTACGCGCTATA
Source organism: Flavihumibacter sp. CACIAM 22H1 (assembly GCF_001601815.1). GTDB lineage: Bacteria > Bacteroidota > Bacteroidia > Chitinophagales > Chitinophagaceae > Flavihumibacter. Next base: position 9,131 of record NZ_LUKG01000011.1, read on the forward strand.
CGGTTACAGAGGAGCCCGGGCGGTATGTTCCCACGCCGCCTATGTACGCCCAGGCGGTAGAACCCCACTGGATGGAAATCAGGACCCTGGTGCTGGATAGCGCATCTGTTTGCAGAGCCTTACTGCCTCCCAAATTTGACCCTTCCAACAAAAGCAGTGAATTCTACAAGGCAATGATGGAGGTAAAAAATATCGGAGACAGCCTCACAGATGAGCAAAAACATATAGCCGATTTTTGGGACGACAACCCATTCAAAATGAATGTTACAGGGCATGTAATGTTTGCTACCAAAAAATTTTCGCCACCCGGGCATTGGATGAATATTGTAGGCATTGCAGCCAAAAAGGCAGGCGCCGATTTCAACACTACCGTTACCGCTTACACGAAAGCATCCATTGCTTTATTTGATGGTTTTATTAGTTGTTGGGAAGGGAAATACAGCTATAACTATATCCGCCCCGAAACAGTCATCAACCAACTGGTGGATCCGGAATGGCGCCCTTATATTCAAACACCCCCCTTCCCTTCTTTTCCAAGCGGCCATGCTACCGCATCGGCTGCAACGGCAGAAGCTATGACCAGCGTACTGGGTGATAACTTATCCTTTACCGACACTTCCTTACTGGAATTCGGGATCGCTAACCGCGAAATAAAATCTTTCCGGCAGGCCTCCCAGGAAGCCGCTATGAGCCGCTTGTACGGCGGCATCCATTTCAGGTTTGATAATGAATTAGGGCTTGAATCCGGCCGTCGGGTTGGAGAAATAATTGTAGCCCGTTTAACTATGAAAAAATAATCCCCTTACTAATTGACATGAAAAAATTTGTATTCGCCTCCGTAACGCTCTTAGTCTTTACTCTTCAGGCCCGATCGCAGGGCTGTGTGGCCATCCGCGGTGGCGGTTCCAGTTGTAATGTAAGTGGCCAGCAAATCGAAGCCGGCTCCTGGCAGTTTAATATGGGCTATCGCTACTTTAAATCATTCCGTCATTTCAAAGGCCGTGAAGAACAGAAAGAACGATTAAAAGAAAACACCGAAGTAATCAACTGGCAACACCTGCTAGACCTCTCTGTTTCCAAACAGATCAATAACAGGTGGTCTTTATTAGTTGGATTACCGATCGGTGTGAACAAGCGCTCTTCCCTTTATGAGCACGGCCGAACCGAACGGCACAATACCCGCTCTTTTGGCATGGGAGATATGCGCATCATGGCCTATCGCTGGATGATTGATCCGGCCAAACACAGCAAAGGTAATTTTCAACTGGGGGCAGGACTAAAACTGCCAACCGGTGATTATGATTACAAGGATTTCTTTGAAAATGTTGGTCCCAATTCGAATGGCGAGCTTCGGCCCGTGGACCAGTCTATTCAATTGGGCGATGGCGGAACCGGCATAGCCGTAGAGTTGAACAGCTTTTATAATTTTTCTCCGCTGGCAGGTTTGTATGGAAATTTCTTTTATCTCTCCAACCCGCGTGAGCAGAACGGTACCCGAACTTACCGGGAAACCCTGAGCCCGGTTTTAGCCAACGAAGCTATTATGAGTGTGGCTGATCAGTACATGGCCCGTATCGGCTTTCAATACAATTTTATAGGAAGCCTCAAAGGTTTGTCGGGTAGTGTCGGTGGGCGGATAGAAGGAATTCCGGTAAAAGATATCCTGGGCGCAAGTAACTATTTCCGGAGGCCCGGTTATGTGGTTTCAGTTGAACCCGGCTTGGTATTGCAGCAGAAAAAATCAATTTTCTTTTTAACCGTACCAGTTGCCCTGGAAAGAAACCGTACCCGCAGTGTAACGGATAAAGCAGCTACTATTACCAGTGGAACGTATAGGCATGGCGATGCGGCTTTTGCTGATTACGCCATCAATCTCGGTTATTCAGTCAGGTTTTAATAGTGTTTTTAGTTTGAGTTAAAAGTTGGGCGTGATGCGAACATCACGCCCTCTTTTTTCCCAGAGTACAGATAAAAAACTTGTCAATTATACAAGCAAGAATGATGCCTTCCGTGATTTATCCACATTTTTGCAGTTATCAAACAGGTAATATGAGGAGATCAGCCGGAATAAAAACACCGATCTTATCAGCATTATTGCTGGTGGTTTTTGTACAATATGGTACTGCTCAGGAAGCAGGAAAAGCCTCTTTTCCCAAAAGCTGGGTAGGTAAATGGAAAGGAGCGCTCACCTGGCACCAGGGCTTACAGGAGCGGCCAGGGGTAATGATGGAGCTCCATATTCTACCGGCAGACAGCACCGACCACTATAGTTGGCGAATTGTGTACGGTACAGCTCAAAAAGATAACCGGCCCTATTTGCTGAAACCCTTTAATAAGGAAAGAGGCCACTGGCTTATAGATGAGCGTAACAGTATTGTACTTGACCAATTCCTGATCGGCGACCGGTTCTGCGGAACTTTTACGGTAGAGGGCAATACCATACTAAACAGCTACCAGCTTTCGGGCGACAGCCTGCTGGTTGAGTTCTATAATTTTCAGGAAAAACCGATCGTAATTACCGGGGGCGGAGATACCACTACTCCCAAAATCAAAACCTATGGTATGCGCAGCCATCAACGCGCCGTGCTTCGCAGGTTCTGATCAAGAGGGCTCTACCCAGGCGTCGTTCTCTTTCAGAAGGAGAATGAGTTCATCCACCGCAACCTCGCTGGCCACATTCCGTTTCACTACCTCTTTACCTTTGTATAGGGTAATTTTACCCGGGCCACTGCCTACATAACCGAAATCAGCATCCGCCATTTCGCCCGGGCCATTTACGATGCAGCCCATAATGGCAATTTTTACCCCTTTCAGATGATGGGTTACCGAACGGATTTTTGCCGTAGTCTCCTGCAAATCAAACAAGGTTCTGCCGCAACTTGGGCAGGATATATATTCTGTTTTAGAAATGCGGGTACGGGTAGCCTGCAATATGGAAAACGCAGTATTGTTCATGAATTGGTACATATTGGTCACCGGCAGATAGGTTCTGCCACTAACCTGAACATTTTCAAGGGGTGTGGCGGCGGATATACCCAGGCAGATCCCATCGCCCAGCCCTTCCAGCAGTAAAGCTCCTGTTTCGGTAGCAAAATGAATTAGGTGTTCGTCCACGGTGGTCCATTTACTATCCGTTATCAAAATAACAGGGTTCAGCAGTTGACGCTGTAAAAGCTCCATCATCATACGTCGAACAGACTGCATAGCATGGCGATTGGTGCTACTCAGGCAAAGCACAACCGTCTTGTCCTTTTTCAACTCCTCCAGCCAGGTAAATCCATTCAGTGGGTTTTCTTCATTGAAGCAATCCACCATCACAAAATTTAACCGGTCGCTTTTCTGCCCCGCTTCCACAAAACCACTATCCTGGAAAATGGGAAAATATTTTTCTTTGTCTTCTGCCAAAATCCAGGTAGCCGGGTAACAGATCACTTTCAGTGAACCGGGTAATGCAAAATCAAGTAGCTGATGCCCGGTAAATATAAAATCTGCTGCCGCGTCACCAATGCTCCATTTATCAGTAACTGCATCGTAGGTATAACCAATTGCCACCAGGTCAGCTGCCTCAATTTTTTCAACGTTGCTAAAATCAGCCACTACAACCGGCACTTGTCCGCCACCGATAAGATCCACTGCAAAACTTTCTCTTCGTTTGTACTCAAACGGCGTGTAACCTGGTCCGGCAGCAGGAATAGCGGGCACCAGGCCAGCGCTGGCAGGCGGCAATTCTTCCGTACTGGCCTGGTATCGTTTTACCAGGTCTCGGCATACGGGCACTTCAAATTCAGGATCTTCGGTCAGGGATACCCGGATCGTATCACCGATGCCATCTTCCAACAGGGTGCCGATTCCGATTGCCGATTTGATCCGGCCGTCTTCTCCATCCCCCGCCTCGGTAACACCCAGGTGCAGTGGATAAATTTCTCCAAATTCCTGCTGCATGGTTTGAATCAGTAAGCGATAGGCCTGCACCATCACCAGCGGATTGGAAGATTTCATACTCAATACGATGTTGTGGTAGTTTTCATCCCTCGAAATCCGGAGAAATTCCATGGCACTTTCTACCATCCCGATCGGCGTATCTCCGTAACGGCTCATAATCCGATCACTTAAGGAACCATGGTTGGTACCAATCCGCATGGCTGTTCCATATTCACGGCAGATCTTAACCAAGGGCGTGAAACGATCCCGGATCCGTTCAATTTCCTCTGCATATTCAGCATCGGTATAATCTATTTGTTCAAATTTCTTTTTATCGACATAATTACCCGGATTTACCCGCACTTTTTCAACAATACGGGCAGCTATTTCTGCGGCATTGGGCGTAAAATGTATATCGGCTACCAATGGAGTATTATATCCCTGACGGCGCAAGGCTTCCTTAATGAATTTTAATTGTTCTGCTTCTTTTTTACTGGGGGCAGTAATCCGAACCAGTTCCGCGCCTGCCTCAATGCACCGGATTGATTGGGCTACCGTAGCCTCAATATCCATCGTATCAGTGGTGGTCATGGTTTGTATTCGGATAGGGTGTCCATTTCCAAGTAACAGGTCACCTATACTAACTTCTCTGGTAATCAATCTCTTATAACTGGTCAGCGAGTCGCTGTAATATTCCATTGCTCCGATTTTTGGTAAAGATAACAACCGAATCCGCTTGGTTGTTACCAGTCTTTTTCCGGCCGGGTAGGACTTCCACTTTTTTGCTGCATTTTCTTCTGTACTTCCTTTTCTTTCTGTTCCAATGCCTTCAGAAGTTGCTCCACCTGTTTTTTATTCAGCTTACTCTGCTGTGGCTTCTTCTCTTTATCCTTGTCTTTCTCTTTCTCCTTGTCTTTCTCCTTGTCCTCCTTCTCCTTGTCCTCTTTCTGCTCTTTCTCCTTCTTCTCCCTCAATGCTTTTTGCAAATTTTCCCTTGCCTCTTTATCATCCGGATCCATTTTCAACGACTCCATCCAGGCAGCTATACTTTCATCCAGTTGTTGCTGTTGCTGATGCAGCACCCCTTTATCGTAATACGCTTTTTCTACCAGCCGTGGATCCTTCCCTTCCCGTATGATTTGCTCATACCCTTCCATTGCAGCAGCTTTATCGCCTTTTTTTGCCAGGGCATTGGAACGATTGTACATGGCAGTTAGATCGCCCGGGTTTTTTCGGAGGGCCTCCTCATACAGCGCCACTGCTTCATCAAATTTGCCTTCTTTATACAGTTTATTCGCTTCCCTGATCTGGGATGATTGTGCCATCGCAATACTGCTAAAACCCAATAAAAGGAGACTGCTTATCTGTGTTTTCATACCAAAGATGCTTTTCGTTCAGACAGGAATAGCTCGGCCAGCAGAAGGCCGAAGGCAATTATCAGAAACCAGTAAAAATAACTGTTGTATTGCACCCGGGTTCCGTCTTCCAATTGTTTCTTTTCGATGCTATTCAATTGGGTTGTGATGGTAGCAGCGGCTGAAGCTGCATCCTGCAAATACACATAGGTTCCATTTCCTTCCTGTGCAAGCGTTCTCAGTTGCTCTTCGTTTAGTTTGCTGATAACGGTGTTGCCGGACCCATCTTTCTTGGCTTCACCAGTAGCCGGATCAGGAATGGTGGCGCCCTGCATAGACCCCACACCAACCGTATTGATCATAACACCCGATTCAACGAGTTTTTTCACAATACCCAATGCTTCGGGGTCATGGTCTTCTCCATCGGAGATAAGCACCACTGCTTTATATTTCTGCTCCTGGCTATTAAATGCCGTGCCTGCCAGCCGAAGCGCTTCACCAATAACGGTACCCTGGGTGGGTACTGCATCTGGTCCGGCAGTTTGTAAAAATAATTTGGCTGCAGACAGGTCAGAGGTCAGCGGCATTTGGAGGTAGGCCCTGCCGGCAAACCAGATCATACCCAGTCGGTTATTGGAAAGTTGATCGATTAGCAGGCTCATCAATTGCCGCGATCGTTCCAGGCGGTTGGGTCGAATATCCTGCGCCAACATACTCTTGCTAACATCCATAATCAACATCACATCAAGTCCCTGGCGGTTTTGGTCCAATGCCGCTCCTTTTTTCTGCGGGTTGGCAATAGCCAGTACTAAAAAAACCAGGGCAGCCATGGCAGCCAGGAATTTTAGTAAATAGTTGCGGGGGGAGAAGGAACGGGTGAGTGAATGCACTAATGCCGGGTCACCTACCTGGGCCAGTTTACGTTTTTTCAGGCGCTGGGTTACAAGGTAGGTTGCCAGCAGCATGGGCACCAATAACAGGGCACTAAGCCATAAAGGATTTTCTAATCGGAACAAGGGTCGGTGATTTTAGGCAATTTAGGGCAAAAAGCCGGCCAAAACCTTATCCAGAATTCTTTTTGCTGCCGCTTTAAGGTCGGCTTCTTCGTCTCTGCTGCTGAGTTGAATCACAAAAAAATGAGGGTGTTGCCTGATTTCTTTCCAGCCTTGCAGCCATAAGACACGGGTTCCGTCCGTATTCCGGGTTTCAGATAGTTTATACGCAATTTTATGATCCGCACTATCCTCCATCAGCAGGAGCTCACTCACCAGAGCATGGGTACGACGTTGAAAGGGTAATTGATCAAAATAAAGCCGTTTTACGATACCCAGTTGTTCATCTGCCGTAATTTTCATTGAATTGTCTAACCAAAAACGATCCGGTTGGGTAATGCGGGGGGTATCGTACCTCCGGGCATAACCAAGGGTATCGAGCCATTTCTGTAACGTATCCCTACCAATAGCCTGCGCAAGGTTTTGAAAAAAAGCAAGCGAATCTCCCCGAAATGCCTGGTACAGGCTCGTTCCGCCTACCACGGTACTGTCATCTTTCAGACGGCCGGTTTCAATGGCAATAAGCGATTGAATGATATAAAAACTGGAACCCGGGTTCACCGCGCTATCCCGAAACCATTTCTTATCACTGAGCACAAAATCGCCGCTCAGGTTATGAAATATGCCAATCGACCCCTCCAGCTTTTCAGTTGTAAGCAAGCTAGCCAGTTCTGCATCCTCCCGCACGTTATTGGGCGAGCAGGCAATAAAACCCAGGGATATAAGAATCCAACCTAAGAGATAACGCATAATTCAAAATTGTGCCGCAAAGTTAGGTAGTTTTGCTCCATGAGATTTCGCATCACCCATTCCAGCCAAAAAGGCATCGGGCTACTTAACCTGCACGATGATGAACTTTCCTGTATCGTATCTATTGCACCAGAGTTCGGGGGCATGTTACACGCTTTCACGGTAAATGCACCAAATGGGCCGGTTAATATAATTAATAACTACGCTAATAAAGCGGCCCTGGACCAGGAGCTTTCGCTAAGTTACAAAAGCAGTAAACTTTCGCCATTCCCCTGCCGTATCGAAAATGGCAGCTATCAATGGCAGGGAATTTCTTACCAATTTGCCAACCGCTTCCCCGATGGTTCTGCCATACATGGATTACTGTTTAACAAAAACTTTGAAATCAGGGAACAAAATACAACTGCTTTTTTTTCTTCGGTATTGCTAGACTACGATTTTAATGCCGAAGACCCCGGTTATCCCTTTCATTATACCTGTCAGATAAGGTATACCCTACTCCCCGGCAATACCCTGCAGATTCAAACAACCCTTACCAATAAGGATACCAGACCAATTCCTATTGCAGATGGCTGGCATCCTTATTTTCAATTGAGCGATACGGTAAACAATTGCTGGCTCCGCTTTCCGGCTAAAGGCATGCTGGAATTCAGCGATAAACTGATCCCCACCGGAAAAATTCTGCCTTACCAGGAATTCAATGCCAATAAACCATTTGGTGCCACTGTACTTGACAATTGCTTCCTGATTGACGCTGCCGCCGGCCAACCGGTGTGCGAATTGTCTGCTCCCGAATCAGGCATATCCATTCGATTTATTACAGACGAATCGTATCCATACCTTCAGTTGTATACACCACCCGATCGGAAAAGTATTGCTATAGAAAACCTGAGTGCCGCCCCCAACTGCTTTAACAATGGCATCGGATTAGTAGAGCTGGCGCCCGATGAAACTAAAACGATGACCGTACATTATAGCGTACAAATCAATGAAACCAATTAACTTGTCTCTAATCTTTAAACCACATAAATGAAAAAGTTTAAACTCCTTTGGGCCTGCCTTATTGCAGTATTGTTTACCGCCTGTATACAGATTGAAGAAGAGGTTGAAATAAGGGAAGATGGTTCCGGGAACATGGCTGTCCGGACCGATATGGGGCAATTGTTCGAGATGCTGAAAGGGTTTGCCTCGGCAGAAGACCTTCAGAAAGACGGACTTGAAAAAGCCATGGACACTACCATACTGATGAAGGACCTGGTAGATACTGTTCAGGAATTAAGTGCCGAAAAGAAAGCTCTTTTAAGAGAGGGTAAAATGCAGATTCAGATGAACATGAAGGAAAATCTATTTAAAATGAAGATGGATTATCCGTTCAAAAACCTGGGCGATGCCAACAAGTTATACAATGCCATGAACGAAATGGGTATGATGGGTAATTCGCTCAAAAACCTGGGTGGAGCACAACAGCCGGGGCCAGATCAACCAGGTATGATTCCAGGCGGTGGAACAGGTACAGGAATTGAAAAAATCAGTTCTATGTATGATATTAAGTTCAGTAACGGAGAGTATAGCCGTACGTTAAACAAGGCCCGTTACGACAGCCTGATGGCTGATCCTAAATTGCAGGAATCCAAAGGTATGTTGGGCATGATGGGCGATATGAGTATGAACCTGACCATCAAACTTCCGCGAAAAGTGAAGTCTGTAAGCAATACCGCAGCCGTTATTTCATCCGATAAAAAAACCGTTACCTTAAAGGGAGATATGATAGCGGCACTTGATTCGCCCAAAAACATGGAAATCATTATTCGTTATTAATGCACCAAAAAAAACCGGCAAACAAGAATGGCTGGCTGATGGGTTACCTGTTGTTACTGGCAATTCATTTGCTGGCTATCCTGGCTGATTGGGAATTGGTTCGATTTATCACGAAGCCCCTATTAATGGCCTGGCTGTTGGTTTATTTTATTTCTGTTACCTCCCCAGGGTTGAACAATCGGGTACTGGTTTTGGCGGCCCTGTTTTTTTCCTGGCTGGGAGATATTTTCCTGATGCAGTCTGCAGCCGGTTATTTTATGGCAGGCTTGGGGGCCTTTTTTATCGCCCAGCTCTTGTATTGTTGGATCTTTTGGCGGATCAGGAAGCAAAACCTGCAAAAGGAGAACCGGAACTGGCCGGTGTTGATCGGGGTGGTCATTTATATTACCCTATTATACGGATGGTTATTCCAGCACCTGCCTTCCGAATTAAAATGGCCGGTGTTCGGGTATGCGCTTGCCATCGGATCCATGTTGATTCTGGCCGTTCATTCCGCCACTTACCCGCTCCATTTTACCGGTAGGCTGCTCATTACAGGAGCCGGATTATTTGTGGTTTCTGATAGTTTGCTTGCCATCAATCAATTCGTACAACCATTTGCGTTAGCAAGTGTTGCTATAATGCTAACCTACGGACTGGCCCAATTATTAATTATTCACGCAATAGCGCGCATCAAATGATACAAACAGATTTCCTGGTAATCGGATCCGGAATAGCCGGATTAACCTATGCCCTTAAAATGGCAGAACGCTTTCCGGATAAAAAAATTACGGTAGTTACAAAAGCGGCGGCGGATGAAACCAACACGAAATATGCCCAAGGTGGTATTGCCGGGGTAACAGATTTCGAAAACGACAGCTTTGAAAAACACATCAATGATACCCTGATTGCCGGAGATGGGTTATGTAATGAGAAAGTGGTGGAGATAGTGGTAAAAGAAGGGGTAGAGCGTATTCGGGAGCTAATTAACTGGGGTGCCAATTTCGATAAAGATGCAGATGGCGATTACGCGCTGGGCATGGAAGGAGGGCATAGTGAATACCGCATCCTGCATCATAAAGATGTTACGGGCAAGGAAATGGAGAGAGCTTTGATCGAAAAAGTGCAACAATACCCCAATATTGAATTCCATAAACACTGGTTTGTGATTGAACTCATTACCCAGCATCATTTGGGTTACCTGATTACCAAAAGCACGCCCGATATTCAATGTTACGGTGTTTATGCGTTGAACACCACTAACAACCGCATAGAAAAAATACTGGCGGGCACTACCTTGCTGGCTACGGGTGGAAATGGCCAGGTATACCGGTCAACCACCAACCCCTCCATTGCAACCGGCGACGGGGTAGGCATGGTATATCGTGCAAAAGGAAGGGTTGAAAATATGGAGTTTATCCAGTTTCACCCCACTGCCTTGTATGAGCCCGGCATCGGCGGACAGGCTTTTTTGATAACCGAAGCGGTTCGGGGAGACGGAGGTATTCTTCGTAATAAATACGGCGCTGCCTTCATGGAACGCTACGATGAGCGAAAAGACCTGGCACCCCGGGATATTGTTGCCAGAGCAATTGACTCCGAAATGAAAATTACGGGTACAGAGCATGTATTTCTCGACTGCCGGCATTTCGACAAAGAAAAGTTCATTCATCATTTTCCGAATATTTACGAGAAATGTTTGTCGATTGGGATCGATATTACCCAGCACCAGATTCCGGTAGCCCCGGCAGCCCATTATAGCTGTGGAGGAATAAAAACAGACGAATGGGGCCAGACCTCTATCCGGAATTTGTATGCTGCCGGCGAATGTGCTTCCACCGGGTTACATGGAGCCAACCGCCTGGCAAGTAATTCTTTACTAGAAGCAATGGTTTTTGGACACCGTGCTTTTGAGGCGTCCTCCCGGCAGCCAGGCAGCACAATTGATCCTGATCGTATACCAGATTGGAGCACAGCCGGCACTACCGATCCAAAAGAAATGATCCTGATTACCCAGAGTCTGAAGGAATTACAACTATTAATGAGTGATTATGTGGGTATTGTCAGAACCAATGTGCGCCTGGAAAGAGCTATGCGCCGGCTGGACCTGCTTTGGGAGGAGACCGAAAAACTTTATGTAAGCACCACGCTCTCCCCTCAACTGGGTGAGTTGAGAAATATGATAACGGTTGCCTACCTGATCGTAAAAGGAGCCCAGTTCAGAAAAGAAAGCCGGGGGCTGCATTATAACACAGATTACCCTGAAAAAAGCCCGATTCTTCAGAATATCACCCTCTGACCCTCAAAATACCGTGTTTTTCTCCCCCCAGTAAACTTGGTGCTGGCGAGGCTGGCCATTACATTTGTAAAAATCACCGCCCTTCATGTATTATTTCGTCTATGGCTTTTTATACCTTGTTTCGCTGGCACCCATCAGGGTTTTATATGCCGTGGGCGACCTGTTAGGCTGGCTTATTTTTGAATTGGCGGGCTACCGAAGAGCTGTTGTAAATAATAACCTGCGCCTGGCTTTTCCTGCAAAAACCGACCTCGAAAGAACCCGGATCCGGAGGACCTTTCAACGAAATTTCATAGATACGTTTATTGAAACCATCAAGCTTATATCGGCAGGTAAATCCTTTATTACCAGCAGAATGCAGGGAGATTTTGAAAAGTTAAACGACTTGTATGACCGGGGGCTTCGGTGTCAGGTTCATATGGGGCATAATTTCAACTGGGAACTCGCCAACCTGGCTTATGGATATTATTGTAAACACCCGCTTCTTGGCGTGTACATGCCTTTAAAAAATAAGGCGATGGATAAATTGTTCCGTCAGCTAAGAAGTAAAACCGGCACTATTCTGCTGCCGGCTACCAGCATGAAAAAAAGCATGCTTCCTTACCGGGATACACACTATTTGTTGGGATTGGTGGCTGACCAGGTACCGGCCAATGTTCAGCAGGCGTACTGGTTAAATTTTTTCAACCATCCTACGGCTTTTATACCCGGACCCGAAAAAGGGGCCAGAACAGGTAACCTGCCCGTAGCTTTTGTACATATAACCAAAGAGAAAAGAGGTTATTATTATCTCCATGTGAAGATTGCAGCCGAAGACCCGGTATCCCTGCCTGAAGGTGAACTGACCCGGATGTATCGTGATTTTCTGGAAGAAACCATCCGGCAGGATCCGGCTATGTGGTTATGGAGTCATCGGAGATGGAAAAAAG